>DVOW01000002.1 GCA_018713335.1 Candidatus Merdivicinus intestinigallinarum | reverse complement strand
ACTATATTCATTATAGCATATTGTATCGGCTTGTCAAGTTATTGATCGTGAAAAAAGAAAGGCGGAACATCATGCGGAAAATCGCAATTTATGGAAAAGGCGGGATTGGAAAATCCACCACAACCTCCAATTTATCAGCGGCGCTGGCTGAAATGGGGTATCGGGTCATGCAGATTGGATGTGATCCAAAGGCTGATTCCACCAAGACAGTCATGGGCGGACAAAGAATCCCCACAGTTTTGGAACAGCTGCGGCTGAAAGGAGATGAATTAACTCTTTCGGATATTGTGTTTATGGGTTATGGCGGTGTCTTGTGCGTAGAGTCGGGCGGCCCCACTCCGGGGATTGGCTGCGCTGGAAGAGGGATTATTTCGGCCTTTGAAAAATTGGAGGAACTGAATGCTTTTGGAGTGTATGAACCCGATATTGTCATTTACGATGTTTTGGGAGATGTGGTCTGCGGCGGTTTTGCCATGCCGATCCGGGAAGGGTACGCAAGAGAAGTTTTTATTGTATCTTCTGGCGAGATGATGTCCCTTTATGCAGCCAACAATATTGCCCAAGCAATCCGTAATTTTGGAAAACGGGGATATGCCCGTCTGGGCGGGCTGGTCCTCAATGCCAAAAACATTGAAAAGGAACAGGAGATCGTTTCCCAGGCAGCAGCGGAAATCGGGACAGAAATCATCCAGTATGTTCCTCGGTCGCCGGACATTCAGGCGGCGGAGGCAAAAGGGAGAACAGTATTTGAGGGTCTGGAAACTTCCCACATGCATGAGGTGTACCGAAATTTGGCCAACCGGGTTTTAGAATTAAGTCAGGATATTCCTGCGGAACAGGCAGTATCATGAGGAAAGGCAGTTCAAAACGATAATTTGCTCCGGCATTCCAGCGGGTATGCCGCATCCAAAGGGCTTCATATGATCAATACCGTGACTGGATGTGCCGGAAGAAAAATTTGGATGATAAGAAAGGATGCTTTAACATGTTCAAACGAATGATGATTGGCCTTTTGGCTGTTTCCATGTCCCTTACCGCTTTGGCATCTTGCGGAGAGAACGCTGCTGTGGAATCCAGCGCTCTGGAAGCTTCGCAAACCGAAAGCAGCGCGGAAGAAAGCAGTACCGTCTCTTCCCAGGAAACCGATGATGCCGGTGTGACCATTTCCTATCCGGAAAATATGCAGGAACGGGGATATACAGAGCCGTTGGTACTGGAAACGGAACCGCAGCGGGTGGCCGTTATGTCAAAAGCGCCGGTTTTAGCCTTATATGAGCTGGGGGTGGAGATGATCGCCATTCCGGAAGGGGGCGTCACCGTATGGCCGGAAGATCTGGATGCAGCAACCGAAAAGCTTAACACCTCCATGAATTCCAACTTTGACATTGAAACGGTGGTGGCGCTGGAACCGGATCTGGTGGTCATGGGGTATACCTCCCAGGAAACTTACGGCAAAGCGCTGGATGATGCCGGTATCCCGGTTTATTATGTGGACGCCGGACATACTGTCCCCTACGAGTCGGTCAAAATGCAGACGCAGGCCCTGGTAGACGCCTTCGGTGCGGATTCGGAGGAAGGCACGGCGATCATGGGACGTTTTGAAGAGCTGGAAGAACGGCTTGCGGGGCTGCAGGAAAAATACGCGGAAAAGAGCGTCATGGTACTGCAATCCTCTCCCCCTACCCACTATATCCAGACCGCCGAAGGGACGCTGGCGTCTATGGCTGCGATGATGGGCTTCCAGAATGTATATGAAAACAGCGAAACGTCTATGGCGCAGCTGGATTTGGAAACAGCCCTCAGCTATGAGCCGGACTTAGTACTCTGTGTCGGCGGCAGTACCGATGCGGCGGAGCATCAAAAGCTTATGGAGGAGGATTTCGCCAATAATCCCGAATACTGGAACAGCATTGAGGCTATCGCAAATGGGGACATCCTGTATTTCTCCTCCAGTTTTATCGCCAGCACCGGTATCGGCATCATCGACAATATGAATGAGTTTATTGATACCATTGAAGCCCACTATGCGGAGAAGACCCAATGAAAGCAGGACAAAAAATCTCGCTCCTGCGTTTCAGCACTGTGATGCTGGTACTGCTGATTTTGTTAGCTGTTCTTTGCCTGTTGTCTATTGCGGTGGGCAGCGCCGGCTATTCCATCCCGGAAATCCTGGATGCAGTGTTCCGGGAGGAAAAATCCCCGATTAAGACCATTGTAGTGAACCTGCGCCTGCCGCGGATTATTCTGGCAATCCTCGTCGGCGCGTCGTTGGCGGCTGCCGGTGCGCTGCTGCAGTCGGTGATGCGGAATCCCCTGGCTGATCCCGGAACCATCGGCGTTTCAGCGGGAGCCGGAACCGCCGCTACTACGATTTTGCTTTTATTTCCAAATCTCACTGCCTCCGTACCGCTTTTTGCCTTTGGAGGCGCGGCGCTGGCCTGTGTGCTGATTTACGCCATGGCCTGGAAAGAAGGGGTGGACCCTACCCGGATCATCCTGTCCGGTGTGGCCATTAACTCGGTGCTGGGGGCCTATAACTCCCTTTTGCAGCTGATGAATTCCGACAGCCTGGAAGGGGTACTGGCCTTTATGAACGGCAGCTTGTCCGGACGGAGCTGGTATCAGGTACGGCTCCTTGCGGTATATGCCGCTGTTGGGCTGGTATTGGCCTTCCTTTGCATCAAGAGCGCCAACGCCCTTCAGCTGGGGGATGAAATGGCAAAAAGTTTAGGGGTGAAGGTCAATGGCAGCCGGGTGCTGTTGTCCGGTGTGGCGGCTTTTTTAGCGGCCTCCACCGTTTCGGTGGCCGGGATGATCGGTTTTGTGGGACTTGTAGTGCCGCATATCGCCCGGATCCTGGTGGGCTCGGACTATAAAGCCATGCTTCCCACCAGCGTCGTGCTGGGGGCGGTGGTATTGCTGGCCGCCGATACGGTAGGGCGGACGATTGTGCCGGGAATGGAGATCCCGGTGGGAATCGTTATGGCTGTCTGCGGCGGACCATTCTTCCTGTATTTGCTGAGAAAGAAGGGGAAAGTCAGTGGAAATTAGCGCAAGCAACCTGGAAATCGGCTACGGGGAATATGTGGCGGTTCAGGATATGGACATTCAGGTAAAAAAAGGGGAAATCACCACTATTATCGGACCCAATGGCTCCGGGAAATCCACCGTCTTAAAGGCGTTGACCCGGCTTTTGAAATACCGGAAAGGAATCGTACGGCTGGACAGCCGGGATTTGCTGCAATTCGAGGCCAAGGAGCTGGCCAGACGGGTGGGGGTCCTGCCCCAGCGGCATTCGGCGCCCCCGGATTTCAAGGTCAAGGACCTGGTGGGCTATGGACGGATGCCTTATCAGAAATGGTACAGCAAAAACAGCGCCGAGGATGAAAAGGTGATCGACTGGGCGTTAAAAGTCACCGGCACCTGGGAGCTGCGGGAAAAATCCATCAACCAGTGTTCCGGCGGCGAATCCCAGCGGGTTTGGATTGCCACAGTTTTGACCCAGCAGCCGGAAATCCTCTTTTTGGACGAACCGACTACCTATCTGGATATCTCTCATCAGCTGGAAACCATGCGGCTGGTGCGGCGTTTGAACCGGGAGTCCGGGATCGGAGTGGTCATGGTCCTCCACGATTTAAGCCAGGCATTGGAAGTCAGCGATCGGATTGTGGTCATCAAAGAAGGACGGAAATACAGCGAAGGCACACCGGATGAAGTCATCACCAGCCGGATGATGAAGGAGGTCTACGACGTAGACTGTGAAATTTTACACATTCCCGGCCGGAAAAATCCCCTCATCGCCTACCGCGAAATCTCATAACGAAAGGATTTTCATAGCATGATAGACGGAAACGAAATTCTCTCTCAACTCAAAAAGCTGCGGGATGTCACCACATCTAAGGACATCCGTCAATTGACTTACGCCATGTTCCCGGGTACTCACTGTCCTTTGATGGGGGCGGCTATGGCAGTGCGGGGGATCAAGGACGCGGTGCTGCTGGTGGTGGGAACGGATGAATGTGCTTATTACACCAAGCATATGACCCTCCATTCTGATGATTTCGGCGGTTTGGGCGGACGGTGTGTTTCGGCAGTGCTGGATACCCGGGATGTAACCTTTGGCTGTAAGGCAAAACTGGATTCTGCTGTGGCGGAGCTGGTTGCGGAATACAAGCCCCGGGCGGTCTTTGTGGTCACCACCTGCGTAGTGGAGGTCATCGGCGATGACACCGATTCCATGGCGGATGCGTACACCGAACAGTATGGGATTCCTTTTCTTTCGGTACATACCGAGCATTTTAAATGCGAGAATCATCTTCCCGGATTGGAACGGACGATTACCGCCTGTTTTGACCTGATGCAGCAATGCGCGCCTGCCGGGACGGTCAATCTTCTGGGACAGCGGATGGGGAAATTTGAAACCACCGAGCTTTCCCGGATTCTGCGGGATAACGGCGTCAAAATCGGAATGCAGCTTCCCTGCGGCTGTACGGTGGATGAAATCGTCACAGCAGCTTCTGCCAAAGTCAATATTGTAGTCAATGCCATCGCTCTGCCTCTGGCTCAGAAAATGCGGGAAAGCTTCGGGACCCCTTATGTTTTCTTTGACAAATTCACCGATCCGGACCGGATCCTGAAAACCTATGAAACACTCTTTGCGGCGCTGGAAATGGAGCTTCCCGTCGAAATCCAGGAGCTTTACGGGAAAGCCAAGGAAGCTGCCGCCAAAGCGAAGCCGGAATTGCAGGGCGTTTCCTACATTTACGGCAACACTCCATTTGACTGTCTGGAATTGAACCAGTTTATGGTAAAATTGGGCATGGTCCCGCAGGTTATCCAGACCGTTTCGGTGGAACCGGAACGGGATCAGGAATACCTTACGGACATTCTGGCAAACGCTGACCCTTATGTCACGAAAACCGCCAATATTGCCCCGCTGCAATATGTGTATGATATTTTGCATCCGAGCCTCTATCTTGGACACGAATATGCGCCCCGCCTGCGGAAAAAAGGGATTGCTGTTGTACGAAGCGATGCGGCTTCGGCCATGCTGGGCTTTGAGATTACGGAATTTATCAGCGGAGAGCTTGTTCGGGCATCTCGGGAAGCAAAAGGTTATCAAAAGGAGGTGCTGGCATGAGTTTGACCCGTTTTTTACCCACTCCTTCCGACCGGATGGGGATTTTATGGAGCCTGCTGGCCATTGAGGATTGCGTGGTCCTGGAATACGGACCGGCGGGAACCACCCATTTCAGCATGGGGCTTTTTGGAGAACTGGGCGAAAGCCAGCAGAACCGGCTGTTCACCACCCACATGAGTGAGGATGATGTGGTGATGGGGGATGTGTCCCGGCTGGAAAAAGCATTGATGGAAATCGACCGGAATTTTGCTCCCCAAGTGATTTTTGTGGTGGCATCCTCGGTAGCGGCGGTCATCGGAACAGACATTAAGGGCGTTTGCAGCTATATGCAGGAAAAAGTGAAAGCCCGGCTGATCGCCTTTGAACAGGGGGGATTCCGGGGGGATTACAGCGTGGGACTTCTGGAAGCATATAAACTCTTGGTCCAGGAATTGCCGGCGGAACATCCGAAAACCCGGCCGGATACGGTGAATCTCATTGGATTTTCCATGGGTTCATACCGGGCGTTATCCGACCGGTGGGAGCTGGAAGAACTGCTGAAACGGGGATTTGGGCTGAAAATCGGAGCCTGCCTGTGTGGAGAAACCAGTATCCATGCTGTGGAACAGATGGGCGGTGCTGCTATCAATTTGGTCTTGCGGGAAGAGGGATTGCCTGCGGCGCAAATTCTGGAAAAACGGTTCGGGACGCCATTTTTTGCCGGCTCGCCTTATGGGTATCAGGGAACGCTTGACTGGCTCCAAAAAATTGGCGAAATGCTGGGTCGTCCCTGCAATCCGGAATTGGAAGCCGAACTTCGTGAACGGATCAATGAGGCAGCTCAGTATAAAATGTACTGGATGATGCTCAAAGAGGATTGTCCGAAGGCGGCGTTGACAGGGGAATATCATACCATAACCGGGATCGCGGAATTTTTGCGCGAGCTGGGATTCCCGGCGGAAAATAAAATCTGCCTCCACGCCTTGCGGGGGATCCAAAATCCGGATCCATCGGTTCGGATATGCGCCTCCGAAAAGGAAAGATTGGACATCCTTCGGGGACTGCATCGGCAGTTGATTCTGGCAGATGATCCCTCCATGAGTGTTTGCCCATCGGATAATGTGTTCCTGCGCATCAGTATGCCGGTGGTTCGGGGAGGGCAGGTAGCGAAACATCTGCCGCTGATGGGAATCCGGGGCGCAGACTTCCTTTTGGAAACGTTGGAAGAATATTTACAGATGCTGAAATAAGGGGGATTTATGAAAGTTCAAGTAATTTATTCCAGTTTGTCAGGTCAGACTAAAAAAGTTGCCCAGGCGGTATTTGATGCAATTGTTGCCGATAACAAAACACTGCATGATTTGAAAGACGGAGAACCCACACTGGATGGTGACATCCTTTTACTGGGATATTGGGTAGATAAAGGTGGTCCGAATGCCGAAATGAAGGCGCTTCTTTCCAAAATTCAGGGAAAAGCTGTAGGAATTTTTTGTACGCTGGGCTATTACGCCGATTCTTCCCACGCACAAAAATCCCTGTGTGCCGGAATTGATCTGGTAAAGGAACAAAATATCCTGCTGGGCAGTTATGTCTGCAACGGCGCTTTATCGGAAAGTATCATTGATCGGTTCCGGAAAGCCGGAACCAGCGGCCCTCATTCCGCTTCTCCGGAAAATGAACTTCGCTGGGAGATCCTGCAATCTCATCCGACTCAGGCGGAACTGAATCTGGCGGCAGAACGTTTTAAGGAACGGGTGTATCTGTACCAAAAATACAGGGAACATGGCTTGGCTTTCTCTTCTATTGTGTGATTTTTGTTAGCTGCATAAAACAAAAACCAAGGCTGCGGTCTTGTTTTCTTCCTGAAATTTGTTTATGATAAAAATAAGCCAATTTATCCTGTCAAAAAAGGGGGAATCCTGATGAAATGTCATCGATTCTGGGCATGGGCAGCAATTGTCTGTATGGCCATGGTCATGATTACAGGGTACCGGCATAAGTAAAAAAAGGAAGGGTTAGCATGAATCTTTATTCAAAACTGGCGTTATTCGTAGGGGGAGCATTGTTCGGTTCCGTTGGGTTGAAATTGCTTTCCAGTAAAGATGCGAAAAAGGCGTATGTCCATGTTGCAGCTGCTGGCCTTCGGATGAAAGACTACGCTATGGAAACTGCGACAACGATCCAGGAAAACGCAGCGGATATACTGGCTTCTGCCAAGGACCTTAATGATGAAAGAGCTGCACGGGAAGCAAAAGAAGCGGCGGACGCCCAATTAAGCCATTCAGAAGCAGAGTAATAAAAAGGAGCCGTGTAAGCGGCTCCTTTTTATATGGAGGGGAAATAAAAGATGAAAGCATCGATTTTACACGAAAGCAAAGGAAGGATCCGATTTTTAGTTTGTAAGTCCAGTATGACTCTGCATGAAGCAGATCTTTTAGAGAATTGGTTTCAAAAGAAAGAGTGGACAAAACAAGTGACGGTACATGAACGTACTCGCTGTGTCATTTTACAGTATAGAGGTTCCCGTCAGGATATGATAGAAGCGATCCGAACTTTTACATGGGAGGAAGCAGAAAAAACAGTGCTACTTCCTATGCACAGCAGTCGGGAACTGAATCGGAATTTTCAGGAAAAACTAATGGGAAAACTGATTGTAAAAGCGGCCTCTGTGCTGTTTTTGCCAAAGCCTTTGCGTATTCTGCGCATTCTATGCCACATGATTCCTTTTGTAAAGCGAGGAATTCGATGCCTCTTAAAAGGAAAGCTAAAAGTGGATGTGTTGGATGCTCTATCGATTGTTATTTCGGTTTTGCGAAAAGATTTTGGCACTGCGGGAATGGTAATGTTTTTGCTGGAATTAGGGGAATTATTGGAAGAATGGACGAGAAAAAAATCCGTGGATGACCTTGCCAGCTGCATGGCGCTTCATGTGGATCGAGTATGGCTGCGTACGCCGGAAGCAGAAGTCCTTACGCCGATTTCTGATGTCCGCCCCGGCGACCAAATCGTCATTCGAGCAGGGAACATGATTCCAGTTGATGGAGTCGTGGCCCAGGGAGAAAGCATGGTGAATCAGGCTTCCTTAACAGGCGAGGCGATACCTGTGCGGAAATACCCGGGCTGTATGGTGTATGCGGGAACGGTAGCAGAAGAAGGGGAGTGCGTCATAGAAGTCAAACAATCCTTGGGCGAAAGCCGGTATGATCAGATTGTATCGATGATTGAGAAATCAGAACAAATGAAATCAGCGGCGGAAAGCAAAGCGGCAAATCTGGCGGACAGATTAGTCCCATATACATTTGCCGGCAGCTTATTCAGTTTTTTGCTGACAAGGGATATTACACGCGCATTATCTGCGCTGATGGTGGATTTTTCCTGTGCATTGAAGTTTTCCATGCCTTTAGCGGTACTTTCCGCAATGCGGGAAGCAACCAGAGAGCATATCACAGTGAAAGGCGGAAAATTTTTAGAAACGGTTGCGGCTGCGGATACGATTGTATTTGATAAAACCGGAACGCTGACGCATGCCTGCCCTAAAGTTGTAAAGGTGATTCCATTCGGGAATTATCAGGAATCGGATATGCTTCGTTTGGCAGCTTGCCTGGAGGAGCATTTTCCTCATTCTATGGCAAACGCTGTGGTAGAGGCGGCCCGGAAACAGGGGCTTTCTCATGAAGAAATTCATTCCAAGGTGGAATATATTGTAGCACACGGAATTGTCAGTATGGTAAATGAGCAACGAGTATTGATTGGAAGTGCACATTTTATTTTTGAGGATGAAAAAATAAGAATTCCTGCTGCGGAACAAGAGCGTTTTGATCGTTTGCCGGAGGAATATTCTCATTTGTATTTGGCAATTGGGAAAGAGCTGGCTGCTGTTATCTGTATTTCCGATCCATTGCGTAAGGAGGCCAAGGAAGTGCTGGCTGCTTTACACGAGTTGGGAATACGGAAAACAGTGATGCTGACCGGGGACAGCGAACGGGTTGCTTCTATGGCGGCGTCCCGTTTGGGGATAGATACATACTGTGCGGAAATCCTTCCGGCGGATAAAGCTGAGTTTATCTCAAATTTACGAAAACAAGGCAATACTGTTTTAATGGTAGGGGATGGGATGAATGATTCTCCAGCCCTTTCAGAGGCAGATGTAGGGATTGCAATCAATGAAGGGGCGGCAATTGCGCGGGAGGTTGCAGATGTTACCATTTCCGGGGAAAGCTTATGGGAATTGGTGAAGCTGCGTCAATTTGCACTCGCTCTAATGAAACGGATCGGATCCAATTATCGATTCATTATTGGCTTCAATGGAATATTGATCGGAATGGGGGTAACAGGTCTATTATCTCCTGCTGCTTCTGCCGCTTTACACAATCTTTCCACTTTAGGCGTCAGCCTGCGCAGTATGAGCGCCCTTCCTATTGCTCCCAAGCGCCGGGAGAGCTCCGTATAAAATTTATTTTCCATATAGCGCCTCCTTCTGAAATTTTACTTTTCTGCATTTTTTCATTTGCCGGGAGAAATGGAAAAGGGCCTGTGCAAATCTGCACAGGCCCTTTTGAATCATTCGTTGAATTCGGTATTCGTCCTCGTTATATTTTGGGTGATAGGGTAAAACAAAACTCACACAGTTTTGACTGTGTGAGTTTCTTTTTGGTGGAGACGATCGGGATCGAACCGACTACCTCTTGAATGCCATTCAAGCGCTCTCCCAGGTGAGCTACGCCCCCGTTTGGTTCTTTATTTTTTGTCGTTCTCTCGACTGCTTGATTATTATAGCATATCCAAAAAGAAAATGCAAGCGTTTTTTTCAAAAAAATTCGATTTTTTTTGAAAAAAACGAGATTTGTAAAATATAGCTAAGAAATAAGCTGGAAAAAGCAGATTCATAGAAAATTCACCATGCGATGGGCTGGTTGTGATATAATAAAACAGGAAAATGCAGGCGGCTTGCTGAGTGGCCTGCGAAATCGTATGCTTCCAAGGAGATTTGACATGAATATTTTGCTGTTCCTGACGCCGAAAAATGATGTAGCCTATTTGTATGATGATTTTACGCTGCGCCAGGCATTGGAAAAGATGGAGTTCCACCGTTATTCCGCCATCCCTGTACTGGACCGGGAAGGACATTATGTGGGGACCATAACGGAAGGGGACCTGCTGTGGGAAATCAAGAACCGGTGCAGTTTGGATATGCGCCAAGCGGAGGGGATCCCCTTGGACCAGATCCCCCGCCGGACCTGCAACGAGCCTGTCCGGGTGGACACCACCATGGAAATGCTCATTGAAAAGGCCCTGAACCAGAATTTTGTCCCGGTTGTGGACGACAGGGGCTGTTTTATCGGGCTGGTCAAGCGGAAAGAGATCATCCGCTACTGCTACGAACGGATGCAGGACTGCCCGGCGGGCTTTGCCACCAGGCTGGAAAAGGAAGGCCCGGCCACCCAGGAGTTGTCCTTCCGCATTGCGACGGAGGAGGATATCCCGCTGATCCTATACTACATCAAACAGCTGGCGGATTACGAGCAGCTGGGCCAGGAAGTGACGGCCACCGAGGAGGTCCTGTGGGAATACCTGTTCCGGCAGCGCCGGGCGGAGGTTTTGATCGGTGAAACAGAGGGACAGCCGGTAGGCTATGCGCTGTTTTTCCACAACTTTTCCACCATTTTGGGCAGGGCAGGTATCTACCTGGAGGATCTGTACGTCCATCCCGCTTACCGGGGGAAAGGCTATGGACGGCTGTTCCTCCGGCATTTGGCGCAGATTGCTCTGGAACGGCAGTGTGTGCGGCTGGAATGGGCCAGCCTGGACTGGAACGAGGCTGCCGGCCGGTTTTACAAGGCACTGGGGGCGCGCCCCATGGAGGGCTGGACCACCTACCGGCTGGACGGCGAAGCCTTGGCCCGATTGGCGGAATGAGAAAATCAAGAAAAGGGCATCCGTTTAGGATGCCCTTTTTCGATATGGGAACGCCTTTTACCGCAGGCTGCTCCATTTTTCAAAGACACGGTATACGTTGTCAGGGTTGGCGCCAGCGCCAAATTCGCACTGGGCGATGCAGCCGCCGTCCTGCCAGAGGGTGTCGTACACTTTCTGTACCGCGTTGTCGATGTCGGCCAAAGTGCCCCGGGGCAGCAGGTTCTGACGGTCGATTTCGCCCCAGAAGGTGATCTTGCCCTTAAACTGGGCCAGGTTGTCCACGCCGATACAGAAAATTTGGGTGTTCATCGCGTCCAGGCCCAGGTCGATGAGCTTGGGGATAATGCGGAGGGTGTTGCCGTCGGAGTGCATGAACATCTTTTTGCCGTGGGAGTGGGCGATGTTGATGTAATCCCGGTACATGGGCTTAAAGATCTCGTCCCAAACCTTGGGGTTGATGAGCAGGTCGTTCTGGGAGCCCCAGTCGTCCATCATGTTCAAAGCGTCTACATCGGTTTCCGCCCATTTGGTCAGCAGGCGGCAGTAGTAGTCGTGCATTTTTTCAATAAATTCCAGCATCCCTTTGGGCGGATCCATCAAATCCATGTACAGGTTCACGGTGCCGCGGATAAACTGCAGCTGCTCGAAGGGGCGGGGGCAGCAGTTGCCCATGATGAATTTCTCTTTTTTCTTGGCGCAGGATGCGTTGACCTGATTCACGTCGAAGGTGAGGAGTTCTTCCGGGATGTGGACATTGTGGGCGTCGCTCCAGTCGTCCTCGGTGACCAGGGGGTGTTTTACCTCGCCGATAATGCCTCTGTGGATGTTGGTGAAGACGCAGCCCCACTCGTCCACATATTCGCCCACTTCGTAGGCGTCGCCCTTGGTAATGGGCAGCTTTTCGTAGGTGGTTTCCGGGCCGTCAAAGTCCCAGGTAAAGTCCTTGGCCAGCTTGTCCATCATGTCCGGGCAGTTGATGTTTGCCCAGGGGAGGCTCCACAGCTGACGCGGGACGCGGCCTTCCGTGTTGCGGAATTCCAGGGTGCTGAGTACCAGTTCTTTTGATGTCATAATCATTCCTCCTGCTTGAATTTTCTTTCTGAATCCAGTATAATAGATTTAAAATCATTTTGCATTTAAAACCATACGCAGTACGAAATGAAAGGTGATGTCCATGGAAAATGTAGTGGACCGCTATTGCTGGGAGGAGCACCGGAAGATCCTGACGCCCCGGGAAAGCGGTGTTCCGGCTTTGCAGACCTTTGGCCTTTCTTCCCTAAACCGGGCGGGCCAGCCCTTGGGGACCCATGTCCATGAAGGATGTATGGAAATCGTGTTCCTGGTTAAGGGCTTCCAGATCTATGAAGCCGGCGGCGCGGGCTTTAATTTGTCCGGCTCGGATATTTTTGTGGCCTATCCGGGGGAGCCTCACAGCTCGGGGAGCTACCCGGAAAGCGTCTGCGATCTGATCTGGATGCAGGTCAATTTGGCGGACCCCATCCCGTTTTTCGGCCTGGATCAAGACCATGCCAAGTATCTGCGGGAGAGTCTTCGCACTCTGCCGCGGCTGTTCAGCGGGGATATGGCCCTGCGGAACACGCTGACAGAGGCCTTCTACGGCCTGGCCCGGGGGACGGAGGAGGAACGGTACCTGGCCGAGCAGAAGCTGGCTTTTTCCCTGTTTAGGATGAAGCAGCTTTCCAAAAAGCCGGTCCCCCGCCGGACGGATTCCATCGGGGAAGCATTGGCCTTTATCCACGCAAACCTTGGAGAGCCCATCCTGCTGGAGGACGCGGCGGCCTGCTGCGGGCTGTCCCTTTCCCGGTTCAAGGTGAAATTCAAGGAGGAAACCGGCGTGACGCCCCGGGAATATATCAACCATGTCAAAATCCAGCAGGCCAAACGCCTGCTGGAGCAGGGGGCGTCCGTGACAGACACGGCCCTGGACTTAGGCTTCACCACCCCCAACTACTTTGCGGTCATGTTTAAAAAATATACCGGCCAGACCCCCAGCGAATATCAGTCATATGGGGCGAATCGCCGATAATCGCATAAAAAGAAAACGCACACTCACCAAAGTAAGTGCGCGTTTTTGGGGATAAAAAGATACCCCGATGTTTTCGTGCGGATTTGTATCCAATAAATCTGTGAGTCCATGTTTTCAGGTAAGTACTTTAACCATATATCCGCATGTAAAGGGAAAACAGTCATATTTTTTGGTTCCCATGTGTTTGAATCCAAAGGTTTCATACCAG
>DVOW01000024.1 GCA_018713335.1 Candidatus Merdivicinus intestinigallinarum | reverse complement strand
ATATGTAAAGTGGCTTTCTTCACTGGAATTAAAGAAGGCTCAGCTTACTTTATTCGGAGGGCAGAAAAAAACAGATTATTATACCGGCAGAAAAAATGCATATAATGAAATATTAGAAGCAATTGAAATTTTACTTGAAAATAAAATTTCCCCGCGTATACAGGTTTTTGTTAATAAAGATAATATTGACGAACTTCCATTTATTGAAAATCTCATTAAAAGCTTAGACTTGGAGAACCGCTGCAAATCTTTTGGCGGAGAATTCTCATTGTTTTTGCATCAAGGCTCTTGCGATGGAGAAAACGAAAAACTATATGACATCAGAGTAACTCCAGATGATCTGCAAAAAATTCCGCAAACGCTTGTAGAGTATACATTAAAGCATTATCACAAAACAAAGATAGAAGATGTATTTGGAAAAACGGAGCAGATCCTTTATGAGGAACTGAAAAATGATAATTCGACAGCAAGTTATGTGAGCAAGACTCCCGTTTTCTACATAGATAAAGAATTTTATGTTTATCCGAATGTAGCTCCTCCTGAACCAGCTTGGCTTTTAGGCAATTTAAAAACAGACAGAATAGAAACTATTCTTGAGAACTATACGGAAAGCAAAAGTATTGCGCAAAATATTCGGTTGACAGTTCCTGTTTGTGATATTGTTGCATCACAAGGTGATTGTAAAAGCCAAAGATTATTCGGTAAAGGCGACTATATAGAATATCTGACCAATAAATACTGTGGAAAATGAACAAAAACTGCGTGAGCAGCTCCTCCCGGGACATCCGGCTGGAAGGCCTTGTGAGTTCCCCATAAAATCTCATATATGAAAGGATGATCAAAATGCAGTCTATCAAAAAAATCCTCATTTTGTTCAAAACCCATCTGGACGTGGGCTTTACCGATTTTGCCGGAACAGTCCTTCAGAAGTACCGGGAAGAATACATCCCGGGGGCGCTGCGCACAGCCCGGGAGCTGCGGGAAAGCGGCGGAAAGGAACGCCTCCTTTGGACCACCGGCTCCTTCCTCATCTGGGACTACCTGCGCACCGCTTCCGATGAACAGCAAAAGGAAATGGAAGAAGCGGTCCGCGCCGGGGACATCAGCTGGCACGGCCTGCCCTGTACCACCCACACCGAATTGATGAACGGCCCGCTGTTTGAATACGGCATGAGCCTCTCCAAAGACCTGGACGCCCGGTTCGGCCGGGAAACCATCGGCGCTAAAATGACGGACGTGCCCGGTCACACCATTGCCATGGTGCCATATCTGGCCAAAGCGGGGCTCAAATTCCTGCACATCGGCGTCAACCCCGCCTCCACTGTGCCGGATGTGCCGGACGTGTTCCGCTGGCAGTATGAGGGCAGCGAGATCGTGGTCATGTACAACCGGGATTACGGCAGATTCACCATGATCCCCGGCACCGAAACCGCCGTGTATTTTGCCCATACCGGCGACAACCACGGCCCTCAGTCGGCAGAGGCCATCCGGCAGGTTTACCGGGAATTGGAAGAGGAGTACCCGGACGCCCAGCTCTGCGCGGCGGATTTGAACGGTCTGGCCCGGGAAGTGCTGGCGGTCAAGGATACTCTGCCTATTTTCACCAAGGAGATCGGGGACACCTGGATCCACGGCGTCGGCTGCGACCCGTGGAAGGTCCGTCAGTTCCGGGAAATGCTCCGTCAGGAGCCGGAATGGACGAAGCAGGAGAGGAAGGAAGCCTTCCGGGAGCTGCTGCTGGTCCCGGAGCACACCTGGGGCATGGACATCAAGACCCATCTGGCCGACCACGAGCACTACATCCGCACGGAATTTGAGAAAGTCCGGAAAACTGCCCCCAACTATCAGAAGGTGGAGGCTTCCTGGGAGGAACAGCGGGATTATGTCCGCCGGGCCATGGACGATCTTTCCCCGGAGCATAAGGCGGAACTGCTGGAGTTTGGCAAGGACGCCTGCCCGGACGACAGCGGATTCGTTCCGGTGGACATGGACGGAGAATACACGGCGGCAGGCTGGAGCTTCCGGTTCGGGACGGACGGTTCCCTGCGGAAATTGGAACGGAACGGCAAAACTTATGCCGACGACTCCCACCGCTGGGGCGAGGTGCTGTATGAGAATTACTCGCCGGCGGAATATCGGGATTTCTATAAGGCCTACAACACTTTGGACGTAGGCTGGGCCAGAGAAGATTTCGGCAAGATCGGGATGGAAACGGCCATTGCCTCTGGGATCAAAACGACCCCGGTGCTGAAAGCGCTCCTGCGGCGGGACAACGAGTTCCTGGCCCGGATGGAGATGAAGGGCACGGCCCATGATCTGTACGGCGCGCCTGCCAAATGGGAAATGCGGGTGAAATTTGAGGAGGAAGCCGTTTCCTTCGCCCTGCGGTGGACGGACAAGCCGGCCTGCCGGGTCCCGGAGGGGATCTGGTGCGGATTCTGCCCGGCGGAGGGGCCGGAAAACTGCCGGGTGCGCAAGATGGGCAGCTGGATCGATCCGCTGAATGTCTGCACCGGCGGCGGGATGCACCTCCACGCCACCGAGTCCGGCGTAAAATGGGACGGCGGACAGCTGGACACCCTGGACACCGCCCTGGTTTCCGTGGGGAATCCCAAGGTGGTGCCCTATACCAAAGAGCCCGTTCATCCGGAGGAGGGCTTCTGGTTCAATCTGGAAAATACCATCTGGGGCACCAATTTTGTCATGTGGTACGATGACGACGCCTCCTTCCGGTGGGTGTTCCAGGAACAGATGTAAGAGAAGAAGCAGCTGTGTCTTCCAGCCGCCTTTCGATCAATCAAATCATTTTGGTCATCAGGAGGTTCCTGAAAGCCCGTGCGGCAGGAAGCCAAGATCCGCAAGAGCCGCACAGATAAGCAAAAAGCACATCTGCCTTATGTAGACAGGTGTGCTTTTTCTGTTTATTTTGGCAGCATTGTTCCGAGAACTGTAAAGCTCATCTGTATGGACCAAAAACAGTTTGCCTGATGCCGGAAGGGCATAAAAAAGCGCACCGTTATTTCCTATACCACCCTTTTGAAAATGTCCGGCTGTGACTGGCAGAGGAACCATCTGCTGTCCCTGGCCGGGATCTACCAGCCGAAACAGGACGGTTCCCCCGGCAGGCTTCCTCTGGCGTTGATGCAATATCTGGAGGATTACCCGGAAATCCGATTCATTGTCCTGCGGCTGGACAACGACTTTACCGGCCAAAAGGCCGCGTCCATGCTGCAAAGCATCCTGGCTGGGGCCTATCAGGTGCAGGCCATTTTTCCGCCAAGGGGAAAGGACTACAATGATTTTCTGTGTATCCAGAAAGGAATCCTTCCCCAAAAACAACGGGATAGGATAGAGCTGTAAAGGTATACTTGACAAGGCGGCAAAACTGCTGATAGAATGAAGGTAGAACGGAGGGATGGTTCATGGATGAACAGAAGAAAAAAACGGACGCTGCTTACGACCCGGAAACCGGCCTGCCGGTTGACAAGGAGTATCTGGAACGGGGACTCCCCCCATATCTGCAAACCTCTTTGGAAAATATGAAAAAATCCTGGGCCATTGAGGACAGCGGTGAAACGGATTACCACTGGGACATTGCCTGGTGCGACTTAAACGCCGACATCAATTCCGCCGAGGTGGATCAGATCATTACACCCGAACAGGCTTGGTATCTTCGGGAAAAGTATCTGCGGATGAAACGGGAGGAAATCCCATAAAACCATTGCTTTTTTGCGCCAGCCTAAGAATTTCATACTTCTTAAAGCCGATGGGAATACCCCACCGGCTTTTTTGCTGCCCAAAACTTGCCGGGAATGCGAATTTTGTTTCCGGCTGGTGAATCAATCTGTTCAATAACGGCAAGTATCGCCGATGTGATGCCACACCGGCAGCTTGACAGGGAAAAGCCCCTGTAACCCCTGGTTAAATTCAGAAAGGATAATTAGAATTATGAGAAAGCGAAATGTACACATTCAATTTTGGCTGAGCCGAAAAGAATCCGAAATGCTGAATAAAAAGGTCAAGAGAAGCGGTTTATCGCTTTCTGCCTATCTCCGCCACTTAATCAACGGCGTTGTCCCCCGGGACGCGCCGCCCCCGGACTATTACGCCATGATGCGGGAATTGTACCGCATTGGCAGCAACCTAAACCAGATTGCTCAGAAAGCCCACATTCTCAACGCGGTAGACGCCCAGCGGTACGACGAGGACGTCCGGCGGCTGGAATCCGCTGTCCGGCAGATCACCGCGGCCGTGGTGGAGCCGAAGCCCATGGAGAAATAAAGATGGCTGTGACATCTATTTGGAGAGTAAAAGAAAATCTCAGTCAGGCGGTGGATTATGTGGAGAATCCGGCAAAAACGACGGCTTTGGAAAATGTCCTGGAATATACGGTTCAAGCCGAAAAAACAGAACAGGCGGATCTGGAGAACATCGGGCTGGTGTTCCGCTATGTGTCCGGCGTCAATTGCTGCCCGGCCACCGCCCTGGAGGAAATGCGGGCAGTAAAGCGGCAGTTTGGAAAAGAGAACGGGACCCTGGCCTACCACGGCTACCAGTCCTTTGCGGAAGGTGAGGTGACGCCGGAAATGGCCTATGAAATTGGGGTAAAGCTGGCGGAGAAGCTGTGGGGCGAAAAATATCAGGTGGTGGTGGCCACTCATCTGGACCGGCAAAGCCACCTGCACAACCATTTCCTGGTCAACACCGTCTCCTTTGCGGACGGGAAAAAATATCACCGCACCCAGCAGGATTACCGGGAAATGCAGCGGTTGTCTGACGAACTCTGCCGGGAGTACCGGCTTTCCGTGGTGGAAAACCCGCAGCCCGGAAAAAGCAAGCACTACGGGGAATGGAAGACCGAGCAGGAGCAGCGGCCCACCTGGCGGGGCCTGGTGAAACCGATGTGGATGCGGTCATCCGGCAGTCCATGACAGAACGCCAGTTTTTTGACAACCTCCGCAAAATGGGCTATGCTGTGAAGTTCGGCAAGGATATTTCGGTGCGGCCCCCGGGGAAGGAACGGTTTGTGCGGCTGGCCCGGAATTTTGGGGAGACATACACTCTGGAAGGCATCCGGCAGAGGATTTTAAGACAGCAGCACCCGGAGCGTCCCCTGCCCGAACTGCCGGGAAAAGTCAAACGCCGCAAAATGCGGGGCAGTTTTCAAAATGCCAAAAAGGTCACAGGCTTCCGGGCGCTCTATTTCCATTACTGCTATCTGCTGGGATTTTTCCAGAAAAAAGGGACAGAGAAACAGCCGCAGAACCGAAAGAAACTGCACTTCCTCCTGCGGGAAGATTTGCTGAAGCTGGATTCCCTGACAGCGGAAATCAGGCTGCTTGCCCGGTATCGCATTGATACTAGTGAGCAGCTTTTTTCATGCCGGGAAAGCCTGGAGGAACGGGTGGACCGTTTGCTCACGGAACGCGCCGGTCTAAACCGCGCTGCCCGAAAAGTTGGGGCGGACAGTACGGAAATCCGGCAGCGGAAACAGGAAATCGGCAAGGAACTGGCAGTTCTGCGAAAGGAGGTGAAGCTGTGCGGCAATATCGCGGCCCGTTCCCAGCAGATGAAGGAAAATCTGCAGATGCAAAAGGAGAAACAGTCTGAGCCAGTCAAAAAGGAAAGGAGTGTCCGGGAGAAATAAAAGAAAGTTTTACTCGATTTTTTTCAAAAAATCGTGGGGTTGAGGGGCAAAGCCCCCACCGCTTTCCGCAGAAAGCGGAATCCTACTCTTTGCGGCTCGGCCGCAAATCAAAAGAAAAGAGGGCCTCCGCAGAGGCCCCGGCGATGTCACGCCGCCGCCATTTTGCTTGCAAAATGGCGGTTTGAAACCTCCTAAAATTCGCTCTGCAGCTTATTTGTGTTAGCAAAGCTATGTGTTAGGGAACCCCTTGATAGGGTTCCCTACGGCAAAACAGTCCACCGGACTGTTTTGCCTACCCTCCTGATCTTTTTGTATCATGGAGATTCCGCTTCCTGCGGGAAGCGGCCAAAGGCACTGCCTTTGGAAACCGCCAGCAGTCGTGAACTTGTTCACGGCGTGAAACAAGCTGGACCAAAACTTTCAATGTTTGCTGATTGAAAGCATTTCATATTAAAAAGAAGATGAGAACATGACCAACACAGGCGACGCGGCGGAACAGATGGTGCGGTTTTCCCTGGAAGGGACGGAGGTCGCATTGAAACTCACCGGTTCCGCGGCCAAAAACATTGCCGCCGCCCTTTATTCTGTCCTGAAAAACCGGGACAAGACCAAAATCAAGGGCCGCCAGCGGCTGACCTCCATGCTGAAAAGCGGACGGGAACTGAAAGTGTTCACGGTTCCGGAAAAGCATTTGAAGCAATTCGCGGCGGAAGCCAAACGCTACGGCGTAGTTTACTGCGCCCTGCGGGAAAAGGGCCAGTCTGCTGACGGTATGGTAGATATACTGGTGCGGGCGGAGGACGCGTCCAAAATCAACCGGATCGTGGAACGGTTCCATCTGGCGGCGATGGATACGGTTTCCATCAAGCAGGAAATTGAAAAATCCAAAGCCGCACCGGATGCGAAACATGAAGAAAAGCTCCTGGACGAATTGCTGGGGACTTCGGAAAACCCTCCCCCGGGCCGGACGGAAAAATCCCCTCCGTCCGCGCCTATCTCCGAAACGCCAGAGAAAACCGCCGGTTCTACTGATTCCCCCAAAAAGTCAGTGCGGGAGGAACTGCGCCAGATTAAGGTGGAACAGCAGATGAAACAGCATCAGCCGCCCAAACGAAAACGGCTGAAATGGAAAGGAAGGGAATCACGATGACCAATTTTGATGAGATTTTAGCAGAAGCACAGCCGGTATTTGACAAGGAAGCCTGGGCAGAAAAAAAGATGGCAGAACGGCGGGCAGTCTATGAACTGGCGGATTCCACTACTGATGTGATCCGGCAGGACGGCGGGAAGTTCCGGGAATACCTGGACATTCAGGCAAAATTTGACCGGTATTCCGTCACCAATGCTTTACTCATTCAGGCCCAGATGCCGGAAGCTACCAGACTGAAAAGTTTTGACGGTTGGAAAGAAACCGGTGCATCCATTCGAAAGAACGCCAAGGGGATTTCCATTCTGGAACCCGGTGAGGAATACTGGCGGGAAAATGGTGCCGTTGGGACTTCCTAGCAGATGAAAAAGGTGTTTGATATTTCTCAAACCACGGCAGAACCGGAGGAATCTCCGCCGCCGGAAGGAAGGCAGCTATTGAAGGCGCTGATCCACAAATCCCCGGTTCCTATCCAGTCCACCGATAAAATGTCGGAGGGTTTAGGGGCGCTTTACGACCATGACCAGCAGGTAATTTTTGTGAAGAAGGGTATAGACGCTTCGGAAGTGTTCTGCTTTCTGGTCAAGGAACTGGGCCACGCAGAAATCGCCATGCGTGCCCCCGGCTACAATCGGAAGGAAACGGATTTTCAGGCGTACAGTGCTTCCTATCTGCTCTGCCAAAAATACGGTGTAGACACTAGCCGCTACGTCTTTACATCCCCGCCATCCTGGTTCCGGGAGCAAACCACCCAGGCCGTCCGGGAAACCTTGTCCGGTATCCGGGACACAGCCGCCGCCATTTCCGGCCGGATGCGTTCTGTATTGGAACCCAGCGCCAAAAAGCAGGAACGGGGGCGGTAAAATGGGAAGAACGGAAAAACACATTGTCACTCTGGACAGCTGCGAACACGGGGTAGTCATCCACGCATTAAACGACCTGCGGACCCGGCTGATTCAGTCGGAGCGGCCCACGGACATTGTGGACGAGCTCCTTCTGAAAACCATCGACGCCCCCGTAAAGAAGGTGCGGGACTATGAAGAACGGTAAACTGGGCTTTTTGCTGGGGATGATTCCGGCAGTTTGGCTGGGATTGCTGACAGCCCCCTATCTTCCGGACGGCCTGCCCGGTATCCTGGAGGGTCTGCCTGCTGCCATGAATGAGCCTTTCAAAATCGTGTGGTGTGAGGACAGCGCGAAAGCTGCCCTCCTTTTTCTTGTCATGTACGCCATGGGGGTGGGAATCTATCTTTCCACCCGCCGCCACTACCGGAAGGGCGAGGAACACGGTTCCGCCAAATGGGGAGACGTCCGGGAGATCAACAAAAAGTACCGGGACCCGGATTTTTTTCAAAACAGGATTTTTACCCAAAACTTCCGCATGGGACTGGACGGGAAAAAACACCAGCGTACTTTGCACGCAGTGGCAATCGGCGGTTCCGGCGCAGGCAAAACCCGGCGTTATGTAAAGCCCAACCTCATGCAGGCCAACGTAAGCTTTGTGGCGCTGGACCCCAAAGGGGAGCTGCTGCGGGACACGGGCTTTCTGTTAAAAGAAAAAGGGTACGAAGTGCGGGTGCTGGATCTGCTCAACATGGAAAAAAGCCACTGCTACAACCCCTTTGTCTATCTGCGGGACGCCAACGACGCCCAGCGGCTGGTGACCAATCTTTTTAAATCCACCACCCCAAAAGGGGGCCAGTCCCAGGATCCCTTCTGGGACACGGCGGCCAGTATGTTGCTGCTTGCCTTGGTTCTTTACTTGCATTACGAAGCACCCACGGAGGAACAGAATTTCCCCATGGTTATGGAAATGCTCCGGGCTGGGGAGGTGCGGGAGGACGACGAAACCTATGAATCCCCTTTGGACGAGCTGTTCAACCGTTTGGAAATGCGAGACCCTGACCACATTGCCGTGAAGTATTACCGGAACTACCGTTCCGGCTCCGCCAAAACCCTGAAATCCATCCAAATCACCTTGGCGGCAAGGCTCGAAAAATTCAACCTGGAAAGCCTGTCGTCCCTGGTCATAACCGATGAACTGGATTTGCCCAGCATAGGGGAAAAGAAGGTGGCCCTGTTCGCTCTGATTCCGGACAACGACACCAGCTTTAATTTTTTGGCGTCTATTTTGTACACCCAGCTGTTCCAGCAGCTTTTCCATCTGGCGGACCACAAATACGGCGGCGCGCTGCCTGTTCCGGTGCATTTTCTTATGGACGAGTTCGCCAATGTGAGCCTGCCGGACGATTTTGACAAAATCCTGGCCACCATGCGGTCCCGGAACATCGGCGTTTCCATTATCCTGCAAAATATAGCCCAGCTAAAGGCCCTGTTTGAGAAGCAGTGGGAATCCATCATGGGAAACTGCGACGAGCTGCTTTACTTAGGCGGCAACGAACCCAGCACCCACAAGCTGATTTCCGAATCCTACTTAGGCAAGGAAACCATCGACCTGAACACCTACGGCAAAAGCAGCGGCCACAGCGGCAGCTATTCCACCAACTGGCAGATCACCGGGCGGGAACTTTTGACCCCCGATGAAGTGCGGATGCTGGACAATCGAAAAGCCCTGCTCTTTATCCGTGGGGAGCGTCCTATTATGGACGATAAGTATGACATCCTGCGGCATCCCGATGTGGTCTTGACCACAGACGGGAAAGCCGAGCCCTACCAGCACGGCGGCACGGAAAACGCCGTGGCGTCCGTTTCCCTGGAAAGATCCGGGAAAGACGAGCCGGTTGTTTCATATACCGGCGAAAACAATTACGAACTTCTGTCCGATGAGGACATCGAGGAATATTTCAAAAAAGTGGAGGAACAAGAACATGAAAAAGGTACAGAAAAAGAATCAGAAGAAAAATGACGGCAAACTGCCTGTGGGCCGGGAACTCCGGGTGCTGGCGGCGCTGTGCACCGTGTTGGTCATCGGCGTCACCGTTGGGGCGGAAACTGTTTTTGCAGAAGGCGATCCCCTGGCGGTAGTCAACAATTTGTCGGAGTTCATGTTCGGCCTGATCCGGGCTGTGGGCATGATCCTGCTAGGCTTTGGCGTAGTGCAGGTGGGGCTGTCCCTCAAATCCCACGACCCCAGCCAGCGGGCCAACGGGTTCCTGACCGTGGCAGGCGGCATTGTCATTGTGTTCGCCAAGGAAATTCTGGATTTGATTGTGGGGGCTTAAAAAGGCCGCTTTATTTTCGCAAATGAAACTGAGATAAAGCCTTGCAAATCCTTATATTTCATTTTGCTATGCAAAATGAAATCGCGGTGTCATCCGCGGCAAGCCTGCGGGCTTGCTTTTTCCTTTTGGTTTGCGGCCGAGCCGCAAAGAGTAAGATTTCGCTCGCTGCGCGTTGTCAAGATTGCTTGACAACAGCACCTGAGGGCTTTGCCCGCCGTGAATTTATTCACGGAATGGACTTCCCACCAGCAGTCGCGAACTTGTTCGCGACATGAAACAAGCTGGACCAAAACTTTTGATGTTTGCAAAGGAGGAAGTTATTTTGAGTGACAACTGGGTTGTCCAGAACCTGGAAAACGCCTTAAGCACCTGGAACGAAAAGCTGGCGGAAATCTGGATGCTCATTACCCAGTCGCCGGAGGAATTTAAAGGCGGCGCTATTTGGGAAGTGATTTTAAACATCCACGGGGCTTTGCAGGCCATTGGCTACGCCCTGCTGGTTTTATTTTTTCTGGTAGGGGTGGTGAAAACCTGCGGGTCCTTTTCCGAAACCAAGCGCCCGGAAACGGCTTTCCGGCTGTTTATCCGGTTTGCCATTGCCAAAGGGGTGGTGACCTATGGGCTGGAATTGATGCTGGCCCTCTTTGATATTATCCAAGGCATTACCTCCACCGTAATGGAAACGGCTGGGATGGGGACGGCGGATGAAACGGTCCTGCTGCCGGAAATCGTGACTGCTGTGGAGGAATGCGGGTTCCTGGAATCCATTCCCCTTTGGGCGGTGACCATTATCGGGAGCCTGTTCATCACTGTTCTGAGTTTTATCATGATTCTGACCGTCTACGGGCGTTTTTTCAAGCTGTACCTTTACACGGCCATCGCGCCGGTGCCTTTGTCCGCCGTTGCCGGTGAGCCTACCCAGAACATCGGGATCAGCTTTCTCAAAAACTACGCCGCTGTTTGTTTGGAAGGGGTCATTATTGTGCTGGCCTGCGTCATTTTTTCCTTGTTCGCATCCTCCCCGCCGGTGGTGGACACCGGCGCTTCGGTAGTATCCATGGTATGGAGCTACATCGGACAGTTGGTGTTCAATATGTTGGTGTTGGTGGGTTCGGTAAAAATGGCGGACCGGGTGGTCAAGGAAATGCTGGCGCTGTAAAGTATTATTTGACAATATTGCAGAAAAGAGATATAATATGGGTAGAATAATACTACAAACAGGAGGCGATTCCATGAATATCCGTCCATCTGCCGCGATCCGGCAGAACTACAATGAAATTGCGGAGCTTTGCCGCAAAACTGCGGAGCCGGTATTCCTCACCAAAAACGGTGAGGGCGATCTGGTGGTCATGGATATGGAAACCTATGAACGCCGGGAGAAAATGCTGAAACTCCGGGAGGAATTATTGGCCGTTGAGGAAGATCGGCTGCATGGCAAGCAAGGCTATTCAGTGGATGAAGTTGCCGCTATGATGCGTAATGTAATCAAGGAGGCGGCGGGCCGTGGGGAAGCAGAATAAATACTGTGTTATCGTTTCAGAACGTGCGGCACAGATGTTGGTTTCCCATGCCGCGTTTTTGGCACAGGTCAGCCCGGAAGCGGCGGAAAGATTAACTTCAGCGTTTGAAAAGGCAGCTAATTCATTAGAAATGATGCCTCAGAGGTGTCCGTGGCTTACAGGAGAATATATCCCGAAAAATGCTTACCGGTATATCCTGTTTGAAAAACGGTATATGATCGTCTTTCAAATTGCAGATGATATTGTCTATGCCGATTATGTACTGGACTGCCGGCAGGATTACAGCTGGCTGTTCTAATAAACTGTAGTAAAACCCGTCACCACTAGGTGGCGGGTTTTTCATGCTCAAAAATAGGAGGAAAATTATGGAAATCAAAATCAATAAGGAATTTTATTTGTTGATAAAGAATGATACCGTTCCATACAAAACAGAAAACACCTTGCCGAAGCAAGGTGTTTTAATTTTCGTGTTCTAAAATCCATTTCAATAATGCGGAAGCATCCATTTCGCCGCAGGCAACAGCCAAAATGACCGCAATCAATTCCTGCTGGGTATATTCCAGTTCGATTCCGTTTAACGCTAAAAATACCAGCATCACATGTGCGCCGATCCGTTTGTTTCCATCTAAAAATGGGTGGTTGCAGACAAGACCGTATCCCAGTTGGGCCGCCTTTGCCTGGACAGACGGATAAAGGGATTCTCCGCCGAAGGTCTGAAATGGCGCTGCCAGCGCGGATTCCAGCATTCCCATATCCCGGACTCCATCCGTCCCACCGAATTCCTGAATCAAAGCTGTGTGAAGCGTAAGGACCTGCTTTTTAGAAAGGATTTTCATTTGGCCAGTTCCTCATACGCTTCCTTATTTTTTTTCATCAGGCGTTTGGAAATGGCCAAGACGCTTTCATCGTCAGACTGTTCTTCCTGCTGGGCCTGGCTGAACTCAATCACCAGATACCGGGGAACATTGTTCTTCAGAATAACCGCTGCGCCGTTTTCATCCACCAATCGAGCAACGCGGGAAAAATTCTGATTGGCTTCGGTAATGGATACAATATTTTTCGTGTTAATATTCATCTTAAACACCTCCTAATTTTATTATACTCAAAATTAGGAGAAATACAACCTATTTTTATGAACAGGAGAATTTTTATGGAAATCAAAATCAATAAGGAAATCTGCGGCTACCAGGAAGCGATATTTTTCGGCCTGAGCCTGCGTCAGCTGCTTTTTTCCATTTTGGCCTGCGGCGCTGCCGTGGGCCTGTACTTTTTCCTGCGGCCGTACTTCGGCCTGGAAACCCTGTCCTGGGTGTGCATCCTGGGGGCTGCCCCCTTTGCCGCCATGGGATTTATCACCTACCACGGCATGACCGCCGAACAGTTCTTGTGGGCATGGTTCAGATCAGAAATCCTGGAGCCAAAGGAACTGAAATTCACCTGCACCACCCTGTACTATGAACTGTACCGAAATCGAAAAATGGAGGGACGTCACTAAAAATTCAGGCTGCTATTCTTCTAGGATTTTTAGGTAATTGTCTAACCGCTGGCTGACATATCCCGCAAACAGCTTTTCCATAGGGGATAGGTCGTGCTTCCCATAATATGCGTCAAATGCGTCATAATAGGCAATCCGGTCGGTAAATTTGATGTCAATGGGCGGATAACCGGCCTTCATCAACTCTAAATTGACCAGAAGCCGTCCCGTCCTCCCATTGCCGTCAATGAAAGGGTGGATACCTTCAAACTCAATATGGAAACGGGCCAGTTTCGGAATGATATGCTCGGTGCTTTCCTCATAAGCCAGAAGGAGCTGCTCCATTTTAGGCTGAATCAAATAGGGCTGTACCGGCTCATGCTGTGCGCCCATAATGCGGACCGGGACCCGGCGGTAAACGCCCCGGTCCTCTTTTTTGTCGGCCAGAACCAGATAATGAATCTGCTTGATAATGCTTTCACTCATTGGAACCCTGCCCTGCACAAGTTCCCGAACAAAATCAAAGGCTTCTTTGTGCCCCACCGCTTCCATGTGGTCCTTTAAGGGTTTCCGGTCAATGGTTAAGCCCCGGAGGACCAGGTCCGTTTCCCGAAGGGTCAGGGTATTTCCCTCAATGGCGTTGGAATTATAGGTGTATTCCACCGTAAATTCCTCATTTAAACGGGCTGCCTCCCCTTCTGTCAAGGGACGGCGGGTGTCCAGCTCCGCCTTTTTGCGGTCAATGGCTTCCAGCAGGTTTTCAGCGGAACGGAATCTGCCGTCGGCAGGTTTCATCGCATCCGCCGGAATTTTCCATTTTTTGCCCTCTTGAACAGCCCCCGGGATTTTCCCTTGGGCACACAAAATGCGGACGCGTCTGTCTGAAATTCCCCATTTTTCCGCGGCCTGCTTTACGGTAAGATACATCTTCATCACTCCCTCACCTGGTATCATACCACAAAATCGGAACAATATCAATTCATCGGAATAATATAAAACAATTTTTCGGAACAATATACCTTATCCTGTAAGAAAGGAGATTCTATAACCTATGCTCAAAACAGTGAAATCCCTGCTGCGGCAGGACAAAGAACCCTATCGCGTCCCCCAACGGGTGCAGGACGTCATCCCCATCCGCCGGATTTGGAGCGATGGGATTTTCCTCACCGGCAACCATTTTTCCAAAACCTTCCGCTTTACGGACATCAACTATTCCGTTGCCAGCGACGAGGACCAGCAGCGGATGATCCTCACCTATTCCGCCCTGTTAAACAGCCTGGACCCGGGTTCCATGACCAAAATCACCGTCAACAACCGCCCCTTTAACCAGAAAACCTTGGAGCAGTCCATTTTAATGCCCATGAAAGGGGATTTCCGGGACATTTACCGGGCGGAATACAATCAAATGATGATTGGCAAGGCCAGCGGGGCCAACGGCATAATCCAGGAAAAATATGTCACCCTGTCCGTTTTCCGCAAGGATGTGGAGGAAGCCCGGTCATATTTTTCCCGGATGGGGGCCTCCCTGTCTGCCCGGCTGGCAGATTTAGGCTCCAAATGCACGGAGCTGGACGCTGTGGAAAAGCTGCGGATCCTTCACGATTTTTACCGGCCCGGGGAAGAAAGCCGGTTCCATCTGGATTTGAAGGAACTCATGCGCTCCGGGGAGGATTTCCGGGACTACATTTGCCCGGACAGCATGGAACGGCACAGCGATAACCTAAAACTGGGCGAAACCTACTGCCGGGTGCTGTTCTTAAAGCACTACGGCTCCTTTATTCGGGACAATATCGTGGCGGCCCTGACCAATATTCCCCGGAATATGATGCTGTCCATTGACATCATTTCCATCCCTTTGGAAGAAGCCATCAAGGAAGCGGAAAAGCGCCTGCTGGGGGTGGAAACCAATATCGCCAACTGGCAGCGGCGGCAGAATGAGAATTTGAACTTTTCCTCCATTGTGCCCTATGACATGGATGCCCAGCGGAACGAATCCAGGGAAATCCTCAGCGATTTAACCACCCGCGACCAGCAGATGATGCAGGCCGTGGTCACCATGGCCCTGACAGCAGACAGCAAGGAGGAACTGGAACGGGAAACGGAAACCCTCCTTCGGTGCTTTCCTTCCAAATTGATTTTGAAAATGCGCGGCAGTACCGGATCGCAAACCAGATGCCGCCGCAATTTCGAAAAAATGACTGGACGGACCTGATCGTAGAAGTCTACATATAAAAAAGGCGCACTGTTTAACAGTGCGCCTTACTCGTTTGGGCAATATAGTCAAAGAACTAACATCGAACTTTCAGTGTTTCCGTTATTTAGTTGCACGGGGTGCTTTAATAGCAGCCTGTGCAGCAGCCAGACGGGCAATCGGAACACGGAAGGGAGAGCAGGAAACGTAGGTCAGGCCAATGTTATGGCAGAACTCAACGGAGGACGGGTCGCCGCCGTGCTCGCCGCAGATGCCCAGCTTGATGTCGGGACGGGTCTGACGGCCCAGGTCAGCGGCCATCTTCACCAGTTTGCCAACGCCATTCTGGTCCAGTTTCGCAAAGGGATCGTTCTCGTAGATCTTCTTGTCGTAGTAAGCATCCAGGAACTTGCCAGCGTCGTCACGGCTGAAGCCGAAGGTCATCTGGGTCAGGTCGTTGGTGCCGAAGGAGAAGAACTCAGCCTCTTTGGCGATCTCATCAGCGGTGATAGCAGCTCTGGGGATCTCGATCATGGTGCCGACTTTGTAGTGCATGTCGGAGCCGGCAGCTTTGATGATAGCGTCAGCAGTAGAGGTGACAACGCCTTTTACATAAGCCAGCTCTTTGACTTCGCCAACCAGCGGGATCATGATTTCGGGAACGATTTCCCAATCGGGATGTTTTGCTTTGACGTTCAGGGCAGCCTTGATGACAGCCTCGGTCTGCATCTCAGCGATTTCGGGGTAGGTGACAGCCAGACGGCAGCCACGGTGGCCCATCATGGGGTTGAACTCGTGCAGGCCAGCAATGATGGCTTTGATGTCCGCAACGGATTTGCCCATGGTCTTGGCCAGAGCTTCGATGTCTTTTTCCTCAGTGGGAACGAACTCGTGCAGAGGGGGGTCTAAGAACCGGATGGTTACAGGGCAGCCCTCCAGAGCCTCGTACAGAGCTTCAAAGTCGCCCTGCTGCATGGGTTCCAGTTTGGCCAGAGCAGCTTTGCGCTGTTCCACGGTGTCGGAGCAGATCATCTCGCGGATAGCGGGGATTCTGTCCTCGTCGAAGAACATGTGCTCGGTACGGCACAGGCCGATGCCTTCAGCGCCCAGGCTGCGGGCTTTCTTGGCGTCGGTGGGGGTGTCGGCATTGGTGCGGACCTGGAGCTGGCGGTATTTGTCAGCCCATTCCATAACGCGGGCAAACTCGCCGCCGATGGAAGCGTCCACAGTGGGGATAATGCCGTCGTAGATGTTGCCGGTAGAGCCATCGATGGAGATGTAGTCGCCTTCGTGGTAGGTCTTGCCGGCCAGTTCAAATTTCTTGTTTTCCTCGTCCATGTTGATGGCGGAGCAGCCGGATACGCAGCAGGTACCCATACCACGGGCCACAACAGCGGCGTGAGAAGTCATACCGCCGCGGACGGTCAGGATGCCCTGAGAGGCTTTCATACCTTCGATGTCCTCGGGAGAGGTTTCCAGACGAACCAGAACCACTTTTTCGCCTCTGGCAGCCCACTCTTTGGCGTCCTCAGCGGTGAACACGATGCGGCCGCAAGCAGCTCCGGGAGAAGCAGCCAGCGCTTTGGCAACGGGAGAAGCCTTCTTCAGAGCTTCCGCGTCGAACTGGGGATGCAGCAGAGCGTCCAGGGTTCTGGGGTCGATCATAGCGACAGCTTCTTTGTCAGAGATCATGCCTTCGTCCACCAGGTCGCAGGCGATCTTCAGAGCAGCAGCGGCGGTACGTTTGCCGTTACGGGTCTGGAGCATGTACAGCTTGCGGTCCTCAATGGTGAACTCCATGTCCTGCATGTCGCGGTAATGGTTTTCCAGGGTGTGGCAGATGTCTACGAACTGGTCGTAAACTTCGGGCATAACTTCCTGCAGCTTGGCGATGGGCTGAGGAGTACGAACGCCGGCAACCACGTCTTCGCCCTGAGCGTTCATCAGGAATTCGCCGAACAGTTTCTTTTCGCCGGTAGCGGGGTTACGGGTGAAGGCAACGCCGGTGCCGGAGGTGTCGCCCATGTTGCCGAAGGCCATCATCTGGACGTTGACAGCGGTACCCCAGGAGTAAGGGATGTCGTTGTCGCGGCGGTAAACGTTGGCGCGGGGGTTGTCCCAAGAACGGAATACGGCCTGGACAGCGCCCATGAGCTGCTCTTTGGGATCGGTGGGGAAGTCCGCGCCGATCTTTTCTTTGTACTCAGCTTTGAACTGGTTGGCCAGCTCTTTCAGGTCCTCGGCGGTCAGGTCCACGTCCTGGGTGACGCCTTTTTCCTCTTTCATCTTGTCGATGAGCTGCTCAAAGTATTTCTTGCCGACTTCCATAACGACGTCGGAGTACATCTGGATAAAGCGGCGGTAGCAGTCCCAAGCCCAGCGGGGGTTGCCGGATTTGGCGGCCATAACTTCCACAACTTCCTCGTTGAGGCCCAGGTTCAGGATGGTGTCCATCATACCGGGCATGGAAGCGCGGGCGCCGGAACGGACGGAAACCAGCAGGGGGTTCTCGTGGTCGCCGAACTTCTTGCCGGTGATCTCTTCCATTTTGCCGACATATTCCATGATTTCAGCCTGGATCTCATCGTTGATTTTGCGGCCGTCCTCGTAGTACTGGGTGCAGGCCTCGGTGGAAATGGTGAAGCCCTGAGGAACCGGCAGGCCCAGGTTGGTCATTTCAGCCAGGTTCGCGCCCTTGCCGCCCAGCAGTTCACGCATTTTGCCGTTACCTTCGGTGAAAAGGTAAACATACTTCTTCTGCATTGTGATCTACCTCCATAATTTTATGGATAGCAGGAACTTTATCCCCGGAAAACCAGGACAGCCCGGCGGAAAAGCTCCAGCGTTCCTACATTTTTCACAGGAAAAACAAGACTGATTCCGGAAACGGGCAGTCTGCTCCACTGTGTTCAGTATTATTATAGCAAACTTCCCCTAGTTTTTCCAGAGATATTTTATAAATTTTTTGAGTTTATGCGTATTCCACAGAATTTGTACATATTTTAGTGAAGGGGTTTACAAAGGGAGCAAATGCGTGTATGATAGAAGAAAAATGATGCGGGAGGATGCGTTTATGAACAGCTTAGCGGAAATGGAAAAGGCCCGTCTGGCAGTGCTCCAAAAGCACCTGGAAAACGGGGTGATCTTTGAGTGCGCCGATGGGATTGTCATTGAGGAGTCGGTGAAGATCGGCAAAGGGACCAGGATTGCCCCAAACGTCACCCTGCGGGGGGAAACGGTCATCGGGGAGAACTGCGTCATCACCGGCGGCAGCGTCATTGTGGACAGCGTGATCGGAAACCGGAGCACCATCAACGCGTCCCAGTGCTATCAGTCCCGGGTTGGGGAGGAAGTCAGCGTGGGGCCCTTTTCCCACCTGCGGCCCAATTCCGTGCTGGACGACCACGTCCATGTGGGGGATTTTGTGGAGATCAAAAATTCCAACATCGGCGTGGGGACGGCTGTGGCCCACCTCACCTACATCGGGGACAGCGACGTGGGCCGGAACGTGAATTTCGGCTGCGGCTGCGTCACGGTAAACTATGACGGCGTGAAAAAGTGCCGGTGCAAAATCGGGGACAACGCCTTTATCGGCTGCAACACCAACATGATCGCGCCGGTGGAGATTGGGGACAACACCTTTATCGCCGCCGGTTCCACCATTACAAACGAAGTGCCCGACGGGGATTTCGCCATCGCCCGGGCAAGGCAGGTCAACAAGCCCGGACTGGGGGCGGAGAAGCTCCGGGACCGGAAACTGAAATATTAGCGGCGGGCCGCCGCTGGCGGGGAGGCCCCGCTGCCAAGTCGCCGCGGCGTTTCCATTCCTATCCAACCGCTGGACGGCGAAATAAATTCGCCGTATGGAGAGGTTTTACCCTCTACAATTTTGATGAATCAAACAAAAATAGGTTTGTAGGGGACGGGTTTCCCGTCCCGCCGTTTTTCCGGGACATTTCGGCGTTTCACGCGGGCCGGGGGACTGTCGTGAATAAATTCGCGGCGGCCCCTACAAAACCAAATTTCCACGAAAATGACATTCGGTGAATGTCAAAAAATTTTCCTGTTGTTCTATAATAGAAAGGGAGAGAATATCAGGGAGATGATGGCATGTGCAGCCCTTGCGGCAACAAGAAACCCCGAAATCTGTGCGGGAGTAAAATCGCCCAGCTCCGCAGGCAGCAGAAACCGGCGCTGTCCCAGCAGGCTTTGGCCGCCAAATTGCAGTTGCAGGGGATTGACGTTGATAAAAATGTTATTTTCCGAATTGAAAAGGGACAGAGATTCGTGAGGGACATGGAACTCAAGGCCCTGGCGAAAATTCTCCACACCACCATGGAAGAACTGGTGCGGGAAAATCCGTCCCCAGCAGAGGAATAGCGCGGCCGTCCGGGAAACCGGGCGGTTTTTCAATATTTACCAAAATTCCGGGACACAGGCTGTGTATCTTTTCTGAAACATATCTAGCCGGGGACCTCCGGTTTGTGGTATGATAAAACCGGTACGACACAGGCTTTTCCGGAAAGGATGGGGTATATGATTAAGCTGATTGCGGCGGATATGGACGGGACCCTGCTGGACTCCCAAAAACGCCTGCCGCCGGATTTGTTTGACGTTTTGGGAAAGCTCCGGGAAAGGGGCGTCCGGTTCGCCGTGGCCAGCGGCCGGCAGTATTATAACCTGGTGAGGCAGTTTCCCGGCATGGAAAACGAGATTTTGTTCCTCTGCGAAAACGGCACCATGATTTTTGACAAAGGCGCGCCTATCTTCCTGGAGCCTATGGACAAAAGGGACTGGCAGGCCCTCATAAAGCAGCTGCGGGAAATCCCCGGCGCCTGCCCCATCCTCTGCTGTCCGGACACGGCCTACTGTGAGGCTGGCGGCGAAGAATTTGCGGAAAACGCGTCCATGTATTACGAAAAGTTGAAATATGTGGACGATCTCCTGGATGTTGAAGCGAATGTCTGCAAAATCGCCGTGTACGATTTAAAGGACGCCGAAACCAACAGCTACCCGGCCATGAAAAAGGCCGTGGAGGGCCGGTTCCAGGTGACGCTGTCCGGGGAACGGTGGATCGACATTATGGGGGAATCCAACAAAGGGACGGCCCTGACGGCTTTGGAAAAGCTCTGCGGCGTTTCGCCGGAGGAAACCATGGCTTTCGGGGATTACTTAAACGACACCCAGATGATGGGGGCCTGCTTTACTAGCTGCGCCATGGAAAACGCCCACCCGGATCTGAAAAAGCTGGCCCGGTTCTGGGTTCCCTCCAACGATGAAAACGGGGTAATCCGCACCATCCGGCGCATGACGGGCCTGGACGATGGGATTGCGGTGCTGGAAGCCCCTTACGGAAGCCCGGAATACCGGGGAAACCTGGAACTGCGGGATAAGGCGCTTCGGAAGCCTTTAGGCTTGGATTTATTTTCAGAGGATTTGTCCGCCGAAAAAGGTTACCGCCATTTTTCCGCCGTGGAAAACGGGGAAGTGGTGGGGACCATGATGCTGCTGCCGGACCCGGATGCGCCGGGGGCCTTCCGGATGAAGCAGGCGGCGGTAGCGGAATCCTGCCGGGGCAAGGGCGTCGGGAGAAGACTCTGGGAGCTGGTGAAAGAGGCTGCCCTGCGGGAAGGGGCCGGAAAAGTGACGGTGCACGCCCGGAAAACAGCGGCGGGATTTTATGAAAAGCTGGGCTTTTCCGCAACCGGCGGGGAGTTTCTGGAGGTGGGGATCCCTCATATCCCCATGGAATTTGACCTTCGTGGATAATTTGTCCGAAAAACAGCGGAGATTCTCCGTCCATTCCGGCAGGAAGTAGAATTTTAAGTTTCCGGGTCGAAATTTCCGGGATTTTATGTTATAATTACTTCATAAAATGGACAGACGGGCGTTTCAACCCGTCTGTTTTTCTGCCCGGGCGGCGAGCCGCCGCTGGCAATTCGCCGCGGCGTTTTAATTTCTATCCAACCGCTGGACGGCTCAATAAATTCGCCGTATGGGAACGATTTATTTCCTATCGTTTTATCAATTCAAACGGAAACAGACGTGTAGGGGCCGGGTCGCCCGGCCCGCGATTTTATGGAAACACCGCCCCTGCAAATTTGTTTTCGTTCATTTTATCAAAGCGATAGAGGACAAAACCCACCAAGACGGCGAATTTATTTCGCCTTTTTGCAGTGGATTTGTGGTTGTGCAGCCGCGGCGTCTTGCCAGCGGCGGCTCGCCGCTTGTAGGGGGCGGCGTCCCCGACGCCCCATGATGGTGATCAAAACGGGACGTTCCAGGTATTTGGCAGGCTTTGGGAGATTTGCAGAGGTCCCCGCCTGCTTTGCAAATAAAAGAACAGGAGATGAAAGAATGGAACAAATCAAAGAAAACAAAATGGGCACGCAGAAAATGCTTCCGCTTTTGCTGTCCATGTCCCTGCCCGCCATGTTTTCCATGCTGGTGCAGGCCCTTTACAACATTGTGGACAGCGTTTTCGTGTCCCGGCTGGGAGTGGACGCCCTGGCGGCGGTTTCCCTGGCCTTTCCCATCCAGACCCTGATGATTTCCGTGGCGGTGGGCACCGGCGTCGGCATCAACTCCCTGATTTCCCGGCGGCTGGGGGAACACCGGTTTGAGGAAGCCAACAAGGCCGCTTCCCACGGGATTTTCCTGGGGATCTTCAGCTGGGTTCCCTTCCTGCTGTTCGGCTTTTTCTTCTCCGAGGCTTTTATGAGGATGTTCAGCGGCAATGAAAACGTCGTCCGCATGGGAGTTGATTATCTTTCCATTGTCACCATTTTCTCCGGCGGCTGCCTGGTGGAGATCTGCTGCGAGAAAATTTTGCAGGCCACCGGCAACATGGTCTATCCCATGCTGTTCCAGCTTTCCGGAGCTATCACCAACATCATTTTAGACCCCATCTTTATCTTCGGGTATCTGGGAGTACCGGCCATGGGAGTGGCTGGCGCGGCCATCGCCACGGTTATCGGCCAGGTAGTGTCCATGGTCTTCGCCTTGCTGGTCCTCTGTCTGAAGGAGCACCATGTGAAGATCCAGCTGAAGGGCTTCCGCTTTGAGTGGCGCACCATCCGGGAAATTTACGCCGTTGGCCTGCCCTCCATTGTCATGCAGGCCATCAGCGCTTTCCTGAACATGGGCTTGAACGGCATCCTGGCGGGCTTTTCCGACACGGCCGTGGCGGTGCTGGGGGCCTATTATAAGCTCCAGTCCTTTATCTTCATGCCGGCCTTCGGGATGAACCAGGGCCTGATGCCCATTCTGGGCTACAATTACGGCGCCCGGAAAAAGGAACGGTTCCTTTCGGCAACCCGGCTGGGGGCAATTTTCATGGTGGGTATTATGGCCTTGGGCGTACTCTTGTTTGTCCTGTTCCCGGAACCTTTGCTGAACATCTTTAAAGAATCCGGTCAGGCCGCGGCGGACGCGGAGCTTCTGCGCATCGGCGTCCCGGCTTTGCGGATCATCAGCTTAAGCTTCCTGCCCGCGGCCTTCGGCATCCTCTTTTCCACCGTGTTCCAGGCCACCGGCAAAGGGATCCAGAGCCTTGTTGTTTCCCTTCTGCGGCAGATGGTCATCCTCCTTCCGGCGGCGTGGCTCTTGTCCCTGACCGGGGAAGTGACAAACGTCTGGTTCGCCTTTCCTGTGGCGGAAATTTTGGCCTGCTTCGTCAGTATCGGGATGTTCTGGAACCTTTATCGGAAACATCTGAAAAACCTTTGACGCGGACTGTTTTTAGTTGAAAAATCCGCTGGAATCTGCTATAATGAAGCACAGCAGTATTTGATTCAGAAGGAGCGAGGAAATTGGCAAAGAAACAAGAAAAAATGGTGGCGGAAATCACCTCTATGGACGAGGATTTCGCCAAATGGTACACGGATATCGTCAAGAAAGCGGAGCTCATTGACTATTCCAGCGTCCGGGGCTGTTATATCCTGCGGCCTTACGGCTACGCCATCTGGGAGAATATCCAGAGGATCCTGGACGCCCGTTTGAAAGAACTGGGCCATGAAAACGTCTGCATGCCCATGTTTATCCCGGAAAGCCTGCTTCAGAAGGAAAAAGACCATGTGGAAGGCTTCGCGCCGGAATGCGCCTGGGTCACCTTCGGCGGTTCCGAGGAGCTGCCCGAGCGCCTCTGCGTCCGGCCCACCTCCGAAACCCTGTTCTGCGAGCATTACGCCCATGTGATCCAGTCTTACCGGGACCTGCCCATGCTCTACAACCAGTGGTGCTCCGTTGTCCGCTGGGAAAAAACCACCCGCCCCTTCCTGCGTTCTGTGGAGTTCCTCTGGCAGGAGGGCCACACCATGCACGAAACCGCTGAGGAGGCCCAGGCGGAAACCCGGCAGATCTTGGACGTTTACGCCGAGTTCTGCGAGGACGCCCTGGCCATGCCGGTCCTTAAGGGCTTAAAGACCGATAAGGAAAAATTCGCCGGCGCTGAGGAAACCTACACCATCGAGGCCATGATGCACGACGGCGTGGCCCTTCAGTCCGGCACCAGCCACTATTTCGGCGACGGCTTTGCCAAGGCCTTCGGCATCCAGTTCACCGGCCGGGACAACAAGCTTGCCTACCCCCACCAGACCTCCTGGGGCGTTTCCACCCGGCTGATCGGCGGCATCATTATGACCCACGGCGACGACAACGGCCTGGTATTGCCTCCGGCGGTTGCCCCCATCCAGCTGATCATCATCCCCATCGCCCAGCACAAGGAGGGCGTTCTGGACAAGGCCCGGGAGCTCTGCGCCCGCCTGAAAAACATCGTCCGGGTGAAAGTGGACGACTCTGAGAACTCCCCCGGCTGGAAATTCAGCCAGTACGAAATGAAGGGCGTGCCCCTGCGGCTGGAGATCGGCCCCAAGGATATGGAGCAGAACCAGTGCGTCCTGGTGCGCCGGGACAACCGGGAAAAGATCGTGGTTTCCTTAGACGAACTGGAAACCGCCGTTCCCGCGGCTTTGCAGGCGGTTCACGACGGCCTTTACCAGAAGGCCCTGGAGAACCGGGAGGCCCGCACCTTTACCGCCCGCAACTGGGAGGAATTTTTGGACATCGCCAACAACCAGAGTGGATTCATCAAAGCCATGTGGTGCGGCGACGAGGCCTGCGAGAACAAGATCAAGGAGCTGACCAACATCAAATCCCGGTGCATCCCCTTTGAGGAAGAGCACATCGGCGACACCTGCGTCTGCTGCGGCAAGCCCGCTAAGCATATGCTGTACTGGGGCCGCCAGTATTGATTTTGGAATATCCTGAAAAAAGGACGGACCGGTTTTTGCCGGTCCGTTTTTGCCTGTTTAAAAGGGGAAAAGGGATTTTTAATACATAGGGCCTTCCGGGGCCGTTTCAATTTTTTGCATTTTTCTGAACCTTTTTCCTTACTTTTCCGTCTATAAGAGTGAAACCGGTTTCCAGAACGAAGGAATGGGGGTGAAAGAATGGATATGAAAACCTGGGAAGCGCTTTTCCATGGCTGTAAAAACGCCGTGGAACGGTTCGTGTATTTCAAGATCCCGGCAAAGGCCGATGCCGAGGATGTGATGCAGGAGGTGTTCCTCACCGCTTTTCAGAAATTCAGCGGCTTGAAGGACCCTCTCCGCTTCAAGGCCTGGATTTTGAGCATTGCCCGCAGCAAGTGCGCCGACTATTACCGGTCGAAAGGGAAAGCGCAGGAGATCCCCTTGGATTCCGTCCCGGAAGGGAACCTGGTTTATGGCCGGATGGGCTTTTCAGAGCCGAGCCCGGTGCGGGAAACCATGGCCCTTTTGGACAGGAAGGACCGGGAGATATTGGAGCTTACCTATTTCCGGGAGCTTTCCCAGGCCCAGATCTCCAGCCGCCTGCAAATCCCCCTGGGGACGGTGAAAAGCCGCCTGCACACGGCAAAAAAACATTTCCGGGAGAAATATCCGTTTTCACCTGATGAGAAGGGAGCGATCGTTATGAAAAAACTGCCTGAATTATTGCCGGAATACACTATTGAAAAACTGGATAAGGAGCCTTTCTCCGTGAAATGGGAGGAACTGTGGGGATTGTTTATTGTCCCCAAAATTGGCGAAGAACTTTCTTGGGCCAATTATGAAGCCGCAACCCGCCAGCGTATTGCGTACCGGGAACTGAAGGTTCGCCGCAAAGCTATGATTCACGGGGTAGAAGGAGTGGAAGTGCAGGAAATACGCCGCCATCGGTTTGACAAAGAACAGGATGGGAAAACTTGCTTTTATGCGGCCCAGCTGACAGATACCCATTGCCGGATGCTGGCAGAGGATTACGAAAAAGACGGCGTTCACAACTACCTGACTTTTCTGGATGGGGACGATTTCCTGGCGGAATGGGGTTACGGGGAGAATAACTGCGGCCGGGAAACCCAATTATCTCCCAAGGGGAAAATCCTGGAAACAGAAAATGGGCTGGCAGCGTCGGAAGAACGGACGGAGGACATTGTCGGGCGGTATTTGGTGACGATTGACGGAAAACGCTATGACACTATCCGGGTTATCGGCTGGCATTCCTATTACGGGGAATATACAGCGGCAGAGCAGTATTTGGATCAAAACGGCCGGACCATCCTTTGGCGGCAGTTTGTGCGGGACGACTGGAACTTCCGTCAATACGGCAAGCGCTGGACGGAAATGCTGCCGGACGCAGAACGCCTGACCATCAACGGGGAAACCTACGTCCGCTGGTACGACTGCATTACCAGCTATATTCTGTAACAGCTTGAGAAACGCGAAAGGGCGGCTGTCATCGATTGATGACAGCCGCCTAGCTCATAAACAGAATACCATTCTTGATAAATACACAAAAATATATGGCTTGCTGAGGCAAATGAGCCGTGAAAAAATCCGAAAGATTCTAAAATTTGATTTTACTTTGTAAAATCAAATCGCGGGGTCATCCGCGGGCGGCTTGCGAGCCGCCTTTTTTCTTTTTGTTCGCGGCCGGGCCGCGAAAGGATAGGCTTTCGCGTTCTGCTTTCCGCCAAGCAGACTTGACGGCGCGCGAGGAAGGGACTCTATCCCCTCCACCCCTGCCAGCTTTTGAAAAAGCTGAACCAAAACTTTTGATTTCGCTCTTTGATGCATTTTTGCTTTATCAAAAGTTTTTAGAACAGGCTTTCCAGAATCCGTTGGCCCATGGCCGAGCAGGAAAGCTTCGTGCAGCCTTCGCTCATGCAGTCGGCGGTGCGGTACCCGGCGTCCAAAACGGCGTTTACCGCCTGTTCGATGCAGTCCGCCTCCTTGTCCATGTCAAAGGAATACCGGAGCATCATGGCCGCCGAAAGGATGGTCCCAATGGGGTTTGCCAAATCCCTTCCGGCGATGTCCGGCGCGGAGCCGTGGATGGGCTCGTACATGCCCCGGGTTCCGTCCCCCAAGGAGGCCGAGGCCATCATGCCGATGGAACCGGTAATCATGCTGGCTTCGTCGGACAAAATATCTCCAAACAGGTTTTCCGTGACAATGACGTCAAACTGGGAAGGGTTTTTCACCAGCTGCATGGCAGCGTTATCCACCAGCATATCCGCGCACTCCACATCGGGAAATTCGGCGGCAGCCCGGTGCACCACCTTCCGCCACAGCCGGGAGGTGTCCAGGACGTTGGCCTTATCCACGGAAACCACCCGGCCGGAGCGTTTCCGGGCAATCTGAAAAGCCCTCCGGGCGATCCGGTCGATTTCATGCTCCGCATACGTCATGTCGTCATGGGCCGTTTCTTCGCCGTTTTCCAGAACCGTGCGGTGCTCCCCGAAATAAGCCCCGCCAATGAGCTCCCGGACCATCATCAGGTCAATGCCCTTTTCCACGATTTCCGCCTTTAAGGGGGAGGCTCCGGCCAGCTGGGGAAAGAGCCTCGCCGGGCGCAGGTTGGCGTAAAGTCCCATGGCGGAACGAATGCCCAAAAGGGCGGCTTCCGGCCGGATCTCCTTGGGGACTCCGTCCCATTTGGGGCCGCCCACCGCCCCCAGCAGGACGCTGTCGCAGCGGAGGCACTTTTCCAGGGATTCCGGGGGAAGGGAGGTGCCGCAGGCGTCAATGGCGGCGCCCCCGGCCAGGATCTCCTGGTACTGGAAGCTATGGCCGAACTTTTCCCCGATTTTGTCCAGGACCTTTAGGGCCTGCTCGATGATTTCCGGGCCGATGCCGTCGCCCCGGATGACGGTGATGGTTTTCTTCATAAAGGATGCTCCTTATTTGCTGAGGGATTTTAAAAGGCCGCCTTTTTGGATGATTTCCTTGATGAAATCCGGGAAAGGCTCCGCCTGGTACTCTTCCTTCCGGGTGAGGTTCTGGATGACGCCGGTGTCAAAATCCACGGCGATTTCGTCCCCGTCTTGGATTTTTTCGCTGGCTTCCGGGCATTCCAGAATGGGCAGGCCGATGTTGATGGCGTTGCGGTAAAAAATCCGGGCGAAGGTTTTGGCGATGACGCAGGAAACGCCGCTGGCCTTGATGGCCATGGGGGCGTGCTCCCGGGAGGAGCCGCAGCCGAAGTTTAATCCCCCCACGATCAGGTCGCCGGGCTTTGCTTTCTGGCGGAACGCCTTGTCGATGTCCTCCATGCAGTGGGCCGCCAGCTCCTTGGGGTCGGCGGTGTTCAGATAACGGGCCGGGATGATCACGTCAGTATCCACATTGTCCCCGTATTTATGTGCAAAACCTTGGGCGTTCATCGGGATCCCTCCTTATTCTCTAAAATCGTTCTGGGGTCGGCGATTTTCCCCGCAACAGCGGAGGCGGCGGCAACAGCGGGGCTGGCCAGATAGACTTCCGAGTCCACATGGCCCATGCGGCCCACGAAATTGCGGTTGGTGGTGGCGACGCAGCGTTCCCCGGCGGCTAAAATACCCATATACCCGCCCAGGCAGGGGCCGCAGGTGGGGGTGGAAACAACGCACCCGGCGTCGAGAAAGATTTCCAGGTACCCCCGCTTCATGGCCTCCTTGTAAATGGCCTGGGTGGCGGGGATGATAATGACCCGCACGCCTTTAGCGGCATGGCGGCCTTTAAAAATCTCCGCGGCGGCGGCCAAGTCGGAGATCCGGCCGTTGGTGCAGGAGCCGATGACCACCTGGTCGATGGGGATCTCCCCAATCTGGTCAAAAGTCCGGGCGTTTTCCGGCAGGTGGGGGAAGGCCACGGTGGGCTCAATGGCCGACAGGTCGATTTCCATGGTCCGGTCGTAAGGGGCGTCTTCATCCGCCTGGTAAACGGTAAATTCCCGATCTACCCGGCCTGTTACATAGTCTAAGGTGATCTGGTCCACCTCGAAAATGCCGTTTTTGGCCCCGGCTTCAATGGCCATGTTGGCGATGCACAGCCGGTCGTCCATGGAAAGGCTGGCAAGGCCCGGGCCGGTGAATTCCATGGATTTGTACAGCGCCCCGTCCACCCCGATTCTGCCGATGATGTGGAGGATCACGTCTTTTCCGGAAACACAGGGGCCCAATTTCCCCGTCAGCACAAACCGGATGGCGGAAGGGACCTTGAACCAGGCCTCCCCGGTGGCCATGCCTGCCGCCATGTCGGTGGAGCCGACGCCGGTGGAGAAGGCCCCCAGCGCCCCGTAGGTGCAGGTGTGGGAGTCCGCCCCGATGATGCATTCCCCGGGGCCCACCAAGCCTTTTTCCGGCAGGAGGGCGTGTTCAATGCCCATTTCCCCCACGTCAAAGTAGTTTTTTACGTCAAACCGCCGGGCGAAGGTGCGGCACTGCTTGCACTGCTCCGCCGCCTTGATGTCCTTGTTGGGGGCGAAATGGTCCATGACCAGGGCGATTTTTTCCCGGTCGAACACCCCGGGGAACCCCGCTTTTTCAAACTCGTTGATGGCAACGGGGGAGGTGATGTCGTTGCCCAGGACCATGCTGAGCTTTGCCCGGATGAGCTGGCCCGCCCGGACCTCCGGCAGCCCCGCGTGGGCCGCCAGGATTTTCTGCGTCATTGTCATTCCCATAGGATTCATCCTTTCTGTTCAAAGCTGCCGCCGGTTGATGGCGGAAACCAGGGCGTTTACAGATGCGGCCATAATGTCGTCGTGGGTGCCCGCGCCCCAGCTGATTTTCCCGTCCCCGTAGCGGATGGCCACATAGGCGATGGCCTGGGCGTTGGAGCCGGTCTGGAGGGCGTGCTCTTTATAGGTCACCAGCTCGTATTCCAGGCCAAGGTTGGCTTTCAAAGCGTTGCTGATGGCGTCCAGACGGCCGTTGCCGGCGGCCTTAAAGATGTGCTTTTCTTCTCCAACTTGCACGGTAATCACCGTGGACAGGCCGCCCACCTGGGAGAAGTGGGCCTCCACCACGTCGATGGGGGTAAAGTAGTTGATATACCGGCTGCGGAAGATTTCCGCCACTTCGTCCGGGGAAAGCTCCTTGTGGAGATGGTCGGATACGCTTTTGACGGTGTAGCCCACGTCCTCCCGCATTTTGGGCGGCAGGTCGTAGCCGTAGTTCCGTTCCAGCAGGTAGCCGATACCGCCTTTGCCCGACTGAGAATTGATGCGGATGACGTCGGTCTGGTACTCCCGCCCCACATCCGCCGGGTCAATGGGCAGATAGGGGACGTTCCAGCCGGAGCCGCCCTGCTCCTCCCGCCATTTCATGCCCTTGGCGATGGCGTCCTGATGGGAGCCGGAAAAGGCCGCGAAGACCAAAGCGCCGGAATAGGGCTGACGCTCGCCCACCTTCATGCCGGTGACGGTTTCGTAGGTGTCCGTAATGGAAGGCAAATCGGAAAAGTCCAGCCCCGGCTCCACCCCCTGGGCGTACATGTTCATGGCCAGGGTGATGATGTCCACGTTGCCGGTGCGCTCCCCGTTGCCGAACAGGGTCCCTTCCACCCGTTCCGCCCCGGCCAGCAGCGCCATTTCCGTATCCGCCACGGCGCAGCCCCGGTCGTTGTGAGGGTGGAGGGAGAGGATGACGTTTTCCCGGTATTTCAGGTTTTCGGAGATGTATTCCACCTGGTTGGCGTAAACGTGGGGCATGGAAAGCTGCACCGTCACCGGCAGGTTGATGATGACCTTTTTCTCCGCCGTCGGCTTCCAGATATCCAGGACGGCGTTGCAGACTTCCAGCGCATATTCCGGCTCGGTGCCGGTAAAGCTCTCCGGGGAATACTCAAACCGCAGGTCCCCGGGGAAGCTCTCGGCGTGTTCCGCGAAGAGCTTCGCCCCGTCCACGGCGATCTGGAGGATCTCCTCCTTGGATTTGCGGAAAACCTGCTGCCGCTGGGCCACGGAGGTGGAGTTATACAGGTGGACAATGGCTTTTTTGCAGCCTTCCAGAGCCGCGAAGGTCTTTTCAATGATATGCTCCCGGGACTGGGTGAGAACCTGCACCGTCACGTCGTCAGGAATCAGGTTTTCCTCAATCAGCGTCCGTAAAAACTGGTATTCCGTTTCCGACGCCGCCGGGAAGCCCACTTCGATCTCCTTGAAGCCGATTCTGCACAGGAGCTTGAAAAATTCCACCTTTTCTTCCAGATTCATGGGGGTGATGAGGGACTGGTTCCCATCCCGCAGGTCCACGCTGCACCAGATGGGCGGCTTTTCAATGTGGTCCTTCTTCATCCATTTCCCCAGGGGCTTTTCCGGGGTTTCCGGCGGCAGGTAGTATTGGACGGCGTATTTTTCAGCGTGTTTCATAACAGCATCCTTTCTCGTTGGCAGGATAAACAAAAAAGCCTTCGTTTCTTACAGCTGCAAGAAACGAAAGCCTGTGCTTCCGCGGTACCATTCTTGTTGGCGCAGTGCGCCCCCTTTTCCCATCGGCCGTTCCCGGCGAACAGGCCCCCTTTGATAACGGAGGGGGAGTCCCGGCCCGGCCTACTGAGGGCATCGCCCCGTTTGGCGGGCGGCTCAGGGGCCAGCCGGTCCATTTCCCAGGCACTGCCTCGCACCAGCCGGCAGCTCTCTGAAGCCCTTTGGAAACACCGTTTCCCCATCAACGCCTTTTTCAATGATGATGTTGTTATATTACCACATTATTTTTTCTTTGTCAAGGTATTTTCAAAAGAAAATTTTGTGTTTTAGGATAAAGTGAAAATACCTGTCTTTTTCCAATCAAAGGGACCTGATTTTTTGCAAAATATACTTGACATTTTTTGCAAAGCAAGCTATACTAAAATTGCAAAGGGAACTTGTCAAAAAGGAAGGGGGAGCCCATGAAAAACCAAATCCGGGAGCTTCGGAAGGAACGGAAGCTGTCCCAGGAGGAGCTGGCCAGGGCAGTGGGGACCACCCGGCAGACCATTACGTCCATCGAGATCGGGAAATACACCGCTTCCCTGACCCTGGCGTACAAAATTGCCCGGTATTTCCGGCTGACCATCGAGGAAGTGTTCGATTTTTCGGAAATGGAGGAGTGAAAATGGAAAGGTATCTGGCGAAGATCAAAGGGCGGATCTGGCTTCTGCGGGGACTTGTCCTGCTCTGCGCCGCCGCTGTTTTTGTCCTGGGGGAACTGAGCAGCAGGGGGATCCTGCTGGACAGCCGGACCCAAACGGAGTTTGCCCGCAGCTATGCCAGTTTCATCCTGTTTGGGGAGATGATCGCCGGGCTTTGGCTCATCCACCGGAACAAGAAATTCCTGCGGGACCGGGAACAGGCCTCGGAGCAGCGCCGCCGGGAAATGGACGAACGCCGCATATTGATTTCCGATAAAAGCGGGGGAACGGCGGCCGGCTGCCTGTTGTTCCTGTTTGCCAACGGGGCGGTAGTCCTGGCTTTTGTCAGCATGGAGGCCTTTTACGCCCTGTTTGCCGCGCTGCTGGCTGTTCTGGCCCTGAAAGGGGGAATGACCTTCTATTTCAGCCGGAAGTATGGGATATGAACAGATTTTGACATATTTTGGATCTTGACATTTTTGCGGAAAATTTCAAAAAAACCTTGACACTGCCCCAGGGTCAGATGATATGCTGAAGGCAGAAAGGGGAGGATTTTTTTGAAAATCAAGGAAATCTGCGAGAAAACCGGCTTGACCGAACGGGCGGTGCGGCTTTATTTAGAACGGGGGCTGCTGCACCCCGCGAGCGAGCGACGGCGGGGGCGGACCTACCGCGAATACGGCGAGGAAGACCTTGCCCGCCTGCAGCAAATTGCCGCGCTGCGGAGCCGCGGCTTTTCCCTCGAGGAGATTGCCCTCCTGCTGGACGGCGGGGACGCGGACGCCATCCTCGCCTCCCGCATCGCGCAGCTCAAAGAGGAAGCCGGGCGGGCGGCGGAAAACGCAGACGCTCTGGGGCGGCTCGCCGGGAAGGGCTGGCAGGACGGCGCTTCCCTCGCGCAGGCGGTGCTGCGGCAGGGCTGCCCCAAAACCTGCGCGGACGCCGAACCGGATTTCGGGCGGGAGGACGGCCTCACCCGGGAGGAAAAGCGCCGCCTTTCCCAAACCGCCCGTAAAAACCTCGCCCGCGCCTCCCGCCGCAAGCGGATATGCGCCGGGGCAGCCGCAGCGCTGCTCATCCTGGCGGGCGCGCTCGGCTGGCGGCACTGGCAGGGGAGCCGCCCCGTTTCGACTGTCACCCTCCTGAGCCCCGCCGTCTTCACCGACAAGCAGTACGCGGAGGACGCGGACGGCGACATCCTCCTGACCGCCCGGTGCAGGACGGAAGCGGGCGAATTCCTGGCGGTGTTCCGCGGGGAGACGGGGGACGCGCTGTACGGCAGCCTTTTCCTCGGGCAGGAATACGCGGGCGCGACCGTCCGCATCGCCCTCCCGCGCCGGGAGGCGGAGAAGCGCGGGCTGCTGGAGGGGGACTTCCTTCGGTTGGATTGGGGGCAGGCGCTCGCGGACGAGGACTTCTGCCTGGCCTACCTCACCGTCCTCAGTCTGCAGGGGGAGTACGGCAGCCCGTGATTTATGAACAGCCTGTGTTTTGGATTAACATGGCTTGGTCCTCTCAAATTGTTCAGGGTTTCGGCGGAAAAGTTCATAAAATAAGCATAGCTTTTTAAATGTGAACATGGTATCATGAAAGTACTAATTAACGAATGACGATTTTCATCATCATAAAGGAGGACAACCATTATGGCACTTGGAAAAATCCTGGTTGTAGACGACGACCAGAATATCTGCGAACTGCTGCGCCTTTACCTGGACAAGGAAGGCTACACCGTAAACCTGGCCTTTGACGGCGAGGAAGCCCTGCGGAAATTTGAAACCCTGCACCCGGACCTGATTTTGCTGGACATTATGCTCCCCGGCCTGGACGGCTGGCAGGTCTGCCGGGAAATCCGCAAAAAGAGCCAGGTGCCGATTATTATGCTGACGGCCAAAGGCGAAACCTTCGACAAGGTTTTGGGCTTAGAGCTGGGGGCGGACGACTATGTGGTCAAGCCCTTTGACACCAAGGAGATCATCGCCCGGATTAAGGCGGTCCTGCGCCGTGTGGGCCAGAATACCCAGCAAAACGACCTGAAAGAGGTTTCCTACGACAAGCTGGTAGTCAATATGACCCGGTACGAGCTGAAGGTGGACGGCAAGGTCATCGACACCCCGCCCAAGGAGCTGGAACTGCTTTACCACCTGGCATCCAATCCCAACCGGGTGTACACCCGTGACCAGCTGCTGGACGAGGTATGGGGGTTTGAGTATTACGGCGATTCCCGCACCATTGACGTCCACGTCAAGCGCCTCCGTGAAAAGCTGGAGGGCGTTTCGGACAAATGGTCCTTAAAAACCGTTTGGGGCGTTGGATACAAATTTGAGGTCCCGGAACTTTTATAAGGGCAGACGTTGTTTGACCGCACCGCACCAATGGGAGATGCGGTGCGGTTTCTCTGCCGGAAGGATGTGAAACCATGCAGAAAAGCATTTTCAGCAAATATTTCCGGGTGTGCGCCGTCACTGTCCTGCTGGCCATCCTGGTGCTGGGGGTCATGTTTATGGCTTTTGCCGCCCAGTATTTTGTTCGGGACAAGCTGGACCTTTTGACCGGCACCTCCCAGGTGGTGCAGCGGTATATCCGGCTGTACGCCCTGGAACATTCTGAGGACCAGACGGTGGAGCTGGAGGAGGCGATTTTGGAGCCCACCCTGACCACCCTTTCGGAATCCAATAATTCCACCATTTTCCTGACGGACGTAAACGGCAGCACCCTGTTCTGCACCGAAGGGGACAACTGCGAGCTGCACAAAACCTACCGGGTGCCGCCGGATATTCTGAAGAAAGCGGGCGAGGGGATTTACGCGGAAAACGGACGGCTGGGGAATTATTATAAAACGCCTCAGTACACCGTCTGTACGCCCATCCAGGTTGACCAGTCCGCCACCATCGGCTATTTGTTTGTGGGGTCCACTAGTGAGGATTTGCAGGAATTTTTAAAGGAAATGGTGAAGATATTCCTCATCTGCGCCATTGCGGTTCTGCTGGCAACCTTCATCATCACCTATTTTGTGACATTGAAAATGGTGCGGCCCCTGCGGGAAATGTCGGCGGCCGCCAAGAAGTTCGGCCAGGGGGATTTTACCTCCCGGATCCGGATCGACAGCGACGACGAGATCGGCCAGCTGGGCATGTCCTTCAACAACATGGCCCAGTCCCTGTCCACTTTGGAATCCATGCGCCGGAGCTTTATCGCCAACGTTTCCCACGAGCTGAAGACCCCCATGACCTCCATCGCGGGCTTTATTGACGGCATCCTGGACGGGACCATTGCCCCGGAACGCCAGAACCACTACCTGCGGATCGTGTCCGACGAAGTGAAGCGTCTTTCCCGGCTGGTCCGCAGCATGCTGAACCTGTCCCGGATCGAGGCCGGGGAGCTGAAGGTCAATACCGCCCCCTTTGACATTATGGAAGTCATCTGCGAAACGGTGTTCAGCTTTGAGCAGAGCATTAACGGCAAGCACCTGGACATCCGGGGACTGGATACGGACAAGGTCATGGTGGACGCGGACCCGGATCTGATCCATCAGGTGGTGTACAACCTGGTGGACAACGCGGTAAAATTTGTAAACGAAGGCGGCTACCTGGAATTTTCCTTCAATGTGGACGGCCATATGACCTATATCGGCATCCGAAACAGCGGCGAGGGCCTGTCCAAGGAGGAGATCCCCAAGGTGTTCGACCGGTTCTACAAAACCGACCGGTCCCGGGGCATTGACAAAAACGGCGTGGGCTTAGGGCTTTATCTGGTCCGGTCCATTATCAACCTCCACGGCGGCGACATCATTGTCAAAAGCGCCCAGGGGGAATACACGGAGTTTGTCTTCTCCGTCCCCACCGCCCGGTCCAAGAACCCTTCCCTGGTGAAGGGGCGGGAAAAGGAATACCCCGGCCAGCAGAACGCTCAGCCTTCCAATCCGGAGGGAAAGCCCAAGGCGTAAGGGAAAATTTCCAATGATTTCTCCAGATTATCAAATAACGTTCACATTCCCGCGTTATAATAGGCGTATGAAATGAAAAGGAGGTTTCCTTATGAACGAAAATGAGAATAGGAACAACCAGGAACCCAAGGGCCAAGCCCCCGGTGAAAATCCTGCCGGCAATAACGCAGACCCGCAGAACAATCAGACCCAGGGCCAAAGCTCCGGCGGCCAGTTCCAGGGGTGGCAGAGCTACCACGGGGACTCCCAGCAGACGGGGAGTCAGAACAACGGCGGCTTCCAGAATTTCGGCAGCAGCCCTTCCCAGAATCAGAACACCCAGGGGACGGAGTACCAGTGGAATTTCGAGGATTACGACCGGATCTCCAAGGGACCGGAAGGGGCCAAGCCCAAATCCAATACCGGCCTGAAAATCTTCGCGGTGGTCATGACCGTGGTGTTCCTGATTACGGCGGCGGCCTTTGCGGGATTCATTGTTTTCCAGACTCAGAGAACCCAGACCCTGGAAAGCAGCCAGGTAACAGAGGAAAGCTCCCGGGCAGACGGCCCCCAGCTGTCCCTCAACAACCGTCCGGCCCCCGATGAGGAAGAATATACCGACGGCGTTTTGTCCACAGAAGAAATTGCTGCTAAAGTGCGTCCTTCCGTTGTGGGAATTGTAGCCTACCAGAGTACCACTTACCCTATGCAGTCTTATAATACCGGCTCCGGCATTATTATGAGCACGGACGGCTACATTATCACCAACGCCCATGTGGTCAACGGCGCGGCCGGCGGCATCGTCGTCGTACTGGACAACGATGAGGAGTACGAAGCGGAGCTGGTGGGCCTGGATGAAAAAACCGACCTGGCTGTCCTGAAAATTGAAGCCAACAACCTGACCGCCGCGGAATTCGGCAACTCCGACGAGCTGGTTGTGGGCGAACGGATCGTGGCCATCGGCAACCCCACCGGTCTGAACCTGGCGGGCTCCGTGACCCAGGGCATCGTATCCGGCCTGGAGCGCAGCATCCAGGTACAGGACGAAACCACCGGCACTGTCATTGAAATGCAGGCCATCCAGGTTGACGCGGCCATCAACCCCGGCAACTCCGGCGGCGCGTTAATCAACAAATACGGCCAGGTTGTGGGGATCAACTCCTCCAAGCTGTCCTCCACCCAGATAGAAGGCATCGGCTTCGCCATCCCCATTTCCACCGCGAAACCCATTGTAGACGACTTGATTAACTACGGCTATGTCCGGGGACGCGTCCTGCTGGGCATCACCTATATCGCCATCAGCGACGTGACCGGCGCCATCAGCGGCTATACCCCCGGTTTGTGGGTCCAGTCGGTCAATGAGGAACTGGATGTGGCGGCCAAAGGCGTACAGCCCGGCGACGTCATTGTCCAGATGGACGACCAGGACGTGCGGGATTCCGACGACGTCAAGGCCATTATGGAAGGCAAGGAGCCCGGCGACACCGTGAAGCTGAAGATCGTCCGTCAGAGCGTCACCGGCAAAGTGACCAACTTTACCGTAGAGGTAGAGCTGGCGGAAGACAAAGGGAATTACAATGGTTCCTCCAGCACAAACGGAAATACCCAGCCTGACCAGGGCCAGCAGGGCGGACTAGTCCAGCTCCCCACAGAATAATGCGGTAAAACGAAAAACACCCCGGATTCACAAGGAATCCGGGGCTTTTCTTATGATCTGTCCGTTTTTTAGAACAGGTCCATCACATGGCTGGGTTTTGCGTAAAACACCTGGTCAAAGGGGGCGTCCGGATGGAACACCGCCGCTTCCGGCATCATGGGCAGCTGGTCTGCTGTACGTCCGCCGCAGATCAGGGCGCTGAAGGTGCCGATCGGCAGGGAAATGTCCGGGGCCTCCGCCGTGAGGGACACCCGGTTCGGCAGTCCCTCCGCAAATTCCAATGCCCAGGTGCCGGTATTTTCCGGAAGGACCGGGTCGGATACGGCGATCTTTATCCGGCCGCTGCCTTTGCACCGGCAGTTTTCCAGCACCAGCGGCACAGATACCGCCCGCACCATGCCGTTGCTGTGGCGCTGGCAGGAGGTGATGCCGTTGCCCTCGGAAACCAGGTAGGACAGGGGGATGTAATCCGGCAGTTTCAGGTGGATCTCATCATAATGCGAAGAAAATGCGGTGCGGACAAAATGGAACAGGGCTTCGTACGCCTGGACGTCCAGGGCCAGAAAGGCATTTCGCATGGGGAATCTGGCGGCGCATTCCATAGCCCGTCCCTGTTTTTTTGATAGGAAAAAGCCCCGAGGCTGGCCGTTTCCGTTTCTCCAAAGGTAAAGATATCGCTGCTGCCCCAAAAGATCCTGCTCGGGTAAGGAAGGATCAAATTCTTTGCGGATAACAGAAAGATTGCAGTCTTTGAAAAATTCGTTGTAGATAACGGTCAGCGGCGACAAATCGTCGCCAGGGAAGAGCTGCTCGATCGTGCCGCCCGGATCATGCGTTTTTAAGGCAGAAAGTCGGATCTGCCAATCTTGGACAAAGTCGCTGGCCTCAAAGCCGAACTGCCGGTAATAAGCTTGGCTGAAAGGGTAAAGGTACGAAAAGGCGAAGCCGTCTTCCATCATCTGGCGGAAGGCCGCGGTGATGCAGGAACGGATCACGCCTCCCCGGCGGTAAGGGGGCAGGGTGGACACGCCGCCGATGCCGCCCATCATCAGCTGCTTGCCGTCAAAGCGGATGGGGTAGCTGTTTACGTTCACACAGCCCATCAGGGTTTTTGAATCGTCCGAAAAAGCCCCCCAGCACCGGCTTTTGGGGAACGGCCCCCATTCGCAAGGCTGTTTTGCCCCGGCGATCTCCTCCGGCGTCATGGAAAGGGCCGCTTCCTTTTCCTTTTCAAAGTCCATGCTCCCCTCAAAGCACACCGTCTGCACCAGCCGGGCCAGGTAGAGCTCATTTGGTTCCAAAATCCTTGTAATCATGCGTTTCCTCCCACATACTGCACAAAATCATAGTGGTTCCCGTCCGGGTCCCGGAACCCGAAAGCCCGCCAGCCCCAGGGGTAGGTGACAGGGGGCTCGTCCAGGGACACCCCGGCGTTTTTGAGCCGTTCATATTCCGCGTTTATATTTTCCGTTTCAAATTCCAGGCCGCAGCTTTCCGGGTGGACGACGGGCGGCGTGGAGACCCGGCAGAGCACCAGCATGACATTGCCGGTCTGGAACTCCACCCGGTTTGGCCCGCCGTGGGAATCGTCCCCGGGGGTTTCAAAGACCATGGCATAAAATTCCCGCATGGTTTCGATCTTGGTTGTGGGGATATTGACGCACCGTAGCGCTTTCATTTTGTCTCCTCCTTTTGCATAAAAATCTATGAATCGAATTGTTATTATTATAGCAAATCCCGGCAAATTTTTCTACTGGCAAATCCTATAAAACATGCCGGCCGGATTGTGCGTTCTCTCGGTCCCGGTCAAAACGGCTTTCGCAAAGCTCCCGGCAGGCCAGGATGGTACCCAGGGTGTCCCCAAGCTGTGTCAGGGCCGCGGCCAGGACGGCCAGCTCCTCGTCCGTGAATTTTTCCGACAGCAAATTGGCGGCCGCAGTAACGAAAGCGGTGATCTGTCCGGCACAGGACATCCCTGCCACCCCCTTTTTATCAAGCTATGAAAAAAGGCGGCTTATTGTTCCAAAAAGGTCAGGGAACCGTAGGTATCCCGGTAAATATACTCCATTTTCTGGGGATCGGTGTCGTGGACAAATTCCGGGTAGGGGTACTGGGGCAGGATAATCACCGTGTCCCCGGACGTGACCTGCTCCCTGGCGGACTCTGTCCGGGCAGCAAAGGTTTCGTGGTTTGCAAAGGAAACCTGGAAGTAAAAGAGGAACCCGGCCCCCGCCAAAAATAGGGCGGCAAACCGCAGCAAGCCCACCTTTGCCTTGTCCAGGGCCTCCCAGTTTACCGTTTCCGCAAAGAGGACGAACAGCACCCCCAAAAGGCAAATGTAGGTCAGGTAAAAGCACCGGGGCCCAATGGGCTGGACGAACAAAAGGGGCCCGGCGGAAAGGGGGATGCCCCACAGGAAAACGAGTCCCAGCCGGCGGCGGCAGACGCTTTCCATGGAGGTCAGCAGGGTCAGGAGGATGGATACGCCGAAGAGCACCCACACCGCCAGATCCAGCCAGATGGCGGATTTGAAGATGTTGTTCCGGGGCTTGGCCAGGACCTCGTTGGTCATGAAGCCGTAAACCGGCCCCAGGCAGGCGCAGCCCATGAGGAGGTACCGCACTGCCGGATGCATCCGGCGGTTCCTGGACAGCAAAACACAGCAAAGGGCGGCGGCCAGGACCAGGATGGGCAGATAGGCCCGGAAGGCGTACCAGATGACCGTTTCATAGTTTTGGGCGAACATTTCCAGAAGTCCCCAGACCCCCAGGTTCATGGTGCGGTAGCCGTCCTCGTCGGCGGAAATCCGGCTGTAAACCGGGGACAGAAACATAATCAACGCCCCGATAATGGAACAGGCGGCGTAGGCGGTCATGGTCAGGCTCAGTTTTTTTCGGGAAACCCAGTACCAAACCACCATGGAAATGGACATCACCGTCACGAAGATGGTGAGGTTTTCCGCAAAAAGCTGGGAGCAGACCCCCAGTACGGCGGCGCTGAGCACGGAAAACGGGGTGCTTTTTACCGCGTCCCCCGCCAGGAAATCCCGGATGAGCCAGAGGTACAAAAGGACAAACAGCATCACCGGCACATAATTGAAAAAACCGGCCATCCAGTTGTAGGTCTGCCGGTACATTTCCCGGGGCATCATGTAAACCGCCGCCCCGATGAGCAGCCCTGTCCAAAGGCTTTGGGGGTGTTTTGGGAAGATGAGCCGGTTTAAGAACAGGATGGTCAGAAAGACAACGGCGGCTTTGACAAATTCCCGGGCGAAATCCAGGCCGCTGAACAAAATGGCGCAGATATTCCCCAATACCCGGCCGTTCAAGTTATGCCATTGCTCGGAGATCGTGGCCGCCAGCCCCGAAAGCTCCGTGGTGTGGCGGTTCAAAAAGAACCAGTCGTCCCCGGTCAAAGGGGTCAGGGACATCAGGATCAGAATGGCCAGAAAGCCGGCGCACCCTCCAATCAGCTTGAGCAGGAAAGACTTTTCCTTCAATTTTTCCATGGGACCCTCCTTTGGCCGCTATTTTTGAATTTCCTTCAGGATGTAAATGGGGCGTTTTTTCACTTCCCAGTACATTTTGGAGAAATACGCCCCCAAAATCCCCAGGCACAAAAGCTGGGACCCGCCCACTAAAAACAGCGCCGCGCACAAAAGGCTCACATCCAAAGCGCAGAGGCGCAGAATCAGCATCACAAAGCCCGCCAGCAGGAAGCACCCGCCCAGAATAGGGGCCAAAAGCAGCGGCGCGGCGGAAAAGGCCAGGATGCCTTCCAGGGAATACCGAAGCAGCCCCCAAAAGGACCATTTGGTCTGCCCGGCCGCCCGTTCCACGTTTTCATATTCCAGATATTTGGTCCGGAAGCCCACCCAGTTGAAAATCCCCTTGGTAAAGCGGTTGCGCTCGGACAATTCCAAAACCGCGTCCACCATCTGCCGGGACATGAACCGGAAATCCTGGGCGCCTTCCACCATTTTCACCTGGGAAAAGGCGTTGTTTACCTTGTAAAACATCCGGGCGAACAGGGAACGCAGGGGCTTTTCCCCCTTGCGGCTGACCCTCCGGGTGGAGGCGCAGTCGTATTCCCCGGAGGCCACCGCCTCGTACATTTGGGGCAGGAAGGCGGGAGGGTGCTGCAAGTCTGCGTCCATGACCGCCACATAATTCCCGGAGGCGTGCTGAAGCCCCGCGTAAATGCCGGCTTCCTTGCCGAAATTCCTGGAAAAGGAAAGGTAGCACACCCGCGGGTCTGTTTGACGAAGTTCCTTTAAGATCTCCTTTGTCCGGTCGTTGGAGCCGTCGTCCACAAATAAAAATTCAAACTGGGCCTGTCCGGCCATCTTCTCCGCTGTGCGGCAAATCTCCTTATAAAATACCGGCAGCACCTCCTGTTCATTGTAACAGGGGACTACCACCGTAATACGATCCATGCTGCTTCTCCTTTCACGCGTCCCAGGCGCTTTTTCTCTTTCTCGCATAAGATTTATTATAATACAAAATGCTGTCCTGGCGCAACATTTTTGCGGACTTTTTATCTTTTCCGCACGTTTCCCTCTATATGTGTCAAAAACAGGAGGATTTTGTTGCGCTTTTTTACAGAATTGTGAAATTTTCCTTGCAAAATCTGCGGGCTGTGCTATAATCAAATCAAACCCTACATAATAAGGAGCGTGATTTTTGATGAAGCGATTCCCTGTTGCTGAACAGACCCTGGAAACCTTCCGGCAGGAGTTTGCGGCCGATAAAGCCCTGCGGGCGGCTGCAAACGCGGCTTCCAAAACGGACCTGGCGGATATCGCCTTCTGCGGCATGGAGGCCGCCCGGCTGCACCACCATTTTTCGGTGGAAATCCCTACCATGTCCGCCACCAACCAGAAATCCAGCGGCCGCTGCTGGATGTTCGCCGCTTTAAACGTACTGCGGGAGCGGGTGGCCGCAAAGCTCAATTTGGAGCAGTTTGAGCTGTCCCAGAGCTACTGCGCTTTTTGGGACAAATTTGAGCGGGTCAATTATTTTTACGACTGCATCCTGGACACGGCGGAGCTGCCCACCGACGACCGCACCGTCACCTACCTGCTGCAAACCGGCGTCCATGACGGCGGCCAGTGGGACATGTTTGTGAACATCGTGAAAAAATACGGCGTTGTGCCCAAGCACGCCATGCCCGAAACCTGTCAGAGCAGCAGCACCGGCTCCATGAACCGCCTCTTAAACACCAATTTAAAGGCGGGCGCCGCCGCTTTGCGGAAGCTCTGCCGGGAAAACGCGGGGGAAGCCGCTGTCCTGGCCAAAAAACAGGAGCTTTTGAAGCAGGCTTTCGATTTCCTGTGCATCTGCTACGGGATGCCGCCGGAAACCTTCGACTTTGAGTATGTGGATAAGGACAAGGAATACCATATCGACCGGGACCTGACCCCCAAGAGCTTTTTTGAAAAGTATGTGGACATGGATCTGGACGCCTACTTAAGCATTATTGACGCTCCCACCCAGGATAAACCCTATCACAAAATGTACACGGTGAAATATCTGGGCAATGTGGCCGAGGGGCAGAAGGTGGCCTACCTGAACCTTCCCATGGAGGAAATGAAGGCCTTGATTATCCGCCAGCTCCAGGCCGGGGAAGTGGTCTGGTTCGGCAGCGACGTGGGCAAGTTCGGCGACCGGGCCGGCGGCACCTGGGATGACAAGTCCTTTGAGTACGAGGCCCTCACCGGTCTGGACCTGTCCCTGACCAAGGAGGAACGGCTGGATTACCGGGACAGCTGCATGTGCCACGCCATGGTCATCACTGGGGTGAACCTGGTGGACGGCAAGCCCAACCGCTGGAAGATCGAGAACAGCTGGGGGGACGACAAGGGTGAAAAAGGCTATTACATCGCAAGCGACAGCTGGTTTGACGAGTTCGTATATCAGGCGGTGATCCGCCGGGAATACCTGGAAGCCTACGACCTGGACCAGGAACTCGTGGAGCTGGCCCCCTGGGATCCTATGGGCTCTTTGGCTGATTAAGCTGCGGCTTTTCTTGATTTGCCGTGAAACTGTAAAAGGATAAAAGAAAAGTTTTCGTCAACCTTTTTCAAAAGGTTGCGGATTCCAAAGGCAGAGCCTTTGGCCGTCCATCGCAATGGGCGGAACCTTACTTTTCGCGGCTCGGCCGCGAACATAAAGAAAAAATGCGAACCCGCAGGTTCGCCGCGGATGATACCGCGCCCGGATTTTGCTTGCAAAATCCGGGTTTAGAATTTTCTAAGACTTTTCCACAGTGCATTTGCGTCAGCAAAGCATAAGCCGTTGTGCCCTTTGCTGAGAGCTGTGGCCTTTTTGGAAAATTATGACCCCCTGAGGAACAAATCCCCAGGGGGTCTGATATAGAAGAAATAATTAGGAGGCGAAGATCAAGTTTTCTTGATGAATTTGCTGCGGCAGAGGGGACAGGTGACTTCCAGCTTGCCCTTGCCTTTGGGGACACGCAGTTCCTTTTTGCAGTTGGGACAGCGGAAATAGACATGGGTCTTGCGGTCGTCCCATTTGCGTTTCTGTTTGCCGAACCACTGCCGGACCCCGTTCCACCATTTTTTCACCTGGTTCCAGAAAACCAGGAATTTTTCATTTTCCCGGGCCCTGGCGGCAGTATTGCGGGACAAAACCCGGAAAACAGCCCAAACCATCAGCGCAAGGCTGATAAAATAAAACGGCAGAAACCAGGTCAGGGAGGACAGGAGTGAAAAAACCATCATTCCCACCAGCAGGCCCACGGTCATCTGGTCCAGCCCATACCGGCCCATCATAAAATTCCGAAGCCAGTTCAAGAAAATACCCTCATTTCGTTTGATGATACTATCAGTATAACACAATTTCGGAAAAAGGGGGTGAACTTTTCGTAAAGGAATCGTGTCCGCATTCTTATATTTTTGACAAAAATGCCCCGCCGCCGCTTGACAAATTCCGGAAGGAACGGTATACTGAAAAAGAAGTTGCAACCGCAACAAATTAAAGAGGGAAGGTCTTTCCATGGAATCATTTATGCGCTGTATCAGCCGCACAGCCCGGTGTTCCCAGCTTTACCGCAGCGAGCGTCTGGCGGAGGTGGGGCTAAACGGCGGGCAGTACGTGTACATTTCCAATGTCTGCCGCAACCCCGGCATCTCCCAGGAGCAGATGTCCCGGCAGATTTTGATCAACAAGTCCAACGTGGCCCGGCAGCTGGCCGCCCTGGAGCAGAACGGCTTTGTCCGCCGGGAACCGGACGCAAAGGACCGGCGGGTGATGCGGGTGTACCCCACAGAAAAAGCGGAAGAGGTGTATCCTTACATCCAGCAGGTGCTGGCCGACTGGCGGCATTACCTGACGGAGGATTTTTCCGACGAGGAACGGGAACAGCTGGACAGCCTGCTGGAACGGGTGCTGGAAAAAGCGGCGGCGTACGCCGACAAGCGGCTCGCCAAGGAGAAGGAGCCGCTGGAAGGCGGTGAAAAGGGATGAGGATGCTTTTTTCCTACCTGCGCCCCTATCTCTTAAAAATGACCGGCGGCATGACTATTAAATTTATCGGGGCCATTATGGATTTGCTGATCCCCTGGTGCCTGGCATATATTATTGATAATGTCATCCCCACCCGCAGCATCGGATTGATTTTCCTTTGGGGCGGCATCATGCTCTTCTGTTCCGTGGCCGCCTGGCTCACCAACGTCATGGCCAACCGGATCGCCGGGTGGGTGTCCAAATGCACGGTGGAGAATATCCGCCACGACCTGTTCCACAAGATTTCCAGCCTGTCCTGCGCCCAGGTGGACGGGTTTTCCATCCCGTCCCTGATTTCCCGGATCACTTCCGACAGCTACAACATCCACAGCATGGTGGGGATGATGCAGCGGCTGGGCATCCGGGCGCCCATCCTGCTCATCGGCGGGATTGTGGTGACTCTGACCCTGGAGCCGGTGCTGGCTTTGCTTTTGGTGGCCACCCTGCCCTTTTTGGCCGTGATCCTGGTGGTGGTGTCCCGGAAGGGCGTGCCCCTTTACACCAGCCTGCAAAAGGGCGTGGACCGGATGGTCCAGGTGGTGCGGGAAAACATCATCGGCATCAGGGTCATCAAGGCCCTGTCCAAAACCGATTATGAGAAGAACCGCTTTGACGAGGTCAACCAGGACGTAGTTTCCCGGGAGAAAAAGGCCGGCCTTACCATGGCCGTCACCAACCCCAGCGTCAACCTGATTCTGAATTTGGGCCTCACTCTGATTATTTTGGTGGGGGCCTACCGGGTCAACGCCGGGGTGAGCCAGGCCGGGAAGATCATCGCCTTTATGAGCTATTTTACCATCATTCTGAACGCCATGCTGTCCGTCAACCGGATGTTCGTGATGTATTCCAAGGGCAGCGCCTCCGCCGGGCGTATCAGCCAGGTGCTGGACACCCTGGATGATCTGCAGGTGAAAGAAGGGGAACAGGACGACGGGGAGGAGCATGTGGCCTTCCGGCATGTGAGCTTTTCCTATTCCGGCGCCGAGGAAACCCTGTCCGACATCAGCTTTTCCCTGAAAAAGGGGGAAACCCTGGGGATCATCGGGGCTACGGGCTCCGGCAAAACCGCCATTATCAACCTGCTCATGCGCCTTTACGAGGCGGACAGCGGGAAGATCTTCCTGGATGGGCGGGAGGTTTCTTCCATCCCGCCGGAGGAGCTGCACACCAAATTCGGCATCGTGTTCCAGCACGACGTGCTGTTCGCCGACACTGTGGCGGAAAATATCTCCTTTGGCCGGGACATCCCGCCGGAGAGGCTGGAGGAAGCGGCCCGGGACGCCCAGGCTTTGGAATTTATCAACGAGCTGCCGGGCCGGTTTGACTATGAGCTGGCCATCAAAGGCTCCAATTTAAGCGGCGGACAGAAGCAGCGGCTGCTGATTGCCAGAGCCTTGGCCGGGAAGCCGGAAATCCTGGTGCTGGACGATTCCTCCAGCGCCCTGGACTACAAGACCGACGCCCAGCTGCGAAAGGCTATCCGGGAGCACTACGCCGGGACCACCACCATTATTATTGCCCAGCGCATCAGCTCCATCCTCCACGCCGACCATATTTTGGTGCTGGAGGACGGAAAGGAAATCGGCTACGGCACCCACGAGGAGCTTTTGGAAGAATGCGAAAGCTACCGGGAAATCAGTCAGTCTCAGATGGGAGGCGGGAACGTTGCCTAGTTATATCCGGAAAGAACCCAGAATGCGCCAGCCCAAAAGCAAGGTGCTGCTGCGGCTGGGGACCTATCTCATGCGGCACAAGGGAATGGTGTTCGCCGCTTTGATGCTGACCATTGCCAGCAACCTTCTGGCCCTGGTAGGGCCCACCCTGTCCGGCTACGCCATTGACGCCATTGAGCCGGGGAAGGGCGCGGTCATCTTTGAGCAGGTGTTTTATTACTGCTTCCTGATGGCGGTGTTTTATGCTGCGTCCTCGGTGTTATCCTACATCCTGTCGGCTTTGATGATCTATCTGAGCCAGAAAATTGTCTACCAGATGCGGAAGGAGGTCTTTGAAAAGCTGGCGGATATGCCCGTCAACTACTTCGACACCCACCAGACCGGCGACATTCTGAGCCGCATTTCCTACGACATCGACACAGTAAACGCCTCCCTTTCCAATGACCTTTTGCAGATCTGCACCAGCGTCATTACGGTGGTGGGCTCCTTTATCATGATGGTGCGGCTTTCCCCGCCTCTGGTCACCATTTTCTTCGTGACGGTCCCGGCCTCCATCCTGTTTACCCGGTACCGGACCAAAAAGGTGCGGCCCCTTTTCCACAAGCGTTCCGAAAAGCTGGGGGAACTGAACGGCTTTACGGAGGAAATCATTTCCGGCCACAAGACCACCAAGGCTTACCACCAGGAAGCCACCATGCAGAGCCGGTTCGACCAGAAAAATGAGGAGGCCGTCACCGCCTTTTACAATGCGGATTACTATGGCAGCATCACTGGCCCGTCGGTAAACTTTATCAACAACATTTCCCTGTCTTTGGTCAGCGTCTTCGGCGCGCTGCTGTACCTTTTCTCGAAAATCTCCCTGGGGGACATTTCCTCCTTCGTCCTGTATTCCCGGAAATTCTCCGGCCCCATCAATGAGGCCGCCAATATCCTAAGCGAGCTGCAGTCAGCCTGCTCCGCCGCCGACCGGGTGTTTCAGCTGCTGGATGAGCCTTCCGAAAAGGCCGACGCGGCGGACGCCATTGTCCTGGACCATGTCCGGGGAGATGTAAAAATGGAGAATATCCGTTTCGGCTACACCCCGGATAAAATCATCATCCCGGATTTGAACATGGTTGCCCCGGCGGGCAGCACCGTGGCCATTGTGGGCCACACCGGCGCCGGCAAAACTACCCTTATCAACCTGCTGATGCGGTTTTACGACCCCCAGGGAGGCGTGATTTCGGTGGACGGCCACGACATCCAGCATGTGACCCGCAAGAGCCTGCGGCTTTCGTACGCCATGGTTTTGCAGGACACCTGGCTGTTTAACGGGACGATTTTCGACAACATCGCCTACGGCAAGCCGGGGGCCACTATGGAGGAAGTGACGGCCGCCGCCAAGGCTGCCAAAATTGACAGCTACATCCGGAAGCTGCCGGATGGGTACCAGACTTATTTGAGCGAGGACGGCGTGAACATTTCCCAGGGGCAGAAACAGCTTCTCACCATTGCCCGGGCCATGCTGCTGGACGCCAAGATGCTGATTCTGGACGAGGCCACCTCCAACGTGGACACCCGGACGGAAATCCAGATCCAGGCGGCCATGCAGGAGCTGATGAAGGGGAAGACCTGCTTCATCATCGCCCACCGGCTTTCTACCATCCAGCACGCGGACAATATCCTGGTGGTGGACGGCGGGAATATTGTAGAGCAGGGGACCCATGCCCAGCTGATGGCCAAGGGCGGCTATTACGCCAATCTTTACCAATCCCAGTTCCACTAGGCGGCGAATCGCCGCTGATAATTCGCCGCAGCGCTTCAATTCCTATCTGTCCGCTGGAACGGCGCGACAAGCTGCGCCGTCTCGTAAGAGTTCGGCTTCCTTTTGACTGGTTGTCTATGGAGAGCCGCCGCGGCGGTGTACCCCGCGCTGAACTCCGGCTGGCGTGAACAAGTCACGCTTCTGTTCCGCAGGCTCCCGCAATGCCGTTGTTTGGATGGCGAAGATTTTTGCCGCGAAATAAATTTGCCGTATAGGGATGGTTCATTTTTTGTTGTTTTGCAAACGTCCCGGAAACAAACAGCAAAAGTTTTGGTCAAGCTTTTTCAAAAGCTTGCGGTTTCCAAAGGCAGCGCCTTTGGCCGTTTCCCGCAGGAAACGGAATCTCTATAACAAAAAGATCAGGAAAAGTTTGAAAAACCCTATCTTCCGCTTATCAAGCGGCGGGGTTTTTCAAATGGCGTAAGCCGTCCGACCGTACCCAAAGCGTTCTCTGCAAAACAATCCAGTGAATTGTTTTGCACGGTAGAATTTATCCAATTAGACGAGCGTGTAATGCGCGCCTGCGATAAATCAATGAGGCGTCGGGGAATAACGGCGCAGCTTGTTGCGCCATTCCAGCGGTTTGTGGCCTCGCCCAATCACCAGCGGGGTTACCCTGCCGGTAAAATCATCCGCGGAAACGAAAAACCTCCAAACCGAAGGCTTAATAGTGATAAGGTACTATTTAGCTTTGCGAGGGGCAGAGAACGGTGTGACCGCAATGGTCACGCCGTTTTTCTGCGTCCAGGGGTGGATTTCGCAACAACAGGCTCGGAAATCACAGGAATCTCTACATCATCCACGAAGTTGAAATAGATTTTTACCTTCTGTACCCGCTTGCCGCTGGACTTGTCCGGTGCAAACACCTCAATCTTCTTGATATACTCATTGACTATCGTAGGTGTCAATTCCGGCACATCCACATACTTCTGGGTCAGAGCGACAAAGGCATCCACATCTGCACTCATGGTTTCCTGAGTTTCCAGCCATTCTTCCGTCACTTCAATTTCGAGTTTTAACCGCTCCTGCTCTGCCTCGTAATCGGCGGTCATTTTCTTATACCGCTCCTTACTCAGATCGCCCAGGACAAAATCCTCATAAAGTCGGGACAGAAGAACATCCAAGTCAGCCAGCCGCTTCTTGGCCTGCTCCACTCGCTTCCGATCCTCACGGATGCTGCGTTCCTGATCGGAACGGCGGCATTGCAGCCATTCTTCCTGAAAGCCTTCCACGTCCTGCCGAATATAGGCATTGACCGCACGGATGCGCTCCATCACCAGTTCCCGCAGTACATCTTCCCGGATATAGTGGGCAGAACAGGTGCCTCGACCGCTTTTGTAGCTGGAGCATACATAGTGGTCTTGCTTGCCGTCAAAGCTCTTGCAGGTAGCAAAGTGCAGCTTATTCCCGCAATCGGGACAGAACAGAAGCCCGGAGAACAATCCTTGCCGCTGGGCTTTTGTGGGACGGCGTTTGTTTTTTCGCAGCTCCTGCACTCTGTCCCACTGAGCCTGAGAAACGATTGCTTCCTGCGTATCAGGAAAGATACACATATCTTCGATGGCATTGGGAATCCGCTTCTTCAGCTTATAGGACTTGGAATAGGTCTTGAAATTGCAGGTACAGCCGGTGTACTCCATCCGTTCCAGAATACCCACAACCGATTGACCAATCCAATGATAAGGGCGCTCCGGCATCTTCTTCCGCTTTTTCGGGTCAGGATGGTTTTCCGACTGTTTGGCATACAGCGCCTTGGTAGTCAACACCTTATCCTGCTCCAGTATACGGGCAATCTGTTCCGGCCCCTTGCCGTCAATAGCCAAGTCAAAGATGCGCTTGACTACTGGGGCGGCATCCTCGTCAATGATCCAATGGTCTTTATCGGCGGGATCAGTGCGATAGCCATAGGGCGGTTTTCCCAGATGCTTTCCGCTGGTGCCTTTCTGACGGAATACGACCCGTACTTTTTTGCTGGTATCCCGTGGATACCATTCGTTGAACAAATTACGGATAGCGGCAAAACCATCGCTGTCGCCCCGTTCACTGTCCACACCATCATTGACGGCGATAAAGCGCACGTCGTAGCTGGGGAAAATGATGTCCGTGTACTGCCCAACGGTCAGGTAATCTCGGCCAAACCTGCTGAGATCTTTGACCAGCCAGCAACCGACAAGCCCCTGCTTAACCAGTGCAAAGCCTTCCTGCACGCCGGGGCGGTCAAAATTAGTTCCCGTATATCCGTCATCCACCAGAATTTTCAGGTTGGTGTAGCCATGCTCGGCTGCGTACCGGGTTAAAAACTCTTTTTGATTCTGTATCGAATTTGATTCTCCATCCAGCGCATCCTCATTGCTGAGGCGGCAGTACAGGATGGTGATTTTCTGCTGATCCAACATAGCGTCCTCCTTTACGGTTGGGTCAGCTGACAGAATCGGTGTGCATGGTGATATTGTAGCATGAATTTGAGTCTGTGTCATGAACAAAGCGCCTCCTTATCCGAGAAAATGAGCCGTTTTACCTTGTGAGTAAGCGGCTCATTTCCGTCGCATACAGTCTCCAGCAGATACCAGGTATTTCCGATTTTTCGTTCCACCGTACCGGTGAACGGATTCATCCGGTTTTCCCAGCGTTTCCGGCATTCTTCCAGAAAATCAATCGGCGGTTCAAAAATCGGGTCAAAGCAGGATTCAATATCGATTTCGGCACAAGCGTTAATCAGCTTTTTCGAAGGAGCATTATCGAGCACCAGCTTATTGAGTTTTGTTGTCAGATTGGTCATAAGCAAAAATTCCTTTCTGTTAAAGTTCCATATCTTGCGACTTGCGGCGGGAAGGCTGATCGTGCTGCCTTGTTTGCCAGGTACGGGTCAAAATAGCATCAAGAAAAGCCCGCACCTTTTCGGGTGCGAGCTTGACAGCTTCCAGATAAGGCCGTACATGTTCTTTTAGCGATTCATATCGCTGTTTCCAGACAGCGGCACTCTTTTGCGCTTGTTGCAACTTATCTTCCAAGCGGCTGTTTTCTGCCTTGGCAAGAATCCCATTGACCGCATAATCCTTGAGTGTGCTGCACTCGGATGGGGTCAGAGTGATATTGCCGGTGATCGTCTTTTTCCCCATGGAGCGGATTTCCTGTACGGTCAGGGCGGTGGTGCG
>DVOW01000023.1 GCA_018713335.1 Candidatus Merdivicinus intestinigallinarum | reverse complement strand
CGTATTTACATTATCTTGGTAGACTTCAAAATCAGATAAGGAAAAGAAACATGAATTGGAGGATGTATTTTCCAATTCAATAAAGAAAATAACAAAAACATTTCCGGGTTCGGGAGCGTAATACTGATATTCTGATTCATCCACCCTGCTGTATGTAGAGGCTTCCACCGATGATACTTTCAGTTTTGCGTCAGAACCCTCCGTGTTATTTACAGACGCTTTATTTGCACTGCTTTCTGAAGACGTGGCTTCGCTGTCCTCGATTCCCGCAACATCTTTTTGAATACTGTTCATCTGCTGTACAACAGCATTGTATTCGTCTTTCGGCACATAAAAATTTTGTGCAATCAATAAAGTTATGCCCACACTGACAACAGCTGTACTCAAAACAATCGCTGCATATTTGAGAATAGGCGGGATTTTTCGTTTGGGGGTATCATTGTCAGGTCCTGCGGGAGAAAAATTTTCATTGAGTTCGTTTTTATCCATAGAAATGCCTACCTTTCATACCCAGATACAAGGATTTCAATTGAAAATGATTCTGGAATATTACTGCCGAAATTGTGGTAAAGGACTAGGATTGCTTCATTGCCTTTCGTATAACTGCGACCATATCCGCCGTTTTCATATGTATGGCTTTCTAACAGTTCGAATCCCAGGCCTTTGATAAAGTTTTGATATTCTTCTGCCTTTGAGGCAGAATAGTCGTATTTGTATTTGATCCCCATGGTATTCCCGTCATTATAAGTCACTTCTTGGCTTAATGGGGCATCCCCAAATAATGAGGTATAAGTCGGGATATCAGAGTAACGATAACATTCGATCCTTGTTGCTGCACCAGAACCATCAATTTGATACCCATCTACTACAGTGTTGACAGCCATCCCTCCGTATTGATAAAAATAGTACTGTACATTTCCAATCGTATGGAGTCCTGTTACCATTACGCCATTAGGCTGGAAATAATACCAAGTCCCTTTATCAAGCAGCCACCCAGTTTTCATGGCCCCGCTGTTGTCCAAATAGTACCATGTGCCATTGTCATTGAGCCAGCCGGTGTTCATGATACCGTTCTGGTCAAAATGGTACCACTTCCCGCTGATTTGCTTCCAGCCGGTTTGCAGTCTGCCGTTTTCCGACCACTGCCAATTTCCCGCTGTGTCCCTCTGCCATGCCGCTGAGGCGCTCATAGGCGCAGAAATAGCCATGGCAGCGGCCAGAGCGACAGCCAACAATCTCTTTTTCATTTTTTACCTCTCCTTCTGACAGTTTGCAAGAATATTTTTCAAGATTCTTGCAAAAAACTTGCTTATGTAGAAAATATTATAGCACATACTTGAATTAAATTCAATATATAAAAGATAGAATTTAACTATTAGGAAAGTTTGGGAGGTGAATATTATTGTATGATTTTGGATTCGTTCTAAAGCAGGAACGCAAAAAAAGAGGTTTGACGCAAAAGCAGTTAGGCGACAAATTGAATGTATCGGAAGCAACTATCTGTAAATATGAAAACAATACGGCCACACCGCCTTTTGAAACAATGCGTTCCCTGGCCGCTATTTTAAATGTTTCCCTTGATTTTTTATACGGAAATGAACCTGTCGGGAGCTTGTCCCTGTATGGCCTTTCCGATGAGCAGGCAGAAATCCTGCGGAATTTAGCCGCAATTTTCCGGGACCAAAATAGTTCTATACGCAAGAAGATGACAGGGGAAAAATATAATATTCTGGGACGGATTACTGCTAACTTGCTGGAAAAATCGTAAGATTAAAATATAACAAAAAATGCAAAGCCTTCTTTTTGGAAAGCTGCTTTAATACTTCTGCAAAATTTTCTATAAATCAACGCCTCAATCATATCAAAGGTATGTGACCAAAATTTCCATTCACCAATGTCACAAACTGCACCAATACATGCGGCTTGACATTCCCGGTTTTATAAATATAATAAAATTACTGGTTTACTTGCCCGAAAAGTCCTATCAGTGTCTACCCCGCCTGCATCAAAAGAAATTGTATCCTTTACGGCATAAGCAAAATATATAATACTTTCCGTAAAATAAAAAGGAGGATTTTTAAGTGCAAGATCCATTCATCATCAATGGAATTAAGCTAACCATTTTGAAAAAACCGGAGTTTGAGATGGTTGGGTATAAGAAACCGGCAAATTTAGGCGACGGTTCTATCCATTCGTTTATTCATCAGCTGACCGAAAGCGGAAAAATGAAAAAGCTATCGGAAACACGACCAGCGCCGCAGCAAATATGGGTATGTTTATCAGACTGCCAATCTTGCGGCCTAGGCTGCTCTGGATTTCATGTGTGCTGCAGAGTTTGCGTTGAAAAAACGGAAGAGCATGACTTTTCAAAATTTGCAGATCGTGAACTATTTGCCTTTTCAATACCAGCATCGGAATGGGTGCTATATGAAACGAACAGTGAATCGGCTACCAAGGAGCTGCATAAAACTGGTATCTATGAATTGGTAAAAGAAGTGGGCTACAAATGGAACGAAAGCATCCGGCTTCATTTCGATAATGAGCACGAGTGTTACCATAATGGCGAATGGATCCCTGGCAAAATATACCATTTCCTTTTACCCGTAGTTCCCATTTAAAGTAAACAGGAGCCGCAAAACAACGAAAATCCGCTGTGTTCCGGAGAGTTTCCGGCCCGCAGCGGATTTTTCTCATTTAAAAACGGAACAGCTCCCGGATCCCCCGGAAAACATGGCCGTTGGCCATCGCCAGCAGACAGCGGAACAAACCGCCCCGGATGCCGGAAAGCTGCTGCATGACCCGCAGGGGGCTGTCCACCGTGCTCACCAGGGCCATCCGGGCCTGTGCGCTTTCCGAATCCACGCGGGTGAGGAAAAGCTCCATCACCCGGTAAACCCAGCCCATCAGGCGGGAAGAACCCTTCATTTCCAAAATGGTGTGGTCCATGGTAAACTGTCCTTTGCCCTGGGATTCTTCCTGGTGCTTCCTGCCCAGCATCCGTTCCCAATCCTCCTTTGACGGCTGGCCGGCAGGACGCTCGTACCAGCTGCCCGGCTGCCACTCCGGCGCGGAAACGGGCTCCCCCGCTACCCGAATGGCGGCGGACAGAGCGTTGGCACCTCCGCCTCCCACGGTCACAGTATAAACCCCGCCGGGGACCTTCCATTCCCCGTCCCACAAAGCAAAGCTGCGCCGGTTCAGGGGGAAAACCAGCTTCCTGCTTTCCCCGGGCTTCAAATACACCTTCTGGAACCCCTTGAGCTCTCGCACCGGCCGGTGCAGACCGCCTTCCGGCGGGAAAAGATACAGCTGCGCTACTTCCCCGCCGGGCCGGTCCCCTAGATTGGTGACAATGGCCGTCACCTGGTCCTCCCCGGCCTCTAGATGGGAGTACCCGAACCGGGTGTAGGAAAGCCCGTATCCAAAGGGCCAGCGGACCTTCACCCCGGCTTTGTCATAGTACCGGTAGCCCATGTAAAGCCCCTCTCGGTACTCCGCATCCTTTTGGCCATAATAACTGGCGCTGGGGCAGTCCTCGTACCGGTAGGGCCAGCTTTCCGCCAGTTTGCCGCAGGGGTTTGCCCGGCCGTAAAGGAGATTCGCCGCGGCTTCTCCCCCTCCCTGACCCGGCAGGCCCATGTAGAGGATGGCTTTCACCTGATCCGCCCATGGGGTTTCCACCACGCCGCCGGAGAATAACACCACAACCGTGTTGGGATTTGCCGCCGCCACCCGTTCAATGAGCCGGCAGTGTCCCTCAGGCATTTTCAGCTCCTCCCGGTCAAAGCTCTCGGATTCCCGGCTGGCAGGCAGTCCGGCGAACACAACCGCCGCATCCGCTTCCCGGGCCAAATTCTCCGCTTCCGCAAGAAGCTCCGGGGTGGTTTCCCCATTGGGCAGGTAGCCGGGAGCGAAAGGATGGTCTTCCAGGGCGTCCAGAGGGTGCACCGGTTTGACCGGGTTGATGTGACTGGAACCGGCCCCCTGGTACCGCATTTCCCGGGCCATATGGCCCAAAACGGCCGTTTTGGTTCCCGGTTCTAGCGGAAGAGTGCCGTCATTTTTTAGTAGAACAGCGCCCTCCTGGGCCGCCTGCACCGCTAAGGCATGGTGTTCCTCCCAGTCCGCCTTTTTGGGCGGATGCTCCCGCCGGGACGTCCATTCCGCCAGGCAAAAAAGCCGGGAAACGCTCCGGTCGATGTCCTCCTCCGGCAAATCCCCCCGTTTCGCCGCTTTCAGGGCTTCCCGTTCCAGATACGCGCTGCCGCCGGGCATGACCAGGTCGCAGCCCGCCCGGAAAGCTTCGATCCGGTCGTTTAAGGCAGCCCAGTCCGTCACCACCAACCCCTCAAAGCCCCATTCCTCCCGGAGGACCTGGGTCAGCAGCCAGGAGTTATCGCTGCAATGGACGCCGTTCAGCTTGTTATAAGCGCACATGACCGTGGCGGGCCTTCCCTCTTTTACCGCGATTTCAAAAGGCAGGAGGTAGAGCTCCCGCAGGGTCCGTTCATCCACGATGCTGTCGGAATTAAACCGTTTGTACTCCTGGTTGTTGCAGGCAAAATGCTTCAAGCTCGCCCCCACGCCGGTTTCCTGCATGGCTGAGATAAAGGAGGCCGCCAACTTCCCGGAAAGATACGGGTCCTCGCTGAAATACTCAAAATTCCGGCCGCAGAGGGGGTTCCGCTTCAGGTTGACTCCCGGCCCCAAAACCACCGACACCCCGAAGGACGCCGCTTCTTCGGCAATGGCGCCGCCCACCCGGGCCAGCAGCTCGGTATCCCAGCTGCACGCCAGGGTCACCTCCGCCGGGAAGCAGGTTGCAGGGGAAGAAGGGCCGATGCCCAGCATATCGTTTTTCCGGGTCTGCCTGCGAAGGCCGTGGGGGCCGTCGCACAAAAGCAGCTCCGGGAGGCCGTACCGTTTCATTTCTTTGGTTCGCCAAAAGGTTTTCCCGGAGGCAGCGGCGATTTTTTCCCGAAGGCTCATTTGGCTGAGAATTTCCTGGTGGTTCATAAACGCTCCTTCATTTCGATCGACGTCAAAAACTGGTCAGTTTACTCCGCGGAAGCCTTTCCCGATGATTTCGCTGGTATTGGTAATCATCAGGAAAGCCGTCGGGTCCATCTGCTTGACAACCCGGCGCAGATGCACCGCCTCATACCGCCGTATGACGGTCAGCACCAGGAATTTCTGCTGGCCGGTATATGCGCCCTTGGCCTCTACCAAGGTCGCGCTGTGGCCCAGAGTTTGCTGGATATAATGGCAGATTTCCTCGGGTTTTTCGCAGACAATGGTAAAATATTTGCACATATTGATGCTTTCGATCACATAGTCGATGACCAGGGATTTGAAAAGCAGACCCGTCATGGAGAAGAGCCCCGTTTCCATGCCAAAAGCCGCGCAGGCTGCCAAGGTGATGATCAAATCGGAAACCATCAGCGCCTTGCCAATGTTCAGGCTGGTGTATTTTTTCAAAATCATGGCCACAATATCCGTACCGCCGCTGGAGGCGTCGATGTTAAACAGCAGCGCCGAGCCCAGGGCAGGCAGGAGGATGGCAAAGAAAAGCTCCAGCATAGGCTCGCTGGTAAAGGGCTGGTCCATGGGGAACAGCCATTCCAGCCCCTGAGTGAATACAGACATGAGCACTGTGGAATAGGCGGTTTTAAAGCCGAACCCCCGGCCGAAAACCAGAAATCCCAGCAGAAGCAGGACCATGTTGATGATGGTCATAAAGGTTGCCTGGGAAATTACCGTGGTATAGCGGGCCAGGATGACCGCCATGCCCGAAACCCCGCCGAAGGAAAAATTATTGGGGAACTTGAAAAAATAGACCCCCAGGCAGATCAGGATGGTTCCCAGGTTTAAAATCAGAAAATCTTTGACCGATTGCTTGTTCCATTTCATTCCGCATATCCTCGCTGTAACAGTTTACCCCCTGGGGGCTTTCATTGATATACCATATTTTGCGCAATTTGTCAACGGGGTTCCATGGCCCCATGATTCCCCGCTGCACAAAAATCCCCGGCCGGAGAAACCAGCCGGGGAGATTTTATAAAACTTAGACGGGGTGGACGCCGTTTTCAAAATCGGCGCGCTTGCCGTCGATGCCGTATTTGGCGTTGCGGCGTTTCTCAAAAAACTTGACGGCAACCTGGCCGAACATGGCGTAGCTGAGGACGTCCTCCTCCTGCTCCATCCACTCGGCGCACTCCTTGCGGAGGGTTTCCAGTTCGGGTTTCAGCAGATCCGCAGGACGGCAGGTGATAATCTCCTCGTCTTTGCAGATCTTCTTCTGGAACTCAGGGTCGATGGGTTCCGGGGTCTTGCCGTATTCGCCGCGGACTAAGCCCTTGAACTCCTTGGTAACCATCTTATACCGCTCGCCGGTAATGACATTGAACACTGCCTGAGTGCCAACGATCTGGGAAGTAGGGGTAACCAGAGGGGGCATACCGGCATCCCGGCGCACCTTGGGAACTTCCTTCAGAACGTCTTCCAGCTGGTCTTCCTTGCCAGCCTGTTTCAGCTGGGACAGGAGGTTGGAGAGCATGCCGCCGGGAACCTGATAGATCAGGGCGTTGGCATCGGTAGCCAGCAACTTGGGATCCAGCAGGCCGGAGTCGATGTATTTCTTCCGCAGGCCCATAAAGTAATCCCGGATAACGGTCAGCTGTTTCAGATCCAGGCCGGTGTCGTACTCGGTGCCCTGGAGAGCCGCCACCATGGACTCGGTGGGGGCGTGGGAGGTACCCAGAGCCAGAGGGGACATGGCGGTGTCGATAATGTCCGCGCCAGCCTCAATGCCTTTCAGCAGGCACATGGAAGCCAGGCCGGAGGTGTAGTGGGTGTGCATGCTCACAGGGATCTTCACAGCCGCTTTGATGGCTTTCACCAGCTCCGCAGCGCGGTAAGGGGTCAGCAGGGCGGCCATATCCTTGATGCAGATGGAATCCGCCCCGGCGGACTCGATCTCCTTGGCGTAATTTACGAAATACTCGGTGGTGAAGGTTTCGCCCAGGGTGTAGGAAATCGCAATCTGGGCATGGGCGTTGGGGTTTTCCTTCTTCACAGCGTTTACCGCTTTGATGGTAGATTCCAGGTTGCGGATATCGTTCAAAGCGTCGAAGATACGGATGATGTCAATGCCGTTGGCCACGGATTTCTGGACGAAATACTCCAGAACATCGTCAGCGTAATGGCGGTAGCCCAGCATGTTCTGGCCGCGGAACAGCATCTGCAGCTTGGTGTTGGGCATTTCCCGCCGGAGGATGCGCAGTCTTTCCCAGGGGTCCTCGTTCAAAAAGCGCAGGCAGGAGTCGAAGGTTGCGCCGCCCCAGCATTCCACAGAGTAGAAGCCTACCTTGTCCATTTCACTCAAAATGGGGAGCATGTCCGAAGTGGGCATACGGGTTGCAATCAAAGACTGATGCGCGTCGCGCAGTACAGTTTCGGTAATTTTTACCTTAGCCATTTATCATTTCACGCCTTTCCGGTTTCCAATTTTGAAGGGTATGACATTTTAGCCGACAACGATCATCACGTCGCCCGCGTTGACAGAATCGCCCTTCTTGACCCGGATGTCCACAATCTGGCCGGCAACAGGGGCAACGATGTCATTTTCCATCTTCATGGCTTCCAGCACCACAACGACCTGGGCTTTGTCCACAGAATCGCCTTTGGCAACCTTCACTTCCATAACGGTGCCGGGCATGGGGGCCTTCACCTCAGTGCCTTCCACAGGGCCGGCGGGCGCGGCGGCGGGAGCCGGGGCAGCAGCAGGGGCGGGGGCGGCAGCGGGGGCAGCGGCAGGAGCCGGAGCAGCGGCGGGAGCAGCAGCTACAACAGGAGCAGCAGCGGGGGTTGCGCCGCCCACTTCTTCCACAGCGACATCATACGCTTTTCCGTTAACAGTGATATTGAATCTTCTCATGGTATGTCATTCCTTTCCGTTATTCAGGCATATTCCACACAAGTTTTAGTTGGTGTGTTTTTTTGGAAGTCTGGAAACCCGCTTGGAAGCCAGCATTTCCAGGGAAGCGACCAGCACGCTCCGGGTGTTGGCGGGATCGATGATGTCCTCCACCATGGAAGCGTTGGCGGCGGCATAGGGGCTGGCCTCGGAGGCAATGTATTCCTCCGCCAGTTCAGCGCGGCGTTTTTCCAGATCATCGGCACCTTTGAGCTTGTCATGCCAGAAGAATTCCACAGCGGTTTCGGGGTCCAAAGCGGAAATCACAGCGGTAGGCCAGGCCAGACGGATGTCGGCGTTGGCGAAAGCAACCGCGGCGCCGCCGACAGCGGAACCGGTGTAAACAGTGATCTTGGGAGAGGTGGCGTCCGCGTAAGCATGGGCCAGTTTTGCGGAAATCTTGGCGTTTTCGGTCTTGGTGCCGCCGCAGGTGCAGAAGCCGGGGACATTGACAAAGGTGATCACCGGCAGGTTGAAGCAGTCGCAGAACCGGACAAACTCCGCAGCCTTGGCGTTCGCTTTCCGGCCGATGCGGCCGTTGGCGTAAACCAGGCCCACAGTGCTGCCGCCCAGAGAAGCCAAAGCGGTGCTGACGGAATCCGCATAACCGGCCTTCAGTTCCAGAACAGTGTCCGCGTCGCAGACAGCGGCAAAAAGGTCCGCCGCTTCCATATTTTCAGCCATAGCAGCGGGAGCGCCGGCAGTGCCTTCCCAAACGGGAGATTCGGAAAGGTTGTTCAGGGGAAGCATGGAAACCACTTCCCGGGCTTTGGCAATGGCCTCAGCGTCGTCGCCGCAGACAAGGTCCGCCACGCCGGCAGCCACAGCGGCCTCAGCGGAAGCGTCGCCCTCGGCGTCCGCCAGGTAAAGCTCCGCACCTTTGGTCATGATGACCACGTCAGCGCCGGCGGCCATCATGGAGCTGATGCCCACGCAGCTGCCCGCGACTACCGCAACCTGGGGCACAACGCCGGAAAGGTTAGCGGAAGCGGAAAGGATTTTGCTGTAGGAAGCCAGGATCTCCGCGCCCTCGCTGAGTTTCGCGCCGTTGGAATCGTAGATCGCCACAACAGGCGCGCCGTTTTTCACAGCCAGGTCATAGATCTTCGCGATTTTATCCGCGTGCGCTTTGGAAACCGCGCCGCCCAGGGTGGTGACATCCTGGGAGAAAGCGTAAACCACGTCGCCGTCTATGCTGCCGTAGCCGGTGATAACGCCGACACCGTCCTCGCCGCTCGCCACAAACGCGTCCAGTTCCACGAAGGTCCCTTCGTCAAACAGCGCGGTGATACGGTCCCGGGCCGGGGAGGATTTTTGGAAAGCAGCCTTTTTCTGTGCAAGCTGTTCCAGCTTGGATTGATAAGTCATTGTACAGCCCCCATTCTATATAATTGGTGCAAACAATTAAGTTTTTGAATCCTGACCGGCAGGTACGCCCGCCGGCATCAAATTCACCCAGTATATTATACTACACCGTGAAAAAAATAACAAGTTCTAAATGGAAAAAATCTCAGGAAAAATTGCAGGATTTGCAGTTGTGCAAAAAAGCAGGTAAAGAGTACAGACGGTTTTGCTCATCCACCGGTACTGCAAGGGCCTGAAGGCTCCCTTTGTCCACCTCGGGGCCGAATTCCATGCAGGGAAGCCCGGCCGTTACGGCGGCGTCGGCCACCGCCCGGACAAGGCCGTCGAAAAGCCCCAGGTCCCCGCCGGACTCCACTTCCTCGATAAGCAGCCTGTCCGGCCGGGCGCGGTAGAAAATGTGCCCGATGATCTCTTTCCCGGAAAAGGCGATGTAGGAGAGTTTTCCCTCCCGAAACGCCTCCGCGAACCGGGGCAGCTCGTCCTCTGATGTGAACGGTTTGATGTACAGCATAAAAATCCCCCTTAAGAACGGCGTCCGCGGTTTTTCGCCGCGCCTTTTGCGGCCAGGCGCTTCAGGGCGTCCAGCTCCTCGCCGGTCAGCTCCCGATATGCGCCGGGCTTTAACATCCCCAGCCGCACCGGCCCGATAGCCAGCCGCTTCAGCCGGGCCACTTCCAGCCCCACAGCCTCGCACATCCGGCGGATCTCCCGGTTGCGGCCCTCGGTAATGGTGATGAGCAAAACCGTGCGGCCCGGTTCCTCCACGGCGATCCGCACCTCGGCCGGGTTGGTCATGACCCCGTCCAGCTCCACTCCTTCAGAAAGGCGCACCATCTGCTCCGCCTCCACTGCACTGTGGACCGTCACCCGGTAGGTTTTGGGGACCTGGTGGGAGGGGTGGGTCATGGCGTTGGCGAAATCCCCGTCGTTGGTAAACAGCAAAAGCCCCTCGGAGTTCATGTCCAGCCGCCCAACGGGGAACACCCGTTCCGGGATTTCCGCCACCAAATCGGAAACGCATTTCCGGCCCCGGTCGTCGGACATGGAGGTCAGATACCCTCTGGGCTTATACATCATGTAATAAACATGCTTGTCGCGACTTTTCGTATTCAGTTTTTCGCCGTCAATGGTGATGGTGTCCCGGTCGGGATTGGCCTTTTGACCCAGGGAAGCCGGGCGGCCGTTGACACGGACCCGCTTTTCCTCAATGAGCTCCTCGGCCTTCCGGCGGGAGCAAAAGCCGCTTTCGGCGATGATTTTCTGCAAACGGATTTCCATAATCTTCCTTCTTTCCGGCGCGCGTCAAGCGGGCGCCTCTATGTATTTTGGAACTTTATTCAGCCAGCCCAAAATGCCGGGCCAGCGTATTTCAGAACAGATCAATCAAGGCGATTGATACCCTTGAAAATAATTGGGCATATTTTGTCCTGTCACCTGGCGCGGATCGTCTGTAAAATCCGGCTTTCCACCTCAGAAACCCATTCCGGAGGGATGGTGTCGTGGTTCAGCATGCACAGCATATTGCAGATATCGCACAGCTTGGCCAGTTCCAGCCAATCCGGCGGCAAAGGGATGGGAGAGGTTTCCCGATAGCCGTCAGCAAAGGCTTCCTGCACAGGTTCCTTCATAAGCGGCTGAACCTTCTCGCTTTTATTGCGGAAAAAGTAACCCATATCGTAATACGGGCTTCCGGAAAAAGCAAACTCGAAATCAATGAGATACGCCTGCCTTTTTGCCAGCATGATATTCCCCAACCGGAAATCGCCGTGACAGAGTACGCTTTTTGCTCCGATCCGGTCAAAAAGCTCTGTGTTTTCCCGGATAAATTTTTCCGTTTTGTGCACCGTGTCCGGCTCCAGGCGCGAGCCAGGCTTCCCGTTCAGCAGGAACAGGATCCTTTCCCGGGTATCCGGAATCGGCTCTCCTTCCCCCAGATTCCCGTCCAGCATTGCGTCTTGAGAATACTGGATCTGGTGCATCACCCCGCACATTTTGCCGATTTGGCGGGCTGTTGGGAGAAAACTCACCTGTGTCCCGGATAGCCTGGTGCAGCGTACACCCTTCCAAAAATTCCAAAACCGCATAGGGATACGGGAAGCGTGTCTGTTCTCCATCGTAATAATAAAGCCGCGGCACGGGTATTTTTCCCGCCAAAAAGGAATATGCGGCCGTTTCTATACTATCAGTATTGTTGGAATAGAGCTTTAAAAAGTATTTTCCATGGTTTGTAGCCACCTCGTACCCGCTGTTGCTCATGCTGTCCCGGCACGGGGTTAGGCCTTGGACTTGAATCGAAGGGCACACCGGCGCAAAGAGGGACGCCGCCGTCTGAATATCCAGCCGGATAAAATCCTGCAAGCGTTCCGCCGCCATATCCTCACCTCATTTTCATCTGTCAAATAAATTTTTCCACCACTGGGCCACGCGTTCCCAAAAGCCCGGCTCTTTTTCCAAAATGTCCACATTCTCCGCCGCCAGAAGGGGCCGGGTGTAAATGGGTTCCCCATCCAAAAGGTACCGGATTTCCCCGGCCTCCTGCCCCGCCGTCACAGGCGCGTACAGGAATTTTGGCAGGAGGATTTTCGTTTCCAGCAGAGAGGATTCCTCCTCCGTCAAAAAGAGCGTTCCTTCCCCGCCAAGCTTTAGGGGAACCGTTTCGGCGGTCCCTCCTGCCACCGGGACGGTTTGGGGGATTTCCGGCTCCTCGGCCGGGGAAAGGGCCGCGAATGCGGCGTCCAGGAGGGCTTTGTGGTCGGCCCAGTCGTCCGGGGCGTTTAAGGTGACGCAGATCAGGGTCAGCCCGTCCCGTTCCGCCGCTGAAACCAGGCAACGCCCGGCTTTTTTGGTAAAGCCGGTTTTCACCCCGATACAGCCTTCATATTCCTTTAAAAGCCGGTTGTGGTTTGTGAGCCACCGGTCCGCCGGGGGATTGCCGAAACTCACCTTCATGGCGCTTTGGGAGCAGATGGCCCGGAAATCCTGGTTTTGCAGGGCCGCCCGGGCAAGCAAAGCCAAATCTTTCGCGGTGGTGTAATGGTTCTGGCCGTCCAGGCCGGAAGGGGTTTCAAAATTGGTGTCGGAAAGCCCCAGCTGGGCCGCCCGGCGGTTCATCATCATGACAAATTCCGGGATACTCCCGGCCACGCGGACAGCTGCGGCGTTGGCGGCGTCGTTGCCCGAAGGCAGCAGCATCCCCGCCGCCAGGGTCCGCAGGGAAACCATGTCCCCCACCCGAAGGCCCATGGAGGAGCCTTCCACCTGGATGGCGTTCTCATCCGCCTCAAACATCACGTCCAGCCCCGGCTGTTCCAGGGTCAGCAGGGCCGTCATGATTTTGGTGGTGCTGGCCATAGGGAGCCGTTCCGCCGGATTTTTCCCAAAAATCACCCGGCCGGTCAAAGCGTCCATGACCACGGCGGCTTTGGCCGAAACCTCCGGCATCCCCGCCCCTTCCCCATGGACCGGGAAAGGGACCCCCAGCAATACGGCCAGGGCCAAAAGCAGAGAAAACAGCCTTTTTTTCATGGAAAACCACCTGCATCCCGTTGGATTCCGCCAAAAGGCGGTCACAACAGGCTATGCAGGCGGCCGGAAATTCATGCCTGGGGGTGTTCCGCAGCCGGTTTCTTGGCGGAGGATCCCTTCCCCTTGGCAATGGCGTCGGAAATCTTGTCGATAACGTCGGGGACAGAATTGACGATCTTATCAGCGGTATTGGACGAGGTGGCAATCTGCAGGAGCTTCACATCCCCCTGATGCACCACCAGGAAGGCCAGAGGCTGGATGGTGACGCCGGCTCCACCGCCGCCGCCGAAGGTCTGCTTGGGGCTGCTGGTGGGCAGGTCGGAGCCGCCGGAGGCGAAGCCGAAGGTCACCTTGGAAACCGGGATGATGGTGGTGCCGTCCGGGGTGGTCACCGGGTCGCCGATAATGGTGTTCACGTCCACCATTTCCTTGATTTTCTGCATGGTTGTGGACATGACGCCCTCAATGGGATGCTGTTCAGCCATTTGAAATTCCTCCTTATTTTCGGATGCCGGAAGGGGTCGCCTCCGGCGGATTTTTGATTTCTGCGGAAGGCAGTTCCTCCCGCCCTCTGCGGATAGTATAAACCAAAAAACGCCCGCCCATACAAAGGGCCGCCCAAAGGATGCTCCCCAGCCGCAGTTTTAAGGTAAAGGAAATATCCTCCCGGGTCTTTGGCAGGAGGAAATCGCAGGAGATGTCCACCCGCCGGGCCTTGATTTTCATGATATTCTGCAAAGCCGCGTAGCTGCTGTAGAAGACAGCGCAGATCTTGCCGTAATCCTCCGCAATCTGTGCGGCGTCCTCCCCGCCCACCAGGATATACGCTTCCAGCCGGGTCATGCGGATTTTCTTTAAAAGCTTCCCCAAGGGCGGGAACAATGCTTTGAACAGATCCAAAACCGTCCCCACGGTCCCTTTCAGGTCCCCGTCCTCCGGCTTTTTTTCCGGGGGAGGGGGCGCTTTTTTCCGCTTTTTCCGGCCAGGCTTCCCAGAGGCGGCTTTCTTGGCAGGGGCCTTTTCTTCCGTTTTTTCCTCTTGGGGCCAGACCGGGTACCGCCAGCCCAAAATCCCCACATCCAGGGAAAAATCCCCGTCATAGCGGACGTCGGCGGCAATGCTCAGGGAAAACAGCAGGACAAAAAACAGCAGAATACAGGCTGTGATGATCCACCCCATGCTGCCACCTCACTCTGTCGGTTCTTCCGGCGTGTCCGCGCCGGAATTGCCCGGCAAAGGCGGCAGCTCCGCCAAAGACGTGATGCCAAAGCACCGGAGGAAATTGGTGGTGGTGCGGTAGGTAATGGGCCGGCCCGGCACATCCAGCCGCCCGGCCTCCTCCACCAGCTCTTTTTCCACCAGGTTGTTGACCACCTGGCCGCTTTCCACGCCCCGGACCTGCTCCACAAAGCCCTTGGTGACGGGTTGGTTGTAGGCGATGATGGCCAGGACCTCCATGGCCGCCCCGGACAAGGGCGTATTTTTCCGGGAACCCAGCACTGCCGCCACCCGGTCCTCATAGCACCGCTTGCTGCAAAGCTGCACCGAATCCCCTAAAACCAGAAGCTCCAGGCCCCGGTCGCTTTTCTGGAGCTTCTGGGCGTAAATTTCCAGCTGTTCCCGGACAGCCGCCGTTTCCAGGGAAAGCCCTGCCGCCAGCCGGGGAATCTCAATGGGGTCGCCGCAGGCGAACAGGGCCGCTTCCAACAGCCCCATGATACTTTCCTTCTGCGCCATATTAAGCCTCCTCCCCGGCGGCCTGTTCCCGCCTGTTGAAATAAACGATGGTATTATCCTCGCTGACCGTGATCCGCCGGGACTTCATCAATTCCAGCATGGCCAAAAAAGTGGCCACTAATTCACTGCGGTCCGAGGCTTTGAAAAATTCCTCATATCCCACCTGGCCTGTCCGGTAGAGTTTTTTCAGGATGAACACGATCTTGGACGTCACCGAAACAAACCGCCTGCTGACAATGCCGGAAAAAGCGGCGGCAGGCGGCGGCAGACGGCGCATGGCCTTCCCGGCGGCCTGCCGGTAAGCCGCCAAAAGCTCCGCCGGGCTGTGGATCCCCTGGTAGGACAGGGAAATCTGCATCTGGGCGGGAGAACGCACCAGCACCCGGTTCCCCAGGTACATCCCGGAAAGCTCCCCAGCTACCTGGCGGCAGAGGCTGTATTCCAACAGCTGCCCCTGGAGCTCTTCTTTCAGCTTCTCCCCTTCCTCCGGTTTGGGCAGAAGGGAAACGGTCTTGATATACACAAGCCTTGCGGCCATTTCCAAAAATTCCGACGCCACTTCCAAGTCCGCGGACTGCATCTGGCCGATATAGTCCAGATACTGCTCCAACAGCACGGAAATCTCAATGTCCCGGATATCCAGCTTGTGCTTGGAAATCAAAAACAGCAGCAGCTCCAAAGGGCCTTCAAATTCCCCCAAACGGAATTGCAGGCCCCCTTTTTCCCCTTCCATCATAAAAGCGCCCGGGCGATCACATCCACAAAGCCCGTCAGGAAATCAAAGCCACGGTAGACAACGCTTTCAATCCAGTTTAAGGGGCCGTTTAAGAGCCCCAGGAAAATGGCCGCGAAAAGGGCCAGCTGGATGTACCGTTCATACTGCATGATCTGGAAATACTGCCGGGGCGGAAGGAACACCGTAAACAGCCGGGAACCGTCCAAAGGCGGGATAGGCAGCAGATTAAAGACCGCCAGGCCCACGTTTAAGCTCATCATCAGGTAGAAAATATCCGCCAAGCTGGTGAGGAGCCACATGCCGTCCGCCGCGATTCCGGCGTAGGCGAACACTTTATAAAGGATGGCGCTGACAAAAGCCAGAAGCAGGTTGGACAAAGGTCCGGCCAAAGCGGATAAAGCCATCCCCTGCTTGGGGTTTTTAAAATTCCGGGGGTTAATGGGCACCGGCTTCGCCCAGCCGAAGCCCGCCACCAGCATCAGGATGGCCCCCATAGGGTCCAGGTGCCGCAGAGGGTTCAAAGTCAGCCGCCCCTGATACCGGGCGGTGTGGTCCCCCAGCTTGTCGGCCACCCAGGCGTGGGCGCATTCGTGCAGCGGCAGGGCGGTCAGCAGGACGATGAGCTTGACCACGGTACTGTACATCAGATAAATCATTTGGTTCGACATGGCGATTCCCTTTCCCAACAAGATATGTAGTTTTATTATATCGTTTTTGCCGGGAAATTACAAGGCGTTGCCGGTGAATTTCGAGAAAATTCATGACTTTTTGATTTTCTTTGAAAAAAGGCTTGCTTTTTCCTGCGAAGTCTGCTAAAATATTAATGTTATGTAAGCCCAAAGGAGGTGCAGAATTATGGCCAAATGTGATTTCTGCGGAAAAGGTGTATCGTTCGGAATCAAGGTTTCCCACTCTCATAGACGTTCCAACCGGACCTGGAAGCCCAACGTGGTGCGTGTCAAGGCAATTGTTGACGGCAAACCTTGCCGCGTTTACGCCTGCACCCGCTGCCTGCGTTCCAACAAGGTAACCAGAGCGATCTAACTTTTCTATGCAGCGACCGCCGGCCCGCCGGCGCAAAAATCCCCCTTGTCTTGCGGAATCCTCCGCCGGATCAGGGGGATTTTATTTTTATCCCGCTTTCCTGGTCTCAAAACCGCCGGTAAACTGCGGGTCGAGCAAAAGAAACTGACAGTCGGTTGCGCAGTAACGGCCGGTGTGCTATCCTAAGATCATCCAGTCAAAGGAGTGAAAGGACCATGGAAAGAGAAACCTTTGGAAAAAGGCTTGCGGACCTGCGCAAGGAAAAAGGGATGACCCAGCTTGAGCTGGCCGAAAAAATGGGGGTCACGGACAAAGCCGTGTCCAAATGGGAACGGAACCTCTCCCTTCCGGATGCCGGTTCCCTTCCAAGGCTTGCCGAAATTTTCCAGGTATCTGTAGACGAACTGATGCAGGGAAAAGCAGAGGCAAAGGAAAAGCCCAATCATAACACCGCCGCCCAAATCGTGAACCTCGCCTTAAAAGGCGTCGCCCTGGCCATGGGCGTTGCGGTTGCGGTGCTTTCCGCTTTGCATGAAGCGGAAACCGGCGCCGCCGTCAGCATGCTGGGCATCGGCCTTGCCTGCCTGGCCGCCGCGCAGCTTTCAAAGCCCGAAAGGTAAGCGCAAACGCCGCCCTTCCAGCAGGCGTCCGAACTATTTCCTGATTTCAACAAGCAAAAAGCGTTTTCCAGGCCGTAAAACCATGGAAAACGCTTTTTTATTTACCGGAAAAAGAGGAACATCAGCAGGACAATGGCGCCGAATGCCAGAAGAATAGCCGGAAACAGCACCAGGAAGGCCGCGATAATCATGGCCGGAAGGTCCTTCTTTTCCAGGGGCGTATCCTTGATGCGGCTGCGGAATTCCTTCTCCGTGTCCTCTACCCGAAGATTGCGGTCCAGTTTCTTACTGAAGAATTTCAGCATATCAGCCCTCCTGCTAACAAGACGGTGTTACTCGATTACGGTATGGTCCAGCATGTGGTGGCAGGCCACGAAATGGCCGGGCTCCGCTTCCACAAAGTCCGGGGTGACTTCCCGGCAGATATCGGTGGCGTATTTGCACCGGGTGTGGAATTTGCAGCCTTTAGGCGGCTTCACCGGGCTGGGGATGTCGCCCTCCAGAGGGACGATCTGCTTGCGGCGCTCCAGGTCCGTAGTGGGGATGGCCAGCAGCAAAGCCTCGGTGTAGGGGTGCAGCGGATGCTCAAAGAGCTTTTGGGAATCCGCCAGCTCCACTACGTTGCCCAGGTACATAACGGCGATGCGGTCGCTGATATATTTGACAACGCTCAGGTCGTGGGTGATAAACAGGTAGGTCAGGTTTTCCTTTTCCTTCAAATCCTGGAGCAGGTTGATGACCTGGGACTGAATGGACACGTCCAGAGCCGAAACCGCCTCGTCGCAGACCACGAATTTGGGCTTTACAGCCAGAGAACGGGCGATGCCGATGCGCTGGCGCTGGCCGCCGGAGAACTGATGGGGGTACCGGTGGATCATGTAGGACGCAAGGCCGCAGTCCTCCATGGTCTTCATGATATAATCCATCATGCCATCGTCGTTTTTGGCGAAGAAGTTGTGCGCCAGAAGGCCCTCGCCGATAATCTGGCCCACGGTCATGCGGGGGTTCAGGGAGGAATAGGGGTCCTGGAAAATCAGCTGCAGATCTTTGCGCAGCTGGCGCATTTCCTTGTATTCCAGCTTGGCCAGGTCGATGCCGTTGTCCCGGTACTGCTCGTATTCATCAAAGCCGGGATCGTTCTTGTGCTGTTCCCGCAGGGCGTCCACCTTGGCGTGGCGCTCGGCCAGCTCTTTTTCCTTGGCCAGGATGTCTTTCTGGTATTTCTGAATCTGAGCGTCCATTTTCAGGGCCTTGGCCTGCTCGGCGGAGTCGCTTTTCCCCGCCTCTTTTTTCTCTTTGGCCTTGGTCATCAGCGCGTTCTGCTGGATCTGCAGCTGCTGGCACTCTTCATTGAGCTTGTGCAGGTCGATGGCGGACTGGTACTGAAGCTGGTAAGCCTCAGAAACCGGCTTTAAGTCCGGCGCTGCCAGCAAACCGCCGATGAGCTGGGCCAAATCCAGCATCTGATGGTAGGCTTCCTTTTCCGCCTGTTTTTTCTCATGATGCTTGGCCCGGCGGCCCTTTTCATCCAAGGATTCATACTCTTTGATAATCCGGTCCCGTTTTGCTTCCAGTTCCCGGAGCTTGGCCCGGCCGGATTCCAGATTTTTCAAAGCCTTGGCCACATAGTTGGGGGCCAGGGATTCCACGGAACGGCCGTAGTACATGGTCTTGCCCTCGGTCTGATGGTAAAGCTGAAGCAGCACCCGTCCCAGGGTGGACTTGCCGCAGCCGGATTCGCCAACCAGGCCCAGAGTTTCCCCTTCGTAGATGTCCAGGGAGATGTCGTCGTTGGCTTTTACATACAGCTGCTCGCTGCGGAACCCGGTCTTTTTCAGGGGGAACCACTGTTTCAAGTGGGAGATCCGCAGCAAAACCTTCTTTTCCTGTTGATTATTCTGCATTCTGCTCCTCCTCTCCTGCCTTGAACTCCAGCGTCCGGTTTGCTTTCTGGGGATAGAAGCAGCGGATCTGATGGCCGTCCTCTACCTGGTAAAGGCCCGGCTCCTGTTCCCGGCATTTGTCCGTGGCGTATTTGCAGCGGGGTGCGAACTTGCAGCCCTTGGGCAGGTCCAAAGGATGGGGCACCGCGCCGGGGATGGCTTCCAGCCGGACGCCGGCGGGGGTGTTCAGCCGGGGGATGGACTCCATGAGTCCCTCGGTATAGGGGTGAGAATAGCTGTTTTCGCCGAAGATGGTTTCAACGGAAGCCATTTCCACTACCTGACCGCAGTACAGCACGGCCACGTCGTCCGCCATTTCGTTGATAACGCCCAGGTCATGGGTGATAAAGAGGATGGACGTGCCGTTTTCCTCTTTCAGCTCGTTCATGAGCTTCAGGATCTGAGCCTGGATGGTAACGTCCAACGCGGTGGTAGGCTCGTCCGCGATCAGCACTTTGGGGCGGCATGCCAGGGCCATGGCGATCATGACGCGCTGCCGCATCCCGCCGGAAAGCTGATGGGGGTACTGCTTGAGGACCCGTTCCGGATTGGGGATCTTTACCGCAGCCAGCATTTCCAGAGAACGTTTGCTGGCTTCTTTCTTATTCACTTTCTGGTGGGTCAGGAAGACCTCGTTCAGCTGGCGTTCCACAGTGAACACCGGGTTCAAGGAGGTCATGGGCTCCTGGAAAATTACGGAGATCTTATTGCCCCGGATCTTATACATTTCCTCTCGGGTGCATTTGGTAAGGTCCTGGCCCTCGAAGATGATTTCGCCGCTGTCAATATAGCCGTTGCCGTCCAGCAGCTGGAGGATGCTCATAGCGGAAACGCTTTTGCCGCTTCCGCTTTCCCCCACGATGCCCAGGGTACGGCCCGCGTCCACCCGGTAGGAAACGCCGTTTACAGCTTTCACGATGCCTTTTTTGGTTTTAAAGAAGGTATGCAGGTCGCGAAGTTCCAATAATGCCATAAAGTAAGCTCCTCCTATCTTTCATTGGATTTGGGGTCGATGGCATCGCGCATGCCGTCGCCGATGAGGTTAATGCTGACAACAGCCAAGCTCAGGGCGATGGACGGGAACACCCATCTCCACCACATATTGGCGATAACATCGGAGCTCTGGGCGCTGTTGAGCATGTTGCCCCATGTGGGACTGGGCTCTACGACGCCGAAGCCGATGAAGGACAGGCTGGACTCGGTCAGCAGGCAGGTAGCGAAGGACAGGGTGGTGTTGACGATGACAACGGTAATGACGTTGGGCAGGATGTGCCGGAAAATCAGGGTAAATTCCCGGATACCCATGGCCTTTGCCGCCGTTACATACTCCTGCTCCCTTGCGGAGAGCACCTGGGCGCGGATGAGCCGTGCCAGGCCCGGCCAGGACAGGAAGCCCAGGATGACCATAATCATACTGATCCTTCCGACTTCCGACAGCTTATTGCCCACAATGGAGGACAAAACGATGGCCAAAGGCAGGAAGGGGATGGACATGACGATTTCGGTCAAACGCATGAGGATATTGTCGATCCAGCCGCCGTAGTAACCGGAAATACCGCCGATGATGACGCCGATGATGGTGGAAATGATAACGGCAATGGCGCCGATGGTCATGGTCATGCGTCCGCCTGCCAGCATCCGCAACGCAACGTCGCGGCCGTACTGGTCGGTGCCGAACAGGTAGCCTTTCAGGCCCCAGCCGGTGACGTTGCCGCCGGCGTCAATGGCGTAGTTCTGGAAGTAGCCGGAATCCAGCTGGGTAATGCCGGTCAGCTCCGGAGCGCTGCTCTGGTTGTACATATCATTGCCCCAGGAATACACGGTTCCCTCGTTTGTCAGGACGCTGAAGTGGAACCGCCCGCCGGCAATGGCGGACACGCTGCCCTGCACCGCTTCCGGCACCTCAAAGAGGTTGTAGTCGTTGGTGCCCCAGACATGGACCTGCCCGTCGGCGGTAACTGCCGCAGCGGCCCGGTCGTTGGCGGCTACATCCATCACCTGGCCCTGGATTTCTTCCGGGATGTTGGCGAAGGGGGTGGTGGAGTTGCTGAGCATTACCACCTGGCCGTCCTTGGTCAGGGCGAAGGCGGTGCTCAGGTTGGCCACAACCTTTTCGATATTCCCCTGCACTTCGTCAGGGATCGTAATGCTCATGGCGTTGGGGTTGCCCCAGTAATAGAGCTCCCCGCCCTCCGTAACGACAAAGGACATCTGGTATCCAGCCAGGATCTGCTTGACATCCGTGGCATCCTTTACCTCGAAGGGGATGTTGTTGAGTCCCAGGCGGTCATAGCCCCAGGTAACAACATTGCCGTCCTCGGTCAAAGCCAGTGCGTGATTGAACCCGGCGGAAACCTGAGTGTATTTCGCGTTGGTATCGGGCATTTTTTTCAGCTTGTCGCTTAATTTGCCCCACTGATAGAGCTTGCCGTTCTGGTCGATGCCCACGCCGAAGGTGGCGCCCACGGAAATCTGCTGGGCGTTGCTTTTCAGCTCTTTGGGCACACTCATCATGTTAAAGCCGGGGGAAACATTCTGCTGGGTGGTATCCTGGAAGTTTACGTCCAGGGGATAAATGGCGGAGCCGATAAACACCGTCAAGAAAATCAAAACAAAAACAATGGTGCCGAACATGGAAACCTTGTTGCTGACAAAGTTCCGGACAATGGTGCGGAAGGGGCTCTGCATCTGCTCTTCTTTTAAGATATCCCGTTCCTTTTCCTGTATGCCAAACAGCCGCCTGAACATCAGGCTGAAGGAACTAGGGCGCTTCTTTTCTTTTTTGCTCATATCCGTTCCTCCTTTTTTACTGCAGCTTGACCCGCGGGTCAGCAATGCAGTAGGCAATATCCATCAGCAGGTTGCCGATGAGGGTAATCACAACGTAGAACATCATCATGGCCAGGTACAGAGGGCTGTCCAGGTTCCGCAGAGCGGTCAGCATGGTGTTGCCAAGGCCGTTCCAGAGGAAGATGCTTTCGATAACCACGGAACCGCCGAAAATGCTGACAAACCAGCTGGTGACGATGGTGACGATGGGGATTAAAGCGTTACGGAAAGCATGGGAGTAGATGACCACCTTTTCCCGCAGGCCTTTGGCCCGGGCGGTGCGGATATAGTCCTCCCGCAAAGCGTCGATCATGGCAGCACGGACGTACCGCAGGATACCGCCGATAGAGCAGAAGGTGCTGACCAGCAGGGGCAGGCCCATATGGTACATATAGTCGCCGAAAGCCCGCAGACCTGTATAGTCGGCGCCGGGGGTGGAGGTGCCGCTGATTGGGAATATGGGTATCTTAATGGCGAATAGGAAAATAAACACAAGGGAAATAACGAAGGTAGGAAGGCTGTAGCCGATAATGGACCCTACCTGCACCGCCTGGTCGAACACGCTTTTCTGTTTGACCGCGGAAACGATGCCCAACGGAATGGCAATCGCAAAAACCAGCACCAGGGAAGCTAAGTTCAGGGCAACGGTATTGAGCATGGGGGTGCCCACAACTTCCACAACCGGTTTTTTATACTGATTGGAATAGCCGAAGTTGCCGGTCAGGGTCTGACCCATCCATTTTACATACTGGATCGGGATGGGGTCATCCAGTCCCAATGCTTCCCGGGCGTTTTGGTACGCAATCTGATAACGCTCAGGGTCGGTTGCGGCTAACTGCTCGCTTACCATGTTGCGGGCCGGGTCGCCGGGCACAGCTTTGGTGATGGCGAACATTACGATGGAAACGATAAAAAAGACGAATACCATATACAGGATCCGCTTCAGCAAATATTTTGCCATTCCACACGACACCTCTTCTTTCTCTCTTTTTTCCTTTTCTCTTTCATTGAATCTATTCCAAAACAGACGCCTGCCGCATATACTGAAATACACGCGGGGTGCGCGCTGTATTTTACGCAAATTCAATAAGTCTTGTTAATAATTTTAAGCGGTAAAGCATACATAGCAAAGCAGCTGCCCTCCCTTTTGGGAGGAAACAGCTCTTTGATACATCAATAACCGGGACCGGTAAGCCAGTCCCGGTTGTGTCCAGGAATTGAACGGCTGCTGCGCAGATCAGAGAAATTCCGCGCCTGCACGCTTCCGCGTCTCCTGCTTACTGCTCAACAAAAGCGGTAGGCTCGGTAGCGGATTCGTCCAGCCAGGCATACAGCAGGGTTTCATCCCACTGGTGCATAGAGTCGGGTTGGTAGTTCTGCAGCTTGGTGGTGAAGAACGCATGGTACAGGTCGGAGTACAGCGGGATGTCCAGGCACAGCTCGTTGAAGCGTTTCTGGTATTCCAGCCATTTGGCGTTCCATTCATCCTCGTCCAGGATGTAGCGCATTTCTTCGGTAACAGTGGCCAGCTCTTCATCTTTGATGATGTTGCTGTTGTTGATGCCCATGTAAGCATCGTCCATAGAATACATGTACCAGGGCTGGATGATGGGGTAGAAGCCGGTAGCCAGGTTGAACATGTTGTACTCAGAACCAGGAGTCTGGAGTTCGTCCAGCATCTGGTTGAAGTCCATAACGGTGGCTTCGATCTTCATGCCGACCTTGGGAGCGTTGGGGACCAGCATGGTGTTCAGCAGGTCAACAACAGGGTTATCGGTGGTGCAGGCCCATTTGATGATCAGGGGCTGGAGGGAGCCGTCTTCCATCTGTTTGTAACGGACGTCGTCGGTGCCTTCTACAAATTCGCCGCCATTGGCGTTCAGGGTCCAGCCGTCGGCAATCAGCACTTCCTTAGCAGTCTCCAGGTTGAACTCGTATTTGTTCAGTTCAGTTTCCACAGCGTCTTTGTTGGCCTTGTACTCAGGCTGGGCAATGCCGTAAGCGCCGTATACCAAGCTGCCGTAGCCCTGGGTGTACTGCTGCATGAACTCGTTCTTGTCCAGGATGTAGGAAACAGCCTGGCGGACAGCCATAGAATCGGTAGGGCCAACGTCGCAGTGGAACTGGATCTTGCCGTAGCCGGCGCGGCTCCAGTTGGCGTAGGAAACCTTGCCCTCATCGTACAGGTCTAAGCCTTTATTGATTTCAGTACCGCCGGAAACGCCGTTGTACAGGTCGATGGTGCCCTGGGCCAGCTCGTCCATAGCGGTGTCAGGGTTTACCTTTTTAATAACAATCTTGTCGATATTGGGAGTGTAGCCCTCTTCCCATATGCCTTTGAAGTTCTCGTTGCGCTGGAGAACAGCCTCGTAGTTGGAGTTGTCATAGCTTACGAAGGTGTACTGACCGGAAGTAACGGTGGGTTTGTAGCGCACGCCGGTATCCGGGTTGTTGATGGTTTCGTTCAGCAGCTCGGTGGTGAAATCCGCAGACATGGTCACGCCGTCTTCGCTGTCGGTCAGGGTGCAGTCAGGAGCGATGACGTGCATGGGGTAAGGGGTAAAGGAAGCGTAAGTGATTTCGTAGTGGTAAGGCAGGCTTTCCGCTTTGACAGTGGCGGAGAAGGTGTAGTCGTCGATGAGACGGAAACCTGCAAAGGTGTCGCTCTCACCGGAGTTCCACGCCTCAAAGCCAACGTAGTCGGAACCGGTGGTGTTGTCCGCCTGAATCTCGCCGTATTCGTTGGAGCTGATGAGCATAGCGCCGAAAACGTAATCCTTTGCGGTAATGGGGGTGCCGTCAGACCAGGTCAGGTCGTCGGCAATCTGGATGGTAAAGGTCTTGGTGCCGTCCTCGTTCTCGGTTTCAGTGTGCTCCACCACAACCTGAGGATCGTATTCGTAGGTGGCTTCCGGGGTCAGTTCAACGGTCTTATAGCCGTAAAGCAGACGCCAGATAGCCTGGTTTTCAGCGGAAGCGGTCCAGCCGGGGAACATATCCGCAGCAACGTCGGACACGGAGCCGACAATCAGCTCGCCGCCTTTGATCGCGCCGGTAGCATCCGCTTCGGTGCTCTCTTCGGAAGAAACGGTGCTGGATTCATCTGCGGAGCTCTCGGTGCTGGACGTACCGGTGTCATTGGAACAGGACGCCAGCGTCAGAGAAGCGGTCGCAGACAATGCCAGCAGCAAAGCCAACATTTTTTTCATCTGAAAAATCCTCCTTACATTTTCGGGGGTACCCCAAGTAAGATACATTTGCTTACGGCGGAACTTTACATTTCTGCCGCATCACACTTTGACATTATACACCTTTCATGCACAAATTGCAAGTCTTTTCCTGCATTTTTTCATATTTGTTTTTTCAGCAGAAGAAAGGCGTATCTGTTTCGCACACATTTTTATGGTATAGCCATAATATCCGCCGAATTTTTCGTTAATTTTTTGACACTTTGGCGCGTTTCATGCATTTTACGTTTTACCATTTTTTGTAACGATAATTTTACACATTATCCATTTAAAGCAGTTTTGTTCTTTAAGTGTGGCTCAATCAAAAACACTTTTAGCAAATCTTTCTTTCAATTAAGCACAGTTCAAAACATAAAATTTTCCGTCCCGGACAAATTTCCGGATTTCAGACACTCCCTTCTCTCCCGCTGCTCATTTTGGATGAAAAAAAACCGGCTGCATGAAATCGGAAATATCATTTCTTTTTATGTATATTTATGCAAGTGTGCGCCGTAGGCTATCATTTTCCGAAAAGAAAAATGAATAATTAAAGCCGCCATCCTGCAAAATTTACAAAATAGCGGCTTTTTTATTTTTTGATGCTGATTTCCTTATTTCCGGTAGGAGCCGTATGTTTTTGCGATGTCAATCATCCGCTGGGCCCGGTCGAAGCTGGCGCCGGAGGGGTATTCACAGCCGGTGGCCAGCACGAAGCCGCCGCCTTTTGCCATGGCGTCGATCTGGTCGCGGCACTCCTTATCCCACTCCTCATCGGTGCCGATGACGGCGTTAGCCGGGGTCACGCAGCCGATCAGGGTAGTCTTATCACCATATTTTTCCTTGCATTCCGCAAAGTCCTTGCAGTCGTCCGGGGGATACAGGAAGGAGATGGCGTCGGGCTTCATGCGCTCGATCTGCACGTCGAAGTAGATCTTCTGGCCGCAGTTGTGGATCATCACGGCGCACCCGGCCTCCCGGATGGTGTTGGCCAGGTCCTCCACCAGCGGGCCTTCCATTTCGTCCCACATGGCTTTGGACATAATGGAGCCGGAAGAAAAGAGGGTATCCACCATGATACCGGCCACGCCGGTTTCCGCAAGTGCCTTGCAGTAATCCTTCAAAGTTTCGCAGACTTCCTTGGCGGCCCCTGCAACGGCATCCGGGTCATCATACAGATCCATGTACATTTCCTGCTGGGAACGGAGCATGGAAAGGGTGCCCAAAGGTCCGAACACAAAGGCGATGACGGGCTTTTCATTGCCCACCTCTTTCACAAGGCGGCGGCAGAGCTCGATCTGCATCATCATGCGCTTGGAGTTCCGGTAGTCCGCCTTTTTGATTTTGGCGTAATCCTCGATCTCCTTGATGACGCAGTCGGAGTAATCGGGATGGGCCGCGTCGTTTTCGGGGTAGATGATTTTCTGGCCCCAGGCGTCGCATTCTACAGACAGGTCGATGAGGGCCACCACGCAGTCGATGTCAAACTCTTTCGCACATTTAATGAAGGACTCGGCGCAGACGTCCACATTGGTGGACCATTCGGGATAAGAAGCCCCTACAAGGTTCCGGGTCACACCGCAAAGGATGGGGTAAACCGGCACATGGTCCGCTTCCTGATGGTTCAAAGCCGCCTGCATACGTTCAATGGAATTCATTTCAGACACCTCCGGGTATCGGTTCAAGATTTGTCTATATTGTACTCGTTTTCCCGGCGGTTGTATAGAACGTTTCCACACCTTTTTGCAATATCTTTCAAAAATACAACCAAAAGGTCAAATCAGGCCAAAGGATTTTAAAGCGTAAATCCACAAAAAGACCGTCAGCAGGGAGAAGACGCTGGAAAACACCACCTGCTGGGCCGCCAGCTCCCCGTCGTGTCCGGCCGCCTCCGCCATGGTAAAGGAGGACACCGCCGTTGGGGAGGCAAAAAGGATGGTCAAAGACAGCAAAGCGACTTCCCGAAAGCCCAGCAGGATGGCAATGGGGATCATGACCAGGGGCACCACCAGGAGCTTTCCTAAAACGCCGATAGCAAGCCAGCGGAGGTTTTTCCGCACCTCCCCGAACCGGAAGGTTGCGCCAAGGATGGCCAGGGCCAGAGGGGTGGCGGCGTCCCCTAGATCCGCCACCGCGGAATCCACCGCCTGGGGCAGGGGGATGGAAAGGGCCTGAAACAGCAGGGCAGCCAGCGCCCCCAAAATCAGCGGGTTTGTGAGGACGCCTTTCACCACGGAAAGAGCGCCGGTCCTTTTGCCGGAGTAGTATTCCAGGGTAAACACCGCCAGGACGTTGAAAAGGGGCACAGCCACCGCCGAAAGAAGGGCCGCCGTGGCCGCATGTCCTTCCCCGTACACGTTGATGGCCACCGGCAGACCGAAAATCACATAGTTGCTGCGGAAAATCCCCTGGGTCAGAACCGCACGGCGGCTGCCGTCCTTTACCAGAAGCCGCACAATGATAAAAGCGGCGGCGGCCACAGCCAGCACCGATAAAACGGTAAACAGGATCAGATCCGGCTGGAAGGCGGTTTTCAGGTCCGCGTGATAGATGTTGTTGAACATCATCAGGGGCATGAACACCTTGAAGCAGAAGGAATTGCATTTAATATAGAAAGCGTCGTCGCCGAATTTCATCCTGCGGGCCAAATAGCCTGCGGCCATGCAGAGCATCAGCGGCAGCACCGCGTTGACGCTGATGAGAAGGTTTTCCAATCAAATCCCGGCCTTTCCAGAAAAATTTATTTTTATTTTGCTGCTTTCAGTGTAGCATATTCGCCGGATTTTGTAAAGAAATCTGGAAATCCTTCTGGAAAAAACGGAATGATTATGGTATAATGGTGCAAAATGGCGTTTTCCCCGCAAAATCACACAGGAAAGGCGGTTTTTTCGTGGTTAAGGACAAACAATTTTACCGTTCCCTCTTTATTGTAGCGCTGCCCGCGGCTTTTCAGGGGCTGATCTCCATGGGGGTCAATATGCTGGACAACCTGATGGTGGGGGCCTTGGGGGACGTTACCCTGGCGTCGGTATCCCTGGCCAATCAGGCCACTACCCTGTTCACCTTTTTGGTAAACGGCATCGGCGGGGGCGCGGCGGTATTGATCTCCCAGTATTGGGGCAAAAAAGATTATGACCGCATCCGCCGGATCTTTGGGGTCATCCTGCGGTTTGCGGCCATCGTATCGCTCGTTGTCTGCGGGCTGGTGTTCTTCTTTCCCCAGCAGACCATGCGCATCTTTACAAACGACGCGAGCATGATCGCAGAGGGGGCCAAGTATGTCCGGATCGTCTGCCTTTCCTACCCCCTTTTCGCCATGGCCAACACCATGGTGGTCATGCTCCGGTGGATGGAGATCGTGCGGATCGGCCTGCTGATCTCCTCTGTGTCCTTGGTGTGCAACTTCTGCTTTAACTACCTGTTGATTTTCGGGCATTTGGGCTTCCCGGCACTGGGGGCGGAAGGCGCCGCCATCGCCACGGTCATCGCCCGGCTGTTTGAGCTTTGCATCGCCGCCTATTACCTGTTTTTCCGGGAACAGCGGGTGCGCTTCCGGCTCCGGAACTTTTTCACCCGGGACCGGGAAATGGCCGGGGATTTCTTCCGCCATTCTTTGCCCATTATCGCCGGGGATTCCCAGTGGGGCTTAGTGGGCGCCGCCAAAGCCATGCTCATCGGGCGGCTGGGGGTCGCCATGGTGTCCGCCAACTCCATTGCCGACGTCTTTCTGTCCCTGGCGCGGATCTTCACCGACGGCCTTGCCAACGGCGCCTGCGTCGTCATCGGCAAAAGCGTGGGGGAAAAGGACTATGTCCGCACCCGCCAGTACTCCAATACCATTCAAATCCTCTTTGCCTGCCTGGGGGTGCTGGTTTCCGGTACCGTGATACTCATGAGCTTCACGGTTCCCTATCTGTACAATGTGACCCCGGAAACCCAGAGGCTGGCCGCCCAGTTCCTGCTCATCGGCGCTTTCACCCATTTGGGCACCTGCTACCACGCCGCCTGCTTCACCGGCATCAACCGGGGGGCCGGCGACGGCAAATTCGTCATGAAGGTGGACATGGTCTGCGGGTGGTTCATTGTGGTGCCCCTGACCTTTTTGGCGGGGTTTGTGTTCCAGTGGCCCTTGTGGGCGGTATTCCTCTGCACCCGCATCGACCAGTGCTTTAAATGGATCATCGCCTTTTTCCGGCTCCGGGGGGACAAATGGATCAAAAACGTCACCCGGGATTAAGCTATTCTGCGTATTCCAGCATCCGTTTCCGGTAGTGGAGGTAGTTTTCAAAGTTCACCTCCTCCGGGACGCCGTGGTCGCAGGTGGGGATATAGCCGCCCCGCTTCTTCATCACCGGCATGATCCGTTCAATCTCCGCGTCAATGGCCTCCGGGCCCTTGGCCAGAATCCGCTTGTCGAACCCGCCCCGGATGAGAAGCTCCGGGCATTCCTTACCGGTTCGCACCACGTCGCAGCCGGAAGCGGCCTCAAAGGGGCTTAGATAATCCATGCCGATTTCCTGATAAAGGGGGATGGCCGCGTCGGAAAAGCCGTCGGTGTCGATCTGGATAAAGATTTTCCGGGTCTTGTCGATCTGGCGGCGGCGGGCGTTTTCAATGAGCTGCTGGTAATAGGGCAGCAAAAATTCCCGCATCATATCCCCGGAAATCAGCAGACCATGGTTGTAGCAGATGTCCTCCGCCAGGAAAATTTCGTCCAGGGTCACAAATTCCTGGTGCTTGGCCACCACCGCGTCGGCCAAAGCGAACCAGGTTTTCATGCAGTCGTGGATCAGGTCCGGCTGGTCATACAAAAGATACATGAGCTCCAGCGGCCCCATGAGGCTCCGCAGGTACATGTACCCGCCGATAATCCCCTGGCAGATGACCTGGCCCTCCCCGGCGGCCTTCACCGCCTCTTCCATCCGCTGGGGCAGGCTTTCATACCGGGCGGCGGTCTCCGGGTTCAAACGCCACTTGCAGTTTTCCTCCCAGGTTTTCCAGTCCTTGACCGGATGGTCCACATATTCCGGCATAAACCCCTGGCGGCGGCCTTTAAAGTAAAGGACGTGGCGTCCGGCGTAATCCTGGACGATCTCATGTTCCTCGTCCCGGTCGCAGATCCATTTTTCCTCAAAGGCCGGGCAGAAAGCGGCCTCGCACCAGCCCAGTTCCCCCAGGCTGAATTTTCCGGGGGGATCGAACCCGAAAAGCTCTGCCAGTTCCCCGGAGGAAACATTCTCCGGCAAATGCCCTTCCCGTTTCCAGCGTTCCAAGGAGTAGTAGCCAAATTCCTCCTGATAAATGGGAGCGTCCGGCTTCTTGCTGTAAAAATCCCGCATTTTCCGTGCGCCGGGGGTCATGTCCTCCCGGTCCACCATGGCGTGGATTCCGTCTTTTTTCATAATGAATCATCCCCTCTGAATGTAAGATACTACCCCTTCATTATACGGTCTTTTCCCGGCTATTCCTAGGGACAATTGTAAGAAGATCCTGGATTTTTGTAAGATTTTAAAAGGAGGCGTGCTGATGCCTGCCCAACCCAATTCGGAAGAATTTTATTTCCGCAGCGCCGGATACGCCGGTTCCCGGCTCCTGTTCTGCGGCTGGCAGCAGTGCCCGCCCGGACATTCCTACGGCCCCTACATCCGTTCCTATTACCTGATGGTCTATGTGGTCAGCGGACGGGGCGTTTTCCAGGCCCGGGGCAAGCTCTACCATTTGGAAAAAGGCTCCACCTTCCTCCTGTTCCCGGGGGAAACCACCTATTACCGGGCGGACGACACGGAGCCTTGGTTCTATTACTGGATCGCCTTTGAGGGGGACTGGTTTGAAAGCCTCCTGCTCCGGGCGTCCATTACGCCGGAACAGCCGGTCCATCAAGCCGCCGGGGAGGCGGATTATTTTCAAAAGCAGTACGGCCTGCTGCTGAACGCCTGCGGGGAACGGATGCCCGGCGTTGACCTGAAGGGTTTTTCCATCCTGCTGGACCTTCTGCACCATTACAGCATCACCGAAAGCCGGGCAAACCGTATCGAAACCGTTTCCGCCCCGGTTTCCCCCCATATCTCCCGGGCCGTGCAGATCGTCAAAAACCGCTATTCCCAGCCGGACCTGTCCGTTTCCGGGCTGGCAAAGGAGCTTGGCATCACCCGGGAGTACTTTTCTTTCCTGTTCCGGAAGCAGTACGGCTTTTCCCCGGTGCAGTTTCTCTGCGAATACCGGCTGTTTATAGCCGCCACCCTCTTAACCACCACTGGCTCTCCCATTTCCCGGATAGCGGAGCAGGTGGGCTTTTCTGACTTTAACTATTTTTCCCGGCAGTTCTCCCTCCGCTACGGCCAAAGCCCCAGCGCCTACCGGAAGCAGGCCAAAAAGCGCCTGCTTTAGCCCCTTCAGAGCTGGACGGCCCCGCTTCCATTGGTGATGATGCACGCTCCTTTTGGAATGTTCGACCGGGTGGCGTCGTTCAGGTAATAAAGCTGTCCGTCCACTTTCTGGAAACCGGTCAGCATCTTCCCTTCCCCATCGAACCGGTACCAAAGCCCCCGGATCTTCCGCCAGGCGTTTTTCACCGGGTCCCCCTTTTCATAGTAACGCCAGTCCGAGTCTTCCCACTGCCAGCCGGATTTTTCCAAAGGAAACAGTTCCGGATACCCCTGGTTCAAATCCACCGCCCCGGAAATTCCGGGGATTTGCCCCTTGCTGGTGTACTGCCAGGCGATCAGGTTCGGCCCCGTATAGCCGCATTTCTCCGCGTAATGGGCGATCCACACCGGATACTCCTGAAGCTTTGCGCCGTCCACCCAGTTTTTGTACCAGTCATAGGAGCAATAAAGCCCCGGCCGGTACCCGGCAGCCTGGACAGCCTCCAGAAACGCCCGGCACATCTCCGTCCGCACTGCCTTGCTCTGGGCCTTGATGCCCGGCTCGTACTCCTGGTCAAAAAACACCGGCAGGAGGATCTGTTCCCGATACGGCCTGATAATTTCCAGACAGACGTCCGCCTCTTTTTTGGCTTCCGCCCCGCTTTGGGCGTAGGAGTACCAGTACACCCCAACGGGGAGCCCCGCCGCCTTTGCCCCTTCCATGTTGGCGGCAAACTGGGGGTCCTTCTGGTTTGCATACATGCCGTAACCAGCTCTTACAATTGCGAACTCAATGCCCGCCGCCTTCACCTTCTGCCAGTCGATTGTCCCCTGATGCTTGGATACGTCGATCCCCTTCATTCCATTCTCCTTTCCATTCTGTGAAAAACACGTCGTTCCAGTATTATACAACATTCCAAAAAGAATGTCAAGTGCGTCAAAAATTCCCCGTCCCAATGAAGGGCGGGGAGTTTTTTCAGCCTGCCGGCAGGTCACGGCTTCCAGTATTCTTCGATGCATTCCTTGGCAATCTGCACATAGCGGCGGCCGCGCTCATAATCGCCGAAAATGGTGCCCACTTCCCGCTGGGCCATTTCAAACAGGCAGCCGCTGGCCGCCTCGCAGACACCTTTGAAGTATCCCCGCAGGGCGTCCTCGTCCAGAGGGCCGGGGTTGGTGACAAATTCCGCCCGGGGCTTGCTGTAATAGACCACATTGCTGCCCCGCAGGTATTCGCCCACCTGGGGTTCGTTATTGAAAGGGGAAACGGACAGCTTCCGCAAATTTTTCCATTTGGACAGGTAATCCGGCCAGATGGCGTCCACCCGTTCGCAGCAGCCGTAGGAAAGCAGTCCGTACCGCTTCACCAGCCGGTCCTGATACGGGTAAACAAATTCCCCGTAAGCTTCCGGCGAAACGGCCGTGGTTTCCTGGGATTCCAAAAATCCCCAGCACTGGGTGGTTTTGGTGACATTTTCCTCCGGGAGCTCGCTGTTGAAAGCAAAGCTCTCCTGGGCCACGGGGCTCATGCCGCAGGTGGGCAGGAGCAGGTCTTCCTTTTCCAGGAAATCATAATAATCCTCGTAAAGCCGGGTGGCCATTTCCATGACCTCGTGGAGCTTTTCCGGATAATCGTACATGGAGCAGTAATAGTTTTCCATACCCATCAGGGACACCAGGGGGTTGGTAACAGCGCCGGTCAGGCTCCCCATGGTCATTTTCACAGGAAGGATATCCCCGAACAGGTCCTCTGCCAAAGCGATGCGTTCCTTGGTTTTTTCCCGGTCCACGCCGAAGCTGCCGCCCCGCAGCTTGTCAAGATCCTCCGCCAGGTCCTCCACCACCGGGTCGATGTGGAACCCCTGGGAATGTCCGCCGGAAGCCCGGGTAAAATGGGGTTTGGCGCCGAAGGGGGAAGCCCAGGTATCCCAATGCACCTCAAAATACAGGGAAAGAGGGGTGTCGTCGTCAAAAAGCTCCCGGCCAACCAGAGAGCTTAACAGGGAAGCTTCGAGGCCCCGGGCCGTTTCCCCTTCGCACCGGAGCCTTGGGGTGATGACTTCATGGGGAAAATTGGAAAAAAGCAGGCGCACGGTGGGAGCTTCCCGGCGTCCATGGGCCAGAGCGTCCCATTTTTTGAGGATTTCGGCGTTGTGGGAAGAGTTTGCGTATTCCAGCTTTCTGCGGGCCAGATTTCGCAGAACCTCCCGGTCCTTTTGGCTGATCGTTTCCATGGTATTCCATCCCTTCGGGCGAATTTTCTATCATTATAGCATATTTATTTTTTGAA
>DVOW01000022.1 GCA_018713335.1 Candidatus Merdivicinus intestinigallinarum | reverse complement strand
GCCGCATTTTATTTCCATGGTTATCATATGTGGCCTGATTATTCAATTTACCAGCTCAGACGGTATCATCAATCAAATCTGCGCCAGCCTGACTGGTTCCAGCACAGCCCTAATCAGCAATCCCAACGCCTTTCGCCCCATTTATATTATTTCCGGCATCTGGCAGGAAGTCGGGTTTGGCTCCATCCTCTATCTGGCAGCGATTTCTGGAATCGATATGGAACTGTATGAAGCTGCGATCCTGGATGGATGCGGAAAGATGAAACAAATCTGGTATATTACGCTCCCTTGTATCCTGCCTACCATTGTAATTATGCTGATCCTACAGGTAGGAAGTATTATGAGCGTCGGCTGGGAAAAGGTTTTCCTCCTTTACAATCCATTGACTTATGATACAGCGGATGTGATTTCCACTTATGTTTACCGAAAGGGTATCCAGGATATGGATTACAGCTACAGTACAGCTGTAGGGCTTTTTAACTCTGTGATTAATTTCATTATGATAATTGTAGCCAATGCGGGTTCCCGTAAACTGGCCAAAAACAGTCTTTGGTAAATTCTTATGGCAGAAAGGATGTGTCCATTGATGATAAAAGCCAGCAAATCTGAACGTGTTTTTTATTTCTGCAACACACTTTTCATGATCTTTATGATTGCGATCACCCTCTATCCCATGCTCTATGTTATTTTCTGTTCCTTCAGTGAACCCATGGAATTGGCAAAAAGCGATTCTCTGCTGTTTTGGCCCGCTGGGTTCAGTACAGCAGGATATGAATTTGTGTTAAAATACAGGGATATTTATACCGGATACGCCAATACCTTGTTTTATGTGATCGTAGGTACAGCGGTCAATATGCTCCTGACGATTTTGGGAGCATATGCGCTTTCCCGAAAGGATATGATGCTGAAGACCCCCATCACTGTTCTGATCACTTTCACGATGTTTTTTAGCGGAGGTCTGATCCCGTCGTTTCTAGTTGTACAGAAATTGGGGATGTACAACAGCGTTTGGGCGATAATACTGCCGTCCGCCATTTCGACTTGGAACCTGCTGGTTCTAAAAACTTCCTTCGGGGAAGTCCCGGACAGCCTGTTGGAATCGGCCCGGATGGACGGAGCAAACGAATTTGTGATCTTGTTCCGCATTGTTGTCCCTGTATCTATGGCCGCAATCGCAGCCATCACTCTGTTCTACGCAGTGGGACGCTGGAATGAATGGTTCAGCGCGCTGATGTATTTAAAGGACCGAAGCAAATATCCTCTTCAAATGTTTTTGCGGGAAATGCTGGTGATCCCGCAGGGCAATAATACGCAGTTTGCAGCGGAGGCGGTCATGGTGGGGGAAAATTCCGCCCAGTTGAAAGAAGTCGTTAAATATTGCACTATCGTGGTTTCTACAGTTCCGATCCTTTGCTTCTATCCTTTTTTACAGAAATATTTTGTCAAAGGCGTCATGATCGGCTCCATGAAAGGTTGATCGCCGGACTCCAAAATGGAAGTTTTACATGGACTGCATCGTTTTCCGGCTTATTCGTAAAGAAAGGCGGTTCTGAAATGAAAAAGAAGATCTATCTTGTCATTGACAATCAAATAAAACAGATGATACGTGAGCTGGAACACCGGATGTCCTCTTTGGAAACCCTGGATTGCCTCGCTTTCTTATCCGGCAATGGTTCCAAAAATAGAGGCTTCCGGGACGTTTGGAAAAAAATGCTGTTTGCCATGTTCCACGACGCCATTACCGGGACCCATGTGGACGCGGCATATGCAGAATTGATGGAGGTCCTTTTCCGTGCAAAGCAGGAAATGATGGAGTTGACCGGAGAGATCCTTGCCATACTGCAGGCCGCAGAAGAAACAAGCAAGGTCGTCTTCAATACGACCGGATTTACACGAGATGCTGTCGCCGAAATTCCTCTTCCTGCCGGCAAGCGCGTCAAAGGTCTTTTCACTCCGTCCGGACAGGCTTTTCTGCTGGAAGAAAAGCTCCAAGGGGATGTTCCCTGTGCTAAAGTACTCTTATCCACGATGAAGCCTTATGAACAGCGGAAAATCTTTATTGAATACGATGATAGGGAGCCGGAACTGAAAACAGAGGAGGAGCCCGGCCAGCCGGTTCTATTCAGCGGCACGGTTTTGAATGATACCCAGCGGGACCACACAGAGGCTTTGGTAAATACAAATGCTGTGGAAGTGGAAAATGACCGCCTTAAAATCACTGCCGGTCCAAATGGGATCCAAAAAATCCAGGACAAAACTACTGGACGGGTCCTTGCGGCTGTCAATACCCTTCATCCGGGAGAATTGGTCCTGGAGCATGACGAAGGCTCCCCATGGGCCACATTGGAGGATGATCGGAAACAAATTCCGCTTTCCGGCTGGACCAAGCTGGAAAAAGTGGAAAAACAAGAACTTTTCCAGCGCCTTACTTATACTGTGACCCTTCCATTCCGCGCGGGCGGAGCATTAGATGGACTGACTGTCCAGAGTACGATCACCCTCTATCAAGGCATTTCCCAGGTGTTTTTTGAAACGGATGCAGATTGGCATTGCTTCAATGAAAGGCTGCGGGTTGCTTTCCCAGTGTGCTGCACTGGCCGGCATTTGTATGAAACTCCGTATGGGATCTTGGAACGGGAACCATATCCTCCTGTTTATGATTGGAGTGGCAGCAACGGCGATTACCCGGCGATCGGGTGGGCAGGCGTACAGGGAGCAAACGGCTGGGCCGTTTTGTTTAACAAAGGGACGCCCTCCTACCGGGTTGATACGCAAGGCGATGGGTCAGTCATATTCCTTTCCCTGCTCCGCAGTCCGGCCATCCCCACTTACCTGCACGAGCCGGAATCCTATTGCATGACAGAATGGGACGGGATGAGAGATGAGGGGGCGCATCACTTCTCTTATGCTCTTGGCTTTTTTCAACGGGAAACGGAGCCTGCCGCAATTGTGCGGGCCGGGCTTGCTTATCAAACCCCGGTTTTGTTTACAGAAATGACGCAGGAACTGCCGCAACTTCCCTGTTTACAGCAGGGGAATGCCGTCATTGGGGCGCTGAAGGTTGCAGAAAAAGAAGAAGGGATTATCGTGCGGGTTGTATCATGCAGCGAAGCTCCGCAGAGCGTGGAGATGAAGCTCCCAGTTTGGGTACGGGAAGTCGTTCAATGCGATATGCTGGAACGTCCGCTGAAAACTCTCCCGCTGGACGGAACAATGTCCCTGCGCCCCTTTGAAATCGCAACGGTTTTATTGAGGAATTGAGTGTCATAAAGGACAGGGGTGAAGCGGCATCTGAAGCGGCACACCGTTGGGCAGTGTGAGAAATTGTATAATTGCGGCTTTCGTACAGCGTGTAAAGAACAGAAAATGGATAAAAAGCCGTCCCGAAATGGACGGCTTTCGATTTTTCAAACGTTTTATCATGAAAAGCCGATTTTTCTCTGTGCAGGCCAGGGACACGCGCGCCATTGTCCGCTGTCCTGCTCTGCTTTTCCGGTCAGCAGGTCTGTGGCGGCGTCTGTAAGATACCCCAGGTAACTTCCGGCGGAGCTGTCGCCGCACAGCAGTTTCCACATAAGGCCGCCAAAAAGATAGGACTGCGCGAATTCGCGCCAGCTGTGCAGTTCCTCCGCAGCCTTTTGGGAGAGCTCCCAGAGGATACCCACGGCCTCGCTTTCCGTGAGCCAGCCCAAATAGCATCCCCAGCGGGTCAGCATGGCTGCCCGGCCAACATCCCATCCAGCCAGAAAGCCGGGGGCATATTGGCTTTGATACCGCTGCGCGAACCTCCATGCCCGCCTGACAGACTTACGTTCATCCTCGTCCATGGTTTCGTCCATCAGTTCCTCCGGCGAAGACGCCTCGCTGTAAAGCTGGTACCGCAGGATATAGCCTTCCTGCGTTAAATAGCGGATCAGATCCAACAGATCGCTGCGGCCGTTTATCCCCCAGGACCGGCGCACAAGGGATACGATTTTCTGTTCCATGACAGGAATATGTTCCTCTACATCCATACTGTACAGATCGTGGTGGTTAAGGGCCGACAGGATACCGGACAGCAGGATGCCGAAACGTTCCCATTTGGCGTCATTTTTTTGATAAGGGACCGGTTCCGGCTCAGGGAGGGCCTCCAGCCGGGCCATTGCTTCTTCCAAGGCCGTATAAAGGTTCTGCTCCAGCTCCAAATCAAATGCGGGTTCTTCCTCCTCGCCGTCCTCCTCCATTTCCAGCGTTTCCAGGGCCGCCGCCAGCAAGCCCATATCTTCTCCCAACAGCTGCCCCATCGCAGAAGCGGCAGCTTCAGCGGCTTTCTCATTGACCATTTTTTGCAGCAGTTCCTCGTTGGCGGCTATCTGCGCCAATCCGCCGGCCCCGAACATCTGGCCAAGAATCTCTACCTGCCGTTCAGCGTTGGCATTGACCTGTTCTTCTGCCTCGGCGGCGGATGCAGGCGCTTCTTTTTCAGATCCGGAAATCTCAAGATTGCGAACCAGTTCTTCGCTTTTCTCAAAAGTTTTTTTCATAGCTTCAGAGGCTCGCTCACTGGCCTGCTGCGCCCGTTTTCTAATCTCGTTGATGTCAACCATTTTTTCTGTCCTCCTCATCAGGAGGGAGCGTATGCCATGACGGAGGTTTTTTGCGGCGCGTCAGTAACTTTTTGATCCTGCCTAATATTGCTTCAATCAAATGGAACCACAGGTTCCCCAATATCAATACCGCCGCAAGAAACAGCAGGAGCCCTCCAATTTCTCCAAAAGGCATTGTTCCCCTCACTTTGTTGCGAATCTGTTCATGAAGAAGTCGGTAAAAGCGGCCAGCTCCTCATCCTGGGACACATAGACATACAGCTTTTCGTCTTCCAGCCAGTCGTAGGCGTTGATGCCGATATACCCTTTCTTGTCCGGGTAAATGATAAAAGCGTCGGTAGGGTACTTGTTGCGGTAGGCTTTCAGGATTTCAGAACGGCGGTAATAGGTCGGGTCGCCGCAGCCGGAAAGATCGGGAACCGTGGGAACCACCACGATCGTTTGGCTGTCCTCGTTCCAGCCGACAATCAGATTTCCGATTTTCGTTTTGCTTCCGTGAACAAACCCGTAATTGAAGCGGCTCACATCCTCGGTATACCCGAAAATCAGCCTGTAATCGTCCCCGTCCTTCACCACATGGTTAAACAAAGCGCGCATTTTCTTCGCGTTTGCGTTGCTTTTTTCCATGTCGATTTCCGGCCCCTTAAATAACTTGCTGAAAAATCCCATAACGTTTTCCTCCTAAATTTTTATTTTTGAAAGTGAATGGGAACCATTGCACCATCATGCAGGAATTGCGCCGGTAAAATAAATATAAATCTTAAAATTTGTTTTTATTTTGGCTGAAATAAAATCCGTCTGAATATATCGCCGCAACAAAATATTCGGACGGATTTATCTAATTTCCATCAGTTTTCAGCTTTTCCAGGACATCCACAATGGCGTCAAGCTGGAAGTCAACGGTTTCATCGGCAGCCTCGGGAACAAACAAGGGGAGGGTATCGGGGAGCGCTCTGCGGATCACCATGGCTGTCAGGCTTAAATTGGTAAACAGATTGATCCGCTTTGCGTCTGCCTTTATCCCAAAGCCTTCTAAGATTTTTCCAAAAAGCAGGTGCTGCTTTTGGCGGAACACCTGATAGCTTTCCTTGGACAGCCGTTTAAAAATATGCTGCTGTTCTTCAATTGTTAAAACAGCAATCCCATATTGCTCCCCATAACAGCAGTCATGGAGAAATTTTTTCACGGCGCCGCGCCAGCTCAAAGCAGGGTCAGCCATCAGTTTTTGAACATACGCAATGATTTTAGGCTGCTGCCAGTACAGCGTTTCCAGCACCAGATCCTCCTTTGTTGAGAAAAAGGAGTAGAAGAAAGTTCGTGAAATGCCGACTTTTTTATACACCTGCTCCACGGTTGTGTGCTGGATGCCCTGTTTTGCCATCAGCTCAAGCCCCGCTGTAATCAGCTCTGTTCTGATACGCTCCCGGTCCTCCTCGGAATAAGCCACCCTTGGCATTGTGTCACCTCACGCAAAATAAAAACAAATAAAAGAATTTGATTTTATTTTAGCATATCCGGCGGAAGAAAGCAAGGGGAAATTGCCATAAAATTGCTCTTTGCGGGCGCCGGATACTTGAAAACGGAGTTTAGCTTAAACTTCAGGTTTATGCCCCGGAACGATTTGAAACTTCTGTATTTTCTTCTTCCGTGGTATAATTTTAACATGGGGGCAAGAAAGGCCAGGTGCGGGAAATCATGCTGGCGTTTCTTGCGGGTGGCCATATCCTGCTGGAGGACATCCCCGGCGAATATACGGCTTAGGAAAACAGGAATTTGACCGCAAAGGAAACGGCGGCGGTGCAGACATCGTACCAAAAGTCGTACAGGCCCTGGAGAAACGGCTGCCCTGGTACAAAAAGCTGTGGTTCCGGTATATCCTGATGTATGAGGGAACAGCTTTCAAATAAAGAAAGAACAGCCATAGTCATGATGGCTGTTCTTTTTAGCGCTTTCTTTTCAATTCAGGCATTCAGCGCACGCCTGGCCCATTCCGCCGCGCCGGAAGCGTTTAGCAATTCTCCCTTTTTCCAGCTAGCGTTGGGGCAGTGCTCCCGCAGGCTCTTCTCCGCCTTGGCAATCCCGCTTCCGCCGGAGGTGGCAAAGGGGATCAGCGTCTTGCCGGAAAAGTCATAGCTTTCCAGGAAGGCGTCCACGATCCGCGGCTCCACATACCACCAGACAGGGAACCCGACGAACACGGCGTCATACTGCTCCATATTTTTTACCGGCTCCGCAATGGCCGGACGGCAGGCCGGGTCGTTCATTTCCACGGTGCTGCGGCTTTTTTTGTTGGTCCAATCCAGGTCCGCGGCGGTGTAAGGCGTTTCCGGACGGATTTCATATAAATCTGCGTCCAGAGCCTGCGCCAGTTCCTTCGCCGCGCGGGCGGTGACGCCGCTGGCAGAAAAGTAAGCGACCAATACTTTTTTCATTATAAGCACTCCTTTAAGATTTCCACAATCTCATCGCGATTGAGGGTCTTGTACCCGCCGTTCATAATCAGGGTGCTGTCTGCGATGCCGCCGATCATCTCCGCCGAGGCGCCCAGCTGGGAAATGTTCATCACAAGCCCAAGCTCCTTCATCCAGCCTTCCATGGCGGCAAGGCCCTCTTGGGCTGTCTGTTCGTCGGTTTTGCCTGCCGGGTCCACGTCCCACACATTGACCTCGAACCGTTTGAATTTCTGCACGCCGAAAGGCAGGATGTGCCGGTAATAGGGGAGGGAAACAGCGGCCAGCGTCATGCCGTGGGCGGCGTCGGTGTAAGCGCCGACGGCCTGGCCCAGCATGTGCACCATCCAGTCGGTGGATTTCCCCTTCGCAACCAGGGTGTTCAGCGCCCAGGTGGCCGCCCACATCAGGTTGCTGCGGGCCTCGTAGTTCTGGGGGTCCCGGTTGGCGATGCGGCTGGAGTGGATGACCGAGCGCATCAGGCCCTCGCTGAGGTAATCGCTCACGTTGTCGTCCTCGCCGGAGAAATACTGCTCGCAGATGTGGTTGAAAATGTCATAGATACCGGAAACCATCTGGTAATGGGGCAGGGTCAGGGTGTATTTGGGGTTCAGGACGGCGAATTTCGGCATGATTTTTTCGTCCGCGAAAACATGTCCGATCTTCTGATGGGTGTGGGGATTGGTGATAACCGCGCCGGCGTTCATCTCAGAGCCGGTGCCCACCATGGTCAGCACGCAGCCTACCGGCAGGGTCTCGCAGGAGGGCTCCTCAAAGCGGACGTAGTATTTTTCCCAGGGGTCCTCCCCGCAGTTCACCGAAACGGAAACCGCCTTGGCGTAATCGCACACCGAGCCGCCGCCTACGGCCAGCAGGAAATCCGCCTGGTGATTCCGGGCGATTTCCACCCCTTCATAGAGCTTATCTACTGTGGGGTTGGGCATGACGCCTGAAATCTCGGCCACGTTTTTGCCGTTGTCCTTGAGGATTTTCACGACCTCGTCATAGATGCCGTTTTTCTTGATAGAGCCGCCGCCGTAAATCAGCACGATGTTTTTGCCGTATTTCGGCAGTTCGGCATTCAAATACTTCAGCGAATCCTCGCCGAAGTACAGCTTGGTGGGGTTGCAGTACGAAAAATTGCCTAACATAAAAACTTCCTCCTATTGATTGAGATTATAAATTGCATAAGGCTCCCTGCTACACAAGATACCGGAGCCAGACCGCGCCGTTTTTATACGTCTTTGCTTCCTTCAATTGCAGGGGCACAGGCGTTTTTTCCATGGGGAATCCGTCGAATACAGCCGGCAGCCCCTTCCGGCCGTCAATACCAAGGCCGATGAGGAGGCTGATTTCATCCAGCAGCCCGGCTTCCAGAAAAGCGCTGTTGATAATGGGGCCTCCGACGATTCCAAGGCGCTCCACGCCGAATTCTTCCGCCAGGATTTCCACGGCCCGCTTCAAGTCGATTTTGCCCTTGCCGCAGGCGATCCATGAGATCTGCCGTTCATCCAGGTAGTTCAGGTACTCTCTGGAAACCTCTTCGCTGGTGATAATCAGATGGGGCTTAGAGGCGTCCGTATCCTCTTCCCAAAGCAGCGTTCCCCGGGTATCCGTAATGATTTCGTAACCCTTGGCGTCCGCCTTTTTGGAAAAGCCTTCCCGCCCCAAGGGTTCGTTCTGCTGGGCTTTGAATACGCCGGGCAGCGACATTTCCAGCTGGGCCGTGACCCGGCCGCTTAGGGTAGAGGGCAGATCCAATTCCTCCAGCGCGGCGTAGTATTCTTCGACGCCGGCCAGCTGGGCCGTCATGGCGCAGTCGATGCGGCCGTCGATGGATGTCATCATGTGACAGACAATGTATGGCTTTTTCATCTTCCGATTCCTCCAGTTGCTTCCGTAAAATATCCTAACATGATAAATTTTTTGCTGATGTTCATTCAATCACCGGCCCTGGATCTCCTGGCTGCCGGTGGACCAGACATGGGGCTTTTTCGCGGCGGCAGGGGTGTTCTGCGCCATGACGCCCACCAGCTTGTGGGGGACATAAGGCTCCTCCAGGTAGGCGCGCTCCTCCGGCGTCAGGGTAAGCTCCGCCGCCTTGGCCGCCCCTTCGATGTGGTGCAGCTTGGTGGCTCCGACTACGGGGGCCGTCACTTTGGTGAGCAGCCACGCCAGAGAGATCTCCGTCATGGACACGCCCCGTTTTTCGGCCAGCTCCGCCACGCGGCTGATAATGACCGCATCCTGTTCCGCGGTGGCGTCGTATTTGAACTTGGCGTAGCTGTCCTCCTCCAGCCGTTTGGAAGTCTCGCCCGGGTGCTTGGAGAGCCGCCCGCCTGCCAGAGCGCTGTAGGGCGTCATGGCAATGTTGTCCTCATGACAGAGCTTGGCCATTTCCCGTTCCTCTTCCCGGAAGATCAGGTTGTAGTGCCCCTGGATGGAAACAAATTTCGGAAAGCCTTCCTTTTCAGCCAGAGCGTTGGCTTTGGCCAGCTGGTAAGCAAAACAGTTGGAAATGCCGAGATACCGGACCTTGCCCGCCTGCACCGCCCGGTTCAGGCCGTCCAGGATGTCGTAAAGGGGCGTTTCATAGTCCCACATGTGATAGATATACAGGTCGATGTAGTCCAGTCCCAGGTTTTTGAGGCTGGTATCCACCATCTGCTCGATGTGCCGCTGGCCGGTGATGCCGGCGGCAATCTCCTCCTGGGTGCGGGGCAGGAACTTGGTGGCCACTACCACGTCCTCCCGCTTCGCGAAATCTTTCAGCGCCCGGCCCAGGTACTGCTCGCTGGTGCCGCTTTGGTACCCGATGGCCGTATCGAAAAAGTTGACGCCCAGCTCCAGCCCCCGCTTGATGATCTCCCGGGAATGGGCCTCGTCCAGGGTCCAGCTGTGCTGGCCGTTTTTGGCGTCGCCGAAGCCCATGCATCCCATGCAGATGCGGGAAACCGTCAGGTCCGAATTTCCGAGTTTTGTATATTGCATAAACTTATTCCTCCTAATTGGAATTGATGATGTGCGAAAACTGCTGGAACCCGTCGGCTTTCAGGGCTGATGGGTTCCTGTATTCTCTCCCTATTCGCCTATAATTTTAGTATAACCTTCTTGTGAAACAATGTCTAATACTTATGTTGCATTTTAAAAAATGCGCGGCAGGCATTTTGTGGTTCCCCGGCTGTTGAAAAACATCCCAGCGTGTGGTATGATACAAAAGAAAGGGGTGGTTCCCATGGAAATCCGTGTTTTGAAATATTTTTTGATGGTGGCCCGGGAGGAAAACATCACCAAAGCGGCTGAGCTCCTGCATTTGACCCAGCCCACCCTGTCCCGTCAGCTGATGCAGCTGGAGGAGGAGCTGGGGGTAAAGCTGTTCCACCGGGGCAAGCACCGCATCACCCTCACCGAGGACGGCATGCTCCTGCGCCGCCGCGCCGAGGAGATCGTTTCCCTTTCGGAAAAAACCAAGGAGGACCTTCGCCGCAAAAGAGAGCAGCTGGCCGGGAAAATCACCATCGGCAGCGGGGAACTGCAAAGCTCCCAATTCCTGGCGGAGCTCATTACTTCCTTCCAGGAACAAAATCCCATGGTGCAGTTTGAATTTTACAGCGGCAACGCCGACAACATCAAGGAACGGATCGAACGGGGCCTTTTGGATATGGGCTTATTGCAGGAGCCGGTGGATATTACCAAATACAGCTTTATCCGCACCCCCGTCAAGGAACGCTGGGGCGTTTTAGTGCGGTCGGATAGCGAACTGGCGGCAAAGGAAAGCGTCCGCCCGGAGGATCTGGCGGGCGTCCCCTTGATCATGCCCGCAAGAGAGAACATTCAGAACGAGCTCCTCAACTGGCTCGGCGCGGATATGGAGCAGCTTCATGTGGCGGCCAGCGGGAATCTGCAGTATAACATGGCCATCCTGGCCCGCAGCCAGTCCAGCTGCGTCCTGACGCTGGATCTGGATTGTTCCTACAATGGCCTTTGCTTTGTCCCGTTTTCTCCGAAGATGGAAACCGGCACGGTGCTGGTGTGGAAAAAGATCCAGGCCTTCTCCCCGGCGGTCCAGGCCTTTATGGAGCACGCGAAAAAATGCGTTTTAGGCATCAATGAGGATTGAACAGAAGTATTAGACATTTTGCTGCGGAAGGGTTACAATATAGGTGTTCCAAATGGGACGCCTATATTTTTTGCGCGGAACCGCCTGTCGGGAAGGAGTGAGCAAATGACCATCAAGGAAGCCAGCGAACGCTATCACATCCCTTTAGACGTCCTGCAAGCCTATGAAAGCTGGGGGCTGTGCGGCGCTGTCAAAAAGGTCATGGGCGCCTGGCAGTACGACGACACCGACCTGGAACGGCTGAGCCTCATCATGACCCTGCACGACATTGGCTTTGACCACACGGAAATTGAAGCCTATATGAGGCTGCTGCTGGAACGGGAAGGGTCGGACGACCAGCGGCTGAGGATGCTCAATGAAAAGCGCAGGAGCCTCTTAGACGATATCCATTTCCGCGAAAAGCAGCTGAGCCAGCTGGACGATCTCCGGTACCATATTCAAAAACAACAGAATTGATCGTTTTAAGGAGGAAGCATCATGAAGATCCAAGACAAAAACGCATTTGACCAGCAGAACGTTTTCGGCCAGGGCATGGCCAACACCGCTTTTGCCCAGTATTTTATCGGGAATTCCTACTTAAACCCCCTGACCAAGCCCGGCGAAAGCGCTGTGGGGCTGGCGAACGTCACCTTTGAACCCGGCTGCCGCAACAACTGGCACATCCATCACGCCAAATCCGGCGGCGGCCAGATTCTCATCTGCACCGCGGGCGAGGGCTGGTACCAGGAGGATGGCAGGGAGGCTGTGAGCCTTATCCCCGGCGCCGTCATCGTCATCCCGCCGGAGGTGAAGCACTGGCACGGGGCCAAGGCGGACAGCTGGTTCAGCCACATCGCCGTGGAAGTGCCCGGCGAGGGAACCAGCAACGAATGGCTGGAACCGGTGGATGATGAAAGCTATTCCAAATTGCAGTAAAAGGGGAGTTATATGATGCTGGAAAACCTTCGGGCAACGGACCCGGAATTTATGGAACGCCTGGAGCATTTTGCCTTTGACGAGGTGGTCAATGAGCCCGGCCAGGAGCTTACACCTGTCACCCGGCATATGGCCATTCTGGCCGCATTGCTGGGCTGCCAGGGCATTGACGCCTTCCGGGAGGAGCTGCCTGCCGCCCTGGATGCCGGTGTGACCCCGGTAATGGCCAAGGAGCTTGTTTATCAGGCGGTGGATTACCTGGGGATCGGCCGGGTGCTGCCCTTCCTGAAAGCCGCAAACGAGATTTTGACCCAGCGGGGCGTGTCCCTTCCTTTGGAAGGCCAGACAACGACGACCATGGAGGACCGGCTGGAAAAAGGCGCCCAGGCCCAGGCGGACATCTTCGGTCCCCAGATGCTGGAGGCATGGAAGGCCGGCCACATCAACCGCTGGCTGGCGGCCAACTGCTTCGGGGACTACTACACCCGCACCGGCCTGACCCTGGCCCAGCGGGAGATGATCACCTTCTGCTTCCTGGCGGCCCAGGGAGGCTGCGAACCTCAGCTGACAAGCCACGCCAAGGGCAATATGAATTTAGGCAACGATAAAGCATTCCTCATCCGGGTGGTGTCCCAGTGCCTGCCCTATATCGGCTATCCCCGCAGCCTGAACGCCGTCGCCTGCGTCAACAAGGCGGCGGAGGGATAAGCTTTTAAGTTCGTTTTCATTGCTTGACGTAAAAAGCCGCCCGCAAACTGGAGAAAGCGCAGGGCGGCCAATTGGTTATAACAAAAACAAAACAGGGAAGGAACCGTCATGAAGTTCCTTCCCTTTATTTATGCGTTTGTATCAAATCGTTTTCGGTCGCCTTCTACTGTTCCAATTTCCGCGATTTGCCCTTTTTTCTCAATGGGCCGGAGCCTGTCGTTCCAGGATCTTGCCGTCAATGGATATGGTGACAACCTGGAAGGGAATACTCTTTCCGGCGGCCTGCATCGCTTTTTTGGCCGCCAGCTCCAGCCCGCCGCAGCAGGGGACCTCCATGCGCACGACCGTTACGCTTTGGATGTCGTTGTTTTGAAGGATCTGCGCCAGCTTTTCGCTGTAGTCTATGCTGTCCAGTTTGGGACAGCCGATGATGGTGATCTTTCCCTGCATGAACGCATCGTGCATGTTGGCATAAGCGTACGCGGTGCAGTCGGCCGCGATTAATAACCTTGCGCCGTCAAAATACGGGGCGTTGACCGGAACCAGCTTGATCTGGCAGGGCCACTGTCCAAGCTGGGAAACAGGATGCGCCGCGCTGGCCGAAACGGCTTCCCGGGGATGTTCCATCCGGCGCATCTGGCTGCCGGGGCAGCCCATGTGCGGTTCTGCCTGATTTTTCTTGTTTTCCAAAACCGCCTTTTCGTCATACGCGGCGGCTTCCCGTTCCACAAAGGAAATGGCCCCCGTCGGGCAGGCCGGCAGACAATCTCCCAAGCCGTCGCAGTAGTCGTCCCGCAGCAGTACCGCTTTTCCGTGGACCATACCGATTGCCCCTTCATGACAGGCTTTGGCGCAGGCGCCGCAGCCGTTGCATTTTTCTTTGTCTATCTGAATAATTTTCCGAATCACTTTAAATCCTTCCTTTCTCTTGTGTTTCTGGATACAGTATACTATAATAAAATCAGAAAGTCTGTTGTTAAAACAACAAAAGGAGAAAAATATGAATTTATCCAACACACAGCTGTTCCGGGGATTAGAAGAACAGGAAATCACATCGCTTTTAGGCTGCCTGAAGGCCGCAAAACGGTGCTATCAAAAGGGGGAAGTGATCCTTTCGGAAGGGAGTATCACGGAGAATCTGGGGATCGTACTGTCCGGCATGGCCATGATCTCCTGCAGCGATATTTGGGGAAATGCCAGCGTTTTGGGGCATGTTGCGCCGGGTTCCGTATTTGCCGAGGTATACGCCTGCATTCCGGGACAGCCCCTGCTGGCGACCGTTTCGGCCGCGGAAGATACGGCCGTTCTGTTTATGGATGTGGGGCGTGTCCTGACCACCTGCACCAACGCCTGCCCCTTCCATACCAAGCTCGTGCGGAACCTATTGAACGTTTGCGCTTATAAAAGCCTTCAGCTATCCCAAAGGATCCGGCACACCAGTTCCAAATCGATCCGGGGACGGCTGATGTCCTATTTTTCCGAATGCGCCAAGGGTTCCGGGAGCAGTTCGTTTCTGATTCCGTACAACCGCCAGCAGCTGGCGGATTATCTTGGCGTCGACCGCAGCGCCATGTGCAATGAACTTTCTAAAATGCGGAAAGATGGAATGATTGAATATGAAAAGAATCGCATTTTACTCAAAAATCTGGAGTGAAGGCTGAAGAACAAATCGTCAGCCAACCTGGCCTCCGGGAAGGCGCTGCAGATGTTGATCCTGTCCAGGACGCACGCCTTAAACAGATAAACTCCTCCCAATATTTATTTGGCCTCTGATTCTCCGGAAGCTGTTCCGGCAGTTATAGTGTAGGTTTCGCCGGTTATCACATAGGGGCTGCTGAATATGACTGCGCTGAAGGATAGCTCCGGCACATAGGACAGAACCGTATTGCCATCGGCGTCGGAAATGGCGACGGCTGTTCCGGCGGCCTGGCTGCCGGTGCTGACGGCGATCACGCCCTGCTCGGAGCTGCTGAAAGTTTGGGCCATGGCGGAAGCGCCGGTCCCGATAAAGGTCCCTCCTGTGATGACCGCGCTGGTGTCATAATCCAGTATCGCGGTGTCGCCCTGTGCCGGCCCGGCAACCGTGATATAGCCGCCGGAGATTTCAACGGAGCCGTTGGCGTCGATCCCGTCGCCGGAGGCGCTGATGGAAAGGGTCCCGCCGGAAATGACGATGCTGCCGTTTGCAGAGGAAGACATACCGCCGCCGAACCTGCCGTCCCGTCCGCCTGTCATGCCGCTGGAATCTGTCCCGCCCGCGGCGTTCAGGCCGTCGTCCGTTGCCGTAAGGGTGATCTCGCCGCCCTGGATGTCTATTTGCAGGGCTTCCAGGCCTTCATAGCTTTCCGTGATGCTGAGCAGTCCGGCCACGACGGTCAAGGCTTCGTCCGCGTGGAAGGCGTCGTCCCCTGAAGCGATTTCAAAGGTCCCGCCGTTTACGGTGATGGAGGTGTTGGAATGGATCCCATCGTCAGCGGAATCGATGGAGAAGCTCCCTTCTGAAATCAGGAGCTCCCCTGCGGCTTTGAGCCCCTTCATGCTGGTGCTGCTTTCCTCGGTTTCGGACTCAGCGGGCAGGGAGGCCCCTCCATGCTGTCCGCGGGCGCCGCCCATAAAGCCGCCCCAGGAATCGGAGGAGTCATTGGAGCCGTTTTCACTGCCTCCTCCCGCCAGGATCTGGAATATGCCGTTCTCAATCTGCATGAAAGAACCGGCGCTGATCCCGTCGCCTTCCGACTCAATCATCATAACGCCGTCCGCGATATAGACGAATCCCAGGGAAGCGTCGTCGCTGTTTTCTGCGTGCAGGCCGTCCTTGCCCGCGTCGATGGTAAGGGATGTTCCGCCGGCTATCCGGATGCTGTCATTGGCGTCCAGGCCATGGGAGGCGGAGGTGATGGTGTAGGTCCCGCCTGTCATGACAAGGTCGTCCTTGCAGACAATGCCGTGTCCGGCAGGCGAGGTGACCGTGAGCGCGCCCGTTCCGTTGAGGGTGAGGTCCTGTTTGGAAAAAAGGGCCCCGTCGATGGTGTTTTCGTCAATGGCGGTGAATGTGCCGCCGTTTGACAGGGTGTTCTCGCTCCCGTCGGCCAGGGTGAGGAAAACTTTGTCCGCTTCCAGGATATAAAGGGCCGCGGAAGTTTCGCTGTGGATGCTTGCGCCGTCCAGTACCAGCTGTATTTTGGCTGTGTCAGGCGCGTCCACGATCACCATCCCGTCCTCCAAAGTGCCGGAAAGGATGTAAGTGGCTTCTTCCGTAATGGTGACGGTGGAGCCGGAAATCTGCACGCTGTCGGAGCTTGCGGAGGCGGAATCCCCGTCCAGCTGGATGAAAACGCTGCCGGCTTCGTCATAATCGGTTTCGTAATCCCGGTCCGTGAACATCTCGGCATCCGTTTGAGAAGAAGCAGCGTTGGCAGCCGATGAGGTGTTTTCGGATGCTTCCGATGCTTCCGCGCTGCTTACAGCCGCGTCCTGGGGCTGGGTGCAGCCGCTTAAGGCCGCCAATAGAAACGCCGTGCCGCATACGGCGGACAACAGTCTTTTCATACAACAACCTCCTTTACAGCTCCGCCGCCATGGTTTCCTGTTTGGAAACCGCGATTTCCAGGTTCCCGTTCCGGCAGCGGAGCAGGTCGATCATTTCCTTTTCCTTGGCGGGGTCGCGAAGCGTTACATCATAGGTCAGCCGGAACATACTGCCCATATTGGTGGTTTTGACAGCCGCCAGCTCATAAGAACAGGTGTATGCTTTGAAAATGTCATCGAATATGCCGGTGTAATCCAGGTCCTCCGGAATGGTGACCGTAAGGGTTTTGTATGCCGCGGCATTCTTTTTTGCGCCGAAATCCAGCCGGTTATACAAAAGAAAGACGGCGCACAAGATCACGGTAAAGAGGGCCGCGTAGGCAAGGTACCCCATCCCCGCAATCAGCCCCGCGCCCATTGCCAGGAACAGGGCGCAGATCTCTTTGGCGCTGCCGGGCACGGACCGGAAGCGGACAAGGCTGAAGGCGCCCGCCACGGCCACGCCGGTCCCCACGTTGCCGTTGACCATCATAATGACGATGCAGACCACGGCGGGCAGGAGGGCCAGGGTCACCACAAAGCTCTTGGTGTACCTGGTTTTGTACATATAGGCCAACGCCATCACAAGCCCCAGCGCCAGCGCGCACCCAAGGCAGAGCAGAAAATCCGTCACGCTGATGACGCTGGTCAGGTCGGTGTCGAACAAGCCGCGGAAAATCGTTTCAAGCACTGTAAGCCGCCTCCTTTTTCATCTGCGGGTAAATGATCGTCCGATAAGCGGTCCCGTATTTGGAGAAAGAGGTTTTGTAAAGCCTTTCCTGGGAAAGGATATGGGCCATCCACATGGGGATCCCGCCGGAGCATTTGATCTCCATCAGCGCCGTCCCTTCCGGCAGCACCGGCAGCCCGTACGCTTCGGATCCCAGGGAAAGCTCCTTCTGGCGGCAGAGGATGGTGTCGTCAAAGGTGACCCGGAAGTCGGACTGGTCCTTGGAATAAAACGCTTCCCGTTCATAGGAAAGGAACACGGCCGGCGTAAGGGAGCCGTAATATCGCAGGAAATAATCCACCTCCGCTGCAATTTGAGAGCTTTCCGGGCAGCTCCGCCTGCCTGCTACCCAGTCCATGGCGGCCTGCTCCGGCAGGGCGATCCGGCGTTTATAAACGACCTTCTGATATTTCTTTTTCAGCTCCACAAACACGGTGCTGTCCGGCGCGGCCCGGCAGTAGCTGCGGATGCGCAGCTTCTCCTTATAAGCCGGGGCCTCTAGGGAACGGCGGACCAGCCGGTAGCTCTCCGTGTCAAAATAAATGTTGCGGATGGTCGTCCTTCCGTATTGGTCCAGGGCCATATAGGGCCGGATTTCCTGAAGGACCTTTTCCTTTTGCGCTTTTGTCAGCAGATACTTCAGTTCATATCGCTTAAAAATGGTCTGGTAAGCCATAAAAATACCTCCTGTACTGTTTGATGACATCATTGTACAGGAGGAAGATTGAAGTTTAATTGAAACGCGGCTTAATTTTTATAGGCCCGGCTTTGCAAAGGGAGCTTCACGAGAAATTCCACCTTCCCGCGGGCGCACAGGACCTGGATGGTCCCGTGATGGCTGCCGGCGATGGCTTTTGCGATGGCCAGTCCCAGCCCGTAATGGCGGCTGTCAGTCCTGGCTTCGTCGCCGCGGTAAAACCGGTCAAACAAATGCTTCTGCTGCTCCGGCGGGATCGGCTCCCCGTCGTTTACAACGGAAAAGACCGCGCTGCTTTTTTCCTTCCGCAGCCTTAGGGCAACGGTTTTCCCGTTTGCGCTGTGGCGGATCGCGTTGTCAATTAAGATCGAGCAAAGCTGCTTCAGCTGGAGGTCGTTCCCGTAAAGGGTGATATTGTCCGCGATGTCCGTTTCCAGCTGAAGGCCGTTCTCGTAGGCCACGGTTTCAAAGGGAAGGGCCTCGCCCAATACCAAATGGCTGAAATCCAGGGTTTCCATAGGGGGCGTCACGTTTTCTGTCCTGGCCAGCTCCAAAAGCTGCGAGATCAGCCCGGACATCCTCTCGTTTTCATACTGGATGTTGGAGAGCCACTGGTTTTCCCCGATTTCCCGGGAAAGAAGCTCGACATTGGCGTTCACTACCGCCACCGGGGTCTTCAATTCGTGGCCGGCGTCGGATACGAACTGTTTCTGCCGCTTGTAGCTTTCCTCCAATGGCGAAACGATCCTGCCCGCAAGGTACCATGCCAGAAAAAACAGGGGGACAAGGGCGGCGCAGCTGAAAATCAGCGTGTAATTTAACAGCGTCCGGGTGCTTTCCTGCATGACGGTGTTATCTAAAAACGCCACCAGCCGGTAGCCGTTTTTCTCAGCCACACGGTAAAGGAGATTGTGCCGGACCCCGTCCGTTTTCCCGCTGTCCAGGATTTCCAGGGCAAGCTGTGTCAGCGTATCCGTGTCCAGGCTCGCGATATCGGCGGTGTCCACCCGCAGGACCTGGCCGTCTGCCGAAACCGCTACGGAATAAAAAGTGGAAAGCTCCAGCCGGGGCGGCGCTATGGGGTCCCCGCCGGGCCGATCCCCTGGCGCTTTCGCGGCGCCCCCTTCCCGGAGGGAATACCCCGCCGCATATTGTTCCAAAAGGCTTTTGTTTTCATTGGATACCTCTGTGTAGCTGGCCCAATAGATGACGCAGAAGGTCCCGGCAAGGACCAGGGCCAAAACAGAAAGGATGGCGGCCACGATCTTCCACTTGGACTTCCTAAACATCCTCATACCTCAATTCATAGCCGATGCCCCGCACCGCTTTGATTTCCGTTTTTGACCGGACAAAGTTTAACTTTTTTCGGGCAAAGGACATATAGACCTCTACATTGTTGTATTCCGCCTCGCTGTCATAGCCCCAGATTTTGGCCGCAAGCTGTTCCCGGGTCAGAATGCGGCCCTGGTTCGCAATCAGGTATTCCAAAATGCGCAGCTCCTTTTCGCTCAAGCGCACGCTGTTTTCCCCGCAGTGGAGCATGGAGGACTCTTTATACAAGGTAAGGTCGCCGAAACGGAGGGTCCCGTCGGGGCTTTGGATGTTCCGGCGCGCAAGGGCGCGCAGACGGGCCAGGAGCTCCCTTGTCATAAAGGGCTTTGTCAAATAATCATCCGCTCCGCAGTCTAACCCCGTAACCTTATCGTCCAGCTCGCTTTTGGCTGTCAGCATGAGGATAGGCGTCTTGATCCCCTTTCTTCGGGCTGCGGAGGCGATCTCAAAGCCGTTTTTTCCCGGCAGCATGACGTCCAGAACCGCCAAATCATAAGTGCCTGTTTCCAGGGCGAAAAGACCCTCCAGGCCATCCGCAAAATGATCCACGTCATATTTTTCCTGGCGCAGAATTTCGCAAAGCGCCTGCGCCATCCTTTTTTCATCTTCCACAAGCAAAAGCCTCATCCCGGCACCTCCCATCAATCTTATTATGCCATAAAAGCTTGAAGAAGGCTTGAAGAATTTATCCGCGGTTTTTCCCGCGGCATGAATTTCTGCCGTAAATGGAAAGAAAGACCATCCGGGGTTCGGATGGCCTGATCTATACTACTCGAAATCCGCTTCGGACGGCTTCAGGGTTTTGACGCCAAATACAAAATAAACGATGTGGCTTATCCAAACCACAAGGAGGATGATGCTGGGCACAAAGGCCCCGCCCCGCACCATCATAAAAAAGCCGATCCCCATTACGATCGTTACGGAAATGATGATCCCCAGCTTCGTCTGCACCGTCATGCCTTTTTTCTTCACAAAGCTCTCCAGACGTTTTTTGTAGAGCTTTGTGCCGATAAACCAGTCGTGCAGCTTCTGGGATGAGTTGGCGAAGCAAAACACTGTTGCCAGGAAAAATGGGACAGTGGGGATGACGGGGAGCACAACGCCCACGCATCCCAGCCCCAGGCAAAGAAATCCGGCTGTCAGAAAAATCAAACGCTTCAATCTCATGCTGTTTCCTCCAGTTTTTTCTCGTTTCCTCTATGTCCCGGGGTGCATCAGCTCATCCTCCCGTGCTCCACAGAGTACACCTTGTCCGCGATCCGCATGGTGGACTGCCGGTGGGAGACCAGCACCACCGTCTTTTCCTCCCGTTCTTCCCGGAGAGCTTTTAAGATCACCGCTTCGTTCAGGCTGTCCAGGTTGCTGGTGGGCTCGTCCAGAAGCAGGAAGGGGGCGTCGTGCAGAAACGCGCGGGCAAGCCCTATTCGCTGCCGTTCCCCGCCGGAAAGGGTGTCGCCCAGCTCGCCTACCGGCGTGTCGTAGCCTTTGGGCAGGCTCATGATAAAATCATGCACCGAGGCCTTTTTGCAGGCGGCTTCGATCTCTTCATCGGCGGCGTCCAGCTTGGCGATCCGCAGGTTGTTGGTAATGCTGTCGTGGAACAGATGGGTCTCCTGGGTCATAAAGCTCTCCAAATCCCGCAGATTCCTCGTGTTGATATCCTCCACCTTCGTGCCGGAGAGCTTGACGCTGCCATGCTGTACCTTCCAAAACCGCATAAACAGTTTGAGGAGGGTGGATTTTCCGCTGCCGCTGCGGCCTACGATTCCCACTACGGAGCCCTTTGGAATCTCCAGCGATACATCGGAGAGGATGGTTTCGGCGCCATAGGAAAAGGTCACATGCTCCGCTTCAGCGCCGGTAAATGCGATTTCCGGCTTACCCGTTACATCCGCTGCCGCCGGAGCTTCGTCTAAAATATCCAGCACCCGGTTTCCGGCTGCAAAGGTGTTTTGCAGGGTGCTGCCCAGAGCCGCCAGGGCAATCACCGGGCCAAAGGAGGAAAACAGGGCCAGGGTGGGGAGCAGCACGCCCTCGAAGCCTACCGCACCCCTTTGATACGGCAGGGCGGAGGCGAACAGCATGACCAGGTCGAAGGCCAGCACTACCGTATTGGTTGCCGCGGTGTTCCGGCCGGAAATGCGCTTCAGTTTTTCCTCGTCTTTGGCAAGTTCCTCCGTCCGCCGGTTCATTTCATCCAGCCGTTTTTCCCCTTGGCCGTATTGCAGGGTTTCGGAAAGCCCCCGCAGGCTGTCCAGCACAAATCCGGAAAGCCCTCCGGACTTGGTGCGGAGCTTGATCCCGGCGTCGCCGCTGAGCTTGGAGGCGGCCAAAGGAATGACCACCCCCACAGTCAGATATGCCGCCAAAGCGATCAGACCCAGCAGCCAGTGGAAAGAACCGATGAAAAGGCTCATGATGATGGTGAACAGAAGGGCAATAGCCGCCGGAGAAATGGTATGGGCATAGAATACCTCCAGCAGCTCAATGTCGGAGGTAATGACGGAGATCAAATCCCCCTTGTCCCGGCTCTCCAGCTTGGCGGGGCAGAGCCGCCGCAGAGCCCGGAACACCTTGTCCCGCAAAAGCGCCAGCAGCTTAAAAGCAATGAAATGATTGCACGCCTGTTCCGCATACCGGAGCAAGCCCCGCAGAACGGCAAAGATTGCCATACAGGCAAATAGGAGGGAAAGGCTGAAGGACGTATCCAAATTTAAGGCTTCCAGCACTGCGAAGCCGCCGAAAATCGTGAGAAAAGCGGCGCACAGGTGTCCGATGAGGCCCATCAGAATGGCGAGAAGCATAAACCCGGTCAAAGGCTTGACCAGCCCGATGAGCCGGGCCATTACTTGAAATCCGTTCCGTTTTTTCATCTTGCGCCTTCCTTTCCATAGTTTTCCAAAGCCTGCTGGGCGGTCCACATCCTTTTATACAGCCCATTTTTTTCCAATAATTCTGCATGGCTGCCGCTTTCGGCAACCTTCCCGCCGTCCAGCACATAAATCTTGTCCGCCTGCACCACATTGGCCAGCCGGTGGGAAATGAGGATCACGGTCTTTGACTCTGCCAGCCGGCAGATCTCCGCCATGATGTCGTTTTCGCTCTCCACATCGATGTTGGAGGTGGCTTCGTCAAAGAGATAGACGGGGCTGTCGTGGAGCAATGCCCGGGCCAGAGCAAGCCGCTGGCACTGACCTCCCGAAAGATTGGAAGCCTTTTCCAAGAGAGGCGTATCCAGCCCCTGGGCCCCTTTGAGGAACCCGGCCAGATTTACCCGTTCCAATACCGCCCACAGGTCGCCGTCCGAGGCGCCCGGCCTGCCCATCAGCAGGTTGTCCCGCACGGCACCTTTGAACAGGTAGCTCTGGTGGCCGACATAGGTGATGTTTTGGAGCAGGGAACTTTCGTTGATGTCTTTGAGTTCCGCCTCGCCTATGGTAACAGAACCTACGTAGTCCTTTTTCCGTCCCATCAGGATGGCGGCAATCGTAGATTTTCCGCAGCCGCTTTCCCCAACCAACGCGGTAAAGCTGCCTTGCGGGAACTGTAAATCCACGCCGCGGAGGATCTCCTTGTCCGGCTCATAAGAAAAGCGCAGGCCGGAACAGATAAGGGAACAATCCTCCGGCACAGGCGTCTGTTTGGGTTCGGGTTCCTCCAGATCAAGCAGGCGGAAGATCTTGTCGCTGGCGGCCATTCCGTTCATGGCGATGTGGAAGAAACTGCCCAGCTGCCGCATGGGAAGGAAGAAATCCGCCGCCAGCAGGATGATCAACAGGCATCCGGCAAGGGAAACCTGGTTCCCGGCGTACTGGGTCGCCGCGATGATCATGCCCAGGGCTGCTCCGCCGTAGGCGATTAGGTCCATGATGGTGATGGAGTTCAGCTGCATGGTGAGCACCTTCATGGTGATCTTGCGGAATTTTTCGGCCTCTATGTTCATCTCTTTGTTTTTGAATTCATCGGCCTGATAGATCTTGAGGGTGGTAAGCCCCTGCAGGTTTTCCAGGAAGGTGTCGCCCAGGGCAGTGTATTGTCCCCAATATTTGGACAGGAGTTTTTTGGCCCAGGTCTGCACGGCCGCAATGGCAATGGGGATCAAGGGGACGCAGACCAGCAGGGCAATGGCCGCCGGGATACTGACAAAGCAGAGAACGGCAAACAGGGTCAGCGGCGCCAGCATGGCATAGAAGAATTGGGGAAGATAGGCCCCGAAATAGGTTTCCAGCTGGTCCACGCCTTCCACCGCCACCTGCACCACCTCGCTGGTTTTCACCTGCTGGCTGTAAGAAGCGCCCAGCCGCAGGAGCTTTTTATAGATCAGCTCCCGCAGCGTCTTCTTTACCGCCTTGGAGGAAAGATACCCCATCCGGCTGGCCCCGGTGGTACAGAAGAAGCGGATGAGGAGGGACGCGGCCGCGGCTCCTAAAGCGGCCAGGAGCATGCCTGCATCCGCTGTTTTCAGGTACAGCCCCGCCAGAAGCTGGGTAATGCTGAACATCATGACGATATTCGCCGCCAGGGAACACCATTGCAGGAGTACATTGCCCGCCACATATTTTTTGCTTTCACTGACCGTCCCGATCAGCCTTTTGTTGATCATCATTCCTTTTCCATCCTTTGTTCTGCAAAAGATTCGTGTTAGATAAAGCTAACTAGAGGGTCAAAAAATAAACTCCGGAACGGAGTTGCTTGACGCTAACTATATTAGCATGCCTGGATGGATTTGTCAATTTCTTTTGGCGGAATTTTTATGATTTGCATGATTATTTTTCATAAATAATAATATTTTTGTTCGATCATCCATATTTTCCGCAATCGCTGATTCCGGTATACGGGACGGCAAGTAAAACAGCGGCCCTGAGTAAATCAAAGCCGCCCCTTTTGGGACGGCTTTCCTTTATGTCCGGTATGTCCGGCGCCCAGTCAGGTCTGTTCAGCGGGAAAAAAGGCGGCGGAAACGTTCCATGGCCTCGGCGGTATCGGCAGGGCTGGAAAAGGCGGAGAAGCGGAAGTACCCCTTTCCGTTTTCGCCGAAGCCCTGGCCGGGAGTGCCGACGATCTGGGCGTTTTCCAGGAGATAGTCGAAAAATTCCCAGGAACCCATGCCTCCCGGACATTCCATCCAGATATAGGGGGAATTTTTCCCGCCGGTGTACCAGATGCCCAGACGGTCCAGCGTGCCGGTGACCAGGCGGGCATTCTCTTTGTAAACCTCAATGTTCCGGCGGGCCTGCCTTTGGCCCTCTTCCGTAAAGACGCCCATGGCGGCCCGCTGGACCACATAAGAAACGCCGTTGAACTTGGTGGTCTGCCGCCGGAGCCAAAGGCGGTTCAACGGGACGCCGCCAAAGTTTAAGGCCAGGGGGACCACCGTGTAGCCGCACCGGGTGCCGGTAAAGCCCGCTGTTTTGGACAGGGAGCAAAATTCAACGGCGCACTCCTTGGCCCCTTCGATCTCGTAGATGCTGCGGGGGCTGCCATCCGAAACAAAGGCCTCGTAAGCGGCGTCAAAAAGGATGACGCTCCCATGCTCCCGGGCAAAGTCCACCCACTTTTGCAGCTGTTCCTTGGAGTAGACCGCACCGGTGGGATTGTTGGGGGAGCAGAGGTAGAGGATGTCGCCCTCCAGGCCGGGCTGAGGCAGGGGCAGGAAGTGGTTTTCCCGGTTGGCGGGGAGGTAAACGATCTCCCGCCCGTCCATGAGGTTGGTGTCCACATAAACCGGGTAAACAGGGTCGGGGATCAGTACCCGGTTGTCTTTGGAAAACAGGTCCAGGATGTTGCCCAAGTCGCTTTTGGCCCCATCCGAAATGAAAATCTCCCGTTCCTCCAGGGAAATACCGCGCTCCGCGTAATAGGACGCCACCGCTTTTTGCAGGAACTCATACCCCTGTTCCGGGCCGTAGCCATGGAAGGTTTCCGCCTTCCCCATCTCCGCCGCGGCCTTCTCCATTTCGGAAACCGCAGCGCCGCAGAGGGGGAGGGTCACGTCCCCGATCCCCATGCGGATGATCTTCTGGTCCGGATGCTCCGCACCGTACTTCTGGACCCGTTTGGCGATCTCGGAAAACAGGTAGCTTTCTTTGAGTTTCAGGTAATTTTCATTGATTTTCAGCATACAGATCCTCCTCCCGGAATTCCCCATCGAACACAAAGGCGGCGGGGCCGGTCATTATGATTTCCTCCCCCAGCTGGATCTGAAGGGGGCCGCCCCGAAGCAGCACCGTCACTTCCTTCCCGCACAGCCCGTTTGCCTCCGCGGCCGCAGCCACAGCGCAGGCGCCGGTGCCGCAGGCCAGGGTCTCGCCGCTGCCGCGCTCCCAGACCCGCATCCGGATGTGGGAAGGGTCCAGCGCCTGTGCAAATTCCACGTTGGTGCGGTCCGGGAAGTTCGGATGGTTTTCAATGAGCCGCCCCGGGGCCGCAATGTCCATTTCCTCCACACCCTGGCAGAAGATCACACAGTGGGGGTTCCCCACGGAAACGCTGGTATAACGCCAGTCCCTTCCGCCGGCGGTGAGGACAGCGCCGGTCTCCTTTACCTGGGCCGCGCCCATACCCACCGATACCTGTTCTACTATTCCATTGTGAACAGCAAGACGGAGGGTGCGGATGCCGCTTAAGGTTTCCAGCGTCACATTGGTTTTGCCGGTCAGCCCCCGTTCGTACACATATTTCCCAATGCACCGGGAGGCGTTGCCGCACATTTTCCCTTCGCTGCCATCGGCGTTGAACATCCGCATGCGGAAGTCCGCCTTGTCGGAGGGGAGGATCAGCACCAGCCCGTCGGCCCCCACTCCGAAATGGGATCTGGAAAGCAGTATGGAAAGGGCGGAGGGGTCCTCCGGTACGCGTTCCATGCAGTCCAGGTAGATATAGTCGTTTCCCAGTCCCTGCATTTTTGTGAATTTCATGTTGATCCCCGCTTTCTTCGATTGGATTCAGAATGGCGCGCAGCCGATTTTGTATTCAAACCGGTTTTTCCGCGTATTTTCCGGAACGGCGGTTGGATATGCCCCGTCAAAACAGGCGCTGCAATAACCGCAGCCCGGCATGGTCCCCATCAGGTCGTGGAGCCGGTCCAAGGGAAGGTACCCGAGGCTGTCGGCGCCGATGAGCTTCGCGATTTCCTCCTCTGTCCGGCCGCAGGCGATGAGGGAGTCCCGGGAGTCGATGTCCGTCCCGTAATAGCATGGGTTCAAAAAGGGCGGGGCGGAGATCCGCACATGGATCTCCCGGGCCCCGGCGTCCCGCAGCAGCCCTACGATCCGGGCGCAGGTGGTGCCCCGGACGATGGAATCGTCGATCATGACCACTGATTTCCCTCGGACAGTGTCCCGCACAGGGTTGAGCTTGATCTTCACCTTGTCCTCCCGGGCGGACTGGCCCGGCGCGATGAAGGTCCGGGCCACATACCGGTTTTTGATGAACCCAATGCCGTAAGGGATACCGGAAGCCTCGGAGAAGCCCAGGGCGGCGTCGATCCCGGAATCGGGCACGCCCACCACAACGTCCGCCTTGACAGGGCAGGTCTCCGCCAGGATGGCGCCGGCGGTTTTCCGGGCTTTATGGACCCCCGCCCCGTCGATGACGGAATCCGGCCGGGCAAAGTAGATGTATTCAAAGATGCAGGTGCGTTTTTCTTTTTTGCCGCAGTGATCCCGAATGGACCGCGCCGTTTTCCCGTCGAATACCAGGATCTCCCCCGGCTCCAGGTCCCGGATAAAGGCTGCTCCCACCGCGTCCAGGGCGCAGCTTTCCGATGCCGCCACATAGCTTCCGTCCTCCCTTCGGCCGTAGCAGAGGGGGCGGAAGCCGTAAGGGTCCCGAACGGCAATGAGCTTGGAAGGGGAGAGCACTGTCAGGGAATAGGCCCCCTGGATAGTGTCCATGGCCCGGCTCACCGCCTCCTCAATGGACGCGGAGCGGAGGCGTTCCCTGGTGATGATGTAGGAGATCACTTCGGTGTCGCTGGTGGTATGGAAGATGGAGCCCTCCATTTCCAGCTGTTCCCGCAGCTCCTGGGAATTTACCAGGTTGCCGTTGTGGGCCAGGGCCATGGGGCCCTTCCGGTGGTTCACTACAATGGGCTGGGCGTTGACCCGGCCGCTGCCGCCGGTGGTGCCGTAGCGCACATGCCCTATGGCCATATTTCCGGGCCCCAACCCCTCCAGCACCCTGTGGGTGAACACGTCCCCCACCAGCCCCACGTCCTTATAATGCTGGAACAGCCCGCAGTCGTTGACCACAATGCCGCAGCTCTCCTGGCCGCGGTGCTGAAGAGCGTAAAGGCCGTAGTAAGTAATGGCGGCGGCGTCCTGGGCCCCTTCCGGACAGATGACGCCGAAGACGCCGCATTCCTCATGCAGTCCGCTCATGGGTTCACCCCTTTTCTGCCTTCGGAAAGGCGCAGGGCCGCTTCCACCAGCCCCCGGAACAGGGGATGGGCGCGGTTGGGCCGGCTTTTGAATTCCGGGTGGAACTGGACGCCCACAAAGTAGTCGTTGCCGGGGATCTCGATGGTTTCCACAATGCTGCCGTCGGGGGAGGTACCGCTGACCAGCAGGCCGTTTTCTTCCATGATGCCCCGATATTCGTTGTTGAATTCGTAACGGTGGCGGTGGCGCTCAGAAATCAGCTCTTTCCCATAGGCGCGGTGCATCTGGGAGCCGGGCCGGATGCGGCAGGGATAGGCTCCCAGCCGCATGGTGCCGCCCTTTTGGATGCCGGCGTGCTGGTCGGGCAGGAAGTCGATGACCTTGTGCTTGGAAAGCTCGTCAAATTCTCCGGAATTGGCGTCGGGAAAGCCGCAGACGTTCCGGGCAAATTCGATGGCCGCGATCTGCATACCCAGGCAGATGCCCAGGTAGGGGAGATCGTGCTCCCGGCAGTACCGGGCCGTTTGGATCATCCCCTCCACGCCCCGGTTCCCGAATCCCCCCGGCACAACGATTCCGTCGCAGCCTTTCAGGATTTCGGCGGCGTTGGCGGCCGTGATGGGCTCCGAATCGATCCACCGGATCTTGACGTCCGCTTCCAAAGCGTACCCTGCGTGATGAAGGGCCTCCGCCACGGAAAGGTAAGCGTCGTGGAGCTGGACATATTTTCCCACTAAGCCTATGGAAACCGGCCGCCCCTCATGCTTCATCCGGTCCAGCATCTGGTTCCATTCCCGCAGGTCGGGACGGGGCGCGGAAATCCCCAGCTCCCGGCAGACGATGTCGGAGAAATGCTTTTGCTCCAGCATCACCGGCGCTTCGTAAAGGATGGGGATGGTCCTGTTTTCAATGACGCAGTCGGGCTTTACGTTGCAGAACAGGGCGATTTTCTGAAAGATCCCCGCCTCCAGGGGCTCGTCGCAGCGCAGCACGATGAGGTTGGGGTTGATCCCCATCCCCTGGAGCTCCTTCACCGAGTGCTGGGTGGGCTTGGTCTTGTGCTCGTCCGAGCCCCGCAGGAAGGGGACCAGCGTCACATGGATGTAAAGTGTGTTTTCCCGCCCGGCTTCCAGGCCTACCTGGCGGATGGCCTCTAAAAAAGGCTGACTCTCAATGTCGCCGGTGGTGCCGCCGATTTCGGTGATGACCACGTCGGCGCCGGTCTTTTTGCCCACGCTGTAAATGAAAGACTTGATCTCGTTGGTGATGTGAGGGATGACCTGCACCGTTTCGCCCAGATATTCCCCCCGCCGTTCCTTGTTGAGGACGTTCCAGTAGACCTTTCCGGTGGTCAGGTTGGAAAACTGGTTCAGATCCTCGTCAATGAAGCGTTCATAGTGCCCCAGGTCCAGGTCCGTTTCCGCGCCGTCCTCGGTGACGAAGACCTCCCCGTGCTGGTAGGGGCTCATGGTGCCGGGGTCCACGTTGATGTACGGGTCCAGCTTCTGGGCCGCCACCTTGAGCCCCCGGGCCTTGAGCAGTCTTCCTAAGGATGCCGCTGTGATCCCTTTCCCAAGCCCGGAAACCACCCCGCCGGTTACGAAAATGTATTTTGTCATCCATTCTCCCTCAATTCTCATAGGTTTTGATAATGCCTGCCGCGATTTCCCTGCGCTTGACGCAGGCGTCCATGGCCCGTTTTTCAATGTACCGGTGGGCCTCCGCCTCGCTCATCCTCAGATGCTCCATCAGCAGGAGCTTGGCGCGGTTGACCAGCCGGATCTCCTCCATTTTCATCTGGAGGGTGTAGGTCTGTTCCTCCAATGCCCGGATCTTCTGCTGGGCGGCAAGGAGGAGCTTGACCGACTGGAACACCATCTGGCGGTTTACCGGCTTTGGCAGCGTCAAAATGCCCGCGTCCTCCACCTTCATGCTGACGGCGTCCTGCATTTCCGACTTGACAAACAAAAGCACGCCGCAGCTCCGGTTTTCCGAGGCTTCCAGAGCAAGCTGGACGCCGAATTCGTCCGGCAGAGGGGTGTTGACGGCAATGATGTCGAAACTCCGGTCCACCAGCAGCCGCCTGGCCTCCCCGGCTGAGGGGACGGACAGGGGCGGCTGGAACCTCCCCTGGGGCAGGATTTCCGCAAAAAGCTGCTGCGCCTTCTGGCCGGAGGAAACGACCAGAACGCTGGCCGCGTCTTTTTGTGCAGTCACTTCACGCCTCTCCCTTCCTAATCAGATACAGTGGACCTTCCTTCCAAAATCTCCGGCATATACTGCCGGATAAAGGGGCTTTGCAGGGCAAGGTCCCGGGCCTCCTCCAGAGAGGAGGGAAGGCGTTTTAGGTTCTGCGTGACCGAACGGTCCGCAGTGAAAAGGTTCAGATCCACCGGCTCCGGGAGAGGGAGCTGCCGCCGGATGCCGTCCAGCCCCGCGTATATGAGCAGGGCGTAGGCGATATAGGGGTTGGCGGTGGGGTCGGGGGAGCGCAGCTCGAACCGCACGTACGGCCCCTTGGCGGCGGGAACGCGGATGAGCTGGGACCTGTTTTCTGAGGACCAGGTGACATATTCCGGGGCCTTCCGTTCCCCCAGCCGGAGATAGGATTCCTCGGAAGGGTTCAGGAAATAGGTGATCTCCCGGATGTGCTCCAAAATCCCCGCCATAAAGGCGCGGCGGTCCGCCAGGCCGCCGGCGCTTTTGATGGACATATTGATGTGCAGCCCGTTGCCGCTTTGGCCGGGCAGGGGCTTGGGAGAAAAGCAGGCCGCCAAGCCGTTCTGCATGGCGATGGTCCGCACCACCGCCTGGAAGGTGACGGCGTCGTCCGCGGCGGTCAGAGGGTCGCTGTAGCGGAAATCGATCTCGTTCTGTCCCGGCCCTTCTTCGTGATGGGAGCTTTCCGGCTGGATGCCCATGCTCTCCAGGGTCAGGCAGATCTCCCGCCGGATGTTTTCCCCCCGGTCCTCCGGCGCGATGTCCATGTAGCCCGCCTGGTCGAAGGGGATGCGGGTGGGGTCGCCGTTTTCATCGGTCCGGAACAGATAAAACTCAAATTCCACCCCAAAGCTGCAGGAAACCCCCATCTCCTCTGCGGCCGCGGCCGCCAGCTTCAGCAGGCGGCGGTTGTCTTTGGGGAAAGGGGAGCCGTCGGGACGGCAGATACCGCAGAACATCCGCACCACCCGCCCCTGGGCCGGCCGCCAGGGCAGTACGGCCAGGGTGGACGGGTCCGGGAAGAGGAACAGGTCGGACCTGGCTTCATCCCCGAACCCCGGGATGGCCGAGGCGTCGAAGGAAATCCCGTAGCGGAAGGCCCGTTCCAGCTCGGCCGGCATGATGGCGATATTCTTTTGGCGGCCGGAGGGGTCGCAGAAGGCCAGGCGGATAAATTTGACATCCTCCTCCCGGCAGTAGGTCATCACTTCTTCATAAGAATACATGAGTGCTTTCTCCTTTCAAAGGGCGTACCAGCAAAACTGGCTCAAATAAAAAACGTTCATGGTGCCCGTTTGGGGTGCAGTAACCCCTTGGACACTATGAACGCCATTGCTCACGTGAAATCCTTGATTTTCTCAATATTTGTTTTTATTATAACGCCCCGCTGCGGCGCCTGTCAACGTTTATACTCCACAAAAAAGCGGCCCTTTAGCCGGCCGGGAATCGTAAGAGGCTCCAGAAATGGAAGGGAATCTGTGATTTGCAGCATATTGTAGAAAATTATATTCGATGACACACTGATAATTCAAAATAAAATATTTGGATTTCTCGAAAAAACCTCTTGACATTCGGCGGCGCATGGTGTATGATATTGCACATGAGAAACGGCGGCAAAGGCGTCGCGGGAAAGATCCCCGCAGCCTTTGCCGCTTATTTTATTTGCAAAGAGGAGTTGTCTGTATGAATACCATTACTTCAGTATTCGGCACGAACGTTTTCAGCGACGCTGTTATGCGGGAACGGCTTCCCCGGGAAACCTATAAACAGCTTCAGCGCACCATCAAACAGGGCAGGCATTTGGACAACGCGGTAGCCAATGTGGTGGCCAACGCCATGAAGGACTGGGCCATTGAAAAGGGCGCCACCCATTTCACCCATTGGTTCCAGCCCATGACCGGCATCACCGCCGAAAAGCACGACAGCTTCATCACCCCCACCGACGACGGGCGGGTGATCCTGGAATTTTCCGGCAAGGAGCTGATCCAGGGCGAACCGGACGCTTCCTCATTCCCCTCCGGCGGGCTCCGCGCAACTTTTGAGGCCCGGGGCTACACCGCCTGGGACCCCACTTCCTACGCCTTCATCAAGGGCAAAACCCTTTGCATCCCCACCGCCTTCTGTTCCTACGGCGGCGAGGCGCTGGACAAAAAGACGCCTCTGCTCCGGTCCATGGAAGCCATCAACCGCCAGGCCATGCGGGTGCTGAAGCTCTTCGGCGACACGGAAACCACCACGGTCCGCACCACTGTGGGACCTGAGCAGGAATATTTCCTGGTGGAACGGGAAATGTTCGACAAGCGCCCGGACCTAATCTATACCGGCCGCACCCTCTTTGGAGCAAAAGCGCCCAAGGGACAGGAGCTGGACGACCACTATTTCGGAACCATTAAAACCCGGGTGTCCGAGTTTATGGAGGATTTGAACGCCGAGCTTTGGAAGCTGGGGGTGCTGGCCAAAACCGAGCACAATGAGGTGGCCCCCGCCCAGCACGAGCTTGCGCCGGTCTTTACCACCACAAACATCGCCGCCGACCACAACCAGCTTACTATGGAACTGATGCAGCGCATTGCCAAAAAGCACGGCCTGGTCTGCCTGCTCCACGAAAAGCCCTTCGCAGGCGTCAACGGCTCCGGCAAGCACAACAACTGGTCCATTTCCACCGACACCGGCAAAAACCTCCTGGACCCCGGCGACACCCCTTATGAAAACGCCCAGTTCCTGCTGTTTTTGTGCGCTGTTATTCAGGCGGTAGACGATTATCAGGACCTGCTGCGTATTTCGGTAGCGTCGGCCGGCAACGACCACCGCCTGGGGGCCAACGAAGCGCCTCCCGCCATCGTTTCCATGTTCTTGGGGACCGAGCTCACCGAGATCCTGGACGCCATCGAAAAGGGTGAGGAATACGGCTCCCGGGAGAAGGAGATCTATAAAGTGGGCGTCCACATCCTGCCCCGGTTCCCCAAGGATTCCACTGACCGCAACCGCACCTCCCCCTTTGCCTTCACCGGCAACAAGTTCGAGTTCCGGATGCTGGGCTCCAACGACTCCATTTCCGGCGCCAACATCGTTTTGAACACCGCCGTGGCCGAAAGCCTCCGGCAGTACGCCGACGCACTGGAGAAGGCGGAGGATTTCAACGAGACCCTCCACGCCCTGATCCGCGATACCATCAGGTCCCATAAGCGTATCATCTTCAACGGCAACGGCTACGACAGCGCCTGGGTGGAGGAGGCCCAGCGCCGCGGGCTGCTGAACCTGAAAACCACGCCGGACTGCCTGCCGTATTTCACAAGCCCCAAGAACATCGCCCTTTTTGCCGCCCACAAGGTATTCAGCGAAACGGAGATCCGCGCCCGGTACGACATCCTGCTGGACAATTACAGCAAGATCCTCAATATCGAGGCGGTCACCATGCTGGATATGGCCAAAAAGGACCTGCTGCCTGCTTATTCCGCCTATGCCCGCTGCCTGGGGGAGACCATCAGCGCCAAAAAGGCGGCCCTGCCCGGCGTGGACTGCACCTATGAGGAGGAACAGCTGAAAAAAGTTTCCGCCCTCTGCGGCTGTATGTATCAAAAGGCCCAGGCTCTGGAGGAGGCGCTGCTCCGTCTGGACCGGACAGAGTGCGACGGGCTGGCCCGGGCCCAGTATTACCAGCAGACAGTGCTCAGCGCTATGAACGAGCTGCGCATTGCGGCGGATGAGCTGGAAAGCATCGCCGGCCGGGAGTCCTATCCTTACCCGAACTACGGCGACCTGCTTTTCGGCGTACGGTAGGCTTTCTGCCGGCGCCGGACCAAATGACCAAAAGGAGAGGACAGCCATGTGTTCCATCATGGGATATTGCGGCGCCGGGCTTCCGCTGGCGCGCTTTCAGGAAGGGTTCGTCCGGACCAGATCCCGCGGTCCGGACGACACCCGCATTATTGATACAGGAAAGGGATGGCTGGGCTTTCACCGCCTGGCGATCATGGGGCTCCAGCCGGAGGGCATGCAGCCCTTTTCCCTGGGCGGGGATCATCTGGTCTGCAACGGGGAAATTTACGGCTTCCGGAAAATTCGGGCCGGGCTGGAAAAGAAGGGGTATTCCTTTTTGAGCCAGTCCGACTGCGAGATCCTGCTCCCCCTTTACCGGGAGTACGGCACGGAGATGTTCCGGATGCTGGACGCGGAGTTTGCCTTGATCCTCTATGACGGAAAAACCGGCAGATACCTTGCCGCCCGGGACCCCATCGGCATCCGGCCCTTGTTTTACGGCCGGACGGAGGACGGCGGCATGCTCTTTGCCAGCGAGGCGAAAAACCTGGCGGGGCTTTGCGGGAAGATCCATCCTTTTCCCCCGGGGCATTACTTTGACGGGGAAAAATTCGTCTGCTATCGGGATATGGGGAAGGTAGAACGCGTCCGGTATGACAGCCTGGACGAAATCTGCCGGAACATCCGGGAAAAGCTCACCGCCGGCATCGAAAAACGCCTGGATTCGGACGTCCCCCTTGGGTTCCTGCTGAGTGGGGGATTGGATTCCTCCTTAGTCTGTTCAGTTTCGGCAAGGCTCCTCGACAGGCCCATCGACACCTTCGCCGTGGGAATGGATGTGGACGCCATTGACCTGAAATACGCCAGGCAGGTGGCGGACTATCTGGGCTGCCGCCACCATGAGGTCATCATCACCCGGGACGACGTATTGGAGGCCCTTCCCACTGTAGTGCAGACCCTGGGCACCTATGACATTACCACCATCCGGGCCAGCATCGGGATGTATCTGGTCTGCCGGGCCATCCACCGGGATACGGATATCCGGGTGCTCCTTACCGGCGAGGTTTCCGACGAGCTTTTCGGCTACAAGTACACCGACTTTGCCCCCAGCGCCCAGGCGTTCCAGGAGGAGTCTCAAAAACGGGTGCGGGAGCTTTATCTCTACGACGTGCTGCGGGCGGACCGCTGCATTTCGGTCAATTCCCTGGAAGCCCGGGTACCCTTTGGGGATTTGGATTTTGTGGAATATGTCATGAGCATTGACCCGGAGAAAAAGCGCAATGTTTACGGGAAAGGAAAATACCTTCTGCGGAGGGCTTTCCAGGGGGATTATCTCCCCGAATCCATCCTGATGCGGGAGAAGGCCGCCTTTTCCGACGCGGTGGGACACTCTATGGTGGACGACCTGAAGGCCTACGCGGAGGAACGGTACACCGACGCGGAATTTGAGGCGGGCCGCCGCAGGTATGAATACGCCCGGCCCTTTACCAAGGAATCCCTTCTTTACCGGGAACTGTTTGAAGCCTTTTACCCCGGCCAGGCCGAGATGGTCCCCGGCTTCTGGATGCCCAACCCGGACTGGGAGGGGTGCCGGGTTTCCGACCCTTCCGCGCGGGTCTTAGCAAACTACGGGGACAGCGGAAAATAAGCGATTTGGAGGAATCAGTTTGGAACAGGTACAAAATGTGCTTCGCCGCCGGTCCTTTGAGCATGACGCATGCGGCATCGGCGCGGTGGTCAGCATCCGGGGCGTTCAAAGCCGCCGGGTGGTGGACGACGCCCTGAAGATCGTGGAAAAGCTGGAGCACCGGGCCGGCAAGGACGCCACCGGGGAAGTGGGCGACGGCGTCGGCATCATGCTCCAGGTTTCCCACCCCTTTTTCAGCGCCATCGCCAAAGAGCGCGGCCAGGAGCTGGGGAAGGAACGGGAATACGGCGTGGGGATGTTTTTCTTCCCCCAGGATATGGTGCTGCGGGCCCAGGCCCAGAAGCTTTTGGAGGTCATTGTCAAAAAGGAGGGGCTGGATCTCGCCTTTTGGCGGAAGGTTCCGGTCCATCCGGAGATCTTGGGGCAGAAGGCCCGGGACTGTATGCCGGAGATTTACCAGTGCTTCATCCGCAAGCCCAAGGACATCCCGGCCGGCATCGCCTTCGACCGCCGGCTCTATGTGGTGCGCCGCGCCTTTGAGCAAAGCGGCAGCAGCACTTATGTGGTTTCCCTTTCCAGCCGCACCATCGTTTATAAGGGGATGTTCCTCGTCCGCCAGCTCCGCGGCTTTTACGACGACCTTCAGGATGAACGGTATATCTCCGCCATGGCCCTGGTCCACTCCCGCTTTTCCACCAACACCACCCCCAGCTGGCAGCGGGCCCATCCCAACCGGTTCCTGCTCCACAACGGGGAGATCAATACCATCCGCGGCAATGTGGACCGGATGCTTGCCAGGGAAGAGACCATGCATTCCCCCTTCCTCCAGGCAGATATGGACAAGATCCTCCCCGCAGTGGACCCCGGCGGCTCCGATTCCGCCATATTGGACAACGCCATCGAGTTTATGGTGATGAACGGCATGGAGCTGCCTTTGGCCATGATGGCGGCCATCCCGGAACCCTGGGAGAACGAGGACGGCATCAGCCGGGAAAAGCGGGACTTTTATCACTATTACGCCACCATGATGGAGCCATGGGACGGCCCCGCCTCCATCCTTTTTTCCGACGGCGACCTGGTAGGGGCCATCCTGGACCGGAACGGCCTGCGGCCCTCCCGCTGCTGCATCACCGGCGATGGGTTCCTCATCCTCGCCTCCGAGGTGGGGGTGCTGGACATCCCGCCGGAGCAGATCGTCCAAAAGACCCGCCTGGAGCCGGGGAAGATGCTGGCGGTGGATATGCGCCAGGGCCGGGTGATCTCCGATGAGGAGCTGAAAAATTCCTACGCCCGGCGTCAGCCCTACGGGGAATGGCTGGACCGGAACCTTGTGAACCTTTCCTCCCTCAAAGCCCCCAACCAGAAGGTGGAAACCGCCCCCCCGGAACTTCGGGACAAGCTCTACAAGGCTTTCGGCTACACCTATGAGGACTTGAAGACCGCCATCCTTCCTATGGCCCGGGACGGCGGCGAACAGACTGCCTCCATGGGCATCGACATCCCCCTGGCGGTTCTTTCCGACAAGCATCAGCCCCTGTTCAACTACTTCAAGCAGAGCTTTGCCCAGGTGACCAATCCCCCCATCGACGCCATCCGGGAAAAGGTGGTCACCAGCACCACGGTCTACGCCGGCGCGGAGGGCAACCTCCTGGAGGAAAAGCCGGAGAACTGCGCTGTTTTGCAGATCGACAGCCCCATCCTCACGGGGATCGACATGCTGAAGATCAAAAACCTCCGCCATGGCGGCCTGCGCACCGCCGTAGTTTCCCTGCTTTATTATCGGAACACCCCGGTGAAAAAGGCCCTGGACCGGCTTTTTGTGCAGGTGGACAAGGCCTATAAAAACGGCGCTTCCATTATCGTCCTTTCCGACCGGGGCGTGGATGAGACCCATGTGGCCATTCCCTCGCTGCTGGCGGTGTCCGCCATGGAACAGTACCTGATCCGCACCAAAAAACGCACCGCCGTTTCCATTATCCTGGAAAGCGGAGAGCCCCGGGACGTCCACCATTTCGCCACGCTGCTGGGCTACGGGGCCATTGCCGTTTATCCGTATTTGGCCCATGAAGCCATCGGGGAGCTCATCGAAAACCACATGCTGGACAAGGACCTTTATATGGCCATTGCGGATTACAACAAGGCCGTCCTGAACGGCGTGGTAAAAATCGCCTCTAAAATGGGCATTTCCACCCTCCAGTCCTACCAGTCTGCCCAGATTTTTGAGGCGGTGGGCATCCGCCAATCAGTGGTGGACGAATATTTCACCAACACCGTCAGCAGGGTGGAGGGCATCGGCCTGGAGGAAATCGACCAGGACATCCACGCCCGCCATTCCCGGGCCTTCGACCCCCTGGGACTGGGGGTGGACGCCGCCTTGGATTCCTCCGGCAGTCACAACCTGCGCAGCGGGCCGGACAAGGACGACCATCTTTATTCCCCCCAGGTCATCGTGGCGCTGCAGCAGGCGGTCCGTTCGGGCAGCTTCGAGAAATTCCAGCAGTATACCGCCCTGGTGGATGATGAAACCCGTCCTCACACCCTGCGGGGCCTCCTGGATCTCGCCTTCGACCCGGAGGGCGGCGTTCCTCTGGAGGAGGTGGAGCCTGCTTCCCAGATCGTGAAGCGGTTCAAAACCGGGGCCATGTCCTACGGCTCCATTTCCGAGGAAGCCCACAAATGCCTGGCCCTGGCCATGAACCGGCTGGGCGGCAGATCCAATTCCGGCGAAGGCGGGGAGCTTCCGGAACGGCTGGGATCGGAATATTGCAGCGCCATCAAGCAGGTGGCCTCCGGCCGGTTCGGCGTCACCAGCGAATACCTGATTTCCGCCAAGGAAATCCAAATCAAAATGGCCCAGGGCGCGAAGCCCGGCGAGGGCGGACATCTGCCCGGAAAGAAGGTCTATCCGTGGATTGCTAAGACCCGGTACTCCACCCCCGGCGTTTCCCTGATTTCCCCGCCGCCTCACCACGACATTTACTCCATCGAGGATTTGGCGCAGCTGATTTACGACCTGAAAAACGCCAATTCCAGCGCGGATATTTCGGTGAAGCTGGTTTCGGAAGCGGGCGTTGGCACCATCGCGGCCGGCGTGGCCAAGGCGGGGGCCAGCGTGGTGCTGATCTCCGGCTACGACGGCGGCACCGGGGCCGCCCCCCGCAGCTCCATCCACAGCGCCGGGATGCCATGGGAATTGGGGCTTGCGGAAGCCCATCAGACATTGATGGAGAACGGGCTGCGCTCCCGGGTGCGGCTGGAAACCGACGGCAAGCTGATGAGCGGCCGGGATGTGGCCATCGCCTGTATGCTGGGGGCCGAGGAGTTTGGTTTCGCCACCGCCCCGCTTGTGGCCATGGGCTGCATGATGATGCGGGTCTGCAACCTGGACACCTGTCCCTTCGGCATCGCCACCCAGAATCCGGAACTGCGCAAGCGCTTTGCCGGCAAGCCGGAATATGTGATGAATTTTATGCTCTTCATTGCCGAGGAACTGCGCCGGATCATGGCAAAACTGGGAGTGCGCACGGTGGATGAGCTGGTGGGCCGCACCGATCTGCTGCGGCAGCGGAAAAATTCCGCCGCATCCAGGGGTTCGCTGGTGGATTTGTCCGGCATCCTGGCCCGGCCCTACGCCGGGACCTGCCACTTCCGGCGGGAGGACGCCTACGATTTCCAGCTGGAAAAGACGGTGGACGAGCGGGTCATCCTTCCCGCTTTGCGGCAGAATCTAATGACGGGAGAGTCGGGCGAAGTGTCGCTGGAGGTTTCCAGCACCGACCGCGCCGCCGGGACCCGCTTCGGGTCCGAGGTCACCCGCCGGTTTGGCGGCAGCCTTCGGGAGGACACCTTCCGCCTTCTCTGCAAGGGCGGCGGCGGCCAATCCTTCGGCGCGTTCCTGCCCAAGGGCGTGACCATGATCCTTTCCGGGGACAGCAACGATTATTTCGGCAAGGGCCTTTCCGGCGGCAAGCTGGCAGTGGCCCCGCCGGAAAAAAGCCGCTTCCGTCCGGAGGAAAACATCATCATCGGCAATGTGGCCCTGTACGGCGCCACCGGCGGCAAGGCCTTTATCAATGGCATCGCAGGCGAACGGTTCTGCGTGCGCAATTCCGGCGCCGTTGCTGTTGTGGAGGGCGTGGGGGACCATGGCTGCGAGTATATGACAGGCGGCACGGTGGTGGTTTTGGGGCCGGTGGGCAAAAATTTTGCAGCGGGTATGAGTGGCGGCGTCGCCTATGTACTGGATACCGGCCACGACCTTTACCGCAAAGTGAACAAAGAAATGGTTTCCATCGAAAACCTTACCGAGCCCCATGACATCCAACAGCTGGCGCGGCTCATCCGGGAGCACTGCCGCGCCACCGGGTCCCCCCTGGCCGAAAAGATCCTGGCGGATCTCAGCGGCTATATTCCCCAGTTCAAGAAGATCATGCCCAAGGACTACAAAAAAATGCTGGATGCCATCGCCGCTATGGAAAAGCGCGGCATGGGCCGCAAAGAGGCGGAAATGGAAGCCTTTTACCAGGTAACACAGAGATAGGAGAAACAGTATGGGAAAACCAACCGGTTTTTTGGAATACCAGAGAAGATCCGCGCCGTCCCGGGAGCCCCTGGAACGGGTCCGGGATTTTGACGAATTTCACGAGCCCCTTCCGGAGGAGGAAAGGATGCGGCAGGGTGCCCGCTGTATGAACTGCGGCGTCCCCTTCTGCCAGTCGGGGATGCTGCTCCATGGGATGGCGGCCGGCTGCCCGCTGCACAACCTTATCCCGGAGTGGAACGACGAGGTGTATCACGGCAATGCCCGGCACGCCCTTTCCCGTCTTTTGAAGACCAACAATTTTCCGGAGTTCACCGGCCGGGTCTGCCCTGCGCCCTGCGAGGCCGCCTGCCTTTGCGGGCTTGGGGACGCCCCGGTTTCCATCCGGGACAACGAGCTTGCCATCATCGAAGGCGGCTATGCCGGCGGCTGGATGCAGCCCCATCCTCCCGCCGTCCGCACGGAAAAGCGGGTGGCGGTAGTGGGCTCCGGCCCCTCTGGGCTGGCCTGCGCGGACATGCTCAACAAACGGGGGCACCGGGTGACGGTGCTTGAGAAAAATGACCGCCCCGGCGGGCTCTTGATGTACGGCATCCCCAACATGAAGCTGGATAAGCGGGTGGTGGAACGCCGCGTTAGGCTTATGGAGGCGGAGGGCGTTGAATTTCGCCTCAACACTCGGGCAGGAACGGACGTTTCCCCGGAGGCGCTGCGGCGGGAGTTTGACGCCGTAGTCCTCTGCTGCGGGGCGGAACGCCCCCGGGACATCCGGGCGGAAGGCAGGGAAGGGGCTGGCGGCGTCCTGTTCGCCGTGGATTTCCTCCGGCAGACCACCAAAAGCCTGCTGGATTCCGGCCTGAAGGACGGGAATTTCGTCAGCGCCAGGGGTATGGACGTGGTGGTAGTAGGCGGCGGCGACACAGGAAACGACTGTGTCGGCACCGCTATCCGTCAGGGATGCAAGTCCGTTACACAGCTGGAAATGATGCCCTGTCCGCCTATGAGCCGGGCCGCGGACAACCCCTGGCCCGAATTTCCGCGGGTCTGCAAAACGGATTACGGCCAGGAGGAGGCGATTGCCTGCTTCGGTGAAGATCCCCGGCGCTACTGCACTACAGTGAACCGCATCCTCACCGGCGAGGACGGCCGGATCACGGCGGTGGAAACCGTCCGGGTGGAGATGGACGGGGAACGCCGTCCTCAGCCGGTCCCGGGCAGCGAGGAGATCCTTCCCTGCGGGCTGCTGCTGATTGCCGCCGGCTTTCTGGGCTGCGACGAGGAAACTGCCGCTTCATTCGGGGTGGAACTTTCCCCCCGCCGGACGGTAAAAACGGAGGCGGGGAAATACGCCTCCAGTATCCCCGGCGTTTTCACCGCAGGGGATATGCACCGGGGGCAGTCCCTGGTAGTGTGGGCCATCCTGGAAGGCAGGGAGTGCGCCAAGGAGGTGGACACCTTCCTGAACGGCTATTCCAATCTGTAAAGGCCGCATAGGACCTAGTTGAAATACCCCATTGGACCGGAACGTCATTCGTATCGCACGGAATTTGAATTGCTGTACTGGGTACAGGGGCGGGTATGCACAAGAAATGAAATAGGATCGCTTAAGGGCCCGGACCGCTGATTGGCGGTTATCGGGCCCTTTTCATTGCCATGTCGCCCTCCTTTGCAATATTTAAAAGAACAAAACAATATTTCTGGAAATTCTCATTTTTTAAGTTGAATTAGGGTTCAGCCTTTATACTGAATATTGTCAAAAATAAATGAGCGCTGTCTGGATGCCGATCATGAATTTTCTGCCGGTTTCCAGGCATAATTGGCCGAATATTGGAGCTCTGGCCTATAGGAAGCATTGGAATAGTTTCCTGTTTCTCACAGAAAGGAAGGACAAGAAATGAAAAAAATGATCGCTGTCAAAACGCTGCTGGCAGCCATACTCTTCTTCGCCTCCGGCTGTGCAAATAATTCAGCAACTCAAGAAAGAGCAGTATGTCTGAATCCAGCCTCACACAGGTCCAGGAAAGCGGCAGTTCCGAATCCAGGCAGGAAAGCAGCGCTGAAGATGACCCGACACAGGTTCAAGAGGAAACCGCTGATTCCCACCAAGGGCGGTCAACCTAATCAACGATCTGTCCATTGATACCGATGGCGACGACAAGGCTTATACGGGCCGGACCGGCTTGATGTTTGTCTTCGACGAGGATGGAGCTGCCTATACCCATGAGGAATGGAGCGCCTTGGAGGATGAAGAAAATCAGAACGCCGACGCCGAGGCCATGATCGCCCAAGGCTTAAACGCCAACTTCATTACCTTGATTTTTGGGATCGTGGGAGCCCTGAATTACAGGAAGGTCGCAACAGACGCGGACAATGTTCTGGCAGTATTGGAAGAAAACGGCGGCATTTTTCCAGATGACAAGCATCCCAGGGATGATCTGTCCCTGATAGACGGCCTCAAACAAAATGACCACCGGTTTTCTTCTGACCTGTCCTATGAATCCAGATGTTTTTCTCTATTTCTAGCGGAGGACGGCACGGTTATTTCCCTAAACACGGGAAAGTTTGCTTCCGTAGATACGGCGGCCGCAAATTATGCACAGGCGGTGGCCAGCGATAGGCTTTCCAAAGGGTTTACGGGCGGCTATCTGTATACGGTTTATTGAAACGCACATCATTTTTCTCGATTGCGGGCGTGAGCTGCGTTCATTCCGAACCTTTCTGCTGACCGGTATTGGTGTTTGCATCATGGGACTGCTGGCTGTGCTGCTCTTGCTGATTTTCCTTTCCGGCCGGATCATCAAGCCTTTTTAGAGAGCTACCAAAAACAGAAACAGTTTATCACTGACGCCGGCCATGAGCTGAAAACGCCGCCGACGATTATCGATGGGGACGCCGAGGTGCTGGAGATGGGCATTGGGGAAAATGAATGGCTCAGCGATATCCAAACGCAGACAAAACGCCTGGCACAGCTGACAAAACAGCCTGGTTATGCTGTCCCGGATGGAGGAACATGATGAAAATCCCTGCTGATTAACGCTGTCTTTCCCAATCAGTAACGGAAACGCGGCGGCAAAGCGAACCGCCAGCTGGCAATCAACAAATTCCGGCAATAAAATAATCAACCGGCTGCTTATCCTGTTGTTCACACCCAAACCGAGTAGTGAAGAAAGCCGCCCCCAAATGGGACGGCTTTCCTTGCTGTTTGCTTTATTTGTCAAAGGCGGGGTTAAAGGCGTAAAAGTTTTTCGAGTCCACTTTGTCCTGGGCGATGCGGATGGCTTCGCCAAAACAATCAGGGTGGAATGGCAAGGCGGGCTGTTAACACCCCTGAAAGCCGGGAAGGGGAGAGAACTTGAAACCGGCAGTTATTTATGTTAAAATACAGGTAAGTCAGGAGGAAGTACAGAATGGAACAAGCAAAACAGTTCCATAAAGAGGACCTGGAACGCCTTCAGAGATTTTGTCTGATGGACGACGATTTTATGTCCAAATGTTTTGAGGACAACTTTGAATGCACGGAGCTGGTGGTACATATTGTGCTGAATCGGGATGACCTGAAGATTCAGCAGGTCCACACCCAGCATCAGATCAAAAACCTACAGGGCCGATCTATTGTCCTGGATATTTACGCAGTAGACCAAAATGGGAAATGGATGCCAATATCACATCGCCGGGGGATTATTGTGAGAATCTTGCAGAAACCTATGTGATCTTTATCACCGAAAAGGACGTGCTGGGCAACAAAGAAGCCCTTTATCACATTGACCGGGTTATCCAGGAAACCGGCGAATTCTTCGGGGATGAAGCGCATATTTTGTATGTTAACGGCGAATATCAGGAGGATACGCCGCTGGGCATCCTGATGCGGGATTTCCATTGCACTGATCCAAAAATATGCGGTGCCGTCCATTGGCGGACCACGCCAGATACTTTAAGGAAACCGAGAAAGGAGTGGCGACTATGTGCAAAATGATGGAAGATATGCGCGAAGAGGCTGCAAAGAAAGCGGACTTGGAAGCCAGAAAATCCGTTGCGCTGGATATGATTCGTGACGGAAAACTTCCATTGGAAGACATTGCGAAGTATTCCAAGTTGTCTCTTGATAAAGTCAAAGAATTGGCAGATCAGGATAACTAATCCAAATAAATAAAGATGAGGAGGACAGCTTCTTGAAAAAGAAGCTGTCCTTTTTTCTGTCCATACGCGCCTTAATGATTCAAAAAATATTGTATATTCGTAACGAATATGCTATAATAATTGCAGAGGTGAGAAAAATGCAGCAGCGTACCGCAAAAATTAGTTTTAACGCAGTCGGCGGCACGGCGTCCGGGAATGCCACTACCTGTAAAGTAACCATCCCTACGAAATGGGTAAAAGAGATGGGGCTGGATGCGCTCCACCGAAATGTAGAACTGCTGTTTGACGGAAACCGGATCATTCTGGTTCCTGCAGTAACTGGCATGGATTTTGCCAGACAGAAAAAGAAACTGGGACATTCGGTTTACCGGTTGGAATACTACGACCGGGAGCAACTCTGCACTGCCATCTATGCAGATTTTACTGATGAAATGCTGACAGTGGAAAATTATGTGGAAGACCCGGTAAAGCGGGCTTTCGGAAATAATCGGAACCCAAGCTGGGAAGATTTTCAACTATTTCTGCAGGAACGCTGTCTGCCCAAAGACCGAGCAGGCCTCCGGGAATACTTGGATACACTGGGACTTGCGGAATATGACCCGTGGGAAATTATCCGGATTACGGAAGGCCGGATGGCGGAAGATCACCAGTGGCTGAGAATTGAGGTGTATTCATGAGCATCAAACTGGTCACCAACGAGAGGATTGCGGAAACTTCTTCCAAAGGGAACCAGGAAAAATGGCGGGACCCGGAAACAAACCGCTGGTACAAGCTGGATCAGTTCGGATATGAGGGGCTGGCGGAAACGATGGTTTCACTGCTGCTGGAAAAAAGCAATCTGGAAACCGATACCGCCTTCACTTTTGTACGGTACCAAATGGAAACCCTCCATGTACATGGTTTGAACCGGACCGGATGTTCCAGTCCGGATTTTTTGGAACAGGGTCAGTCCCTGATCACCATAAACCGCCTGCTGACCAGTGTTCTGGGTTTTCCACTGAGTCAGAAACTGGCTCAGTTGTCCAGCGATAAACAGCGGATCGCATATCTGGCAGAATTTACTACGGAATATACAGGGCTGGAGCAGTTTCCGCAATACTTGACCCTTCTGTTTGAAGTGGACGCCCTGTTCTGCAACGACGACCGCCATCTGAATAACATAGCGGTTCTAGAGAAGGACGGGAAATACAGCTACTGCCCAATTTTTGACAATGGTGCGGGTCTGTTGTCCAATACGATGCTGTACCGGATGGATATTGCGCCCAAAGCGCTGATTTCTCAGCTGAGAGCCCGTCCATTTGGGACAACCTTTACCCGGCAGCGGAACACCGCCCGGAACTTTTACGGACAGCAGCTTTCCCTGCCGCTTTTCCAATTAGAGGAACTCCGAGAGCAACTGACTCCTTTGCTGGACTATTATCCGGCACGGGACAGAGGTGAAATTACCGACCGGGTGGCAACATGCATTCTGCAAAGGCAGAAAACCTAACCGGAATACATTCGCACATCATAAACTAGTGACAAAAATACGCTAAGGACAGCTTCTTGAAAAAGGAGCTGTCTTTTTATGTTCAAAAATCAGAAAGGAGGACACAGCCATGAAATGCCTGCTCCAATATCAGTGGGTGAAGCTGCCTCGGGTTAATCTCCCCCAGGGCAAAGGGCTAATGGGTTACTGGGCGAAGCTCGCTTCCCGTGCGGCGTTCCGCAAGGGGAAAGCAACTTACTGCGGATACCAGAACGAAGTTACTCCTGGTATGTGGGCAGGCGGCATTGTGGGCGTGAAAAGTATCCTAGGCGTCAGGAGCCGTTCCCAGGCGCTGACTGTGCTGGAGGAACTGTCAGGCTTGGGGTATCTCCAGTATACGCTGGATGCCAAAACCAAGAAACTGACCTACCGGATCCATGACTGGATTTTGAAATGCTCCGGCTCCGCATGTCCGGACGGCTCCGTTTATACTACGGAAGGATATGGATTTCTCTGCCTTCCCCGGAATATTACCCAGCGCCTTGCGGATGCCGGGTTCACGTTTCAAGAATCGGATGCCTGGCTTGATCTGTGGTGCCACACAGTCTGGAAGGATCGGGGTAACGCCTTTTCTATGCTTGGGCCGGTCATCCAGTTTGAACGCCGTCACAGCGTCTTGACCCTGGAAGCCCTGGGACGGCGCTGGAAATGGGAAAAGACCAAGGTTTGGCGGTTCCTGCGGAAATATCAGGATACCTTCAAACTACACCGTCTTCCCGGCTCTTATGGCTGTCTCATTTACAACAGTAAATATCTCACCGGAACAGAAACATTCCAGCCTTCCCAGGAAGATGTCGTGCGCATTTTGGAAAAAATACGCATTTTCTCAGAAAATAAGCATTTTAAGGGTACTGACCATGAGCGCCTATCCAAAATGGTAGCTGACTTTCCATGGAAAAACGAAGAGTTTCTTTTCATCCGGAAAAAAG
>DVOW01000021.1 GCA_018713335.1 Candidatus Merdivicinus intestinigallinarum | reverse complement strand
GGCGTGGCCGGGGCAGTCAACGTGAGCGTAGTGACGGCTGTCGGTCTCGTACTCAACGTGAGCGGTGTTGATTGTGATACCACGAGCTCTTTCTTCGGGAGCTTTGTCGATCATGTCATAAGCTTCGAATTTCGCTTTGCCCTGCATAGCCAGGGTTTTGGTGATAGCGGCGGTCAGAGTAGTTTTGCCGTGGTCAACGTGTCCGATAGTACCAATATTTACATGGGGTTTGGTACGTTCAAATTTCTGTTTTGCCATTTGGATGTTCCTCCTTTAAACTCAAACAATTTATTTGGGAAAGCAAGCAGATTTTATGCCTGCTTTGCTCTCTTGGAGATAATATCGTCCGAAACGGATTTCGGGACCTCAGTGTAGTGGCTGGGCTCCATAGTATACTGTCCGCGGCCCTGGGTCTTGGAACGCAGGTCGGTTGCATAACCGAACATTTCAGACAGGGGAACCATAGCGCGGATCTCTTCCACGCCGTTTCTGGCCTCCATACCCTGGATCTGGCCGCGGCGGGAGTTCAGGTCGCCGATAACATCGCCCATGTACTGTTCAGGGACGATAACAACAACCTTCATGATAGGTTCCAGAATAACAGGGTTGCCTTTCCGAAGAGCATCTTTCAGCGCCATAGAACCGGCGATCTTAAATGCCATTTCAGAAGAGTCGACTTCGTGGTAAGAACCGTCGTACAGTTCTACGCGGATGTCAACAACCGGGTAGCCTGCCAAAACGCCGGACTGCATGGCGCCCTGGATACCAGCGTCAACAGCGGGGATATATTCCTTGGGAATCGCGCCGCCGACAACTTTGTTTTCAAACTCATAGCCTTTGCCGGCTTCGTTGGGGTACACACGGATCTTAACATGACCGTACTGGCCCTTACCGCCGGACTGACGGGCGTATTTGTTTTCAACGTCCACCTCTTTGCGGATAGTTTCGCGGTAAGCAACCTGGGGTTTGCCAACGTTTGCCTCTACCTTGAATTCACGCAGCAGGCGGTCGACGATAATCTCCAGATGAAGCTCGCCCATACCAGCAATAATGGTCTGGCCGGTTTCTTCATCAGTATAGGTGCGGAAAGTGGGGTCTTCTTCCGCAAGTTTTGCCAAAGCAATGCCCATCTTCTCCTGGCTGGCCTTGGTTTTCGGCTCAATAGCAACACGGATAACAGGTTCCGGGAACTCCATAGACTCCAGGATAACCTCGTTCTTGGGGTCGCACAGGGTGTCGCCGGTAGTGGTCTGTTTCAGGCCCACAGCAGCGGCAATGTCGCCGGCATAGCATGTTTCGATATCCTGACGGTGGTTTGCGTGCATCATCAGAATACGGCCCATTCTTTCCGATTTGCCCTTGGTGGCGTTGTAAACGGTAGCGCCGGCGTCAACCGTACCGGAATAGACACGGAAGAAGCAGAGCTTTCCAACAAAGGGGTCGGTCATAATCTTAAACGCCAGAGCGGAGAAAGGCTCAGTGTCAGAAGAATGACGGACAGTTTCCTCGCCGGTTTCGGGATCAACGCCCTTGATGGGAGGAATGTCGATAGGAGAAGGCATATAATCTACGATCGCATCCAGCAGTTTCTGAACGCCTTTGTTGCGGTAAGCGGTACCGCAGCAAACGGGAACCAGATCATTGGCAATGGTAGCAGCACGCAGGCCCTTTTTGAGTTCTTCAATGGACAGTTCTTCCTCTTCCAGGTACTTTTCCATCAAATCATCGTTGGTTTCCGCAATGGCTTCCACCATTTCCGCGTGATACTGATCTGCTTTTTCCTGCATATCAGCAGGGATATCAACAACAGAAATATCATTGCCCAGTTCATCGTTATAGATATAGGCTTTCATTTCCATCAGGTCGATAATCCCTACAAAGGAATCTTCCGCGCCAATGGGGAGCTGGATCGGCACCGGATGGCATTTCAGGCGGTCTTTCATCATGTTGATAACATTATAGAAATCCGCGCCCATGATGTCCATTTTATTGACGAAAGCCATACGGGGAACCTTGTAGTTGTTGGCCTGATGCCAAACGGTTTCAGACTGGGGTTCCACGCCGCCCTTCGCGCAGAAAACGGTAACAGAGCCGTCCAGAACACGGAGAGAACGTTCAACTTCTACTGTAAAGTCAACGTGACCGGGGGTATCGATGATATTGATACGGTGGCCTTTCCAGAAAGCGGTCGTAGCAGCGGAAGTAATCGTAATACCCCGTTCCTGCTCCTGCGCCATCCAGTCCATCGTTGCAGTACCCTCGTGCGTATCGCCGATTTTGTGCGTTTTACCAGTGTAATACAGGATACGCTCGGTCGCGGTGGTTTTACCTGCGTCGATGTGAGCCATTATACCAATATTACGAGTCATTTCGAGAGATACGTCTCTTGGCATAATATCCTCCTATTTGAATATAAAATGCGGCCCAAAAGCGGGCCGCCTTCCCCATCCTCCCAAAAGGCGGACGGGGATCAGGCATCCAATCGTATGCCCGGTAAGATTACCATCTGTAATGAGCGAATGCCTTGTTGGCCTCTGCCATCTTGTGAGTGTCCTCACGTTTCTTGCAGGCGCCGCCGGTATTGTTCAGCGCATCCAGAATTTCGCCGGCCAGACGTTCCTTCATGGTCTTTTCGGAACGGTTTCTGGAATAAGCGGTGAGCCATCTCAAGCCCAGGGTCTGTCTCCGCTCGGGGCGGACTTCCATGGGAACCTGATAGGTAGCGCCGCCGACACGGCGGGATTTAACCTCCAGGACAGGCATAATGTTTTCAAGAGCCTCCTGGAAAGCCTCCAGGGCGTCCTTTCCGGTTTTTTCGTTTACGATTTCAAAGGCACCGTAAACGATTTTCTGCGCGACACCCTTTTTGCCGTCATACATCACATTGTTAATCAGGCGGGTAACGAGCTTGGAATTGTACATAGGATCGGGCAAAACATCGCGTTTTGCAATTTGACCTCTTCTTGGCACTTTACTTCCCTCCTTCATAGAATGAATTCATCGGTACTCGAAAGTAAAAACCCTCGTCAGACCAATTGGAAGCCTTTGCACAACGCGTTTTGCATTATGAAAAGCTGCCATCAGCCGAAAGGTTTCCAGCAAAAGCCGGAAGCTTACTTCTTCGCACCAGCCTTCGGACGCTTCGCACCGTATTTGGAACGGCCCTGCATCCGTCCGTTAACGCCCTGGGTATCCAGAGTGCCGCGGATGATGTGGTAACGCACACCAGGCAGGTCTTTTACACGGCCGCCGCGGATAAGCACGACGGAGTGTTCCTGCAGGTTGTGTCCGACGCCGGGGATATAAGCGGAAACTTCCATCCCGTTGCTGAGCCGGACCCTGGCGATTTTACGCAGCGCAGAGTTCGGTTTTTTCGGGGTCTGGGTTCTGACTGCCGTGCAGACGCCGCGTTTCTGAGGAGAGCTCTGATCGGTGGGCTCTTTCTTCATGGAGTTATAACCGCGGTTCAGCGCGGGAGCAGTGGATTTGACCTCCTGCATTTCTCTGCCTTTTCTAACAAGCTGGTTAAAAGTTGGCATATGGCACCTCCTTACTCAAATTGTTTATGCGGAAGGGCATGTTTTTTTCACCCTTAGCATACTCATTTATTTTACCATTAAAACGAAGGCTTGTCAACACTTTCCTGAATTTTTTCAAAAAAGCAGGAGCAAAATTCGCCCCTGCTTTTTTTGAATTTCTGTCTATTTCGGTCAGACTGCCTCAGTCGGCTCCGTTTCCTGCTTGACGGGGACCACTTCCACGTCGTTGTAGCAGGGCATACCGGTTCCGGCCGGAATGAGCTTACCAATGATGACGTTTTCCTTCAGACCTAACAGATGGTCGGTCTTGCCTTTGATGGCGGCTTCCGTCAGGACCTTGGTGGTTTCCTGGAAGGAAGCGGCGGACAGGAAGCTCTCGGTGGCCAGGGAGGCCTTGGTGATACCAAGCAGCACCGGCTCGTAGGTGATGAGCTTGATATCCTCTTCGCCGGCAGCGGCACGGTCCTCCAGGAGCTTGTTCTCGTGGTAGACATCGCCCCGATCCATGATGGAGCCGGACAGCAGCTCGGTAGAGCCGGGATCCACGATCCGGACCTTCTTCATCATCTGGCGGACAATGACCTCGATGTGCTTGTCGTTGATGTCAACACCCTGTAACCGGTAGGTTTTCTGCACCTCGGCGATCAGGTAGTTCTGCATATCCTGCTCGCCCTTGACAGCCAGCAAATCGTGGGGATTGATGGCGCCTTCGGTGAGGGAGTCGCCGGCCACCACGCTCTGTCCCTCCTGGACTTTGATCTTAAAGCCGTAGGGGATGGGGTAACGTTTTTCCTCGTAGGTGTTGTGCACCACGATGACGCGCTGGTGTTTTTCCTCATCGAAGTGGACGATACCGGGGATCTCCGCCAGGATGGCGCTGTTTTTGGGCTTGCGGGCCTCGAACAGCTCGGCAACGCGGGGAAGACCCTGTGTGATGTCCTCTGCGTTCGCGATACCGCCGGTGTGGAAGGTACGCATGGTCAGCTGGGTGCCGGGTTCGCCGATGGACTGGGCTGCGATTACGCCGACAGACTCACCGACGGCCACAGGCTTGCCGTTTGCCAGGTTCGCGCCGTAGCAGTGGGCGCAGATGCCCTGGGTGGAACGGCAGGTGAGGATCGAACGGATCTTGACCCTCTCCACGCCGGTGGCGCAGATCTTTTCCGCGTCTTTATCGTCCATGATCTTGTCTTTGGAAACCAGGACCTCGCCGGTGTTGGGATCGCAGAAATCCTCCACCAGGTAACGGCCCTGCAAACGCTCGGACAGGGACTCGATCATCTCGTTGCCCTCGCGGATGTCGTAGACCCAAATGCCGTTGTCGGTGCCGCAGTCGTTCTGGCGGATGATGACATCCTGAGAAACGTCGACCAGACGGCGGGTCAGGTAACCGGAGTCAGCGGTACGCAGCGCGGTGTCGGCCAAGCCTTTCCGTGCGCCTCGAGAGGAAATGAAGTATTCCAAGATGTTCAGGCCTTCGCGGTAGTTGGCCTTAATGGGCATCTCGATGGTGGTACCGGAGGTGTTGGCGATCAGGCCGCGCATACCGGCCAGCTGACGCAGGTTGTTGATAGAGCCTCGCGCACCGGAGTCCGCCATCATATAAATGGGGTTGAATTTGTCCAGGTTCTTCTGGAACGCCTCGGTAACCCGGTCGGTGGCGTCGTTCCAGATGTTGATGACGTGGTTGGTGCGCTCCTCGGCGGTGATCAAGCCGCGCTCGTACTGGCGGACCACTTTGAGGTTGGCTTTTTCAGCTTCCGCAATGATGTCCTTTTTCTCCTCCGGAACAGTGGCATCGCAGACCGCGACGGTGATGCCGCTTCGGGTGGAGTATTTGTAGCCCTGGGCTTTGATCCGGTCCAGAACCTCGGAGGTTTTGGCGGTGCCGTGGATCTTAATGCAGCGGTCGATAATCTTGCCCAAGGTTTTCTTGGTAACCAGGAAGGAAACCTCCAGCTCGAACTGGTTTTCCGGTTTGGAACGGTCCACGAAGCCCAGGTTCTGGGGAACGGGATCGTTGAAGATCAGGCGGCCAACAGTGGTGTCGATGACCCGGCTCTGGTTGCCCTTGGTCATCCGCACCTTGATCTTGGCGTGCAGGGTGACAATGCCCTCCTGATACGCCATCAGGGCCTCGTTGACGTCGCGGAACACCTTGCCCTCGCCGGGTTCGCCGTCTTTGACCAGGGTCAGGTAGTAGGAACCCAGAACCATGTCCTGTGTGGGGACAACTACGGGGCGTCCGTCGGAAGGCTTCAGCAAGTTGTTGGCAGCCAGCATCAGGAACCGGGCCTCAGCCTGAGCCTCGGCGGACAGGGGGACGTGAACGGCCATCTGGTCGCCGTCGAAGTCCGCGTTGAACGCGGTACAAACCAGGGGATGCAGCTTCAAGGCGCGGCCCTCGACCAGGACCGGCTCGAAGGCCTGGATGCCCAAACGGTGCAGGGTCGGCGCGCGGTTTAAGAGGACGGGATGGTCCTTGATGACGATTTCCAAAGCGTCCCAAACCTCGGGGCGGGCGCGGTCCACCATCTTCCGGGCGGATTTGATGTTGTTGGCGGCGCCGGTTTCCACCAGGCGCTTCATAACGAAGGGCTTAAACAGCTCCAGCGCCATTTCTTTGGGCAGGCCGCACTGATACATTTTCAGCTCCGGCCCAACGACGATAACGGAACGTCCGGAGTAGTCGACACGTTTACCCAGCAGGTTCTGACGGAACCGGCCCTGTTTACCCTTGAGCATATCGGACAGGGATTTCAAGGGGCGGTTGTTGGGGCCGGTGACAGGGCGTCCCCGGCGGCCGTTGTCAATGAGGGCGTCCACCGCTTCCTGGAGCATCCGCTTTTCGTTGCGGACGATGATGTCCGGGGCGTTCAGCTCCAGCAGGTGCTGCAAGCGGTTGTTGCGGTTGATGACCCGGCGGTACAGGTCGTTTAAGTCGGAGGTGGCGAAGCGGCCGCCGTCCAGCTGCACCATGGGCCGGATATCCGGAGGGATGACCGGGATGACATCCAGGATCATCCACTCGGGCTTGTTGCCGGAAATGCGGAAGGCTTCCACACATTCCAGCCGCTTGAGGATCCGGATCTTCTTCTGACCGGAAGACTCGTTCAGCTGTTTTTTCAGGTCAACGGAGAGGGTTTCCAAATCCAGCTCGTGGAGCAGCTCCTTGATGGCTTCCGCGCCCATGCCGGCTTTGAAATCATCCTCATATTTTTCCCGCATATCCGCATATTCTTTTTCAGAAAGGAGCTGGCCCTTTTCCAGAATGGTGCGGCCGGGGTCGATGACAATATATTTGGCAAAATAGAGGACTTCCTCCAAACGCCGGGGGGAAATGTCCAGAATCAGGCCCATCCGGGAAGGGATGCCCTTGAAATACCAGATGTGGGAAACCGGGGCCGCCAGTTCGATATGGCCCATCCGTTCCCGGCGGACCTTGGACCGGGTGACCTCAACGCCGCATTTGTCGCAGATTTTGCCTTTGTAGCGCAGGCGTTTATATTTTCCGCAGTGGCATTCCCAGTCCTTGGTCGGCCCAAAGATGCGTTCGCAGAACAAGCCGTCGGTTTCCGGTTTCAGGGTGCGGTAATTGATGGTTTCGGGCTTTTTCACTTCACCGTGGGACCAGGCACGGATCTGTTCAGGTGAAGCAAGGCCAATTTTTATCGACTCGAATACGTTAAATTCCAATTGCTACCCCTTCTTCCATTAAAAATCATCATCCATATCAGCGCCGTCCAGGGCAAAATCCATGCCGGAACCGGCGTCGTCGAAATCGTCGCTCTCCTCCTCAAAATCATCGGATTCCTCCGCGTCCTCATCGGCAGGAGCGTCGCCGCTGTCGTCCACATAGTGGTTCAGCTCATCGTAGTCAGACTCCTCGGCGCTGCGGAAGCTGATGTCCTCGTCGTCCTCAAAGGTCTGCTTCAGGTCGATTTCGTTGTTGTCCTTGTCCAGAACCTTCACGTCAAGACCCAGGGACTGGAGTTCCTTGATTAAGACCTTGAAGGATTCGGGAGTGCCGGACTGGGGCACGTTGTGGCCTTTGACAATGGCCTCGTAGGTCTTGACACGGCCTACGATATCGTCGGACTTGACGGTCAGAATCTCCTGAAGGGTGTAGGCGGCGCCGTAAGCCTCCAAGGCCCAAACCTCCATCTCACCGAAGCGCTGGCCGCCGAACTGGGCTTTACCGCCCAAAGGCTGCTGGGTAACCAGGCTGTAGGGACCGGTGGACCGGGCGTGGATCTTGTCGTCAACCAGGTGGTGCAGCTTTAAGAAGTACATGATGCCGACGGTGACCCGGTTGTCAAAGGGCTCGCCGGTGCGGCCGTCATACAGGACCGTCTTGCCGTCTTCCGCAAGACCGGCTTCCCGCAGGCAGGCCTGGATGTCTTCCTCGTGAGCGCCGTCGAATACAGGGGTCATGATCTTCCAGCCCAGAGCCTTGGCTGCATAGCCCAGGTGGACTTCCAAAACCTGACCGATGTTCATACGGGACGGTACGCCCAAGGGGTTCAGCACGATGTCCAGAGGGGTGCCGTCGGGCAGGAAGGGCATATCCTCCTGGGGCAGGATGCGGGAAACAACACCCTTATTACCATGACGGCCCGCCATCTTGTCACCAACGGAGATCTTGCGCTTCTGGGCGATATAGCAGCGGACAACGGTGTTGACGCCGGCTGCCAGTTCATCGCAGTTTTCCCGGGTGAACACTTTGACGTCCACAATGATGCCGTATTCGCCGTGAGGCACGCGGAGAGAGGTGTCGCGGACTTCCCTGGCCTTTTCGCCGAAGATAGCCCGCAGCAGGCGCTCCTCAGCGGTCAGCTCGGTTTCGCCCTTGGGAGAAACCTTACCAACCAGGATGTCGCCGGAGCGGACTTCCGCACCGATGCGGATAATGCCCCGTTCGTCCAGGTCTTTCAGAGCGTCCTCGCCCACGTTGGGGATGTCCCGGGTGATTTCTTCCGGCCCCAGCTTGGTGTCGCGGGTTTCGGTTTCATATTCCTCGATGTGGATAGAGGTGTAAACGTCCTCCCGAACGATTTTTTCGTTAATGAGGACGGCGTCCTCGTAGTTGTAGCCTTCCCAGGTGGTAAAGCCGATGAGGGCGTTTTTGCCCAAAGCGATCTCACCCTGGTCGGTAGCGGGGCCGTCGGCGATCACCTGGCCCTTGGTCACCTTTTCACCGGCGGATACGATAGGCCGCTGGTTGATGCAGGTGCCCTGGTTGGAACGCATGAATTTAATGATGGGATACCGGTGCAGCTCGCCCGCTTCGTCCCGGATGGTGATTTCCCGGGCGTCCACGGTTTCGATGGTGCCGTCCTGTTTTGCCAGGACGCAGACGCCGGAGTCCACAGCGGCCTTGTATTCAATACCAGTGCCGACAATGGGAGAATCGGTGGTCAGCAGCGGCACAGCCTGGCGCTGCATGTTGGCGCCCATCAAAGCGCGGTTCGCGTCGTCGTTTTCCAGGAAGGGAATCATGGCGGTAGCCACGGAAACCATCATTCTGGGGGAAACGTCCATGTAGTCCACCCGTTTGCTGTCCACTTCCAGGATCTGATCCCGGTAACGGCCGCTGACGCGGGGGTTCGCGAAGTGATTGTCCTCGGTCAGGGGGGCGTTTGCCTGGGCGACGACAAACTCGTCCTCCAGGTCGGCGGTCATATAGTCCACATGGTCGGTGACAACGCCGGTTTCCTTGTCCACACGGCGGTAGGGGGCCTCGATGAAGCCGTACTCGTTAATGCGGGCAAAGGTAGCCAGATAGGAGATCAGACCGATGTTGGGACCTTCGGGGGTCTCAATGGGACACATGCGCCCGTAGTGGGAATAGTGTACGTCGCGGACCTCGAAGGACGCCCGGTCACGGGACAGACCGCCGGGGCCCAATGCGGACAGACGCCGCTTGTGGGTCAGCTCTGCCAGGGGGTTATTCTGGTCCATGAACTGGGACAGAGGCGAGGAGCCGAAGAACTCCTTGATAGCCGCCACGACAGGCCGGATGTTGATGAGGGCCTGAGGGGTGACCGCGCCGTTTTCCTGGGCCTGAAGGGTCATGCGTTCCCGGATGACGCGCTCCATGCGGGAGAAGCCGATGCGGAACTGGTTCTGCAAAAGCTCGCCCACAGGACGGATGCGGCGGTTGCCCAGGTGGTCGATGTCGTCCACAGTGCCGATGCCGTAAGCCAGGCAGTTCATGTAGTTAATGGTGGCGATGATATCGTCTTTGATAATATGCTTGGGGATGAGGCGGTTTAAGTTCATCCGAACCAGCTGGACCCGGATGTCGTTGTCCTCGGACTGCTCCAGGATCTCTTTCAGGACCTTGAAGCGCACCTTCTCGGTGATTTCCAAATCGGAGCCGGACAGGTCGATATACTCAGAAATGTCCACCATGCCGTTGGAAATGACCTTGATGTCCTTCTGCTCGGTGCGGATGAACACAGTGTCCACGCCGGCCTGCTCGATCATGCGGGCTTTTTCACGGGTCAGGACCTCGTTTTCCTCAGCAATGATCTCGCCGGTCAGCTCGTTGACAACAGGCTGAGCCAGGGTGTGGCCCGCAATGCGGACGGCCATGCCCAGCTTCTTGTTGTATTTGTAGCGGCCCACCCGGGACAGGTCGTACCGGCGCTCGTCAAAGAGCAGGGGAACCAGGTGTTTTACAGCGGATTCCTGTGTGGGCGGCTCGCCGGGGCGCAGCTTGCGGTAAACCTCCAAAAGGGCCTCGTCGCCGTTTTTGGTGGTGTCCTTGCCCTGCAAAGTGGTGACAATGGTATCCTGGTCGCCGAAAATGTCCAGCACATCGGCATCGGTGCCCATGTTGTCCGTCAGGGCGCACTTGTAGTTTTCGGAAACCTGCTCCAGGGTCACGTCGTCCCGCACCCGCAGCAAGGCGCGGATGAAGGCGGTCACCGGGATCTTGCGGTTTTTATCGATGCGGACGTAGAAAATATCGCTGGAATCGGTTTCGTACTCCAGCCACGCGCCGCGGTTGGGGATTACAGTGGATTTAAACAGCTTTTTGCCGGTTTTGTCGAAGGCGTCATCATAATATACGCCGGGAGAACGGACCAGCTGGGAAACAATGACGCGCTCGGCGCCGTTGATAATAAAAGTGCCGCTTTCCGTCATCAGCGGGAAATTCCCCATGTAGATTTCCTGCTCGTTGACCTCGCCGGTTTCCTTATTAAGCAGGCGTGCCCGCACATGGAGGGGGGCGTCATAGGTCACGTCGCGCACTTTGCATTCCGTCACCGAGTATTTAGGGGTTTCATCCAGACGGTAATCGACAAAGTCCAGAACCAGGTTGCCCGTATAGTCCGTGATCGCGGAAATATCGCTGAACACTTCCTTAAGCCCCTGATTCAAAAACCATTTGTACGAATTGACCTGCACCTCGATCAGGTTCGGCATTTCCAAGACCTCATTGATGTGCGCGAAACTCATACGGGTGTTTTTTCCGAGCTGCACAGGCTTGACATTCACCATAGGCTTTCATCACTCCATTCATCTATTTCAAGAGGACGCAAAACACAAGTTTTTATTTTTCCCGGCCCAAACTGCCCTGAAAAATAAAAACCTGTTTTCTGCCCCGCATCCTCTTCCTCGCGTTTGTGCAAATAACACAATATCCCGCCCAAAGTCAATTGATTTTTCGCACAAATCAGACTGCCCGTTTTGCACCAATATTCACAGCAAACCTGCAAACAAGGCACACATATCCATTCTGATACATTTTACTATTATACATCAAGCCCCACAGCTTGTCAAGGGGAATTTTTAAAAAATCTGTCTTCTCCTGTTCCGCGCCGGAAATTTTCCTATTCTCCGCCGTTTTTGGCATATTCCCGGGGCGGCGTCCCCTTGACCTTCCGGAATATGCGGGAAAAATAGAGGGGGTCCCGGAACCCGCAGGAGGCCGCCACCTCCCCTACGGACATTGCCGACCCCCGCAGCATGGCGCAGGCCTCCCCCACCCGGTAGCGGATCAGAAACTGGACCGGCGATATCCCCAGCTCCTGGGAAAACACCCGGTACAGGTGGCTTTTGCTGATGCCGGTAAAGTCCGCCACATCGGCAATAGTGATGTCCCGGCTGAAATTCCGGCTGATAAATCCCGCCGCCTTGTCCACATACTGCCGGGCAGTGGTTTCCCTGGCGGCCGGGGCCCACGCCATGAGCTCCCCCAAAAACAGGTAAAGCCGCCCCAGCATCCGGGCCTCGTGGGCCGCAGTGCTGCCCCTGGCGTCATAAATATCCAGCAGCCGGCGGCGGATCTCCTCCCCGTTTTCCGGCCTTAAAACCCGGGCCCCGCCGGCGAACAGGGTGGAATGGATGAGCCGGTGGGCCTCCGTTCCGTTAAAGCCCACCCACCAGTAGAACCAGGGGTTCTCCCGGTCCGCCGCGTACGTTACCAGCTCCCCCGGGCGGATCAGGAAAAGGTCCCCGGGCCCAATGTCAAAGGTCCCCTCCGGGACCGTCAAGCGCCCCTTTCCCTCGGTCACCAGGTGGAAAAGGTAGTGGTCCCGGGTGGCCGGCCCCCAGGTGTAGCCCGCCTCGCAGTGCTGATAGCCGGTATTGTAAACGCTGAGAGAAAGATTTTCCTGGCTCTTGATTTTATAGGAGTATTTAAAAAAATCCTGTTCCACGCTTTTTCCCCCTGATTCCCGGTATTCTTCTTATGCTTTTATTATATTGCATCCTTCGCCAAAATGCAAGATAAATCCATATTTTTGCGATTCTTTCCCGTTGTGTTCCGGCGGCGTTTGCGTTATGATTATAAATAAAAAGAAGGGCTTTCCACTTTGCCCGAAACCCCGACCGATCCGAGGAGGTATCCCCATGAACGCCGCTGCGTTGAAACAATGGATTTTAGATGGTAAACTGGACGAAAAATTTGCTGTTTTATATGGAAAAGACCAGATTGAAAATCAGAAAGCCCGGTACACGGAAGCTGTAGACGCTTTCGTGGAGCTTTACGGCGACAAAGAGAATTTAGCCCTCTTTTCCGCCCCCGGCCGCACCGAAATCGCCGGGAACCACACCGACCACAACCACGGCCGGGTGGTGGCCGCCAGCGTCAACCTGGACGTCATCGCCGTAGTGGCCAAAAACGACAGCGGCCTTATCCGCATCAAATCCAAAGGTTACCGGATGGACACGGTTGACACAAGCGACCTGGAGGTGAAGCCGGAGGAAGACAACAAGGCCATCTCCCTGATCCGGGGCACCGCCGCCCGGTTTGTCCAGAAGGGCCTGAAAATCGGAGGCCTGGACGCTTACACCACCTCCAACGTGCTGAAAGGCTCCGGCCTTTCCTCCTCGGCGGCCTTCGAGGTTTTAGTGGGGACCATCTTAAACCACACCTATAACGACGGCGCCGTAAGCCCCGTGGAAATCGCCCAATATGCCCAGTACGCGGAAAACGTCTATTTCGGCAAGCCCAGCGGCCTCATGGACCAGATGGCCAGCTCCGTGGGCAGCGCCATCACCATTGACTTTGCCGACACGGAAAACCCCGTCATCGAACAGATGGATTTTGACCTGGCGGACATGGGCTGCGCATTGTGCATCGTGGACGTGGGCGGCAGCCACGCCGACCTGACCCATGAGTATGCAGCCATCCCCGCAGAGATGAAGCAGGTGGCCTCCTTCTTCGGAAAAGAGGTCCTCCGGGGCGTCACCTGCCGGGAGCTTCTGGACAACGCCCCCGCCATCCGGGAAAGATTCGGCGACCGGGCTTTCCTGCGGGCTTTCCACTTTATCAATGAAAACGAACGGGTGGGAAAAATCGTGGACGCCATCCGCGCCAAGGACTATGACGCCTTCAAGCGGCTGCTGATCGAGTCCGGCAATTCCTCCTTCCGCTACCTGCAAAACGTTTACGCCAACCCGGCCCCGAAAGAGCAGGGCATGAGCGTGGCCCTGGCCATAGCGGAACGGGTTTTAGATGGCTGCGGCGCGTGGCGGGTCCACGGCGGCGGCTTCGGCGGCACCACCCAGAACTTTGTCCCCTTTGACAAGGTGGAGGAGTTCCGCCGGGAAATCGAGTCGGTCTTCGGGGAAGGCAGCTGTCATATCCTTTCCATCCGGCCCATTGGCGGTGCGCAAGTGCTGTAACCGTGAGAAAGGAGAATTGATATGGCTGAGCTGCGTTATAACCCCATTACCAAAGACTGGGTCATGGTGGCCTCCCACCGGCAGGCCCGCCCTCAGATGCCCAAGGACTGGTGCCCCTTCTGCCCCGGCTCCGGCAAAGTGCCGGATGAGGGCTTCGACGTCCTCCGCTACCCCAATGATTTCCCTGCCCTGCGCCAGGATCCCCCGGAACCGGACGATGTGGCCGGCGGCCTCTTTGAGACCCGTCCCGCTTACGGCAAATGCGAAGTGATCCTTTATTCCGACCAGCACACGGCCTTCCTGAAGGATCTGGACGACGGCCATGTCCACAAGCTGGCCCACCTCTGGCGGGAATGCTTTGACGATATGAAATCGGACGAAAACATCCGGTACGTTTTCATCTTTGAAAACCGGGGCGATGTGGTGGGCGTCACCATGCCCCACCCCCACGGCCAGGCCTACGGCTATTCCTTCCTGCCGAAAAAAATCCAGGAAGAACTGGACGGCGCCGGGGAATACTATGAGAAAGAGGGAAAATGCCTGTTCTGCGGCCTGCTCGCCCAGGAAATTGCAGACGGCCGCCGGATCATTTTCCAAAATGAACATTTTACCGTGTACGTCCCCTTCTTCTCCCCCATTACCTACGGCGTCCACGTCACCGCCAACCGCCATGTGTCCGACCTGGGCCGGATGACGGAGGAGGAGTTAAATTCCCTGGGCGAAACCATAAGGGACTGCGCCGGGATGTACGATTCCCTGTTTGATATGCCCTTCCCCTACATGATGTGCATGCACAACGCCCCGGTCAACAGCGGCGAGCATCCGGAATACCACTTTCATGTGGAATTCTTCCCGCCCATGCGGGCCGCCGACAAGCAGCAGTTTTTCGCTTCCTCGGAAACCGGCGTGGGAGCTTGGTGCAATCCCACCTGCCCCGAACAGAAAGCGGAAGAGCTGCGGCAGGCTTACCGGAAATTTAAAGAAGGTAAATAAAACAGAAAAGGACACTGCCCGTCCTTTGGAATGCCGAAAGACCTCTTTTAAGAGTAAAATTACACTTAGAGATAAATTAAAAGTTTTACGCAATTTTTTCAAAAAATCGTGGGGTTGAGGGGCAAAGCCCCCATCGCTCGTCGCAACGAGCGAAACTCTATTCTTTCGCGGCCCGGCCGCAAACTAAAATAAAAAAGCGGAGCCATGAACTTATGGTTCATGGCGTGCAGGCTCGCCGCGGATGTCCGTCGTCAAGTTCGCTTGACGACACGATTCTGGTTTTGCTAAGCAAAATCCAATTTTAGAATCCCCTAATATTTCTCTGCGCTTTATTTGCGTCAGCAATTTATGCGCATTGTACGTCAAGTGAAGTTTTTTCAACAGCCCAAGGACACCCGCCCGGTGTCCTTTTCTCCATTTGTATCACGGAAAGGAAATCCTTATGACAACAGAAACCCGCATCACTGTCCGCTATGCAGAAACCGACCAAATGGGCATCACCCACCACTCGGTCTACCCCATCTGGTTCGAGGCCGCCCGCACCGACTGGATCAAGCAGCTGGGCCTCACCTACTCCCAGCTGGAAAAAATGGGGGTCATGACGCCCCTTTCTCAGCTGGAATGCCGCTACACCGGCGTTTCCCGGTATGAAGACGAGCTAACTGTCTGCTGCTTTGTCACCGAGCTCTCCGCCGCCCGCATCCGCTTTGGCTATGAGGTCCTGCGCCAGGGGGAGGAAAAGCCCATCTGCACCGGCTCTACCCTCCATGGCTGGGTAGATTCCCAGACCTTCCGCCCCGTCAACATGAAAAAGCGCTTCCCGGACCTGTACGCCCAAATCGAAACCCAGCTGGAACCTGGGCAGAAGGCTTAACATCATCCGGAAGATTGTAAAAAATTTTTGAACCCTCTTGACTTGGAGCGCACTCCATGGAGTATGCTTGAAGCAATGGGGCGGAAACGTCCTGCCCCGCAAATCAAACGGCGGAAACGCTGACAGGAATTTTTGAAGGAGGTTTTATCCTATGAGAAAGAATTTTGGAAGCAAACCGTGGCTCTACCCCCAGCCAGTGCTGATCATCAGCACCTATAATGAGGACGGGACCGCCGACGCCATGAACGCCGCCTGGGGCGGGATGTACGATTCCGACAAGGTGATGCTCTGCTTAAGCGCCGGGCACAAAACCACCGCCAACATCAAGAACCGGAAGGCCTTTACCGTCAGCTTCGCCGACGCCGCCCATGTGGTCCCCTCCGACTATGTCGGCATCGTGTCCGCCAACAAGGATCCGGAAAAGATGCAAAAATCCGGGTTCCACACCACCAAAAGCGAACTGATGGACGCGCCCCTGATCGACGAGCTGCCGGTGTCCATGGAATGCACCCTGTTAAAAATCACCGAGGACGGCAACATCATCGGCCAGATCGTCAACGTCAGCGCCGACGAAAGCGTTCTGGACGGGGACGGCAACATCGACCTTGCCAAATTCCGGCCCATTTCCTTTGACCCAGTCAACAGCGGCTACCATGTGTTGGGTGAAAAAGTCGGCAACGCTTTCCGTGACGGCGCGGCCCTGAAATAAGGGGGAGGACCGGATGGAAAAAGTAACAGCCGGCCGGGACGCCATGAGCGAATTCGCTCCCAAATTCGCGGAGCTGAACGACGATGTGCTGTTCGGGGAAGTCTGGTCCCGGGAGACGGAGCTTTCCCCCAGGGACCGGAGTCTGATCACGGTTTCCGCCCTGATGGCCAGCGGGATCTTGGATTCCTCCCTGCTGTACCACATTGAGCGCGCCAAGGCAAACGGCGTGACCCGCACCGAAATGAGCGAAGCCCTGACCCAGCTGGCCTTTTACGCCGGGTGGCCCAAAGCCTGGGCGGCCCTGCGGATGGCCAAAGAGGTTTACGGAGAAGAATAACTTTTGAAAAAACCGGTTCAGTCTGAAACTGAGCCGGTTTTTCCTATCAATCAGTTTTTTCCTTAAAAGTTCCCGCCGTTCCAGCCCCAGTGGCTGTACTCGGAATACTTGATATAAATATGGTCCGAAGCGAGGCCCATCACAACTTCCGCCAAAATCCCGGTCAGCTTTGCCGTCAGGGCCTCATAGGCCTCCGGCGAAGCCCCGCCGAAAATGGAAACATCCACCATGGCCATAGGGGCCTGTTCCCCTCGAAACCACATGCGGCAGTTGTCGGAAAATTCCAGCATCAGCCAATCCTCGCTTTTGCCGGGGATGCAGGCGATGGCCTCCCCGAACCGCTTTTTCAGGGTTTCCTCCTGGCTTGCGCTCAAAGTCATATTCAAACTAGTGCGAATAAACGGCATTTTATCTCATCCTTTCCTTAAAAAGCCCAGTTTCCGTCCCGGAAAATCGCGATTTCCCGGCCGTCCTTGGTGTAACCGGTAATGGACAGGTCAGCGGTGCCAAGCATAAAGTCCACATGGGCGGCGGAATCGTTCATGCCCCGGGCCTTCAGCTCCTCCTCCGATTGCTTCAGCCCGCCCTGCATACATTCCGGGAAGCCCTTGCCGATGGCGAAATGGCAGGAGGCGTTCTCGTCAAACAAGGTGTTGTAAAAGAGGATGCCCATTTCCGAAATGGGGGACTGTTTGGGGATCAGGGCCGCTTCTCCCAAATGGCGGGAACCCTCGTCCGTTTCGATCAGGGCTTTTAAGGTATCGTACCCTTTTTCCGCGCCGAAATCCACCACCGCGCCCTTTTCAAATTTCAGCCAGAAATCGTCAATGAGGGTGCCCTGGTAATTTAAAGGCAGCGCGCTGTGCACAACGCCCTCGGCCCGATCCCGGTGAGGCGTGGCAAAGATCTCCTCAGTGGGCATATTGGGGAAATAATAAACGCCGTCAGTTGTTTCGGCGCCGCCGCCGGCCCAGCAGTGGTTTTCCGGCATCCCGATGGTGATGTCGGTCCCCAGGCTGTTTTGATAATGGAGCCGGTCCAGCTGGAGGCTGTTCAAGTATTCGATCCGTTTCTGGAAGCTCTGATGATGCTCCTCCCAGGCGGCTGCCGGGTCGGGCGTATCCACCCGGACAGCCCTAAAAATGGCCTCCCAGAGCTTTTCCACCGCTTCTTCCTCGGAAACCCCGGGGAACACCTTCTTCGCCCAGGCGGGAGAAGGGGCGGCGGCGATGCACCAGCGGTTCTTTCCCATATCCAGGCCGTCGTAAAAGGGCTTGCAGACTTTGTGGACGGCCTTCACCCAAGCGGCGGGCTTTTGGGGGTCCACGCCGGCAAAGGCGTCCGGGTCGGCGGAGTCGATGGACAAAAATCCCGCCCCTTCCGCGGCGTACTCGTTATTATAAGCCGCGAACCAGCCGGGGACGTTTTCAAACTGGCTCTGGGGGGCGTAATCGTATTTCAGGCGGCTCAAGGCCTCATCGCTCCACCGGACGACCACTTCTTTTGCCCCGGCCTGATACCCGCTTTCAGCGGCCAGCCGCACTAAGGGCGCGGCGGAAATGGGGGCGTTGATGCAAAGGATCTGTCCTTTTTGCAGATTGATGCCGGAACGGACCATCAGGTCCGCATATTTTTTCAGCATGGTGTCAAAATCCATGGGAAACACTCCTTTCCGTTTTCTTGATTATAACACGCGGCTCCCCTTTCCGCAAGGGGGCTTCAAAGGGTTTCCGCAATTTCCAGCCGTTCCTCGATCCAGCCGTTTGTCATAAAGTCCTCCGCTTTGGCCAAGACGTCCCGGCTGGGGATATCCGCCAGAAATTCCCCCAGGTAGAAAAAGTACATGTGGAAGCAGAGAAAGGCCAGCCGTTCCGGCCTGAGCCGGTAAGGGAGCCCGTTTTCCCGCAAAGTTTTCTCAAACAGCTCCCGGGCCCAGCCCCGGCAGCACATAACCCAGGCATCCCGTTCCGGCGGGGCGTACATGACCTCGTCCCAGTCCAGGATATAAGTTTTGCTGTCCCCCACAAAAAAGTTCCCGCCTGCGTCCCCGTGGGTGATGACAAAGCCGCCGGTGTCCATGCGGCAGGCGTTTGCGTACCGGGACAGCTTCCGGGCGCAGCTGTCTATTTTCGCCCTTTGCCCATCCAGCATGGCAAGGAACACCCGTTCCATCTCCCCTTTTGGGTTTTCTTCCATCCGCCGCCAACCCTGGTAAAATTGCCGGGCCGCCCCATCGGAAAATTCCATGGTGGGAATGGGGAGCCCCGGCCTGGTCAGACGGTAGATTTGGCAGAGCAGCCGGTATTCCATGGGCTTTGTATCGTCTGTTTCCAGGTTTTCCCCTTCCACCCACCGGAACACCCCCATGACGGCGGACCGGAACTCCGAGGAAAGCTCCCCCCGGACGGTTTTCACCACCTGTCCGGCGAAGTCGATCCCGCGCCAGCAGAAATAATCCACGGCAGACAGGCTGTTTCGGAAGATTTCCCGGTGCCGGGGCAGGAAATCCAGCTTCACAAAATAACAGCCCTCCTCCCCCTGGACTTTCCAGGTTTCTCCGTAATACCCCCGTTTTGCGGGAGTAATGGACACGGGCCGGATGCGGTAACGCTCCTCCAAATGGCAGGTAAGGTCCGCTAAATACTGCTCCGCCATTCCATCACGCTCCTTATTGCGGCCGGTACGCGCGGACAGAAATGCCGGATGCTTCCGCGCCGTACACGGTAATGGTCTTGGACTGCCCGGGCAGCAGGTCAAAATAATTGTCGGAGCAGCGGAAATCCCCCTCCACCCGCACTAAATGCGCGTAGACAGGACTGCTGACCGTTACAGCGGCGTTCTCGCCTTCCTGGCGGACCTCTGCCTGGAGCTGGGGGTCAGAGGGCAGGCGCCAGTCCTTCAAATCCCCGGCCCGAAGGATGCAGGGCTCAAAAGCGCCTTCCGGGATGACTGCCAGGCAGCCGGCTTTGGCGTCGTAATCCGGAAGCGGCCCCTCGTAGACATACCGCCGGGACCGGGCCGGGACCTGGATCTCCAAAGGCTCCAGCCGGGCTTCCTTCCCGTCAAAGGACAGGTACCCAAGCTGGGCGCGGACGGAAACTTCCTCCGGCGTGTCGTTGCAGGCCTGCACCAGCAGCTTCCCATCCACCGCCCGCATGGACAGCTTCAGCGGGGCAAAGGCGCGCTTAACGCCGTAAAAGCCGGTTTTCCGGCGGAGATAGTAGTCCACGATGGTCCAGCCCACTTCCCCCCAGGTATCGTTGTACATCCAGAACAATGCCCCGTGGCACTGCTCCTTAAAGCGGATCGCCTCCAGAGAATACCCCAAAATCAGCTCGTGCACCGCGCCTGCGTAGAGGATGTAGTCCTCTAAGGACAACACGGCGGTATCTAGGGGGTAATGCTTCCGGATCCCGGCCAGGACCGTATCTTTTTCAAAATTATTGTTATGCAGCTTCCAGATCTCGGAATCCCGGTCAATGGGCCGCCCGTCAAAGTAATCCCGGATGGTTTCCAAAGAACAGGGGCCGATATAGCCGTATTCGCTGACAAACTTCGCCCCCAGCTGGTCGTAGACAAACGGGTCGATCCGTTTTTTCATATCCGGGTTCATCATGGCCGCGCCCCAGTGGTGCACATCCCCGATCTCCTCCGAGGTGGGCTTTTCGCCCCCGTAGGGGGAGCTGTTCCAATAGGGGATATCCGGGCAGTTCTGGTGCATCACAGTTTTGGCAATCAGATTGCTGACCGCAAGGCCGTACTGCCGGTTCCGGGTGTAGTGAAGCCCCCACCGGCACTGGAGCTCATCCTCATAAAAGATCTCCTGATCCTCGTTGTTGCCGCAGAACAGGGCGATGGAGGGGTGGTTCCGCAGCCGCTTGGTCTGGTAATCCAGCTCCCGGCGGCACTCCTCGGAAAATGCCTCCCGATGGTCCGGGTATGTGGAGCAGGCGAACATGAAATCCTGCCACAGCAAGATCCCCTTTTGGTCGCAGAGCTGATAAAAGAATTCCTTTTCGTATAAGCCGCCGCCCCAGATACGGAACGTATTGAAATTGGCGCAGACGGCCTCCTCCACCAGACGGGTGTACTTCTCCCGGCTCACACGGGCGTAGATGCTGTCCGCCGGGATCCAGTCGCCGCCCTTGCAGAAAATCCGGACGCCGTTGACCCGGAGGGCAAAAATCCGTTCCTGTCCCTTCCCTGTGGGGGAAAGGTCCATCCGGACAGTCCGGATGCCGACGCGCTGCACGGGATAGCTGGTTTCCTTCCCCTCGCAGACGGCGGTCATGCGCACCTCATAAAGGGGCTGTTCCCCGTAGCCGTTGGGCCACCAGAGTTTGGCGTCCGGGATCTCCAAAGTCCCTTCCAGATAGTTATAGCCGCCGGTCAAAAGCTCCTGCTTCCATTCCAGCTGTCCGCAAAGCTGCCCCTGGTATTCCACCGTCAGCCGGGCATCGCAGTCCCGGGTGGCAAACAGGGACAGGTTTTCGATATTGGCCATAACGGACAGCAGGGCGCTGCCGTCCGGCCGAATTTCCGCCGTGGACACCCGCAGCTCCCGAATGGCGATCTTCTGATAAATATTCAGGGAAACCTCCCCTACAATGCCGCAGGTCACCACCCGGGGACCCCAGTCCCAGCCGATGGTATACTGGGGCCGCCGGACAAAGGCCCGGCGCATGTCCCCCCGGTGGGTGTCGCCGCAGCGGTTGTGCAGGGTTTCATGGCAGACCGCATAATGCAGGTCCCCTACGTCCTCCTCCGTCACTTCCTCCAGGCCGGTGGTGACCCGGATGGCCAGGCAGTTTTCCCCCTCCGTCAAGTATTCCTTCACGTCCTTTTGGAAAGCCCGGTGGACATTGGCCTGGCTGCCGATCAAAATCCCGTTCAAAAACACGTCGCACCGGGTGTCGATGGCCTCGGCCACCAGCTCCACGGCCTCCGCGTCCAAATCCTCCCGGGAACAGGAAAAGGTTTTGAAATACCACCAGGCCCGCTGCTCGATCCATTCGCTGTCATGGGCATAATCGGCCAGAACAGGGTCCCGGATCACGCCGTGCTCCATCAGCGGCATCCGGACATCGCAGGGAACCTGGCAAAGATACCAGTTTTGGGCGTATTTTGCGGCCTCCGCCGGATGTTTTACGGAAAATCCGGTGTCGCACAGCTTCCAGCCGCTGTTCAATGATATTGTTTTCATAAAATCCCCCTCACGCTGACCTTCCGGTCTTATTTTCTTCATGATAATGCTTTCCATAATTTTTGTCAATCACTATTATAAAATATAGCAGATTTTTCTGAAAAATGGAGCGTTTTGGGGCCTGTACAGGGAAAATCAGTAAAAATATAAAATTTTTGGGATTTTCCCTTGCAAAAGGGAACAAAACACAGTATAATACAGGCGAGCTATTTAACCTTCATGTAAACTTTAATGTTGAGGCGATGCAATTGGAATATACCATTAAGGAGATGGCGGCGCTGGCCGGGCTCCCGGCCCATGCTCTCCGGTATTATGAAAAGGAAGGGCTGCTGCCCCGGGTGGAACGGGAATCCAACGGGTTCCGGCGGTATACCGAGCAGGACGCCCAGTGGCTGCGGCTGGTGTGCGACCTGCGGGACACGGGGATGCCCCTGGCCCAAATCAAGGAATTTACCCAACTGACCCAGATGGGCGGCTCCGGCTTGGACAAACGGTGCGAGATCCTCAAAGCCCATTGCCAGGCCGGACGGGAACAGCTAAAGCAAACGGGCCAAAAGCTGGACCGGCTGGAAGCCCTGCTGGACAAGCTTACAAAAACCCGCCGGACCCAGGCAGAAAAAGAGGAAATCTCCAGCCGGGAGCTGGAAGAGATCTTAGTCCGCCACGGGGCGGAATACCCGGCCATGCAGCCCCAGGACGCGGTCAAGCTCTTATATCAAAACGAGTTCGGCGGCGGGCATATCATCACAAACCCGGAAACGAGCCTCCGGTACCTAAAAGAGGAGTTCCGCCGGCTGGAAGGCCAGGAGGAAGGATCACCACGGTGGGAACCCATTGGCAACGGCCTGTGCCGCCTGGAGCTGCGGGGGCTGTGGGAGGAAGCTTTACCCACAGTCAACCGGCTTTTCGCGGCGGGAGCCAGGCAGGTTTCCGGGAATGAGGCTTCCTTCCGGCGGAAAACAGAGCTGCTGCAAAGGCTGGCGGACCAGGGCGGGATGCCCTTTTCCGGCGAAAAGCTCTCCGAATACCTGGAGCTTTACTGGAAGGACGGCTGCCACATGGTGAGCCACAGTCCGGAATACCGGGCGGCCCATCACCCCGCTTACCGGATTGTCCCGGAACGGTACCTGACCTGCCTGGAGCTGTTTCTGGAAATCGACCGGATCATCCGGGAAAGGGGCCGGGCGGTGGCTGCTGTGGACGGCCGGTGCGGCGCGGGCAAAAGCACCTTCGCCGCCATGCTGGAAGAAGTCTACGACGCCGCCGTCATCCACATGGACGACTTTTTCCTGCCCCCTGACCTGCGGATGCCGGAACGCCTGGCGGAACCCGGCGGGAACGTCCACTACGAACGGTTCGCAGAGGAAGTGTCCGCGAAGATCCCCGGCGGCAGTTTTTCCTACCGGATCTTCGACTGCTCGGAAATGACCTTCCGGGGCAGACGGGAGATCCCGGTCAAGGCCCTGACGGTGGTGGAAGGCTCCTACAGCCTGCACCCGGCCGCCGGTTTGCCCTGCGATGTGAAAATCTTCCTCAACTGCCCGGAGGACGTCCAGAAAAAGCGGATCTTCGCCCGCAGCGGGGCCGCTTTGTACCAGCGGTTCCTCCGGGAATGGATCCCTATGGAGGAACGGTATTTTCAATGGGCCGCCCTACCGGAACAGTGCGGCTGGATTTTAGATTCCGCAGTCAAAAACGGGTGCTTTACACCTGTCAAACAATAAACGGAGGTATTTCTCATGAACACAACCAAAAAACTGGTCCTGTCCGGACTCTTTGTCGCCCTGGGCGTCATCCTGCCCGTCCTCTGCCACGGCATCCCCAATGCTGGCAGCGTCCTTCTGCCCATGCACATCCCGGTGCTGCTGTGCGGGCTCATCTGCGGCTGGCAGTACGGGCTGGCCTGCGGACTGCTGGCTCCCCTGCTGTCCAGCCTGATTACCAGCATGCCCCCTATGGCTATTTTGCCCTCCATGCTCTGTGAGCTGGCGGTTTACGGCCTGCTGGCCGGGCTGTTTTTCCAGTTTATCCACACCGGCAAGAGCCTGGCCAATGTGTACATCTCCCTGATTGGGGCCATGCTGGGGGGCCGGATCGTGTACGGCGTCATCAACGCCCTGATTTTCCGGGCCGGAGAATATTCCCTGGCCGTCTGGGCCACAGCGTCTTTCGTTACCGCCCTGCCCGGCATTATCATCCAGCTGGTGCTGATCCCCATGGTGGTGCTGGCCCTGCGGAAGGCCAAGCTGGCCCCGGCTTTGAACGCGTAAACAGGGTGATTCGGGTAATTTGCGGGGTAAAACAATGTGCTTTGCTGACGCAAATGAACAATGGATAAAACTTAGAAAATTCTAAACCGTGATTTTGCAGGCAAAATCACGGCGCGGGGTCATCCGCGGCGAGCCTGCGGGCTCGCTTTTTGTTTAAGAGTTCGCGCCCGAGGCGCGAAAAGTAGGATTTCGCACTCTTCGAAGTGCGCCCAAAGGCTCTGCCTTTGGAATCCGCCGCCCGTCGTGAACTTGTTCACGACATGAAACAAGGCGGGCGAAAACTTTTCTTTTCCCTTTTACAAAGTAATTTCTATATCGTTTTGAAAAGCTAAAAAGGACATCCACTGGGGATGTCCTTTTATTTCGCAAAAACTCTTGACCTGGAGTATGCTCCATGTGTTACACTGGAATCAGAAAAACGAAAGGAGCGATCTGTATGACCATTGCAGAAGTCAGCAAAAAATACGGCGTCAGCGCCGATACCCTCCGCTATTACGAACGCATCGGCCTTCTTCCCCCGGTCCCCCGGAACAAAAGCGGCATCCGGGATTACGATGAGGAGTCCTGCCGCTGGATTGAGATGATGCTCTGTATGCGGAAGGCCGGGGTGCAGATCGAAGCCCTCATCGAATATGTCACCCTTTTCCGGGAAGGGGACGCCACAGCCGAGGCCCGGAAAAATATCCTGGTGGAGCAGCGGGAACGCCTCCTGGAACGGATGGCGGATATGCAAAGCTCCCTGGACCGCTTAAACCAGAAAATCGAGCATTACGATCAGGTTGTCATCCCAAAGGAAAAGAAATTTTACGGAAAGAAATAATTCCGATCATTATACAATCTGGAACAGGTAAAATTTTAAATAGTTGGTTTCCGGCACATTCCAGAGGATGGGATGGTCCGGAGCCTGCTGCCGGGCTTCGATCTGCCGGAGCCGGACGCCGGCGTCTTTGGCCGCGTCCTGGAGCATTTTCACAAACAGCTCCTCGGTCATAAAGTGGGAGCAGGAGCAGGTGGCCAGATAACCGCCCAAGGGCAGGAGCTTCATAGCCCGGAGATTGATTTCCTTATAGCCCCGGATGGCGCTCTGCACCGTTTTGCGGGATTTGGTAAAGGCGGGCGGGTCCAGGATGATGAAATCGTAGGTTTTATTGGGGATGGTGGGCAGCAGGTCAAAGACATTGGCGGCCTCGAAGCTCATGCGTCCCTCCAAACCGTTCCGGCGGGCGTTTTCCTCCGCCATACGGACGGCCTCCTCGGAAATATCCACTGAATGGACGTGGGCTGCTCCGCCCATGGCCGCGTTGAGGCCGAAGGAGCCGGTGTGGGTAAAGCAGTCCAGCACCCGGCGGCCCTTGCTCAAACGGGCCACCGCCTGGCGGTTGTACTTCTGGTCCAGGAAAAAGCCGGTTTTCTGGCCGTTGGCGCAATCCACCAGGTACCGGATGCCGTTTTCCACAATTTCCGTGCAGGCGGACGCGGGCGGCTCTTTCCCCGGCAGCGGGAACCAGCCAGTCCCCTGCTCCATGCCCTCCAGTTCCCGGATGGCCACATCGTTGCGCTCGTAAAGGCCGTCAATTTCCTGGCCGTCCTCCTCCAAAATTTTCACAAGCAGGGGGAACAGCAGGTGCTTCACCTTCTCAATTCCCAAGCAAAGGGTCTGGGCCACCAGAATGTTGGAAAAGCGGTCGATGGTCAGGCCGGGAAAGCTGTCGGCCTCGCCGAACACCAGGCGGCAGCAGGAGACGTCCTCCCCCATGACGGTTTTCCGGTATTCCCAGGCGTGGCGCAGGCGGCGTTCCCAGAAGGCCTCGTCAAAGCGGTCGTTGGCGTTGCGGGAAATGAGCCGCACCCGGATTTTGGAATGGCTGTTGTAAAAGCCTGTCCCCAGGTAGGTGCGGCGGCCACTGAACACGTCCACCAGCTCCCCGTCAGCGCAGTCCGGCGGCGTTAGAATTTCGGTATCATAGATCCACGGGTGCCCCTTTTCCACGCTGTGCTCCGCTTTGGGCGTTACATGGACAAAAGGGTAAGGGCGGTCTTGTTTCATAAAAATATCCTCCGTATGTATTTTGGACAGTTTATTTTCCGTTATCATTATTGTACCACATCCCTTCCCCTGCGCGCAACCGGCCAAGGGCCCGGCGTCCGGTTTTTTCGGGAAATTTTCCTGTTGTTCATGACTTTTTTCGCCGCTTGTGGTATACTAAAATTGTAATCACACCCAGAGAGGATGGACCGCCATGAAACTCATATCCTGGAACGTCAACGGCCTGCGGGCCTGCATGGGCAAAGGCTTTGCCGATTTTTTTGCCGCTGCTGACGCGGATATTTTCTGCTTGCAGGAAACCAAGCTGCAATTGGACCAGATCAATTTCCAGCCGGAGGGCTATTGGGAATACTGGAACTGCGCCGAGAAAAAGGGCTATTCCGGCACCGCCGTTTTTTCCAAGACGGAACCGCTTTCCGTGGCATATGGCCTGGGGCTTCCGGAGCATGACGCGGAGGGCCGGGTCATTACCCTGGAATATCCGGAATTTTTCTTAGTCAACGTCTACACCCCCAATTCCCAGCAGGAACTGGCCCGGCTTTCCTACCGCATGGAATGGGAGGACGCTTTCCGGGAATACCTTGTAAAGCTGGACGCCCAAAAGCCGGTGATCGTCTGCGGGGACATGAATGTGGCCCACAGCGAAATCGACCTGAAAAACCCAAAGACCAACCGCCGCAACGCTGGTTTCACCGATGAGGAACGGGGAAAAATGACGGAACTGCTGGACGCCGGGTTCTTGGACAGCTTCCGGTACCTTTACCCGGACAAGGAGGGCGTTTACAGCTGGTGGTCCTACCGCTTCAAAGCCCGGGAAAAGAACGCCGGGTGGCGCATCGACTATTTCCTCGTATCCAATAAGCTGGAAGGCCGCATTCAGGACAGCTTCATCCGAACCGACGTTTTCGGCAGCGACCACTGCCCTGTTGGGCTGGTTTTGAAAGAGGAGGCGTAACGGCATGGAAGCAGCGCAGGACGAAAAACTCCGCAACCTGTCCCAGTGGGTTTCGGAAAGCCGCCGCATCGTCTTTTTCGGCGGGGCCGGAGTTTCCACGGAAAGCGGCATCCCGGACTTCCGCAGCCAGGACGGCCTTTACAGCCAGCAGTGGGCTTATCCGCCGGAAACCATTTTGAGCCGCACCTTTTTTGACCGGAAACCCGAGGAATTTTACCGGTTTTACCGGGAAAAAATGCTCTGCCCCGAAGCCAGGCCCGGTCCGGCCCATGTGGCCCTGGCCAAATTGGAGGAACGGGGGATCCTGGCGGCGGTTGTCACCCAGAATATCGACGGCCTGCACCAGGCGGCGGGCAGCAGGCGGGTTTTGGAGCTCCACGGCTCGGTCCTGCGGAACTGCTGCATGAGCTGCGGCAAGTTTTATCCCATGGAGGAAATCCTCCATTCGGAAGGCATCCCCCGCTGTTCCTGCGGCGGCATTATCAAGCCGGATGTGGTCCTTTATGAAGAAACCCTGGACGCGGACACCCTCCGCCAGTCCATTGAGGCCATTTCCCAGGCGGACCTGCTGATTGTAGGCGGCACTTCTTTAGCCGTTTATCCGGCGGCAGGGCTTCTCCAGTATTACCGGGGGCGCCGGCTGGCCCTTATCAACAAAAGCCCCACCCCCTACGACCAAAAGGCGGATCTGTTAATCCGCGGCAGCATTGGGGAAGCCTTAAGCTCCCTCCTTTCTCCCGGGGAGGCAGGCCATGAAATTTGAGTTTAACGCCAAATATAACACCATTGCCGCTTATTCCATCCTGGTCCTCACCATTGTGGCCGTCATCGTGGCGGCCCTGCTGCGGATTGAGGCCATCGCCGCTTTTCTGGGGGACTGCCTGTCCGTTTTAAGCCCCTTTATCTGGGGGTTCAGCATCGCATACATCCTCTGCCCCCTGCTAAACGCCTATGAACGCTGGATCCTCAAAGCCGGGAAAGGGAAAATCAGCGGGAAAGGGGCCAGAAGGCTTGGGGCGCTGGGAGCCTATGTCACAGCTATCATTTTGCTGGCAGTCTTTTTCAGCATCGTCATCCCCCAGGTCGCCCAGAGCATCGCAAGCCTGGCCCAGCAGATTCCGGCCTGGCTGGCCCAGCTGGAACCCATGGTAACGAACCTGGCGCAGAAATACAACCTGGCAAGCCTGCCGGAGGGGACCGTGGACAAAATCCTGGGGACGGCGGAAGCCTGGATGCAGACCTTTGCCTCCAACCTGACCACCCTGGTGCCCCAGCTTTTCCAGTGGACCATGAGCTTCACCACCGGCATTATCAACATCATTGTGGGATTCATTGTTTCCCTGTACCTGCTTTTGGATAAAGAGCGCTTCTTTGCCCACGTCCGCAAAATCTTCTGCGCCTTCTTTTCCAAAGCCCGGGTAGACCGCCTGACCCAAATCACCCGGAAAAGCCACCAGGTATTCAGCGGGTTCATTGTGGGAAAGATCCTGGATTCCTTCATCATCTTCCTCATCTGCCTGTTTTTCATGTCCCTTTTCCGCTGGCCTTACGCCATGCTCATCAGCGTCATCGTCGGCGTCACCAACGTCATCCCCTACTTCGGCCCCTTTTTCGGGGCCATTCCCTCCATCCTCATCCTGCTGATTGTGGACCCGGTAACCGCTTTCTGGTTCGCCATTTTTATCCTGCTTTTGCAGCAGCTGGACGGCAACGTCATCGGCCCGAAAATCCTGGGGGATTCCACAGGGCTTTCCGCCTTTTGGGTGATTTTTGCCATCACCGTTTTCGGAAGCCTGCTGGGGGTTGTGGGGATGTTCATCGGCGTCCCCCTGTTCGCCGTGATTTATTCCCTGATCTCGGAATTTGTAACCAGCCGTTTGGAACAAAAGGGGCTCCCCACAGAGACCGGGGACTACGCCCCGCCCGGCCATCCCATTTTGGAAAAAAAGAAGAAAAAACTTCCCTCTCTGCATTGGAACACGCACAAAAAGGAGTGATCGCATGGAACTGATGGAACTTCTCAAAACCAGGCGGACCTACCGCCGCTTTGAACAAAGGCCTATTCCGGACAGGGACCTGGAGGCCATCCTGGAATCCGCCCGCTACGCTTCCAGCGCGGGCAACCGCCAGCCCCTGCGGTACCTGGTCATCCGGGACCCGGAAAAGCTCGGCCATGTGTTTGAGCACACAAAATGGGCGGCCTATCTGCCTCCGGAGCAGGGCACGCCCAAGGAAACGGAACGGCCGGTAATGTTCATCGCCGTCCTCATTGATGAAAGCATTGCAAGCGCTTCTGCCGCCGGCACCGACGCGGGCCTTGCCATTTCCAACATGACCCTGACCGCCTGGGACCGGGGCATCGGCAGCTGCATTATCGGGGCCTGCGACAGGCCCTGGCTGGCGGAGCACCTGGCCCTGCCGCCGAAATGGTACCTCCATTCCCTGGTGGCTTTCGGGTACCCTCTCCACACCTCCGTCTGTGAAAAGTTCACCGGCTCGGTGGAATACTACCTGGACGGAGAGGGCAATTACCACGTTCCCAAACGCAGCGTGAAGGAAGTGACCAAAGAGTTTTAACGCCGCTTTTTCCTTAGGAGCCGGGCGGCCGCAGTCAGCAGGAGGCTTTTTTCCGCCAGGGGGACTGCCCTGTTCCTGTCCCAGTCCGGGTCGTACTGGCTGGAGCAGAAAAGGACCCGCCGGTTCCCATTGCCCCAGGCCAGGAACCCGGCCTTCTGCCCGGCAAAATTGACCCGCCCGGCGATAATTCCGAAGATTTTCCGCAAAAGCCGGGGCAGCAAAATGAGGGCAAAGGCCGCGGCGGACATCCGCAGGGCTTTTTTCTGCAATTGTTCTTCAAATTTGTTCACCATTCTCCCCTCCTGCTAACAGTATACAAAATCCGCCGGGATTTTACAAGATTTTCTTGTATTTCCGGCGGATTTTTACTATAATAAAAAGAGAATACAAAAACCAGGGGAGGATTGCGCCATGCGCTACGCTGTCATCGGCACCGGCTGGATTGCCGGTTCTTATATCCAGGGGGCCGCCCGGACCGGACACTGGGAGCTGGCCGCCGTTTATTCCCGCAAAAAGGAAACCGGCCTTGCTTTTGGGGAGAAATACGGGGTATCCACTGTTTACACCAATTTGGAGGAATTAGCGGCGTCGGACATCCCGGCGGTGTATATCGCCAGTCCCAACGCCTTCCACTATGAGCAGAGCCGGATGATGCTGGAAGCCGGAAAACATGTCATCTGCGAAAAGCCCATCACCGTCACCCCGGAAGGGTATGAAGAACTGCGGGAACTGGCCGCGAAAAAAGGGCTCATTTACATGGAAGCCATCATGATGCTCCATCAGCCCCACCTGGGGGCCGTTGAGGATGCTTTGCAGAAAATCGGCAAGGTGACAAGCGCCCGGCTGGATTTCTGCCAGCTTTCCTCCAAATACCCGGCCTATCTCCGGGGGGAGCTGCCCAATATTTTCAACCCCCAAATGGCCACAGGGAGCCTCATGGATTTGGGAATCTACTGTGTTTACCCGGCTGCGGCCTGGTTTGGGATGCCGGAAAGCATCACCGCGAAAGCTGATTTCCTGCCCACCGGGGCGGATATTTCCTGCGCCGCCATCCTTTCTTATCCGGACTTCCAGGCGGTGCTCCACTGCTGCAAAAACGCCCAGAGCCGTTTGGGCTCGGAAATCATGGGGGAGGAAGGGACCCTGGTTCTGCCCTCCATTTCCCAGCTGACTGAGGCGGTGCTTTACGACAAGGCGGGAACTCCCACTCCGATCACCGGCTCTGCGGAGAAGGACGCCTTAATGGGCAATGAAGCGGCGGATTTTTACCGGTATATCACGGACCCGGCGGGTTCCCGGGAAGAATATGAAAAAGCCGGGGAGCTGGCCTTCCAGGTCAGTTCCGTCATGGAGCAAATCCGGCGGCAGGCCGGTATCTCCTTTCCGGGGGGATCGAAATGAGGAAGGTTTGGAAGGGGCTGGCCGTCCTGGCGGCCTGCATGACGCTGTTCACTGCCTGCGGCAAGGAGGAGCACGGGACGGTTTTCACGTATCCGTCCCCGGAAACGGCGGTATCCGCCCGTTTTTCCCCGGGCAAAACGCCCTCCCAGCGGGCGGCGGAGCTGGCGGCCATGCCCAAAAATCCCCTGACCGGGGAACCGGGCTACCCGGAAAGCGCCCTGGGCAAGCGGCCGGTAGCCATCATGGTCAATAATTTGAATGCCGCCCTGCCCCATCGGGGCCTGTCCCAGGCGGACATTCTCTACGAAGTGGCGGTGGAAGGGGGCATCACCCGGATTCTGGCGGTGTTCGCGGACATTTCCTCCGTCCCGTCTGTGGGGCCGGTGCGCTCCGCCCGGCATTACTATACGGATCTTTTGGTTCCATATAACGCTCTGTATGTCCATTTCGGCGGCAGCAACCCCGGCAAGGCGGCCATCCAGAACCGGGGCATCGACAACATCGACGGCCTGATTTACGGCGCCACCGCTTTCACAAAAGATAACTGGCGGGCCCAGAACCGAGGTGTGGAGCACAGCTATTTTATCGACGGCGCAGCCATCCAGTCGGTGGCGGAACAGCGGGGCTACTCCCTGAACGGGGAAACCACCGCCCCCTTTGTTATCTCCCAAAAGAAAGTGGAGCTACCCCAGAAAGCGGGCAGCGTGTATGTCAAATTCTCCGGCTACACCAACAGCGAATTTACCTGGAACCCGGACACCGGCTTTTATGAAAAGAAACGAAACGGCGAACCTCACATGGACGAAAACAACAGCCAGGTCCTGCAATTCGCAAACGTCCTGGTTTTGTCCACCAGCATCACCAGCTACAACGGCGGCGACCTGCGGGAGGTGGCCCTGGGCAGCGGCACCGGCTGGTTTTTTACCGGCGGCGGAGTGGAGGAAATCAGCTGGAAAAAGGGCAGTTACCAAAACCAGTTTGCCTTCACTGCAAAAGACGGCACCCCCATTACCGGCAATGTAGGCCCTACCTTCATCGCCATTATCGACCATTCCATGGCAAGCAGCATGAAAATCTCCTGAAAAAATCCCCCGCCGTTTATCCGGCAGGGGATTCCTTTTCGTCTGGAACATAACATCGCAAATTTAGGAGGCTGTTTCCTCCTTGGGGAACAAAAAGCCGAACAGCGTCACGCAGGCCCCGCCAATGAGCAAGGGAACCAGGCTGTATACCAGCAGCAAATTTGTGATCCCGCCGGAAAGGCCCTCCCCCGCCGCACTCACCGCCTGATTGGGATTGACACCGGAGACCATCCAGGCCTGCAGCAAAAGGGGCAGGGTCCGGTTATCTCCACCGGAAATCAGGATCATGTCCTCCATCCAGCCTCCCCAGCTCAGAGCCGCAAACAATCCAAAAAACAGCAGGAAAAAGGGCAGCATCCGCCGGAGCCAGGCCGAAAGCCCGATGTTTTTCCCATCAAACACGCCGCCAATGACGGATAATGGGACAAGCAGGAGCACCCCGTTCCAGCAAGTCCACAAGGCTGTCCCCAGCAGAGTGTTGTACAGGGAAAGTTCCCGGTAAAACAGGTATCCGGCCATCCAGTTGTTCAGCAGGGAACTAAAAAACAGCCCCAGACATACTCCCACAACAGGAAACCGGTAACAGGCCAGCAGGAGCGCCCCCAGCAATACCGCGAATAATACGCAGGAAATGACTGCGGCAAACAGAGAATTGACCAGGGACTGGAGCCATATGATGGGCTTCAAAAAGCCGGGCTGAAGGCTTAAAAGGAAGATCCATCCCGCCAATACCACGGCGCAGATGATGACGCCTGCAGCCACGGCAGGGGCGGAACCCCCTTTTTCCCCCTCTTGCCGGGGCGCAGCTGTCTGCTTTTTCATCAGCACGATCAGGAGGACGGCCCCCAGCAGCAGCCCGGGCAGCTGCATCATCCATTTACTGACCCAGCCAGCCGTACTGGCGCCCACGGCCATGTTATACAATCCCTGCCGGAAACAATAATTGTCCAGCGTGTCCATAGTTTCGTAGGTCAGCGGATTTTGGAGCAGGAAATTCAGGTTGGACGAGGTAAAAGCCCGGGCCAGCACCAAGGCCAAGACGGCCCCTGTCCCCAAAAGTGCGGCTTTCCCCGGTGAAAATCCCCGAGTTTTTCCGGTGAGTCCGCCGATCCCGCTGAGGAATACCGCAAAGCAGAAAACCCGGAACCCGGACATGACCAAGGTCACCAGACGGGCCATAGCCGGAACCGTCAAAAATTCAGCCCCAAAACCCAAAATAGCCAGATACGCGTACAGGAGCTCCGGCAAAAACACGGGCAGCAGCCAGCAGGCCAGAAACGCCGCGGCTTTTCTGCCCGCAGCCTTCCGGCTCAGGACAAAGCCCAAAGCTCCCCCGGCCAGGACCGGCAGAACACTGCCAAAAAACCAGAAAATCAGACTGTTTTTTACGATTCGCCAAAAATAGGGGGAAGAAAACAAAGTTTGATAATTTTTCAGACCCACCCAGGGGCTTCCCAGCAGGCCCTGGACCGGACGATAGTCCTTCCAGCTCAGTATGACCGCCTGCAAGGCCGGGATCCCCAAAAAGATACCGCCGCCCACTGCTAGAATCAGCAGGGCGATGCCGGACAGGACCAAGGGACTGCCTTTTTGTGAAACGGATACTTTCTGCATAAACTCACCTCCATATCTCAATTTTATTTTACGATATTTCACTAAAATTGTCAACTGATTTTATAAAAAGAAAAGCACAGAAGATTTTCCCTCTGTGCCCGTAATATTTTGCAGTTAGACATTGAATCGGAACAGCACGATGTCGCCGTCCTGCATGACATATTCCTTGCCTTCCAGCCGGACTAAGCCCTTTTCCTTGGCCGCCGCCATAGAGCCGCAGGCCATCAGGTCGTCAAAGGCCACCACTTCCGCCCGGATAAAGCCGCGCTCAAAGTCGGTGTGGATTTTACCGGCCGCCTGAGGCGCTTTGGTGCCCTTGGTGATGGTCCAGGCCCGGACCTCCGGCTCCCCGGCAGTCAGGAAGGAGATGTAGCCCAACAGGGCGTAGCCTTCCTTGATGATGCGGTTCAGGCCGCTTTCCTTCAGTCCCAGGTCGGAGAGGAACATGGCCTTGTCCTCATCGGACATATCAGCGATCTCCTCCTCGATTTTGGCGCAGATGGGAAGCACCGCCGCGTGCTCCTCCTCGGCGATTTTTTTCACCGCCTGGTAGTGGGGGTTGTTTTCATAGCCATTGATGAAGTCGTCCTCGCAGAGGTTTGCGGCGTAAATCACCGGCTTGTTGGACAGGAAGGGGGATGCCGCCAGGATTTCCTTTTCCTCGTCGGTGCAGTCAAAGCTGCGGGCGGATTTTCCTTCCTCCAGATGGGCCATGAGCCGTTCCAGACAGGCCAGCTCTCCGGTGTATTTCTTGTCCGCCCGGACCATTTTCTGGGTCTTGGCAATGCGGCGCTCCAGCATTTCCATATCGGCGAAAATCAGCTCCAGGTTGATGGTTTCAATGTCCCGGGCCGCGCCGATGCTGCCTTCCACATGGATCACGTCCCCATCCTCAAAACAGCGGACCACATGAACAATGGCGTCCGCTTCCCGGATGTCCGCTAAGAATTTGTTGCCAAGGCCCTCGCCTTTGGACGCGCCCTTTACTAATCCCGCAATGTCCATAAATTCCAAAACGGCGGGGGTGAATTTTTTCGGGTGGTACATCTCTGCCAGCTTGTCCAAACGCTCGTCCGGCACAGATACCACGCCTACATTAGGCTCAATGGTGCAGAAGGGATAGTTTGCGGATTCCGCGCCGGCATTGGTCAGCGCGTTGAAGAGGGTGCTCTTGCCAACGTTTGGCAGACCCACCATACCTAGTTTCATGAGGATACGCTCCTTCTTGATTTCAATAATTTTGAGTAAACAGGAAGATTGACGGGCCGATGTGGGCATCGGCCCCTACAAATAATAGGAGACAACGTTATCGAAACGGTGAGCGGTCGATTGACGGGCCGGGAAACCCGGCCCCTACAAACGACAAACCGTAACGTCTTGTCCGCTGGTTATTCCGAGAAATACCCTCCAGAGGCGCAACTTGAATCGTGAATTCATTCACGATGTGCGCCAGCCAAAATCCGGCGCGTGGCTGTGCGGCCGCGGCGACTTAACAGCCCGGTTACCGGGCTACATGGTTTCGGGGGCGTCGATTTTCAGGATGGAAAGAACGTTGCGAAGGGTTGTCCGAGCAGCCAGGCACAGGGCCAGCCGGGCCTGCATCAGGGACTCTTCCTCGCCGAACACCTTGCAGGCGGTGTAGAATTTGTGGAACAAAGTAGCCAGATCCAGGGCGTACCGGGTCATCTTGGCAGGGTCGTAAGCCTTGGCCGCCTCGATGATCTCAGAGGGGAACCGGGCAATGTGCCGGATCAAAGCGATTTCCTCGGGAGTACTGAGCTTTTCCAGCTCCTCAGCGGATACTTCCCGGACGGAAACCTTTTCCGCTTCCAGCTTTTTGAGAATGGAGCAGATCCGGGCGTGGGCGTACTGCACATAATAAACCGGGTTCTGGCTGGACTGTTCCACCGCCAAATCCAGGTCAAAGTCAAACTGGGAGTTAGCTTCCCGCAGGTTAAAGTAGAACCGGGCCGCGTCAATGGGCACTTCGTCCAGCAGGGTCACCAGGGTGATGGCTTTGCCGGAACGCTTGCTGGCTTTCACCACCTCGCCGTCCCGAATCAGGCGCACCATCTGCATCAGAACCACATCCAAGCGGCTGGGGTCCACGCCCAGGGCCTGCAAAGCGGCTTTCAGGCGGGGCACATAGCCGTGATGGTCCGCGCCCAAAACGTCAATAGCCTTGTCGTAGCCCCGGGTTACCAGCTTGCCGTAATGGTAGGCGATGTCCGGCACAACATAAGTGGGCACGCCGTTAGAGCGAACCAGCACGAAATCCTTGTCTGCGCCGAATTCCGTGGCTTTGAACCAGGTGGCGCCGTCCTCCTCGTAGGTGTGGCCTTTTTCCTTGAGCAGCTCCACCACCTTCATAACAGAGCCGTCGGCGTGAAGGGTGGATTCCCTAAACCACCGGTCGTAGTGGATGCGGTACTTGGCCAAATCCCGTTCCAGGCCCTGAATGTTCAAGGGCAGGGCGTATTCCACCAAAGCCTTGCGGCGCTCCTCCTCGGAGGTGTGCATATATTTGTCGCCGTGGATGGCGGCAAAATTCTTGGCGTGGTCAATGATGTCCTGGCCGTGATAGCTGTCCTCAGGCATTTCCACGCCGTCCTTGTAAAGCTGCTGGTAGCGCAGGTCCAGGGACAGGCCGAATTTGTTGATCTGGTTGCCGGCGTCATTGACATAAAACTCCCGGTTGGCTTCATAGCCCGCCCAATCCAGAACAGAAGCGATGCCGTCGCCCAAGGCGCCGCCTCGAGCGTTGCCGATGTGCATGGGGCCGGTGGGGTTTGCGGAAACAAATTCCACCAGCACTTTTTTGCCCTCTCCGAAATTGGTGCGGCCGTAGTTTTCCTTTTCCTCCAAAACGCTCTTTACCGTGTCTGCAAACCAGCCGGGGGCCAGTGTAAAGTTAATAAACCCGGGGCCAGCCACTTCCACCTTGGAAAAGCTGGTGCCAGTCAGGTCCATTTCCGACACCAGAGCGTCGGCGATCAGCTTGGGGGCCTTGCGGAAAGCCCTAGCGGACACCATGGCCGCGTTGGCGGCAAAGTCGCCGTGGGCCGTGTCCCCCGGAATTTCCACTACATATTCGGGGAAATTGCCTTCCGGCAGCTTTCCGGCCGCCGCACATTTTTCCAGAGCCGCCTGAAGCAAAGCCCGGCACTGATTTTTCGCGTCAAAAACAGGATTCGCCATTTTCAAAACCCTTTCTCATTCCGTTATATTTGTGTCACCGAGATGTCCAGTTCATTTTCACTGAGCAGCGCGGAATTCATGTCCATGGTATATTTCAGGTGCAGGGAGCCGCCGTCTTCCGTCATGGTGCTTTCCATGCCGTCGGTGTAAACGCCGATGTCCATCAGCGTCCCCATCATTTCGTACCGGCCCACGTTCCGGATCCCCTTCTGCAGGATCAGGTGGGCAGTGGCGGGACCTCGCCGGATGACCGTTACCCGGTCCTCTTCCAGCTTCATGGTGGTCACGCAGCCCTCAAAGCCGGTGGTTTCGCTTTCCGCGTAGGTCAGGTAATAATGGCCGTTTTTCTTGCAGAGGCTGCCCACTGTGTAAAGCTCTGTGGTGGTGCGTTCTTCCTCTGCCACATAAACGCCCTTGATGCAGATATTGACATCCTTTTTCATTTTTTCAGCCTTTCTTTACAAGGAATCCGCGCGGAAGCTGTCGGGATAACCGGTGATCTCCACTTTTTTCACTTCCCCGCAGAAGCTCCCGCCTAAAAACATCGCCGCGTTTTCGGCAAACTGCTCCGGTGAATCGCTGACATAAAAGCCGCACTGGCCGTTCCTTTCCCGCCCGGCCAGCAGGGCCTTTTCCTCCAAAAGCTCCTTGGCGTAGTCCGCCGCTGCCTTTCCGGAATCAATGAGGGCCACTTCCTCCCCCATCAGGTCCCCGATAATGGGCGCGATGACCGGATAATGGGTGCAGCCCAAAATCAGGGTGTCCACCCCTTCTTTCCGCAAAGGGGCCAGGTATTCTTCCGCCACCAGCCGGGTCACCTGGTTTTCCCGGTCCACATACCCGTTTTCCACCAAGGGGACAAACAGCGGGCAGGGCTTGGAAAAGACCCGGACAGCCGGATTGAGCCGCATCAGTTCCCGTTCGTAAGCGCCGGTGCGGATGGTGGTGGCCGTAGCGATGACGCCGATTTTCCCATTCCGGGTGGCCTTCAGCGCCGCACGGACGGTGGGATATAAGACGCCGGTATAAGGGAACAGGAACTGGTCGGACAGCCCTTTCGGTAAGGTAGTGGTGACAGTGCCGCAGGCGGCAATGACCATTTTCACCCCCTGGCTCAGCAGGAAATTAATGTCCTGCATGGCGTATTGGGTGACGATCTCCGCGCTGCGGGTGCCGTAAGGGACCCGGCCGGTGTCGCCGAAATACACAATGTCCTCCTTGGGGAGCACCTTCAAAAGCTCCCTTACCGCCGTCAATCCCCCCATACCGGAATCCAGCACGCCAATGGGACGATTATCCATCGATTTCCGCCCTTTCCATGGCCAATTTAATGAGCTTATCCAGCAGCGCGCCGTAGGTCAGGCCGGTGGCCTCCCACAGCTTCGGGTACATGCTGATGCTGGTAAAGCCGGGCATGGTGTTCAGCTCGTTGAGCCAGATGTCCCCGGTGATGGGGTCCACAAAGAAGTCCACCCGGGCAAGTCCGGTACAGCCCATGGCTTGGAAGGCCTCCACGGCGATGCCCCGAACCTGGTAGGAAAGCTCCTGGCTGATACGGGCCGGGATGTGCAGCTCGGAAGCGGCGTTTTCATACTTGGCCTCGTAGTCGTAAAACTCGTTGGCCGGGGTGATTTCCCCTAAAACCGAAGCCTGGGGGTCACCGTTGCCCAAAACCGCGCACTCCACTTCCACCCCGCGGATGGCTTTTTCCACCAAAACCTTGTCATCGTGGACAAAAGCCAGCTTGATGGCCTGCTCCAGCTCGTTTTCGTCCTTAGCCTTGGACACCCCAACGGAAGAGCCGGCGTTGGCGGGCTTGACAAATACCGGGAAGCCAAAGCTGTCCACCACCTTCTGGGCCACCTGCTCCGGGCGGAACTTGTCGCTGCGGCGGCAGAGGATGTAAGGGGCCATGCGGATGCCTGCGCTTTCTAAGATCGTGTGGGCGTAGGCTTTGTCCATGCAGATGGCTGAAGAACAGGTGTCGCAGCCCACATAGGGGGCCATGCAAAGCTCAAACAGCCCCTGGATGGTGCCGTCCTCCCCGTTTTTGCCGTGGAGCACCGGGAAGAAGCAGTCGATGGACAAAAAGGAAACCGTCTGGTCGTCCAGGATTTTGTAAATGCCCCGCTTTGCGTTGTCCATGCTGAGCATACAGGCGCAGCAGTCCGGGTCCTTTTCCCATTCGCCGGTGGCGATGCGGTCCCATTCGCCGGGATAAAAGAGCCACTTTCCTTTTTTGGTGATGCCGATGCAGACCACTTCGTATTCGTCCTTGGGGATATTGGAGATTACCGAGCCTGCGGACACGCAGGACACTTCATGCTCGGAAGATGCGCCGCCAAAGATGACGGCGATGCGTTGTTTTGCCATACGGATTCCTCCTATTGCCCCCGCCGGCGGGAAGCTCCCGGCCGGCAGGATATTTTCCATTGGGAGGCCGCAGTTCGCAGAAACCTCCATCCTATAACTAAGTTATTATAGCATATTTCCTTTACCTTTTCAACTTATTTTTCCAGAAAGGGCCGGATACGGAAATATACGCCGAAAGGGCGGAAAAAATAACCAAGGGACGCCGAAGCGTCCCTATTCTCTAGATTCTCTTTCCGTTTACAAGGAAAGCGCCGGCCAGTCCGCTCCCTGCGGGGCGGACCGGAACGCCTGATAATAAGCGTCCAAATCCGCCCGGGCGGACCAGGTATCCATCCCGTCCCGGCCGTATGCCTTCCACACGCTGTAAGCAATGTAAACGCCGCCTGTATAGCAGCAGTCCGTCTGCAAAAAGGCTTCCAGCGCCGCCTGCTCATCCAGTTCCTGCCCGCAGAACCTGCCGAGGAGCTGTTTCAGTTCCGCGTACCCTTCCTCTGCGGCGCGCAGCGGAATGACCGGATGCTGGGACGCCAGCAGTCCATTATTCCCCACCAGGCTTGCGGCTCCTTCCTCCGCGGTAAAAAATAGCAGCTGTGTCATGGGGGAAGATTGAAATTCAAGTTGTTTGGCCTTTTGGCGGGTTTTCGGTTCCGCTTTCCGGGCATGGTAGCTTTCGTGGACCAGAGTTTCCAAAAAGCCCTCCCTTGAGGACAAAACCGGCAGGTTCAGGTAAATCGCTCCGTTCCCCACGTCCGGGCTGAAGCCCGCGTCATAACTGCCCACATAAGGGATGCAGCGCAACTCAGGATTCTGCGGGACTCCCGTAAACCGTTCCAGCTGCTGGCGCACCAGGGCGGTCAGGGCTTCCTTTTCCGTTTCCAACCAGTCTCTGAAGCCTTCCAGCCTTTCACGCTCCTGAAATAACGGGGCAAGCCCCCAGTCCCCTTCTTTTCCCGCCGCCGCGGCCGAAAAACGGGTTGAAAAGCTGTCTGCGTCCCAGACCGGGCGCTGCAATTCCGCTTCGTGCTCCGCTATGGCGCGGAAGGCGGGATGGCCCGTTAACGCAGGGGAAAGGGAACCGGTCTTGGCCGCCTCCAATTCCAAATCCAAAAAACTCAAATCAAAGATCATGCAATATTTTCCTCTTTCTTAAAAATGCCGTTTCATTTTGCGGCGGCGGCGCTTCTTGTTGCGGTTGTTGGTCAGGATCATAAAGGCAATATAAGCGGCCACCAGCAGGAGCAGCAGCGCCACAATGAGCTTCAGCCAGATGGAGCCGAAAAAGTTCTGGATGCCCCGGACAATGTAAAGCCAGGTGCTGCGCTCCACGCTCTCGCTGGCCACCAGGTTGACAGTGGCGATATTGGTGTCCGCCAGCTTCAAGTCCATGGTCCCCAGGACCTGTCCGGCGGTAATGGGCGCGTCCACCGAATCCGGCAGGTTGATCACCTGCTGGAGGGAGCTCATATCGATGTCCATCCGCATCAGATAATCCACATCCTGGTCCGGGAAAACAGTGATCTCGTCCACATCTTTCCCCATTTCCACCTTGACGCTGGTGATAATGGTGGAGGTTTTCACCACCGAACGGATGCCCCAGTTGTTAAAGGCCCACTCGTAAAGCTGCTTCGCGTCCACAAAGGCCATGTTGTCGGAAAGCTGGTCCCCATTGTCGTAATACCGCTGGGCCCCCAGGGTCACCAGGGTGTAGGAATAGGCGTCCTTGACGGCGGTGGAAACCAAATTCCGGCCGTTTTCCGTAGAGGCCGTCTTGATCCCCTTGACATAGGGATAATACCAGGTGCCGCCGCGGCTTTCGCTCATCATGTCGTTGGTGTGGTAGATGGTCCGTTCCGAAGAGTGCTTGTTGGTGGCGGGCATGGTGTATTCGGTGGAAGTGGCGATCTGCATGAAGATGGGGTCCATCTCCATGGCGTATTTTGTGATCAGATACATATCCCGTGCCGTGGTGTACTGTTCGTCATTGGGCAGGCCGTGGGGATTGGCGAAATGGGTGTTGGTTGCCCCGATTTCCTGGGCCTTCTGGTTCATCATCCCCACGAAAGTGTCAATGCTGCCGCCGCCGATATAGTCGGCGATAATATTGGCGCATTCACAGGCTGTCCGCAGCATCATGGCGTAAAGCAGGTCGATCATCCGGGCCTCTTCCCCGTGCTTCATGTCCACGTTCATGGCGCCCAGCAGGAAGATCTCGTCAAAAATATAAGTCGGGGCCGTCACCACGGTGTTTTCCAGGTCCGGGCAGTTTTCAATGGCCACAATGGCCGTCATAATCATCGCTAAGGAAGCCGGGTCCATTTTTTGATCCGGATTTTTTTCGTAGATAACTATTCCCGTTTCATTATTTACCAGATAAGCCGCCTGGCTTGATACGGAAAAGCCCAGCTCCGGGTCATCCTCCGCGTTTACAACCGGGGCGCATATCACAATCGTCATAATCAGTGCAAGAAAAAGCGCCGTCAGTTTTTTCATACCATGTCCTCCTTCTATCTCCTTTTTATACAGTATACCATAGGCGGCGGGACAAAAAAAGAGATTTTTTCCTTTTTTCCGCAAAAACTTCTTAATTTTTTCTTATGTTCCACAAGTCAGCCTACCGGCCCATGTCATAGATGAGCCGCAGCAGGACGGGTATGGCGGCACTGGTAAGTACGCCGTTGACGACCGAATAGACCACCATTTCCGCCGAAGTGTGGCGGATAAGCACCGGCAGGGTGGTGTCCTCGCTGGTGGCCCCGGCCAGGGAAATGGCCGCGTAGGGGTTCAGCCAGCGCACCGCCAGGGGGATGGTCAGGAAGGAGAGGATCTCCCGCAGGAGGTTGCTCAAAAAGGCCACCGCCCCCACATCGGCCCCGTAAAAGTCCGACAGCATGACGCCGCACAGGCTGTACCAGCCCATGCCGGCGCTGACGCCGACGCTTTCCCAGAACCCCAGGCTGACAAACAGCGAACACAAGGCCCCGCCGGCCATGGAGCCGAGAATTACCCCCGCCGGCACCATCCACACCCGCAGGTCCATGCGCCGCAGCCGCCGAAACAGGTCCTTGTTGGTCCCGACGCTGACGCCCACGGAAAACATTAATAGCATCAAAATCCAGTCAGATAAATCCCCGGCCAGGGCGGCGGCCTGGGCAGAGAAGAGGAACCGGCCGCAGAATATCCCCGCGGCCAGCGCAATCAGGATGAGTATTGTCAAGATTTTTCCTCCCCGTCTGCCTGTTTCTTGTTCCGCTTCCCCCACCATTTGGTGGCCGCGAAGACCAAAAGGGCCGAGCAGGCCATGGGGATGACCGCTAAAAGCAGGCTATCAAGCCCCAGGCGTCCCAGCTCCTCAAAAAAGTTTTCCCTTCTGCCCAGCATGGCCCCCATGCAGAACACCAGCGCCGCAATGCACAGGAGCTGCAAAACGGAATTGGGCCGCTTTAATTTTTCCGGGAACCACCGGTATCCCACCAGGATCCCCACAGCAAAAATCCCTAAAATCAGCAAGTTTATTCCCCTTCACGGCCAGCTCCCCGTTCCTCCGTCAGGCGGCTGCTGACCTCCAAAAATATGGGAAGCAGTTCCGGATTGAACATCCCGCACTCCCCGTCCCGCATCATGCGGGCCGCTTCCTCCCGGGAAAAGGGGGCCTTGTAGCACCGGGGGCTGATTAGGGCGTCGTAAACGTCCGCCATGGCCACGATTTGGGCCTCCAGGCTGTTTTCCTCCCCCTTCAGCCCGTCCGGGTAACCGGAGCCGTCCCACCGTTCGTGGTGGTGGCGGCAGATATCCCAGGCATAGGAAAAGATGGGGTTCTTGTCCCGATTGGGGAGCTTCTCCAAAAGCTCCGCCCCCTTCAAGGCGTGCCCCTTCATGATCTCGTATTCTTCCTTGGTCAGGCGGCCGGGCTTATTGAGGATGCCGTCGGGCACCGCGATCTTGCCCAGGTCGTGGAGGATAGCTGCCAAAGAGATCTGCTCGATCTGCTCGTCGGTAAAGCCGCAGCCCGGCACGCCCCGTTCCCGCATGGCTTTCAATGCACCGGCAGTCAAGGCACGGATGCTCTGGACGTGCTGGCCGGTTTCGCCGCTGCGGAACTCAATGGCCAAAGCCAGGGCCTCGATCATGCTGTCGCTTAAATCCCGGACTTCCCCGACTTTTTCCTCAATGATCTCCGCCTGGTGCTGGATGGTGTCCTGCAATTCGGCCTTGGTTTTGTAAAGCTCCACCACCCCGTCGATGCGCTGCTTCAAAAAGTGGGGGATAAAGGGCTTTTCGATGATATCCTTGACCCCCAGCTCATAACCTAAATACATATTTTTTTCCGAGGCGTCGGCGGTGATCAAAAACACCGGAAGGTCCTGTCCCAGGTTTTCCTCCTTCATGGCCCGCAATAGGGATATCCCGTCCATTTCCGGCATGACCACGTCCAAAAGCACCGCGGCAATGGCATCGGAATGGGCCCGGATCAGCTCCAGGGCCTGCAGCCCGTTTTCCGCCTCCAGGATCTGGTACTGGTCTTCAAAAATCGCGCTTAAAATCGCCCGGTTCATTTCCACATCGTCCACGATCAGCATCATGGTCTTGGAATGGGCTCGATTCTCCTCCATGATTCTCCCTTCTTTATCCTCAAAACAGCGGCGTGTTCCGCCGGTACCTTGCTCTTCTCTTTTCTCCGGTAATCACAACATCTTCATTATAATCTTTTTCCTCATAAAAATCCATACTCTGCATAATAAAGTATTGAGGGGCAAAAGATTAAGTTTTTCTAATGTCCTTGCTTTCCCTCGGAAATATGGTACAATATTACCAGACCTACATCACAAGGAGAAGCCCATGGAACAAAACAAATATACCCAAATGGAGGAGCACCTGAAAGCTTTTCAAAAGGGGACCCAGAAGCAGGCCCATGAGTATGCCGTGCAGCTGGCCCAGAAGGCGGAAAACAGGGAGAACGAGGAGCAGCTTTACAGCGATGTTGACGCGGAGATCTCCTCCCTGAAAAAAGTGTCCTCCGGTTTTATGAAAGCCTATCTGCAAACCTCCGCCGAAGCGGATGAATTGGGGGCGCGGCTCCACGACGTCAAGGCCAGCCGGAAAAAGCGCCGGTTTATCGCGGCGGCTCCGGCCAACTCCGTCATTGACCTGGAGGAGAAAAAATGCCGGCATTTCGCCCAGGGCGTGAACCTCTACAAGCTGTTCTGGGTCTGCCTCATCGGCAGCTTTGCCGGGGTGGTCATCGAAATGCTCTGGTGCCTGGTGAAAAACGTCTACATCGAAAGCCGGGCGGGACTGGTTTACGGCCCCTTCAACCTGCTTTACGGTTTCGGGGCGGCGGCTTTAACCCTGACCCTGTTCCGTTTCCGAAACCGCAGCAGCCTGTTTTCCTTTGCCGGAGGCATGATCGTGGGCAGCGCGGTGGAATACTTCTGCTCCTGGGGGCAGGAGCTGGTGTTCGGCTCCCGGTCCTGGGACTACAGCGGGATGCCCTTTAACATCAACGGCCGCATCTGCCTGCTGTACTCGATTTTCTGGGGATTTTTAGGGGTTTTGTGGATCAAGAACCTCTACCCCCGCATGGCCAAATGGATCTTAAAGATCCCCAACAAGACGGGAAAGATCCTTACCTGGGTCCTGGCGGCCCTGCTGGCTTTCAACGCAGCCGTCACGGTGCTGGCCATAGCCCGGTGGAGCGCCCGGGTCCACGGGGAACCGGCGGAAAATGTCTTTTCCCAGTTTATCGACCGGCGTTTCCCGGACGAACGGATGGAGCGCATCTTCGCCAATATGGATTTTGATTGAGAAAACGCCGTCCCCCATTTGGAGGACGGCTGGAAGGTTGAAAAAGGTCACTCGATTGGTACATTACACAAAAGTTTCTATTTTGCTGGCGCAAATGAGCTGTGGAGAGAATGTTAGGAAGTTCCAAACTTGGATTTTGCTTGCAAAATCCAAGCGCGGGGTCATCCGCGGCGAGCCTGCGGGCTCGCTATTCTTTTTTGGTTCGCGGCCGAGCCGCGAAGAGATTGGATTTCGCCCATTGCGATGGGCGAGGAGGGACTCTGTCCCCTCCACCCCTGCGATTTTTTGAAAAAAATCGAGTAAAACTTTTGTTTTATCTCTTAGTATAACCTTTGTAAAACGTGCCAAAAGAAGCGCTGTTTTTACAAGCGAATGCCGTCCCCCATTTGGAGGACGGCGTTTTTTATATCCTCTTGACCAGCTTCGCCAGCTCTGTGAATTTCTCATAAGCCACGCCGGGAGGGCAGCTGTCGCTGTTGGCCAAAATAAAGCCGTGTTTCCCGCGCATCCGGATCAGCTCCTCCGCGTAGGCCAGCAGGCTTTCCACGGGATCGTTTAAAATCTGGGTGGGCTCGATGCCGCCGATCAGGGCCACCTTGTCCGGCAAAACCTGGAAGGCTTCCTTCATGGTCACATTGCCGGTGGGGGCCGGGGAAATGGATTCCACCGCGGCGATCCCCTCCTCTGCCATGGGGGTCAGCAGGTCCCGGACATGGCCGCAGGCGTGCTGCACATAGGGCTTGCCTGCCTGGCCCAAAGCATTGCACCAAGCGGATATTTCCGGCTGAATATACTTTTTGTACAGCGTGGGGTTCAAATTCGTGGTAGAGCTGTCTTCCCAGCTGATGCAGGCGGCGGCCTTGCTTTGGGCGGTGATCTGCACCGTTTCCATGTTCCGGCGCATCATCACCTCCAGCAGTTCCGCCAGAAGCTCCGGCTCGTCCATGGTCAGGTAAATGAGGTTTTCCGTCCCCACCAGGTTCTCCAGCAGGTACTGGTACGCGGACTTTGCGTGGGTGCCCAAAAGGGCCAGATGGAGCCCGTCCTCCCCCAAGGCGTCCACCGCCGCGTCGGTTTCCCGGATGGCTTTCTCCACCTTCAGGTCCTCAAAATAGGCCAGGGCCGCCGGAAGCTGTTCCGCATCGGAAACCGGGTGCCGGGTCAGGAACCAGGTGTTGGCCTGCTCCACATAGGTATATTCCGAATTGAGGTCGCCTCTGGGGGTGTGGATGGTTTCATACCGCTTTTTCCCTTCCGTTTTCTGGGAAACGGTGCATTTGTCCAGCTTGGTGCGGTAAGCGCAGAGGCTGCCCCGCAGCAGCGGGTCCGCGCCCATTTCCTGCAAATACCGCAGTTCCCCTTTTTCCCGGACCTCTTTGGGGAGAAAGTCAAAATAATAAGCCAGAAAAGGGGAAAAAGGGATGCGGTCCACTTCTTCCCCGCGGATGGCGGCCAGAAGCCTGCCTTTTGGTGTCATTTCCATAGTATTCCTCCTTACCGGACGGCTAAAACGTCCGGGTCCCATTCTGATTGGACCGTCAGCATGACTTTATTGTACCGCGGCAGTTCGCCGGTGTATATTGATTTTATCATCAAAATCTGGTAAAATATCATCATGAACATTCGAGGATTTCAAATCGAACCAATCTATGTGGTAAACGAAGCGCTGGAGCCCGGCTGGAGCTGGGTGTCGGACACAAACCGCTGGACCGGCTTCCATCTGTGGTACCTCTACCAAAACGGGGTCAGAATCCAAACAGAAACGGGGAAATACCATCTGCGCGAGGGGGATACTTTTTTATTCGACCTCTCACAAAATCACCGCTGCACCCATGACCCGCAGAAACCGGCCGGGCTGTTTTCCGCTTATTTCCACTGCGACCACACGCCGGAGCTGCAGGCCCTCTTGCAAAGCGGCGCCATCCCCCGGCAGAACCACCCGCCCCTTTTCAGCGCGAATTTACAGCTGTTTGAGGAAGCCACCCGCAGCTCCAATACCCCGGAGGAAACCATGCTCTGGCTGGGGCCGGTTTTCCAGCAGGTGCTGTCGCCGTTTGCCGGACACGCCCGGCAGTCCAAGATCGCGGAGATCTGCCGGGAAATCGACGCCGCCCCCCAGAAGGACTGGTCTTTGGACCAGCTGGCCTCCCGGGCAGGATACTCCAAAAACCAGCTGATCCGGCTGTTCCGCCAGGCTACGGGCTATACCCCCTACGCCTACATGATCCGCGCCCGGATCGCCCGGGCCAAACACCTGCTCTTATTTTCGGATTATACGGCAACGGAAATCGCCGGGCTTTTGGGATACAGCGACTTAAACCACTTTTCCTCCCAGTTTTACCAGAAAACCGGCTGCTACCCCAGCCAGTATGCCGAGTCCCAGAAAAGCAAAAGCGGACAGTGAAAACTGCCCGCTTTTTTGCGTCTTTTTTTCGTTATTTAGCCGGACGGCTGTCCATTTCCAGGACCAGCTCCCCGCCGGAAACGATCTCCTCATGGGTGAGGAAGGGGCGTTCCAGGGGCTTGCCGTTCAAATAAGCTGCCCGGATGTACCGCTTGCCGTCGCCAGCGCCCTTGCTGGTTACGGTGAAGGTTTTGCCCTCTCCCACCTGGATCTCCGCCTTGTCAAACAAGGGGGTGCCCAAAGCGTACTCCGCCTTGCCGGGGCACACCGGGTAAAAGCCCAGGGCCGAGAATACCAGCCAGCTGGACATGGCGCCGCCGTCCTCGTCCCCGCAGATGCCTGTGGGGGAATTGGTGAACCAGATGTCCATCAAATCCCGCAGCTTCTTCTGGGCTTTCCAGGGCGCGCCCAGGTAGTCGTACAAATACGGGATGTGGAAGGAAGGCTCGTTGCCCATGGCAAACTGGCCCATCAAGCCGGTGGAATCCGGGAACTGTCCCAGGTAAATAAATTTGCTTTCCGGCTGCCGGAACCCTTCCCGGAACAGCTGGTCCAGCCGTTCCGAAGCGGCTTCCCGGCCGCCCATGAGTTCCGCCAGGCCGTCCACGTCGTGGAATACGGACCAGGTGTAGGTCCAGGTGTTGTTTTCGGTGGTGTAATCCCGGCCGCCCATGCCGCCGGAGAATTTGGGGTCAAAATCCTCCACCCAATTTCCATGGATATCCTTGGGGGACATCCAGCCGTTTTCCGGGTTATACAGATTCCGGTAGTTCTGGCCCCGCTTTTCAAACATCCGGGCGTCCTCGTCCTTGCCCAAGAATTTGGCCAGCTGCCCGGCGCACCAGTCGTCATAAGCGTGCTCCAGGGTAACGGCCACCGCCTGACGCCGTTCAAAGCCCTTGCCGCTTTCGCAGGTTTCCTCCTCCCCTTTTGCCAAAGCCGGGAAGAAGCCCTTTTCCTGGTAGCAGCGGTCCGGGTCCTCCAGGGGCTTTCCGCAGCACCAGGGGAACATGCTCTCCTCCATGGCGTTTTTGCGGATGCCCTCATAAGCGGTTTCATAATCCGCCTTGACGCCTTTGACGGCGGCATCTGCGAAAAGGGAAGCCGCGTGGAAACCGATCATTACCGGCAGGTCGCCGTTATAACCGGGGAAGCTGGGCATCAGGCCGCTTTGCTTGTACATGAGATTATAGCTTTCCAAGATCTCCTCATGGCGTTTGCCGTCCACCAGCAGCTGCAGGGGGTGCATGCAGCGGAAGGTGTCCCAAAGGCCGTCGCCGGTGTAGAACACGCCGTCATGGACCTTCCCGTCGTAGCCGCTGAAATACTGGCCGTGCTCGGTGTAATTGGTCATCCGCATAAAGGCCCGGAACAACGCAGTGTAATAAACCGCCTTTTTATCCTCCGTGTTTCCTTCCACTTTCGCTTTGGCAAGCTGGCTGTTCCAGATTTCCTTGGCTTCCCCGGCGATTTGGTCAAAGGTTTTGCCATCCGCCTCCAGCTTCATGCTTTCCGCCGCTTTGTCAAAGGAAATGTAGGACACCGCGCCCCGGACTTCCGTTTCCGGAGCGATCTTCAGCACCCATTCCCCGTCTTTCCGTTCCAGGATCTCCGCGCCCTCCGCTTTCAGGAGGATGTACTGGAACACGTCATATTTTGGGTGCTCCACCTTGATCTTTACCCGGATCATGCCGCCTTCTTCCACGGCCTCCCCATTGGGGAAGGAAAGGCGCAGGGTGTCCGCCCCGGCAAACCGGTGCAGGTAGACGTGCTCCGTTACAGTGGAAGCTGCGGTGATCCTGTGCTTCTCCAGCTCTTCTTCCAGCAGGTAGCAGCGGAAATTTTCCAGGCTGTGGTCCAAGGTATTGGCGAAATCCCCGCCCTTGCCGGGCATAACGGAAGCCATCCCCAGGGGGTAGCCCAAGATCCGGTCATTGCAGTAATAATCCCCGCAGTCTTTGACAATGGGGGTGCTGCGCGCCATGCCGTAAGGGAGCATGACTTCCGGCCTTGTAGAAGAAGCCAGCATGTGGGAAATCGACCCGATATACGGGTTTACATAATCTGCCAGGGGTTTCATCGTTTCATCGTCCTCCTTTAAACGCTGCTGGGGGTCATATCCCGGTCCCGCGCGTCATCTTTCATAGTTAATCATAGCATTTCCTTGGATTATTGTCAATTATGAATTGTTTCAAAGGAGCTTTATCTGAAAAAAATGTTCCTGGCAGGATCCCGGAAGGCCCATTTTTCAGCAGTTTCCCCGGATCCCCGCGCCGTACATTGTGCTATAACCACAAGAATAAAATATTTGGATTTATTTTTTAGAGAATCATTTACATTTCGTAAAAACCGATGTATACTGAAACCACAGCAGCCTCCGCCGCGCCAGGCCGCGGGATACAGGCGCATTTTTCTGACCGGAAAGGAGCGTTCAAATGAAACATTATACCGGAAAACAGCTGACGCATATTTCCTTCCCCTTAGGCGGGATCGGGGCCGGGATGCTCTGCCTGCAAGGCCACGGGGCCCTGGGGAGCGTATCGGTCCGCAACCGGCCGGACCTGTTCTATGACCCCATCCTGTTTTCCGCCGTCCATGTCAAAGACGGCGGCATCCGCACCGCCCGGGTGCTGGAAGGGCAGGTCCCTTACCAGCGCATCTTCGGCATCCCCGGGGAACCGTACCTGGGCACGGCCAACGGGTCCCAGGACACCACTTACGGCCTGCCCCGCTTCCGTTCTTGTGATTTTTCGGCTTCCTTCCCCTTTGCCCAGGTGGAAATGCGGGACGACGCGGTGCCCCTGGCAGTGAGCCTCACCGCCTTCAGCCCCTTTATCCCCTCGGACAGCGCTGATTCCTCCCTGCCGGCGGCAACGCTGGAATACACCTTCCGGAACACCTCCTCCCGGACTTTGGAAGCAATTTACTATTTCAGCGCTGTAAACTTCATGCGCTTCGGCGGCTGGAAAAAAGGGGACTGCCAAAGCGAACGGGTCCTCCCCCGGGAGAACGGCTTTGTCCTCCACCAGCCTCCCCTGCCGGACGCGCCCCATGCCCAGGGGGATTTCGCCGTTTCCGTGCCGGATGAACAGGCCATGGTCAACACCGACTGGTTCGACGGCGGGTGGTTCGACATCCTGACCATGCAGTGGAACGACATCAAGGCGGGGAATGTCCGGGCCGCCGCCCATCCGGAACAGAAAAGCCCCGGCGGGTCTGTGGCCGTGCCCTTTGTCCTGGAACCGGGCCAGGAAAAGCGGATCGTCCTGCACATGAGCTGGTATGTGCCCAAAACCGACCAGCGCTACGGTTATGAAGAAGACCCGGACGCCCCCGACAAGGAAACCTATGCCCCCTGGTACGCCGGGCAGTTCGACGGCATTTCCGCCGTAATGAAGTATTATGAAGCCAACTACGCAAAGCTGCGGGAAAACTCGGCAAAATTTGCCTCTGCTTTAAGCAGTTCCACCCTGCCGCCTGCCGCCGTGGACGCCATTTCCTCCAACCTTACCATTTTGAAGTCCCCCACCGTGCTCCGCCAAACCGACGGCCGGTTCTGGGCATGGGAAGGGACCTTTGACAGGGAAGGCAGCTGCACCGGCTCCTGCACCCATGTATGGAACTACCAGCAGGCCCTTTGCAACCTGTTCCCCGATTTGGAACGCAGCCTGCGGCAGACGGAATTCCACGAAAACCAGGACGAACGGGGCCACCAGGAGTTCCGGTCGTCGCTGCCCATCCGCAAGTCCGGCCACCGTTACCACGCGGCCTCCGACGGCCAGCTGGGAGGCATTATGAAAATGCACCGGGAATGGCGGATCTCCGGCGATACAGCATGGCTTTCCGAATACTGGCCCCTGATGGAAAAGAGCATGAGCTACTGCATCAGCACCTGGGACAAAAAACGGGAGGGCGTTTTAAAAGAACCCCACCACAACACATACGACATCGAGTTCTGGGGCGCAGACGCCATGTGCTCCTCCTTCTACCTGGGGGCGCTGAAGGCCATGACCCTCATGGGCCGGGAGTTGGGCAAAGATGTTTCCCAATATGAAGAACTGTATCAAAAAGGCCGGGAATACCTGGAAACCCGGTTGTTCAACGGGGAGTATTTTTACCAGCAGACGGAATGGAAAACCCTGGAAGCGGAATTGGACCTTTCCAAAGAAAATCCCCAAAGCGCCCGCCTCATGGAAAAAGAAGGCCCCAAGTACCAGTATGGGACCGGCTGCATTTCCGACGGGATGCTGGGGGCCTGGATGGCCAAGGTCTGCGGCGTCGGCGATATTTTAGACCCGGAAAAGGTCAAGAGTCACCTGCTTTCCGTGTACCGCTACAATTTCAAGCGAAACCTGGCTGCCCACGACAATCCTCAGCGCCCGGGCTACGCCCTTGGGGAGGAAGGCGGGCTCCTGCTGTGCAGCTGGCCCCGGGGCGGCAAGCCGTCCCTTCCCTTCGTGTATAGCGACGAGGTCTGGACCGGCATTGAATATCAGGTGGCCTGCCACCTGATTTCCATTGGCTGCGAAAAAGAGGGGCTGGACATTGTGGAAACCCTCCGGGCACGGTACGACGGGGAAAAACGCAATCCCTACAACGAATATGAATGCGGCTACTGGTACGCCCGGGCCATGGCCTCCTACGGGCTGCTTTACGCCTTTACCGGCGTCAAATATGACGCGGTGACCAAGACCTTGTACGGCAAGGACGGCAATTACTCGGTCCTGCTGGCCCACAAGGACGGCTTCGGCGCCGTCACCTGCCAAAACGGCCGGCTTTCCTATGAGCCTGCCCTGGGCAGCCTGGAAATTCTTCACACCCAGCTGGTATAAGCCGCATTTCCCTGTAAAGCTAAAAATCCCGGAGCGGAAGCCCCGGGATTTTTTGATGCATAAAAAAGGCGTTAAAACTGCACTTCCGCCACCCGTACCACCATATTGGCGCCGTACTGGTAGCCGGTGGGCAGGAAGCTCAAAAGCCCCGCTTCCTCATTTTGGGCAAAAGGCAGCTCCCGGCCGTTGTCCAGCCATTTGACAGCTTTTACCTGGCCCTTGACGCCGGTAAAGGCCCTGGGACCAACCTTGGCGTTGTTGACGGTAACGGACTCGTTCCCCACGATGGGCAGGTCAAAGACAAACAGGTAGACCCGGCCGTCCTCGGTTTTCAGGCCGAAATCCTCCCAAATCCCGGAAATGCCGCAGGGCTTGCCCTCATAGATCACGCCCTTGGTCTGCTCGATCCACCGGCCGATGACCGAAAGGATGCCTTCCATGATAACCGGGATACCGCCGTCGCCCTCCGGCCCGATGTTTAAGAGCAGGTTGGCGCCGGCCTTCCGGCATTTGCAGAGGGTTTTGATCAGCTCCGCAGGGGTTTTGTAGTTGTAGTCGTTTTTGCCGTAGGCCCAGTGGTCATTTAATGTAAAGCACATTTCGCCGGAAACATATTTTTTCATGCCCTCCCGGTTGATGGGCTCCGGCAGGCCCTGTTCAAAGGTCACGCTGTCGATTTCCGGGTGTCCGGTTTCGCCACGGGCGGAAAGGCCGGTGTTGTTGATGATCATGGCCTCCGGCTGATACTTGCGGATGGTGCCGTAAAGGTCGTCCAGCTTCCAGTCCGCGTCCCGCTTGCTCCAGTTGCCGTCAAACCAGAACCCGCCGATTTTCCCGTAACCCGTGCAGAGGATTTCCACGCTGCGCCGCAGGTATTCCAAATACGCGTCGAAATCGTTGTCAAAATCCTTGTTGTGCCAGTCCAAGGTGGTGTGGTACAAAAAGGGGGCGATGCCGTGCTTGTGGCAGGCGTCGGTAAATTCCTTGATGAAATCCCGTTTGGCGGGGCTGTGCAGAGAGTTGTAGTCCCCCAGCTCCTTGGTGTCGTAAAGGGAGAAGCCGTCGTGGTGCCGGGTAGTCAGGGTGATATATTTCATGCCGGATCTTTTGGCCAGGAGCACGATCTTTTCCGCGTCAAAGTCCTTGCCGGTGAAGGTGTCCTTCAGCTTGTCGTATTCCTCGTCAGGCATACCGGGGATGGCCTTGACCCATTCCCCCATGCCCAGCTGGGAGTACATCCCCCAGTGGATAAACATGCCGTAGGCCATTTTTTCAAAATCTGCAATCCGCTTTTCGGGTGTTGGAACACTCATCATAATCCTCCTCAGGTGAATCGTTTCACCTTTATTATAGTATCCCGGAAAACCGATTGCAAGCACTTTTTGTTGGTTTTCCCAAAAGCTGAGCAGCGTGCTTCCGCCAAAAATGCCCATAACAAAATCCCACCGCTTTCGCAGTGGGAAAAGGAGAGAAAGAATGTCGAGCTTTTACTGTACCCAAACGCCGCTGGCGTTGACCCAGAAGCCGTCCGGGGTCCTGGTGTTGGTGAGCATTGCCCCATCAGAACCAACGTAGTACCACTTTTTGTCCAGGCCGTAAATCCAGGAATTTTTCACCATGCCGCCCCAGGAATTGAAGTAGTACCATTTCCCGCCGATCTGATACCAGCCGTTGGCCGCCATTCCGCCCCAGTCCCGGAGGAAGTATTGGCTGCCGCTGGAGGTGATCCACCCCGTCTGCATGACGCCGTTTGCGTCCATGTAATACCAGGTGGGGCCCACCATCTGCCAGCCGGTGGTTTTGGCATTATTTTGGTAGTAGTACCACTTGCCGCCTTCTTTGACCCAGCCGGATGGAGCTGCGGCGCTATTTTCAACCCGTTTGTAAATTTCCTGGATGGTCGTCGCCCCTTTTAAGCTTTCCGGCAAAAGGTTCTGCTGGATTTCCCCGCTGACCCCCAGGCCATCCAGGCTCTGGGCCGCCGGATTCCCAGGTGAGAAGAAGAAAACAGGGAGAGCTTCACTGGCATGCGGGATAAACTGCTGACCCATAAAGGTCAGGGTATCCGGCAGAATGACCACCGGCCGGGAATACATATAGGAGAAGGCTTCATCCTCCACTCTGGCAGTTCCCCACGGAAGGATGACCGGCGTCCGTGCCTCATATGAATGAAAGGCGGAACGTCCAATGGTTTTCACACCGGGATGAAGCCGAAGGTTCTCCTTTTGAGTCGGCACAGCTGCCAGCGTGGAAAAATCCTTGGTGTACAGCGCATTGTCATAAACGGCATAATACGGATTATTGGGCGAAACCTCATAAGCATGCGTCGCCGTCAAAAGCTGCTCATCATTTTTCCGGAAGTCCTTGCCAATGTATCCATTTAAAAAACTTTATTCCATGCATTTTTTTACCGTGCCGTTGATGACAAAAGCTAGCCGTATACGACAAATTGTTGCAAATAGCCGCAAAATGTGTTAGGATACAGTAAAGGCGGGAAAGTCAAGGGAGCCTTTGGCCAAAAAATCGCTCATAATCCGCAAAATACGGCGCTTTGAATTTCCTGCCCACGGGCAATATGACGCCGCCTGTCAGCTCCACCTGCCGGGAGGTGCTTTTCCGGATGTGGCGCAGATTGACCCCGTAGCTTTTATGGATCCGGGCAAAGCCCAAGGGCCGCAGCTTTTCCATTTCCTGCGCCAGAGTGCCCCACGATTTCAGACAGGTATTGGGCAGATAAAACTCCACACAGTGTTTTTCCATTTTGCAGTAGAGGATTTCGGATACTGGGACGCGATAGAGCTGACGCTGGGCGTTTATGGTATAGAAAGAAGCGTTCCGCTGAAATTCCTCTGCGATCCCGGAAAATACCTGCGCCGGGTCCCCGGTCATATCCAAATAGGCCCCGAACATCAGCAGGGAGCCGGCGGGAGGCCCTGCCAAGGGTTCCCCGTAATGGAACAGGGCCACAAAGGGCGGATGGGCGAGGCTTTGGTATTCCCGGAACAGCCGGTCAAACTCCGCCTGGGCCAAAATATCCGCCAAAATCACTTTGGCGGGGCAGCCGGCCAGGGAGAACCCCGGCTCCAGGCTTTGAAAATGGATTTGGTACCTTTCGCATTCCGGCCATGCCGACAGCGCTGCGGCAATTTTTTGGTACCGTTCTTTTTCCGGCGTGCAGACCCCAATCAGATTCACAACATCACCTTCCACTTTATGCTCGGTCATATACCGCCGGAACAGGCGGTTTTGTGACAGCCCCTGATTACCGGACAGGCGGCAATTCGTTTAAGGGAGTTTCTTTTCTATGATATTTCTCATGTTGATCGATACCGACGAAGAACGAAGCCGGTTTGAACAGCTATATTACCAGTACCGTCATCTGCTGTTTTATTGCGCAAAGTCCATTTTGAAAAACGACTGCGACGCGGAGGACGCCGTGCAGAACGCCCTCCTTTACATCGCCCAGCATATCGATAAATTTGAAGCCATTGAGGAACGGGAGGAAAAAGGGCTGATGATCATGATTGCCACCCAAAAGGCCCTGGATTTTTACCGGATGCGGAAGCGGCGGTCCCATCTTTCCCTGGAGCAGCAGAGCCAGTCCGGGTGCTGGGAGCCCTCCGACCCTTTGAACAGCATCGCCGGCGTGGAGGAGGGGCTGCCGGAGATCCTCAAGGAGATGCCCTCAAAATACCGGGACGTCCTGCTGAAGCGGCTCTGTTATGGATATGAATACGCTGAAATCGCCAAAGAGCTGAAAACGACCGAGGCCAACGCGCGGAAAATGCTGCAAAGGGCAAGGGAGCAGTTTATCAGACTATATCAGGAAAGGGGGCACTCTGCGTGAAGCCGGAGACCAATGAGATATTCCGCGAAAAATGGCGGGAATATGTGGATTCCTTTGATTTGGACAGCATCCCGGAGCACCAGTTCTCACCGGAATTTGAAAAGAACATGGAAAAGCTCATCCGGAAACAGCGCCGGAAGGAAAACCGGCCGCCTGTTTTGCGGATGGCGCGGAAAGTGGCTGTGATCCTGGCGGTTTGCTGTGCCGTGTCCTTTTCCGGGCTCATGACGGTGGAGGCCTTCCGGGAACAGGTGCTCCATTTCTTTACCAAAACGTTTGTTACCCATACGGAAGTGGAGATCTCCGCCGAAGGCTACGATGCAGACGACGATATGTATGTGCTGGAGCTTTCCTATCTGCCGGAAGGGCTGGAGGAAACCAAAACCATGCAGGCGGACATGGTCCTGACAACGGCATATGAAAATGGGGCTTACTTTTTGAATGTGACGCAGCACAAGCTTTCGGAGGACGCCAACTGGAACATGGCCTTCGACACGGAAGACGCCGAAACGGAATTTGTGGAGATCAACGGCAGCCGGGTATGGGTCATCCGGAAGAACGACACCATTCAAATGGCATGGGCCATCCAGAATGCATATATTACCCTGTGCGGCAATCTGCCCTGGGAGGAAATGAAAAAGATCGCGGAGGGGGCTCATTTATCCGGCGAGGTCTATGTCCCTTCAGAATCATCCGAAAGCCAGGAGGCCCCGCCGGAGCCGGCTCCGGACTTCCCCGTTTCCGCCGAATACCGGAAAGAGTTCACCGCATATGTGAATAACGTTACCCGTTTTCTCCGGGAGCCGGTTTCCGGCCCGGACAGCATCCCCCGGGACTCCAGCCTGGCCGGGTTCCTGCTGGCCGAAACCTACCGGCGGGGGACCCGGGACGGAAAATCCTACCCCCAGGATGAGAATCAAATGTATCAAATCCCCAATGAGGAGATTTCGGCCACAGTGGAAAAACTGCTGGGCATTGAAGATTTTGACCCGGCGGATATCCCGGAATGGCCGGGCTCCCGGGAGCCTGGGACGGAATACCAGCTTTACGCCGGGGAGGAAAGCCTGCCTTACAGCGAAATCGTATCTTCCACGACCCACTGGGAGGACGATTATGTCACAGTCCGAGCCGTCATCAGCACGGCCATGGACGAGGAATGGCTCCCGGACCCGGACTATGCCATCGACCGCTTTTACACCTTCCAGAGGATACCGGATGAAAACGGGGAATACGCCCGGCTGGTGTCCGTTCAATATGCAGAGGAGGAGCCACGATGAAACGTATTCTGAGCGCGCTGCTCTGCGCCGTCCTGCTGGCGGGCTGCCAGCCCATTGTTCCCGCCGAAGAAAGCTCCGTTCCGGCTGCGGAACCCAGTCAAGCCAGCTCCGCCCTGTCCTCTGAAGAAAGCGCGGAAACCTCCTCTTTTTCGCCGGAGGAGCTGGAAACAGCGCAGCTCCGGGCGAAAAAAATTACGGACTGCTTTGTCCGCCGCAGCCTGTCAGTCAGCGCCCGGGAGACCGGGCAAATTACCGACGAGGAAATCTGGTGGTTCGTGCTGGGGACCTACGATTACCGGAACGACCCGGATTTCCCCTATCGGACATGGCCGGAAGTAAGCGATGACGGAACCACCGCTTACTTCCCCATCGACTCCCTTCAGCAAATGGTGGAGGAAATTTTCGGGGTATCCCAGTGGATGCCGGATTTTGTCCGGGAAGAATGTGAAGGGCAGGAGCTGACCATGCCCACGGAAGTGGGACTGAACAGCACTTATGGGTATGAGGATCTGAAAACAGAAGCCCTTTCCGAAGATACCGCAGCGGTTTCCATGAGGCTCATCGATTCTCCCTCCTTCCCAGGCGGGCAAAACTACGGGGAATACCAATTCGTTTTCTCCCTTTGCCGGGACGGAGATGATTTTTTCCTGCGTCTAAAGGAATTTTATCAGACTTCCGCGCCGGAACCTCAGGCGGCAGCCTCCGGGGAACCTTTTGCGGGACAGCTTACGGCGGAGGAACAGCAGGAAAACTGGGCGCAACAGGCGTGGCCTCCTACGTCCTGTCGGACAGAATGAAGCAGACGGGCCGGACGGACAAAGCTATATTTCCGGGAGGAAGAGATTCAAATTACTGTGGCGCAGCTGTTCGGTATTCCGACTGGCGCCCGGAATTCATGAAGGAAGGCATGCCGCCGGAAACGAACCGGCTGGAAATGGGGCCTGGCATCTCAGCCGGAATTTTCGGAAAAATCCAAGACTTGCATAAAGGAACGGCCGTCAATGGAACAAATCCCATTGACAGCCGTTTTTCATACCGTTCCGCTGAGTTTTCGCTCCAAACGCAGGATCTCCGTCTGGATCTGATCTTCGTTTAAAGGATAGTATCCAAATTCTTCTGCAACGCGGACCAGCTCCCGGATGTTTTCATCCGGCGTGTCCCGTCCGCACTGATCCCCGGTCGATAAGACAAAGCCGCCGTCCATGCCGGCGTCCCTGATCGCCCGCAGGGCGGAAAGGCGGACCAGGTCCGTGCTCCCCCGCAGCATGACCTCCGTTGTGTGCAAATTGCCCATCAAGGCCAGCTTCCCTTTGGCCAGCTTTTTGCATTCCGCAAGATTACAGTCGCCCATGGGCGGGATCTCCAAGGGGTTTATATAGTTTAGATCCGTTTCATTGGCGCAGGTTTCCACCATGCACTGCTCTTTTCCGCAAGAATGGATCCCGCTGATAACGCCGGCATCCCGGCACATTTTCGTTTGCTTCTTGATAGAGGGGAGGCAGAGTTTCCTCCAAATATCCGGGGACTGCATAGTAATGGAACCGCTTCCTCCGGTCAAAATGGATTCCACCTTTTCCTCACAGCAGATCTCCACGATCCGGTCCTGCTGGCGTTCAAACAGCCAGCAAAGCTCCTCAAACAGCTCCGGTTCATCGTACATGGCATAGGTTGCCGCTTCCAGGCTGCCCTCAAAATAGGTGGTCCAAATATGAAGGCCGGGAGTCGCCACCCCGACGCCCAACAGGCCCCGGTCGCCCAGCGCTTCTCGCAGCCGCCAGACCTGGTCCATTTTATAATCGGTGATTTGGGCGAAATAGTGCCGCAGCTTGGGCATATCCGCTTTCAGGTCCTTGATCAGCTTTTCCACCATGGTGGAGGCGTCCCCGGGCAGGAATACCTCCGTCGTCGAAAGATCCCCTTCCGGCGTTTGATAGGAGGTCCGGCGGTAAATCCGGCCGTTTTCCTTCTGAATGGACGATTCCGCTGAGATCTGCCCTTTGGTGCGGATTTCCGGGCCGCCGTAAATGAACCACGCGTCCGTTTGATAATAGTCGCACGCTCTCAGATACGCCTGCCAAAGGGGCGGGTCATTGTAGAGCAGAACATCCCAGAAGGGTTTTCCGGTGAGGCGGCAGGGAACCATACAGGAAAAATCCGGCGCCACCGGCACCCGGTCAGGTACCCCGCAGGTAAGCGCGGTCATCATCCGTTCCTTTGAAGTCATTTTAGCCATAGGTTCAACCCCTTTTGAGTAGAAATAAGGGGGCTGCCAGGCAGCCCCCACGCGAGGGATCAGCGGGCGTTATAGCGGTCCAGCGCGTTCTGCTGGATCTCAATCACCTGTTCGATCCCCATGGATTTCACTTGTTCCACAAAGGCGTCATAGGTGTCGAAGGATTCGTCCCCGGTGATGTATTTTACTGTTTTTTCCGCTACCAGGGTATTGATATCCCCCATGAGCATGGCGTACTGGTCGCCTTCTTCCGCAGTCATGGTGATTTGAGGCAGTACATAAGCGGTGTCCGCCTGATCCCAGATCGCCTCGCAGGCCTGCGCCGCTTCTCCGTAGGTAAACATCTCACGGTCCCAAACACGGTTGAAGGGGCCGCCCTGGAGAGCGTAAAGCTGGAGGGCTACGTCTGTGCCGTAATCGGGGTTGTTCGCAACAACGTCGGTAAATTGCGGCTCATCGTTCACATAGGTGAACCCTTCGCCTTCGATGCCGTAGTTGCAGAGAATAAAGCCTTCGTCGCTGTACAGGTAATCCAGGAATTTGACCGCTTCCACCGGGTGCTCGCAGTTTGTGGAAATGGACATGTACAGATTCCGGACATTATAGTTCGTCTGGCGCAGATGGGCGGTATCCCCTTCATTTTTCACCGGGGTGGGAACAGCGGTCAAAGCGAAATTGGGATCCTGCGCCTTATCAATGTAAACATCCAGCATATAGAATCCGTCGCGCCACGCGCCGTACTGACCGGTTACAATGAAGTTTTCGGTCTGTGTCCCGTCACGGGAGGCAAAATCCGGGTCGATCAGACCTTTTTGATACCAATCGTTCATCAGCATCAGATATTCTTTATAGCCTTCTTCAATGGGGCCATATTTGACTTCACCGTCCACCTGGTAGAATTGGACGCCGACGTCAAAGCCCGCGCTCATGGAGTTGCAGTCCGGGTATGTTCCGGTGGAGGAAAGGGCCAGAGGATACTGACAGCCTTTTTCCTCTTTGAACTTGGTCAGCATATCTTCCCAGTCATCAAAAGTAACAGGGGAATCCAAGCCCAGGTCATCGAGCCAGTCCTGGCGGACGACCATACCCAGCCAGGCTCCCTGGACTTTCTCCTCGATCATGGCAAAGCCCCAGATATTCCCTTCATCAGTGTAAGCCTGTTTGCGGATGGTATCGGTAGAATTGATGAGCTTGGTGTAATTGGGAGCGTACTGGTCCACATAGTCGTTCAGCTTCAAATAGTTGCCGTCAGCAATGGCTTTGTCGCCGCCGCCGGGATAGGCAATCGCATCTGACCAGATAAAATCCGGGTAATCGCCGGAGGCCATAATCAAGTTGAACTGTTCCTGACCTTGGCCCAGGGGAGGTGAAACGAATTCCAGCTTTACATTGGTCCGTTTTTCCATTTCCTGCCATACATGGTTTTCGCTGAAATCCTTCATAACTTTGGAAGCAGCGGCATTCCAGGTCCAAAACATGGACATCGTAGTGGTTTCCTCGAATAAAGGCAATGTGATCTCTTCAGGAGAAGCGGTCTGGGAACCAGAGGCAGTTTCCTGGGCGGAACTTTGTGCGGGATCCTGAGAAGCGCCGTCCGTGTTTTCCTCCGGGCCTCCGCATGCTGTAAACGCGGATGCCGTCATAACGCAAGCCAGTAAAAGTGCAGCAAGGTTTTTCTTCTTCATGTGAATTGCCTCCTAGTAAAAAATACCCGAGTTTTGTTTCCGGTCATTCTCGAAAAAAGGTGCTGGGCTTTTTTCTCCTGACTTCTGACACGTCTTAGTATAAAGCAAAAGGCCAAAATAGAAAATTGTGTATTTTTTTACTATTATTTTTTGAACAAATTGGAAAAAACAGGCAATATAGGAAGAAAAAGATATCTATTTGCGATGCAGTTCCCGATATTTTCCCGGGGTCACGCCGGTATATTTCTTAAAGAGCCGGATCAAGGCAATATCATTGTAATAACCGATCTTTTCCGCGATGGCGTTCAGATTCATATCCGTTGTGACCAGAAGCTGCTTGGCCTCCTCTACCCGCTGGATATGTACATAATTTAAGAAGCCGATACCGGCATACCGCTTAAAAATTTTGGAGGCGTAGGACAGGCTCAGGTGGAAATGATCCGCCAATAAACCGATGGTCAGATTGGGATTATAGAGATTTTGGTCCACAAATCGAAGGATGTCCTGCTTTAACTGGTCCTGAGAAAATTCTGTACACTGCACTTTTGCCTGGGCCAGCTGCTCAAGGATGTCGAGCAAAGCCTTTTCCGCTTCCGCAGGGGAGCGAAAATTATATAGGGTATCGGCGGAGGCCAGGGAAAAGGAGCATTTTTCCAGCAGCTCGCAGTTTTGCTGCTGCAAAGAACTGAGCGCCTCAATGTACAGACAGATAATGCCCGCAATTTTATAGCGGACCGTGTGGGAAAGGGTGCGGCATTTCCCCATGTCCCGGAAGATTTCACGGGTAAGGGCGGCAGCGGCATCGAAATCCTCCGCCTGGATGCAGCGGACGGCTTTTTCTACGGAGCCTAACGCCGCCCCTCCATGCTCCACCGAATCCCATTCGATCTGTTCCAAAAAGACTGCGTCCTGCTGCCCCAGCATTTCCTGATATTCCAGGACCTGCTGCGCTTCGCTGTAACATTGGCTGATTTGGCTGTACCCTTCGTATTCACCTCCCGCGGCATAGGAAAAGGAAATACCGAAGTTTTCCTCAATAAAGCTTTTGGCATAGCTCATCTGCGCAACGATCAGTTCCTTCCCCCGCTTTTCATCCAGGGAGGAGGAAAGCAGGATCACCAGATCGCTCCGCAGTTCCGCGATGATAGCTGTGAAATCCTGGGAAAGCAATTCCTCCGTAATATTTTGGATGATAAACGTCGCTAATTGGAAGTCTTTTTCATCGTTTTCCGCAGCATGGTCAAAGCATAGATTGTCATAGCTGTTGATCTGGACTACGATCACAAAGAAACGGCTGGAGGGGAAGGAGATCTTCAATCGTTCCAGTTCCTGGTCCAAACGGGTGTGATCTGAAAATGTCCCGTCCATCAGCTGGGACAGGATATGGCCGCGCAGCTGATGATAGCTCCAGTCCAATTCTTTCCGGTGTATCTGATTATTTTCCAGAAGACTTTCAATATTTTCCTGAATGATCAGTAATTCGTTGGCCGATCCGTTCCTAGAAGCAAGCCGCCCCTTGCTGCTGTCTTTTTTGGGCCAATGGAACAGGTCCAAAAGGTTTTGGATGGGCCTGTAATTGTGTTTCGTATAATACCATGAAAGGATCCCACCCGTTACAATACATACAGCCAGGCAGATCATACTGAAACGGATCAAATTGTTCAAATTGGCGTGATAGAGATGCAGGGGAAGGACAGAGAAATAAGTCCCATCGGCAACAGCAGAAGGGATCGCGCATAAGATCACATCCGTTCCATTTATCTGAAGGGACTGGGTCGTTTTGTCCAGCATATCGTATTGGATCTGGTGGTAGAACTGCTCGCCGTGGATGGAGCGCAGCTCGTAATCGTTTTCCGTTAAAAAGGAAACATAATTCCCCTCCGTCCAATTCCATTCGCTGAACAAATTATTCAAGAAGTTCCAGTCTATACTGATGAAGAGATTGATTTTGACAACGTCCGTAGGCATCAGGGGCAGGGACAGGGCGTATATGATCCGGGTATGCGTTTCGGTTTCACCGGGTTCCCTGGAATCAAAAAATAAAAATTCCCCGCTGTATTTCTGCGTTAAGAGGGAACGGAAGTCAGATCTGCTGATTTGAAAGTTTTCTTCGTTGGCAAAGTCAAAGTTTTCTTTTTGATAAATATCCCGATTGCTTATGATCACTTCATTGTAGTTTTGATAAAGATATATCCCATCGATAAAAGAATTTGTCGCAGAAAGGGTTTTTAAAGTCTTTTGAATGTTGTATAATGTATAGTGATCGGACAATTAAAATCCCACTGCATGGCCTGCAGGATACCGATTTGCTCATTGGTCGTCAGTTTAAAGGCAGTTTCCTGTACAGCGGACAACTGATTATCCACAAAATACTGGATCTGTTTTAAAGAACCCAGATAAGCGCTGCTGACTTCCCGTTCCAAAATTTGAAAGGCCTGTTTTCCAAATACCAGCACTGTGATAATGGGGATGATCAGAATGGAAAAATAGGAAAAAAGCCAATATCGCAGGAGGCTTTTTTTCTGTTTTGTGCGGACCTTCATTTTTTGAAACATATTGCTTCTTCCTTCCTCACATAAATCGTGCTGATTTTATAATTTTTTTGATTTATTTCAGACCTTTCTTGTGCTAATAATGTAATTATAACTTGACAGGTATATTTTTTCAATAGATTGTTTAAAAATGATAGCCTGTCAAAAAACAGCTATATCAAAAATGCCTGTTTTCGTATAGAATATAGTCAATCTCCTGCGGAAATACAGCCGGTTTACCGAGTCCGGCCACTGGAGGAAACGGGAGAGAAAAAAGGCCGGCTGTTTCAGTGCTGGAGAACAGCCGGCGCCTATTCTGCTGATTACGGAGAATTTGTAAAACAGGACGGGAGGGTTCGATTTTGAAAGGAACAGTTATACCAAGGCAGCGCGCGCAGAAAACCGGAACTGCGTCAAAGCAGCATGCGTTCAGTTGGAGGAATGTGAAAAGGGACGTGATTAAAAACCGTTATGTTTATCTCATGGCGATACCGGTGATTGCCTTTTTTATCATTTTCTGTTATGTGCCCATGTACGGCGTTCTCATGGCGTTCCAGAACTACAAGCCTCAGTATGGCATCTGGGGGAGCGAATGGGTCGGATTAAAAAACTTTGCGGATTTCTTCGGCAGCTATTACGCTGGCCGGTTGATCCGGAACACGTTTTTGATCAGCTTTTATGACTTGATCTTCTCGTTCCCGGCGCCAATTATTTTCGCGCTGCTGCTCAACGAAGTCAAGGCCAACAAATTCAAGCGCACTGTACAGACTATTACCTACATGCCTTACTTTATCTCGCTGGTCGTTGTAGCGAGCATTATTGTGGAATTTACCTCTTCGCGCGGATTCATCGTGGATATCCTTTCCCTGTTTGGCTTTGAGAAAAAGAGCCTGCTGGGAGAGGCGCAGTATTTCCGAACGATTTTTGTAGCGTCCAACATCTGGCAGTCCCTGGGCTTTAACAGCATCATCTACCTGGCCGCTTTAAGCGGGGTCGATCAGGAGCTTTATGAGGCAGCCACTTTGGACGGAGCCGGCCGCTGGAAAAAGATGTGGCACGTCACGCTGCCTGGAATCATGTCTACCGTTATTATCATGTTGATCCTGAGGATCGGCGGCATGATGAACGTAGGCTACGAAAAGATTATTTTGCTCTATAACCCGGCCACTTACGAAACCGCGGACGTTATCTCCAGTTTCGTCTATCGAAAAGGTTTGCAGGAAATGAATTACGGATATTCCACCGCAGTCGGGCTGTTTAATTCTGTGATTAACTTTGTGCTGCTGGTAGGCACGAACGCGCTCAGCAAGAAATTTTCAGAAACCAGCCTGTGGTGAAAGGAGGAAGGATCATGAAACGCCGGTTTTATTTGGAAAGAAGAACCCCATTCGATTATATCAACTATGTCATTCTTGCTCTGATCACCTTTGCCTGCATCGTGCCGGTCCTGCACACTTTGATGGCGTCTTTCAGCTCTCCCGCGGAACTGGCCCAGCACGAAGGCCTGATCTGGCGCCCCTTGGGATTTACGCTGGAAGGCTATAAGCTGGTTGTGAAAAACCGCGCCATTGCCAGCGGATATCTCAATACGATTTTCTATGTGGTTGTGGCCACTACTTTGAACATTTTGCTGACCTCTATCGGGGCATATGTCTGCTCCAGAAAAAAGGCGCTGTTCAGCAAGCCGATCACCTTTATGATTACCTTTACCATGTTTTTCAGCGGCGGCCTGATCCCGTTTTATCTGACGGTAAACAACCTTGGCCTGACCGGTACCCGCTGGTCTCAGATTTTCCCCGTAGCGATTTCCGCCTGGAACCTGATAATCATGCGGACCTCAATCGCCGACCTTCCCGACAGTGTGGAGGAATCCGCGGAAATCGACGGCGCCAATGATATCGTCATTCTGTTCCGAATCGTTATGCCGCTGATTAAGCCTGTATTGGCTGTAATGGTCCTGTTCTACGCGGTAGGACACTGGAACTCCTGGTTCAACGCCATGGTATTCCTGAGGGACCGGGACATGTATCCCCTTCAGCTGATCCTTCGGGAAATCCTGCTGCAAAACGACACCACCCAGATCATGCAGCTGGCCGATACCAATAATGAGGGAGATATTTATAAGATGCTGGTCAAATACTGTACGACCGTCGTGGCAACCGTACCGATTCTCTGCATCTACCCCTTTTTACAAAAATATTTTGTAAAGGGTGTTATGATAGGTTCCATTAAAGGCTGAGGAAGCAGAAAGGTTGGATGTTTATGCGTTATGATTTGTCCCATGAAAAGTGGAAGCTGAAAGCCCTTGATCCATACGTCCCCCTTCAGGGGAACAGCATGGAGACCGGGCAGGAGCTTCGGGGGATCACCCCGTGGGTGGACTGCACGGTCCCGGGCGGGGCCGCCCTGGCCATGTACCGGGCCGGGTATATCGATTACCCGTATTTTGAGATGAACAGCTTAAAATGCGAGTGGATCGAAAATAAGTGGTGGATGTATCAAACGACCTTCGCCCGCCCGGCCATTTCCGGCAAGCGGTACCGTCTGCTGTTCCACGGTGTGGATTATGACGCCATGATCTACTTAAACGGCGTCCTGCTTGGGGAACATAAGGGGATGTACGAAAGTTTTTCCTACGACATCACCCGGATTTTTGAGGAAAACGAAACATTGACCCTGAAGGTGCTGATCCGGCACGCCCCGGACGAAATGGGGCAGATCGGAAAGACCTCGGAAACCTTTACCCAAAAGAGCCGCTTCAACTATAAATGGGATTTCTCCACCCGCCTTGTAAACCTTGGCATCTGGCGGAAGGTAGAAATCGTAGCGGATGAAAATTACGGGATACAGGATATTTCCGTTACCAGCGATGTGGAGGAGGACGGCACAGGCCTTGTGGACCTCCGCGGGGAAACCTTCGCCCTTTCCGAAAGCCCGGACGGCCTGCATGTCAAGGCGGAGGCGTTTTGGGAACGCAGCCTCGTTTCTTCCGCCCTGTTCCCTGTCAACGACGGGCGATGGGAAGGCCGCCTCCTTATCACAGACCCCAAGCTCTGGTATCCCAACGGCGCAGGCGAACAGCCCCTTTACACTATCCGGCTTACTTTGGAGGATCGAACCGGCGCCGTGTATGATGTCCGGGAATACCGCCAGGGGATCCGCCGGCTGCGGTATGTGCAGAATGAAAACGCGCCGGACGGCGCCCTCCCCTACACCTTTGAAATCAACGGCCGGAAGATTTATGCCAAAGGCGTCAACCTGGTCCCATTGGACCACATTTACGGCGACATTCCCAGAGAACGGTACGAAACGACCCTGCGGGCGGCTGCGGCCATGAACGTGAACCTGGTCCGCGTCTGGGGCGGCGGCATTATTGAAACGGAGGATTTTTATAAACTCTGCGACCAATACGGCCTGATGGTCTGGCAGGAGTTCATCCAGTCCAGCTCCGGTATCGACAATATCCCCTCCAAGAAACCGGAATTTCTGGAATTGTTGGAAAAAACCGCCCGCTGCGCTGTGCGGGAACGCCGGAATCACACCAGCCTGACCGTTTGGAGTGGCGGGAATGAGCTCATGGACGCAGACGGGATTCCCTCCACTTATGAAGACCCCAACATCGCCATGCTCAAGGCCATCGTTGAGGAGCTGGACCCCGGCCGGATGTTCCTCCCCACCTCCGCCTCCGGCCCCACGGAATGGCAGCTGGCGGAACCCGGGAAAAGCCACGACGTCCATGGGGACTGGAAATACAGGGGCAATCCCCATCATTATGAAAGCTACGCCCAGAACGACAACCTGTTCCACAGCGAGTTTGGCTGCGACGGCATGAGTGGGATGCGGACGGTTTCCCGCATTTTCGCCCCCCAGAACCAAAAACCGGTTTCCATGGAGGACAGCGATGTTTGGCGTTTCCACGGGGACTGGTGGTGCACCTGGCAGCGGGATACGGGATTCTTTGGGGAAATCCGGGAGATCGGGCCCTATATTGCGGCCAGCCAGTGGATCCAGGCGGAGGGGGTGCGGTTTATCCTGGAAGCCAACCGCCGCAGGCAGTTCCGCAACAGCGGCAGCATGATCTGGCAGTTCAACGAGCCGTGGCCCAATGTTTCCTGCACCAGCCTTTACAGTTATTTTGACCAGCCGAAAATGGCCTACTATTGGGCCAAAGACGCCTTCTCCTGCGTCCATCCCAGTTTCGATTACCGGAAGCTGAATTATGAGCCCGGCGAAACCCTGAAGGGGTCGGTGTGGGTCAGCGCGGATGGCGCGTTCCCGGACCAGGCGGCTAAGGTGAGATGCGAACTTCTGGACATGAAAGGGAATACAGTCGGGGAGAAATCGGAGGAAGTCAAACTTCTCTCCAACCGTTCTGTCCAATGCTTTGAGGCGGCGTTCCAGCTTCCGGAAACCGCGGACGCTGTTTGGTGCGTCCGGGTCACTGCCGAGTTGAGCAGCGGGCCGGTTTCCTCCTGCTATTTCTTCTCAACGGCCAGCGGTCCCCTTTACGCCCCTGCGCGGAAACTAAACAGCCAAATCCAGGCGGAACTGCTGGAACAGAAAGGCGCCAAACGCCGGTACCGGGTTTTCAATGCCGGTCCGGAAGCCGCTTTGCATATCCATGCGGAAGAAACGGGCGATTGCGCCAACATTTTGTCCGACATCGGGTATTTTACCCTGTTCCCGGGCGAATCCTGCGAAGTGGAGGTCGTAGTATCCCCCAAATTCCGGTATGGCTTTGATGAATACAGCAGCGTTCCTGACGCGGAACCGCAAATCACGTTCCAGGCCTTCCCCTGCTTTTAAGCAGCGTGTTTCTGCAGGACAGAAGAACTTATAATCAAAACCACTAATAAACCAGTGAGCCGTCCAGACTCCAGAGTGGTCAGTACTTGCTGACCCTTGAAAGTTTGCCGGCGCATCACAATTCCAGGCAGCCACTATAGCGGCTGCCTGGTTTCCTCATTTTTCATTGCTTAAAACCTCCGTGTTACTTTTTGCGTAACACAGAGGTTTTGCTTTGCCAAGGCTTATTACCTCCCCCGGCAGAACCGGGGGTTTTGTCATGCTGGAAGCGACGGCAAAAGAGCCGCAAGCGCGTCCAGCACGCCGCAGCTCTCGGTCAAATTTTATGAATCTTTATCCTGGTCTAATTCTTGGTATCGGGGGTCCTTCAAGGCGGCCGCGCTGATGAGGAAGCCAATGATTCCGACAAGAAAGAAAATGACTGCGATCCCGGAACCCTTTCCTGTCCCAAATAAAATGGACAGCCCGTGCTGCGCCAAAGACGGACGCATCATAAACGGTTCAAATACGCGGTCCGCCAATATGCCGCCGAGAAACAGCCCCAGCGGGATCGAGCAATTCTGGATGGTATCCTGTGCGGAAAAAACGCGCCCCTGCATCGGAATCGGCACTCGAGTGCGCATGATCACAGAGAGATTAGCGCCCAGGATCGTGACGCACACATAGGAAATAAAGTCCGCTGCCATCCAAAACCACACGGAGTCGGATAGACTCATCAAGGTATTTCCCACAAGAAAAGTTACGGCGCAGCTGGTAAAGATAACCCTCGTTTTGCGCGCCGCGGGCTTCATGCGGATAACAAGCAGGCTACCCGCCAGGGCCGCAAGGGATTTAGACGCCTCCACCATGCCCAGGGCGTTTTGATCCCCGCCGGTTTTGCCTAAAACAAAAGCGGACATCATGCCGTCGCCGCCCAGCTTGGCAAAAAAGTTAATAGCGGAAAAAAATAGGATCAGGCGCAAAAGGGCCGAATTTTTCTGAAGGAAACAGATCCCCTCCAGGCAGCTTTTCAAAAAAGGGACAGGTTTTTCCTCTGTATCACGCTGTACATCCGGTATTTGAATGAAAACCAGAAGGGTGACAAAGGCCACTGCAAAGCTCGCAAGATCGATGACCAAAACTACGGTGAGGCCTCCAAACGCAAGCAGCAGGCTCCCAAGGGCTGGGGCCAGTATGGAAACAACAGAATCGGAAAAAGACTGAAGGCCGCTGATCCGGGTATATTGTTCACGGGGTACCAGGATACTGGCTGCGACAGAAGCCGCCGGGACCTGGAAAGAATCCATAAAGCTGAGCAGGAAGTTGATGAGATACAAATGCCACACCTGCAAAGAAGATAACGAATACAGGATGAGGATCGTACATGTCCCGCATGCGGCCGCGAAATCGCAAAAAAGCATGATGCGCTTCTTATTCCAGCGGTCCGTCATGGTTCCGGCTATAAAGCGGAACAGAATCGTCGGCAGGAATAAGCAAATGGTCATCCAAGTCAGGCTGGACGCATTTCCGGTTTGATTATAAACCCAGATGACCAGGGCAAAATTCGTCATGGACGTTCCAAGACTCGATACGGTTTGAGAACCCCACAGCATAAAAAAGCCCCGGAGTACTGAAAACAGATTCATTTTTTTCATGGCTTTGCTCCTCCAATTTCAAAATAAACAGGAATGCAAAGCCTGGTTTGGACGGCAATTCAGTTATCGCTCCATACAGTCCCGTCCGTTTTCAGACTTTGCATGGAGCTAAAGCGCCCGCAGATAACGGAAAAATGCCTCCCATATGTAAAAACAGCATAAAAAACATCTCCTTTTTATTCAGATTATCATAAATCATCATTTCTGTCAACATTGCCCGGCTCTGGCCGGCGAAGCATCCCTCTAATGATAAAATAATGCGAAGACAGAGAAATCGTCCGCTTTAGTTGGTATGAGTCCTCATAAGGGGATTTCTTTTTAGATCGGGATACTCACGCAGGATAAAAGAAAAGACCCGGAGCGCGTTTCGCTCCAGGCCATAGACCATACATCCACTGAATTTATCCTTGTCCCAACGCGGGACAAAAGTAAAACGCACCCACGAAACGTGAGTGCGCGTTTATCCGCGGCGATTCGCCGCCTGGTCTGAGTGACTGGATTTGAACCAGCGGCCTCTACCACCCCAAGGTAGCGCGCTACCATCTGCGCCACACCCAGACGACTTAATTATTATAGCATACTTTGCAGAAAATAGCAAGAACTTTTTTCAAAAAAGCCGGACAATTTTTCTTTCGGCAAAATATCCTGAAGCATTCACGCAGCGGCTTCCCAAGGGAAGCCGCCGCATCAATCAGGTCAGGCTGTGAAAAACTCCCGGGCTGTCTTCACTGCCGCGTCCAGGTCCTCTTTGGTGTGGGCCGCAGACAGGAAAATGGCCTCAAACTGGGAGGGGGCAAAGTAGAAGCCCTTGTCCAGCATATGGAGGAAATACTTCGCAAACAGCGCCGTGTCGGAGGTTTTGGCGTCCGTGTAATTTTTCACCGGATTTGGGGTGAAAAAGACGCAGGACAGGGAGCCGACGCCGGTCACCGTGACAGGCGCGCCGGTTTCCGCCGCCATTTTCCGCATCTCCGCCCGGAAGGTGTCGCCCAGGCTGTTCACCTTTTCGTAAACTGCCGGAGTTTCCTTTAAAATCGTCAGCTGGGTCAGCCCCGCCGCCATAGCCACCGGGTTGCCGCTTAAGGTGCCTGCCTGATAAACGCTGCCTTTGGGGGAAATCATGCTCATGACGTCCCGCCGGCCGGCATATGCGCCCACAGGCATCCCGGCGCCGATGATTTTGCCGAAGGTCACCAGGTCGGCCCGGACGCCGTAATATTCCTGAGCGCCGCCCAAAGCCAGACGGAACCCGGTAATGACTTCGTCAAAGATCAGCAGCGCGCCGTTTTTGTCACAGAGTTCCCGCAGGCCGGAGAGGAACCCGGGGGCAGGCTCCACCACGCCCATATTGGCGGCCACCGGCTCCACAATGACAGCCGCGACTTCGTCCTTGTTCTGGGAGAAAAGCTCCTCAACGCTGGCTAAATCGTTGTAGACCGCCGTCAGGGTGTCGGCGGCGCAGGCGGCCGGAACGCCGGCGCTGTCGGGGATGCCGCTGGTCATAACCCCGGAGCCTGCTTTCACCAGCATGGCGTCGCTGTGGCCGTGGTAGCACCCGGCGAACTTGATAATCCGGTTGCGTTTGGTAAAGCCCCGGGCCGCCCGGATGGCGCTCATCACCGCCTCAGTGCCGGAGTTGACCATGCGGATCATTTCCACATTGGGGACCATGGAGCAGATGAGCTTCGCCACTTCCACCTCGATTTCCGTGGCCGCGCCGAAGCTCAGGCCATTCGCCGCCGCTTTCACCACGGCTTCCCGGACAGCAGGGTGGTTGTGGCCCAAAATCATGGGGCCCCAGGACCCTACAAAGTCCACATATTCCCGGCCGTCGATGTCAAACATTCTCGCCCCGTCCGCCCGGGCGATCATCCGGGGGGTGCTCCCCACCGACTGGAAGGCCCGGACAGGGCTGTTGACCCCGCCGGGGATGTAATTCTGGGCTTCTGCAAAAACCTGTTCCGAACGTGTCATTTAACCGATTCTCCCTTCGTCGATCCATTTGGCCAGTTCCTTGGCGTAGTAGGTGAGCAGAATGCCGGCTCCCGCCCGGAACACGCTGGCCGCCGCCTCGCAGGCCACCGCCGCCTCGTCAATGAGCCCGGCCTTGGCCGCCGCCTTGATCATGGCGTATTCGCCGCTGACGCTGTACGCCGCCACCGGCAGGTCGAAATTGTCCGCCACTTCCCGGACAATATCCAGATAGCTCATGGCGGGCTTCACCATCAGGATGTCCGCGCCTTCCCGGACGTCCAAAGCCGCCTCTTTCAAGGCTTCTTTCCGGTTGTGGAAATCCATTTGGTAGCCCTTCCGGTCGCCGAAGGAGGGGGCGGAACCGGCCGCCTCCCGGAAGGGGCCGTAAAAGGCGGAGGAATATTTCACCGCATAGGACATAATGGGGGTAGAGGTAAAGCCGTTTTTGTCCAGTTCCTGCCGGATGGCCAGGACCCGTCCGTCCATCATGTCGGAAGGGGCCACCATGTCCGCGCCGGCCTGGACGTGGGACAATGCAGTTTTGGCAATCAGGGGCAGGGTTTTGTCGTTGTCCACCTCATGGCCGCAGAGAACGCCGCAGTGCCCGTGAGAGGTGTATTCGCACATGCAGACGTCGGTAATCAGGTAAAGCTCCGGGTAGTGCTCCTTGGCAAAGCGCAAAGCCCGCTGCACCACGCCGTCCTCAGCGTAAGCCTGGGAGCCCACCTCGTCCTTGTGGTCGGGGATGCCGAAGAGCATGACGTTTTTCACCCCGGCCTTGGCCACATCCTCCAGGATATCGCCCAACCGGTCAACGGAGCAGCGCATCTGGCCGTCCAAAGAAGGGATGGGCTCCAGGATGTTTTTGCCGTCCCGGACAAACACGGGGTAAATCAGGGAGGATTTGGACACCCGGGTTTCCCTGACCATGGAACGGATCAGAGGATTGCCCCGCAGGCGGCGGGGGCGTTCCAGCATTTGCGAAAAATCCATTGAAAAGACCTCTTTTCTAAGATGTAGGGGCCGGATTTTCCGGCCCTCCATTTATTTGATGAACTCACTGATATAATAGCACAAAACCGGCGGGAGCGCAATGCCGGCGGATCGCCGGTTTCGGCGCTGAATCACCGAAACGGTATCCAGCATACTGCGTGATTAACTTACCTGTATGCGTCAACTCTGCGGACGGGAACCCGCCGCGATTTCCAGCAATTTCTCAACCATGGAATCCATAGTGGCGGCATCGGAAACGGTCACCTGCATTCCGGCTTCCCGGGCTTTGCGGGCCGTCTGTTCCCCAATGCACAAGGCGTTGACCTTGGCAAAATCCATGCCTTCCGCCCGGCGGACAAAGCCCTCCACTGTGGAGGCGCTGGTAAAGGCCGCGAAATCCTTGGGGCCGGTGAAAAATTCCTCCGGGGAAAGGACCCCGTCGGCCCGGAACACCGTCCGGTAGGCCGGGACTTCCTCAAAGTCCTTTCCGCCCTCACGCAGTTTCTCCGGCAGCTCCGGCGAACCGGTTTCCGCCCGGATTAAGAGGATTTTCCCGGTTTCATTGGCCAGCAGTTCTCCCAAATGAGCGCCATCGTAGGTTTTAGGGGTTAAATCCGCCCGGATGCCCCGTTCCCGCAGGGCCGCCGCTGTGGCGGAACCCACCGCCGCGATTTTTAGGCCGCTTAAGGCCCGGGTGTCCAGCCCGTTTTGCAGCAGTTCCTCAAAGAAGATCCGGACCCCCGCCGGACTGGTCAGGGCCAGCCACTGGTATTCCGAAAGCCGGGACAAAGCGTCCCGCAAGGCGGTGTTATCGGGAATAGACACTGTTTCAATGGAGGGGATTTCCGTCACCTCCGCACCCAAAGCGGTGAGCTTTCCGGTCAGGACCGAAGCGGATTCCTGGGGTCTTGTCACCAGCACCCGGACGCCGCCCAACGGCCGTTTTTCCGCCCAGGCAAACTGTTCGGAATAGGCGCACACTTTCCCCACCACGATAATGGCCGGGGATTGAATCTCCGCCGCCCGAGTTTCCGCTTCGATGTTCTTTAAAGTGGAAACCACCCGCCGCTGATGGGCTGTGGTGCCCTTTTCCAGCACCGCCGCCGGGGTGTTTTCGTCCATACCGGCGGAAATCAGCCCGCTGGCAATATCCCCCAAAGCCGCCAGGCCCATGAGGAACACCAAGGTGGCGTCCAGCGCCGCCAGGGTTTTGAAATCCACGGAAGGCCCCTCCCCTTTGCGGGTGTGGCCGGTAATCACATGGAAAGAAGTGGTGCAGTCCCGGTGGGTCACCGGGATGCCGTTGTAAGCGGGCACCGCCACCGCCGAGGTAATGCCCGGCACCACCTCAAAGGGGACGCCGTGTTCAATGAGCAGCTCCAGCTCCTCGCCGCCCCGGCCGAAGACAAAGGGGTCGCCGCCTTTTAAGCGCACCACCCGTTTGCCCTCCAGGGCTTTTTCCAGGAGGATCTCATTGATCCGCCACTGAGGCACCGGATGGTTGCCGGACTTTTTGCCTACGTCAATAGCCTCGGCCGTCCGGGGGATGCGGGCAAGGATCCCCGGCCCCACCAGCCGGTCGTAAACCACCACTTCCGCCTGGGCGAGCAGTTCCTGCCCTTTTACGGTAAAGAGACCCGGATCCCCGGGGCCTGCCCCCACCAGCCAGACTTTGCCGGTTTTGCCGGCCATCTTCCGGGCAAGGCAGATTCCTAAATGCTCCGCATCCGCCGTTTTCCCGCTGATTTTGTCCACCAGCGCTTCCCCGGTTTCCGGGTTGGGATAAAGCCCTGTCAGGGCGATCGTTTCCCCGGAAACAACGGCAAAAGCCGCCACCGGAGAGCTGCATCCGCCGTCCAGCTCCCGCACAAAGGCCCGTTCCGCCAAAGCGCAGCACCGGGCTTCCGGGTCGTCGGCGGACTCTAAAAAGGCGTAATCCCCCTCTGCCCGGCCCTGAATAGCCAAAATTCCCTGGCCCGCCGCCGGAATCATTTCTTCCGGTTCAAAATACCGGCTGGCCCGATGGGAAAAGTCCATCCGGTCAAGGCCCGCCGCCGCCAGAATCAGGGCGTCAAACTCCCCGGAATCCAGCTTTTTTAACCGGGTGACAATATTGCCCCGCACGGGCTTCACCGCGCATTGGGGATAGAGGGTTTTCAGCTGAAGGACGCGCCGGGCGCTGGAGCAGCCGATGACCATGCCCGGTTCCAAGGCGGAAACTCCTTCCCGCAGGACCAAAGCGTCCCGGGGGTCTCCCCGTTTGGCGAAGGCCAGCAGGGGCAGGTCCTCCGGCGTTTCCATGGGCACATCCTTTAAACTGTGGACGGTAATGTCCACCTCGCCGTCCCGCAAAGCCCGGTCCAGTTCCTTGACAAAGAGCCCCTTGCCCCCCACTTTATCTAACGTCCGGTCTAAAATTTTATCCCCGGTGGTTTTCATGGTGATCAGCTCAAAGGCGATTTCAGGGTGGGCCGCCTCAATCTGATTCAGCACCAGTTTGGTCTGGGCTACTGCCAGGGCGCTTTCCCGGCTCCCTACCCGGATGATCCGTTTTTCCATGTGATTCCCTGCTTTCCACAAAATTTCGCAAACATTCTCTCACAGCGGCCGCCGCCTCTTTGGCCAGCTTATGGTCGGAGCCGCTGGCCGTAATCCCGGCCACCACTTCCCCTTCCCGGGCAATTCCCGGAAAATAGAAGGTGGATTCCTCCTTGCAGTCGGCCACGCTGATGGGGATCCCGGCGGCTTTCGCCTCCAAAAAAGCCCCGTGGTTCACCGCCCGGTCGTTGGCGGCAGATACGGCCAGAGCCGCCCCGGCCAAATCCCCGGGGGCATAGGGCCGCCGTTCCAGACGTATGCGGCCTTCCCTGGCCAAAAGCTCCAGCTCCCCGCAGGCTTCCGGCGCGATGACCGTGATTTCCGCCCCAAAGGGCAGAAGGCTTTTGACCCTGCGGCAGGCAATGGCCCCGGCCCCGACGACCACCGCCTTTTTGCCGGACAGGGAGATAAAAATGGGAAAATACGGTTCCATAATCCTCCTCGTTTCCTTTATTCTACCATATCAAGGGCCTTCAGGCAATCCCGCAGCAGCTCCGGCGAAAGGGTTTCCCGCAGGCCGAAAAGCAGATGGGCCACGGTCTTTTCCGCGTGGTGGTCGATCTGCTCCCACAGCTTGTCCCGCTGTTCCGGCGGCAGGTGCAGGGTGTGGATGCATTTTTCCATCCGGCTGTCCATATCCTCCGCCGCTTTCCGGCTGATCTGCTGGATTAAAGGCACCGCTTCCCGGAAATCGTACCACCGCCGAAACTCCGCCTGATATTCCCTAAGGATTTCCTCCGCCTGGGCGGCGGCTTCCTCGCTGGCCGATTCCGCGCCGGAAACCCCCAGGCTGTCGATATCCCAGACCTTGACGCCGGGGATGTCCGCCACCAGGGGATCAATGTCCCGAGGGACGGCCAAATCCACAAATATCTGGGGGAACCGGCTCAGAACCAGCACCGACCCGGCGTGGACCGTGTAATGGGGGCTGGCCGTGGCGCTGACTACCGCGTCGGACTGCTCCATAACGGCGTACCGCTCCTCGTAGGAAACCGCCCGGCATCCCTCCGGCACGGACGCGCCGCCGTGTTTATACTGGCGCAGGGTCATGGAAACCTGCGCCCCGGCCTCTAAAAGCTTTTCTGCCGCAAGTTTCCCCATATTTCCGTTGCCGATGACCAGGATTTTCCTGCCCGCAAGTCCGCCCCATTCCTTCTGAAGCAGTTCCACGGTGCTTTCCGCCGCGCCCCGGCGCTCCGCCGTGAGCCGCACCTGGGTTTTCACCTTTTTGGCGGCGGTGACTGCTGTCCGGAACAGGTTATCCAGCACCGGGCCGCTGGTTTTCAGTTCCCTGGCAAAATCCCCGGCGTCCCCCACCTGGGTGATGATCTGGTCCTCCCCGAACAGCCGGGAGTTCATGCCGCAGGCCGTGCGGAGCAGGTGGCTGACAGCCTCTTCGTCCCGGCGGACGGTGATATAGGGCGCCGCCTCGTCCGGGTTTACGCCTTTCAGCCGGCAGAGGATGTCCAGAGGGTTCAATTCCTCCCCGCCGTCCAGCCAAAGCTCCGTGCGGTTGCAGGTGGACAGGATGACGCAGCCGTCCGCGCCGAACTCCTCTCTCACCTGTTTCATGGCCCCTTCCGCCGCCGATTTGGTAAAGGAAAACGCCTCCCGGGCCTCCACCCCGGCTTTGCTGTGGTCAATGCCCGCCATTTTGATATTCAAAACAGTTCCCCCTGTGATTCCTGTAAATTTGCGGAAAATTGTCCGCTGATGAGATACACCGGATTCTGGCCCATCATCAGATGGTACCGCCCGGCTTCTTTGGCCCTGGCCGCCATGATTTGGGAAATCTCGGTGTTTTGCAGGCCGAATTTCGCAAAACATTCAATAGCCTGGGCCAATGTTTCCAGAGAAATGGCGCTGACCGCCACCCTGGCCGCCGGATTTTTCTCCCGGATGAGCTGAAAGATTTCCGGCATATTCCCGGTGCTGCCCCCGATAAACACGGCGTCCGGCGCAGGCAGGTCCTTCAATGCCGCGGGAGCTGCTCCCTCCACCGGCGTCAGGTTCCAGGCCCCGAATTTCTCCCGGTTCTGGCGGATCAAGGAAACGGCTTCCTCCTTCATTTCCACGGCGTACACCGCCCCGCCGGGGTTTGCTAAGGCCGCCTCCACCGAAACGGAGCCGGTGCCGGCCCCCACGTCCCAGATGACGCCGCCGGGCTTTGTCCGCAGCAGGGAAACAGCCGCGCAGCGCACCTCGAATTTGGTCATGGGCACCTTGCCCCGGATAAATTCCTCGTCCGGGATGCCGTGGGTGAAAAATTCCGGACTCACCGGACTGGGGTTTTCCACCAGCATGACGGACAGGCTGTCAAATTCCTGCCCGGCCAGCTCCTCCGCCGTGCCGGTGACAACCCGTTCTTCCGGGTAGGAAAGCCGTTCCCCGGCATGGACAATCAAACGGCCCAAACCGGCGGCGCAAAGCTCCCGGCAGACAGCCTGCACCGGCCGGGTGCTGCCGGTGAGGAGAAAGGTTTTGGGGCTTGTCCGGATAGTGGGGAGGACGTCGTCCTCCCGGCCGTGGGCGCTGGCCCAGCGGGCGTCGTCCCAGCTAAGGCCCAGTTTGGCGCAGAAGTACACCATGGAGCTGATGCCCGGCAGGAACCGCACAGAGTACCCCGAAAGGGCGTCCCGCAGCTTCTTCGCGCCGCTGAAAAAGCCCACGTCCCCGGACATGAGAACGCAGATTTGGGAAAATTCCGGGTGCTCCTCCACTGCCCGCCGGATGTCCTCCGGCGTAATAGCGGCAAAGGAGGGCTTTTGGAGGTGCGCAAAGCTCTGAAGCATCCGTCCCGCCCCGATAAGGGCTTCCGCCTGCTCCACCGCTTTTCGCACTTCTATGGTCATGGTATCGGGATTGCCCATGCCGATCCCAGCCACCGTAATATTGGGTTTCATTGGATTTTCCCGCCTTTCTAAAGCAAAGGGCCGCATTTCTGGGCAGCAGGCCCCGTATTTTCGGTAATTGGTCCGCCCATCCAAAAGGGTCAGGCCGTGGTTCTCGTCGCTGGGTTCCGTATCGCTCATCAAAAACACATCGTTTTCCCAAAAGCACACCGGGCAGATAAAGGCCACGGCGTCCTCCGGTTTTACCGGAAGGGTCAGGTTCCCGCAGCAGGGGCATGGGTACTTCATTCCAGCCCCTCCGCCAGGAATTCCCGGAGCATCCCTTCCGCCCCGGCGGTCATGCCTAAAAGCCCCCGCTTGTTGGAAAAAATCACCGCTTCCACCTGGTAATCCCCGTGGGAACGGGCTTTCAGGTGGAAATCTATTTTTCGCAGGATGGAGGAAAGGGTTTCTTCCAAAAGCCCCGCTTGTTCCAAAACGTCCAGGGCGTCGTCGGTAGTGATGCAGTCCATAAGCTTCGCCAACAGCTCCCGATTGGCCCCGCAGAGGGCGGCGTGGACCCCCATGACTTCCATCCGTCCATCGGCGTAGCGGGAATGGGTGTTCATGATCCCGGCGGCCAGCTTGACAAACTTGCCGATATGGCCGATGAGCAGAACTTTCTGGAAGCCGAATTCCCCGGCCATATCCAGGGTTTCCCCCACAAAGTTGCTGCATTTCACCGCCCCGGATAAATCCGCGTGCAGGACCTCTTTCATGAAGTCCTCCCCGTAATTTCCGGGAGTAATGACGGCCATTTTCCGTCCGGAGGCCGCCAGCTGCTTCATTTCCACCCGGATGGTGTCCACCAATGCCGCCTCGCTCATAGGCTCCACAATGCCGGAGGTCCCCAGCACTGAAAGTCCCCCCACAATCCCCAAACGGGGGTTGAAGGTGCGTTTTGCCAATCGTTCCCCCTCGGGGATGGAAATGGTCACTTTGAGGCCCGCAGAATTGCCGGATTCCTCCTGCATGGCCCGGACGGCGGCGGTAATCATCTCCCGGGGCACCCGGTTGATGGCTGGAGCCCCCACGGGACATTCCAGACCGGGCTTAGTGACCCGCCCCACGCCGAAGCCCCCTTCCAGGGTAATTCCCGGCGTTTTAGAAAATTCCACCTTGGAAAAAATCAGGATGCCGTTTGTAATGTCCGGGTCGTCGCCGCTGTCCTTGCGGACGGCGCAGCTGACAAAGCCCTCCCCGGCGGTGATTTCCTCCACCGGCAGGTTTAGGAGAATCCCTTTAGGGGTCATCAGCTCCACCGACTCCTCCCGGCTCCCTTCCAAAAGCATCCGGGCCGCCGCCTTGGAAGCGGCCGCCGCGCAGGAACCGGTGGTGTAGCCGAACCGCAGGTCCTTGCCGTCTTTGCGGCAGAAAATATCAAGCTGCGGCATCCCGCCGCCCCCTTTCGCTGTTATTTCATTTTGCGCTCATATCCTCTGGGGGTCACCAATTTGCCCCCCAGAAATTTGGTGGAGGAATTGCCGATAAAGACGGTGGTGAACATATCCACCTGCTCCTCCCGCAGCTCCGCTAAGGTCATGACCTTGTATTCCTGACCTTCCCGGCCGATGTTTTTCACCCAGCCGCAGGCGTTTTCCGGGTTCCGGCTTTCCAGCAAGATATCGCAGGCCCGTTTCAGATAATCCGCCCGCTTTTTGCTGGAAGGATTGTAAAGGCAGAGGGAGAAATCCGCTTCGCCCGCCGCCCGGAGCCGCTTTTCGATGGTTTCCCAGGGGGTCAGAAGGTCGCTTAAGGAGATAACGGCAAAATCGTGGACAAGGGGCGCCCCCAGCACCGCCGCGCCGCTTAAAGCCGCCGTGATGCCGGGCACAATGACAATTTCCACCGGGGAATTTTCCCCGGCAACCTCGTAAATCAGACCCGCCATGCCGTAAACACCGGCGTCGCCGCTGCAAACCATGGCGACGGTTTTGCCGCCTTCCGCCGCTTCTACCGCCATCCGGCAGCGCTCGATTTCCTGGGTCATGGGGGTGGTAAGGATCTCCTTGTCCGGGTAATCCGCCCGGATTAAGTCGATGTAAACGGTGTAGCCGCAGAGAAGTTCGGAGTCCTCCAGAGCCGCCCGGGCTTCACCGGTCATGTATTCCCGTCCGCCGGGGCCCAAGCCCACCACATATAATTTTTTCATGATGCCATTCCTTTCCTATTTGGAAATATATCTGGGCCGCCCGGCCCGTGTAAAAAATGTTTCGGGCAGTCCGGCAGCACCGGCACCCCTTTTGCATTATGGTTCCATTTTAAGGGACGCTCGCCATCCATTTGATGACAAGGTAGTTTCAAACATCTTCCTTGAGAAAATTTCGGAAAACCGATGAATCTTCATCTGGCATTGCGGGAGATTGCTTCCAGAGGCGCGCAGCTTGTCGCGCGCCAGCCAAAATTTGTCGCGTGATACAACGGCTGCGTCAGCTTAAAAGCCCGGTTACCGGGCCACAGCCATGGTCACGCCGTTTCCCGCCTGTTTGGGGACGATGACCCGTCCGCCGCTTCCTTTCGCCGCGCTGCGTTCGCAGACATTGTCCACGCCGGTCACATGGCTCACAAAGGCCGACGGGGTAAACTCCCCCTCCAGAGCCTCCAGTTCTTGGGCGGAATAGGTGACAAAAGGCAGATTATGGGCCTTACAGAAGGCCAGAAGCCCCGGTTCCTCCGCTTTTAAGTCGATGCTGCACACCTGCTGAAAGGCCTTTTCCGAAAACCCCTTTTTGGCCAGCAGCTTTTGAAACGCCGCCTCAATGGCTTCTTCCGGGGTATTTTTCCGGCACCCCACCCCCAAGGTCAGGAAAGGCGGGACGATCCACAGGCAGTCTGTTTCCGGGCGGCGCACATCTACTACGACATCCGGATTTTCGTCTGCCCGGACAAAGCCTTTGGGCAGGCTTTCCAGAACGGGAAAAGGGCTTGCAAATCTCACCGGCTTCCCATCCAGCAGTTGGCCGCTGACCGCCTTGATTTTCTCCGGGTTCATTATAAAGAAGCCCTGCTTGGCGGCCCAGCTGTCAATGGCAAACACCCCGTGCCCGTCGGTGGCAGTGGTTACCACCGGAACGGCCCCAATCAGCCCGGCGATCCGGTTGGTCAGGTCGTTGGCCCCGCCCACATGGCCCGACAGCAGGGAAATGACGAATTTCCCCTGGTCGTCCAGCGCTAAAACCGCCGGGTCGGACAGTTTGGACGCTACAAAAGGCGCAATGCTCCGGACGGCGATGCCCGCCGCCCCGATAAAAACCAGGGCGTCCGATTTTGGAAAATACTCCGCCGCGAAATCCCGGGCCTTCATTCCTTCCGGCCCCTTGCCGGGATGGAAACAGGCGGTTTCCCCTTCCTGTTCCAGCAGTTCCCGGAGTTTTTCCCCCAAAGCGAGGCCGTCGGCGGTATAGGCCGTTATTTCGATTCGCATGGGTCGGTTCCCTGGCGGAATTCGGTGGTAAAGGCGGGGTCATAGAGTTTGGAACGCTCGATGGTGCCGTTTAAGAATCTGCCCACCAAAATCAGGGCTGTTTTGGTGACGTGGTTTTCCTTGGCGGTCTGGGCCAGGGTTTCCACCGTGCAGTGGAACACCTTTTCCTCCGGCCAGGTGGCTTTGTAGACAATAGCCGCCGGGGTATCCGGGGCGTAGCCCCCGGCGATCAGTTCCCGGGAAAGGCCCTCTAAGAGGCCGGTGCTCAGGAAGATCACCATGGTGCTCTGATGGGCGGCCAGACTGCGGATCTTCTCCCTTTCAGGGACCGGCGTGCGGCCCTCCATCCGGGTGATGATGACCGTCTGGCTCACCTGGGGCAGGGTGTATTCCGCTTTTACCGCCGCCGCGGCCCCGCAGAAGCTGGACACGCCGGGGACGACTTCATAAGAGATCCCCGCCTCGTCCAAAAGCTCCATCTGCTCCTTGATGGCCCCGTAAAGGCAGGGGTCGCCGGTGTGCAGGCGGACGGTCATTTTCCCTTCGTCCTCCGCCGCTTTCATAACGGCGAACACTTCCTCCAGGGTCATCTCCGCGCTGTTGTAAACGGCGCAGCCCTCTTTTTTATAGTCCAGCAGGGCGGGATTCACCAAACTCCCCGCGTAAATAATCACATCCGCCTGAGAAAGGAGCTTGGCCCCCCGGACGGTGATGAGATCCGGCGCGCCGCTTCCGGCGCCGACAAATGTTACCATGGCAATTCTCCTTACGCTTTCACCAGAATGGTGGTAAAATAACTGGGGTCCTCGTCGGCCTCATCCAAAGTGGGACAGGCCTTTTCGTCCGGCAGGCCGCAGTTCTGGACCAGGGACGCTTTCTCATAAAGCCCGGCTTCCTTCAACGCCTGTTTCACGGCGGGCATGGATTTGCCGGTTTTCATAAGGATTTTGCTGCCGGGCAGTGCCAGGCTTTCAGCCAGCCCTTCGTGGCTTGCCGGGATGATGTGCAAAGGCTTGCCCATTTCGGTGAGCCCTGTGTTCAGCCGGGCCGCAACAGCGCAGAAGCTGGGCACCCCGGGGATGACAACGGTTTCATAGCCCCGGGCCTTTAAGATTTCGTGGATATAGCTGAAGGTGGAATAAATGGACACATCCCCCAGGTTCAGCATCCCCACGTCCTCCCCTTTGTCCAGCCAGGCGGCGATCTCGTCCGCCGCTTCCTCGTGGCTTTTTTGCAGGGCGTCCTTGTCCTTGGTCATCAAAAACCGGATGGGCAGGATGGTCTTGCCGCTCATGTCCACGGCCGCTGAGGCAATGTCCAAAGCCAGGGTATTCTCCCCTTTGGTCTGAGGGGTGGCGATGACCTTGCATTCCTCCATGACCCGGACAGCTTTGCGGGTCAACAGCTCCGGGTCCCCGGGGCCCACGCTGATTCCGTAAAAAATCCCTTTTTCCATGATTTCCTCCTATTCCTGCTCCAAAGCTTGACGCAGATGGGCCAGATAAAGCTCCCGCACCTGGGGGTACTCGCCCAGGCCCCGGACAACGGTACGGACCGTGTAGCCGTCGGACTCCAGCAGGGATTTCCAGCTGTCCGGCTCCTCCCCGGCCATGTCGTTGACGGCGTGATCCCCGGCCACCAGCATTAAGGGGGTCACGGTGACTTTCCGCACATCCAGGCGCTTTAATTCCTTGCGGACAATGTCAATATCCGGATAGCCTTCCACTGCCCCCACAAAAATCCGTTCAAAGCCCATTTCGCTGAAAATGTAGCTCATGGCCGGATACACCGCGTTGGCAAAATGGCCGGTGCCGTGGCCCATGAGGACCAGGGCCTCCTCTTTTTCCCGGGGGAACTGGGCATCATAAAACCGGCAGATCTCCCGCATATCCTCCGTGGAGGAAAGAAGGGGCAGCCCCATGGAAAAGGCTGCGAATTTTTCCCGGAAAGGCTCCGCCTGGGCACGCAGCTTGTCGTATTCCTCCCCGCAGATCATGTGGGTGGGCTGGATGACAACCCGTTCAAAGCCTTCCGCCAGAAGGCTTTCCAAAGCTTCGGGGACCGACTGGAGGCAGACCCCCTGTTTTTTGAGGATTCGCAGGATCATGCCGCTGGTAAAGGCCCCCCGGACCTCCCAGTCCGGATACGCCGCCCGGACGTCCCGTTCCACCGCCCCGATGGTCTTTTCCCGGGTATCGGCGTGGCTTGTGCCGAAATGCGCCAGTAAAATCGCCTGTTTTTTCATGAAATCGTCCTTTCCGCCCACACCCGGAACTGTTCAATGGAACGGGGAATGGGAATGTTTTCCTGTGGGTGCGCCTGCCGGAGGATCTCCCCCGCTTCAAATAAAATGGGTTTTTTTAAACCCGCCTTTTCCAAAAGGGCGCTGTCCGCGAAAATCGTTTCCGGCGGGCCGTCGGCAATCAGCTCTCCCTGAGAGAAGACCAAAGCCCGTTCCGCCCATTTCCAGGCAAAATTCACATCGTGGGTGGAGATCAGCAGCGTCATCCCCTCCTGCCCCAGGGTTTGCAGGGTCTGTTCCAAAAGCGCCGCATTGGCCGGGTCTAAAGAGGAGGCCGGCTCGTCAAACAGCAGGATCTCCGGCTTCATGGCCAGGATGTCGGCAATGGTCACCCGTTTTTTCTCGCCGCCGCTTAAGTAATGGGGCGGCCGGTCCCGGTATTCCGTCAGGTTCATCCGGGAGAGGGCTTCCTCCACCCGGCCGGCGGCCTCTTCCCGGGAAAGACCCAGGTTTAAGGGCCCGAAGGAGATTTCCTCCGCCACCGTTGCCGCCAAAATCTGCCGGTCCGGCTCCTGGAACACGATCCCAACCTGCTGCCGCAGCTTCATTTTATCCTTGCGGGATTTCCCCACCGGTTCCCCATTGTAACGGATCTCCCCGGATTTTGGGGCCAGAACGCCGTTGCAGAGGAGGAAAAAGGTGGATTTCCCGGCGCCGTTTTCCCCCAAAACTGCGATCTTTTCCCCTTTGCGGATGGCGACGCTTAAGTTTTTCAAAGCCTCCCGGCCTTCCTCATAGGCGTAGGAAACCCCGGAAAATTCCAAAAGCTTGTCCATTAAAAACCTCCCATCCGTTCCAGTAAAAAAATTCCCGCCGCAAGCCCGGCGCAGCCAAGGTAACACCCCATCTGCGCCATTGTCACCGGCTTTTTCCGGGTCAAAAAGCGGATTTCCCCATCGTAGCACCGGGATTCCATGGCGTCAAAATTCTCCGACGCCCGCTTGAAGGAAACCGCCAAAAGGTTCGCTGCAATGCGGCTGTATGTGCGGAAGCCCGTTTTCATGGTCCGGTACCCCAACCGGGATTCGGCCGCCTGCTGCATGGCGAAGGCGGCGTCCAATAAGATGAAAATGTACCGGTAAATCAGGTACATGAGCTCCACCACCACTGCCGGGACCTTGATTTTCCGGAACACGGCGATCAGCTCCCCCATGGGGGTGGACAGGCTTAAGAACAGCAGGCACCCCACCGCGCCTATGGCCTTGCAGAGGACCAGGACAGCGTCCCAGCGGTTCTGCTCCGTCACCGTCAGGTACATCCCAAACACCGGCAGATGGAAGCTCCCGGCGGGGGTGTCCAGAAGCTGGAAGGCCACTGTCAGGCTCCCCAGAAGCAGGAAGCCCAAAGGCAGGCTCAGGCAGGACAGGTATTCATGGAACCGGACCCCTCCGGCCAAGGCCAGAACGGTCATGATGACAAACACCGCCAGCCCCACGGCAACGGAATCCGCGCTGATGGAAAAAAAGAGCATCCCCAGGGCAAACAGGAGCTTCCCTCCGGCGTTCCAGGAAAGGAGCCGGGAACGGTTGGCGCAGACGTCCATGGCCAGCATCCCGCCGTGGCTGTGGGCGCACCGGGCCATCAGGACCCCGGCGGCTGTCAGCACGATCTCCCCGCACCAGAACAATGCCGGGGAAACCCGGCCCCAGAATAAAACCAGCCCAAGGAGCGCCGCCCCGATGGTTATCAGCAAATCGATTCCTCCTAAAACTGCCGAAAGGGACGGCGGCAAATCCCCCGCCGTCCCTTTTTGTTTCCAGTGTTACCGGCTTTTTGCTTTTTCGTCGTCCTGTTTGTATTTTTTCCTGGCCCGAAGATAGCCGAAGCCATAGCCTAAAACAGCGGCCCCGATGCCCGCCTGCAAACAGAACAGCAGGCTTTCCGTTTCGCCGCCGGGAGGCGCGATGGGGCTTTCCGCCCAAGGCTCATAATCCGGGTCCACCGCCGCTACAACCTCTTCCGCCTCGCCGTCCGCGCCGCCGAACTCACTGTCTTTGATGGTCAGCAGAGGGAAAACCGCGATCAGCCCGCAGAGGGCCAGCAGAACGATCCCCAAAATCACACGCTTGCTCATACTGCCGCCTCCTTTAAATAGCCGATTTCCTGAAGCTCCGGTTTGGCATAGGCTTCCAGGCCCATCATCACTACTACCGTAAGCAGCCCTTCCACAATGGCCAGGGGTACCTGGGTCACGGCAAAGACGCCCAAAAATTCCACGGCCGAAGCCAGAACGCCGCCCATCTCGCTGGGATGGTCCAAAGCCAGCTGGATGCTGGTGATACAGTAGGTGAACAGATCCCCCAGGCTTGCCGCCAGGAAAATGCCCACCAGCCGGTTGACCCGGCACTTTTTGCAGAGCTTATAAACGCCCCAGCTGACCAGGGGCCCGGCCACGCCCATGCTGAAGGTGTTGGCCCCCAGGGTGCTGAAGCCGCCGTGGGCCAGCAGCGCCGCCTGGAATAACAGAACAATAATGCCCAGCACCGAAGCGGAGGCCGGCCCAAAGAGGATGGCCGCCAGCCCTGTCCCGGTGGGGTGGCTGGAAGAAGCGGACACGCTGGGAATTTTCAAGGCCGATAAAATGAAAGCGTATGCCCCGGCCATCGCCAGCAGGATTAAGGTCTTCCGGTGGTTGGAAACTGTTTTTTTGATGCGGATGACGCCCACCGTTAAAAACGGGATGCAGACCGCTCCCCAGCCGATACACCAGCCGGGCGAAAGGTATCCTTCCGCAATGTGCATAGCGCCGACGGTTTGTGTTGCACCAAACACCAGGGCCAAGGCTGCGGAAAACGCAACGAGCCTTTTTTCGAGTTTCGTCATGAAAACTCCTCCTTAAAAAATTGTCCCGCCACAGAAAAAAACCTTCCTCAAAAGAGGAAGGTACAGCAAAACAAGCCGCGTGAACCCGCAGCGGGCATGCTGCACCCGCCAAATAGTCCGTTGGCAGCGCAACTTCGTTCTGCGGCAGGTCTTCTGGCTCGAGGGCCGTGCATCCCAAACCTTCCCGTGTGCAACCACAGTGGCGTTTTTTGGGATGCTTCCCTGTTACAGCGGCGGTCCCGCGCGGGATTTCCACCCGGCTTCCCTATTCTCGCCGGCATTAACCGGCGCACCGCAGACGTTATTTTCATTATAAAATGTTCCCGGAAAAAAATCAACCGCAGCCCGCAGATTTCCAAATAATTTCCTAAAATTACAGGCGTTTTTTCAAAAATATCCTTCAAACCCTAAGGGAATCACATTACCGGAGCGCAGAGAATATTTTAAAGTAAGACAAAACGAAAGGAAAGGGATGCTATATGGCGAACTGGCATGATTTCCTCATGCAGAACCAATGCTGTCCGGTCTGCAACATCTACCCGGCAGGACCCACCGGCCCCCAGGGGACGCCCGGCCCGACGGGACCCACCGGCGCAACAGGAGCCACTGGCGCAACTGGCCCTACTGCCCCGTCAATATATGCACAACAAGGAAAATGCCGTAACCATGCGGCTTTCAGCACATTAAAGACAATTAAACACCCCCTATAATTACACCTAAAACGCCGTAGCAAGGTTGGACAAGCCTTGATA
>DVOW01000020.1 GCA_018713335.1 Candidatus Merdivicinus intestinigallinarum | reverse complement strand
AAGTGGGCTGCTGCTGCCAGAATTTTCGTAAGTAACAGCGACTTCGTTAATATCATTGCTGCCGGAGTAAAGATAGCCTTTGCTTTGATTGCCGCCTTTTGCGGCAAATTCCCACTGTGTTGACATACATTTATCATACAAATCAGCGGACATAAAATTGATGGCAGCTTCACCTGTTTCATGAAGTGTTTGGTATAAATGTCCGTATTTATTGACAGCGGAAACAATTGCAAAGTAGCAGCTGTCCCCACCTGTGAATGTTGTCCAGGACTGCATACAGGCGTTAGGCTGTCCATTGCTTTTATATGAAGTCATGATGTAGAGTGGAGAAGGGACAGAGACGACGAACTCCATCCAATTAAATCCATACATCTCCATGTTCTTCATCGATTCAGGTAATGTGCTGTACTTCTTTTTCATATTTACCTCCACAAATCCCAGTTTATTTTTCCTTTTTGCTCATAAAGGAGCAAACGGCTGCTGCCAATAAACCCATTAAAATCCACGGAAATGCCGATCCAAGAAAATCCTGAATCATATTCGTTCCTCCTTTGAATTTCCGGTTTGCCGCGCTGCTTTTACCTAAAATATAGCAGAATTTTGCGAATAAATCAACTGCTGTCACAAAAAATATTTCTTCATATATATGCCAATCATCTTTGGCATACGGCTGTTCTCAAATTTGGAAATCCTATTGACAATTTGTAAAAAATCGTCTATCATAGAAAGGTACAAGAAAAGGGAGTAGCTGGCAGCTTCTGGCTGCGGCAGGGCGCGTCATCCCGATTCAACATCCGCGCCGGCCTAAGGTTTCCGACAGCAAGACTTTTATTGTGGCCTTTTCGCCATGGTAAAAGTCTTTTTTGTTGCCGGCTCCTGCCAAAATCGGAAAGGAATGAACAAAATGCAGCAAATCCTGGCACTCTTTGAGAATGTCACCCAGGTCACCTGGCAGCAGGGCGTCATGTGGATTATCGGCGCAGTGCTCATCTACCTGGGCATCCGCAAAAAAATGGAACCCACTCTGCTGGTTCCCATGGGCTTCGGCGCAATCCTGGTGAACCTTCCCAACTCCGGCGCTGTGACCCAGGGCGAGGAAATTGGGGCCATTGACGTCCTGTTTAACGCCGGTATCGCAAACGAGCTGTTCCCCCTGCTCCTGTTTATCGGCATCGGCGCCATGATCGACTTTACGCCCTTGCTTTCCAACCCCAAAATGATGCTCTTCGGCGGCGCGGCCCAGTTCGGTATCTTCTTTACCCTGAGCATGGCCTGCCTTCTGGGCTTCGACCTGAAGGACGCGGCTTCCATCGGCATTATCGGCGCGGCGGACGGCCCCACCTCCATTTTCGTGGCCAACTTCCTGGGCTCCAAGTATGTGGGGGCCATCGTGGTGGCGGCCTACTCTTATATGGCCCTGGTGCCCATTGTCCAGCCGCCGGTCATCAAGCTCATCACCACCAAGAAAGAGCGCCTCATCCGGATGCCCTACCGTCAGCGTCCGGTGAGCAAGACCGCCAAGATCCTGTTCCCCATTGTCATCACCATGCTGGCCGGTTTGGTTGCCCCCAAGTCCGTCGCTCTGGTTGGCTTCCTCATGTTCGGCAACCTGGTGCGGGAATGCGGCGTGCTGGATTCCCTGTCTGAAACCGCCCAGAAGGTACTGGCAAACCTCATTACCCTCCTGCTGGGCCTGACCATCGCCACCAAAATGCAGGCGGAGTTCTTCCTCACCTGGGAAACTATCCTGATCATGTGCCTGGGTCTGGTTGCCTTCATCTTTGACACCGTTGGCGGCGTGCTCTTTGCCAAACTCATCAACCTGTTTACCCCCCACAACAAAATCAACCCCATGGTGGGCGCGGCCGGTATCTCCGCGTTCCCCATGTCCGCCCGTGTGGTCAACCGGATCGGTCTGGAGGAGGACCCGGAAAACTTCCTGCTGATGCACGCCATCGGCGCCAACGTTTCCGGCCAGATTGCTTCCGTTATCGCCGGCGGCCTGATCCTGACGCTGGTTCACTAAGGACAGAAAGGTGGAAAAATCATGCATATCGACGTTGCGGCTTTTCTGGAATCGTTAAAAATTATGGGCATTGGGATGCTGGGCATCTTCATTGTCACCATGGTGCTCATCGGGGTTATGGTGCTGCTCACCAAGGCTTTCCCCGAGAAAAAAGAAGACAAATAGTATGAAAAGACCCGCCTTCCATTACAGGAGGCGGGTTTTCTTATTGCAGAAATTATATTGGTAATCTGTATTACTCGTCTTTGGGCCTGGGACCATTTGGCAAAGGTTTTCCATTTTTATCTCGATTAATAGGAGTTGCTTTTAGATGAAATTGTATACATCCATCAGCGCACGGTAGATTCATTTCATATTTTTCCTTTTCACCTCTATATGTAAAATCACCGCCGCACCGGATCACTTCACACCATGTGTATACTTGTGCCATTGTTTTCGGACACATGCCAGCAGGACATTCATAGGAAAAGACAAATTTATCCCCTTTTTCCAATCCAAGCCGGCAGTGCCCTGCTTTTCCCTCTATTGCTGTTAATTCAAATTGCCAATCTTCCGTACACCATTTCTGCATATTCATAACCTCCAACTCGAATAGCATGGCCCTGCCTGTATCATTTTACATCGCCGCAGGAAATTTTTTCGCTATTTTGCAGGGGCTTTTACAGGCATTTGCATCTTACCAGCTCTGCACCAGTTCCATGGCGATCTGTTCCCATCTCACCAGGTTTTCCAGGCGGTAGCTGGCGGAGCTGATGTCCTTTAAAACGATGTCGCAGCTGCACCCGTTGCGCTTGCAGGCGGCGATGGTGCGGCCGATTTCCTTGCGCAAAGCGTCCTCGTCCAGAACGCCGGAGGCAACGGAAGCCGGATTTGGCTTGTTGGCTACCACATATTTTTTGCCGATGATTTCGGTGGCGGCGTCCACGTCCGCCCAGGGGGTGACGCCGATTTTCCGCAGATGGGGCAGCTTTTCCACAATGTCGATTTTCTTGTCCAAAGGCTCGCAGCAGCCGTAATACACCAGGCCGAAAGGCTCCATAATTTTCTTCATGTAGTCGATGTCAAATTCCTCGTGCATGGATTTGGAAACCGAAGCGAAAATCTGAGCCATGCCCCGGCCCCAAATCTGGCTGCGCTTCACCGGGCCGCCGTCCAGTTTGCCGGGCAGGGTGCTGTTTAAGGCGGAGGTGCTGTGGATGTCGATGGGGTTTGCCTCGTAAAGCCCCAGCTTCTCCATCTGCTCCGAGATGCTGATTTCGATTTCCGTGAATTTCTCAATGATTTTGTGGCTGAATTCCGGCCGTTCCGCCAGGTCAATGAGCAGGGGAGTCACCCCCCGCAGGGAGGAAATCTGGTCCCACATGGTAATGTAGGAGTTGTGCCCCACGATTTTCACCGGCAGGACGTCCCCGATGACGTTGGCGATTTTGTTGAACCGAGCCATGGTCCCTTCCTCATCGTAGGAAAGCACCGGCGTATGGAGCTTTGCCACATCCTCTTCCGTGGCCAGCTGGTCCTCGTATTCATGGGCGACAATCCCATTATTGGCGTCCGTAGCCAGGGTTTCCTCGTGGACGCTGACGCCGATGCCGGTGCTGGTGTAGCCCTTGTACACCGGGAAATAGGGGGTCAGGATCATGTCCCCGGGAAAATGCTTCCAATGGAACAGCTTTTTCCGCAGGAAATCCTCCACGCCCCGGAAGTCCTCGTCCTGGCACTGCAGGGTCAGGGAGCCGTCTACGTTCAATTCGTGGAAGGGGATCTCCTCAATGAGCACCACCGGCCGGATCATTTTCAGGTCGTTTACCGCCCGGTGGAGGACCCGCCGCTGGTCATTTGCTTCCGACTGGCTGGCCTCAAAATATTCCGCCGCCAGCTTTCTGAGGATTTGAATGTCGTTCATCATCAACACTTCCTTTTATTCTGTAGCTTCGCCGGATAAGCGAAGCTCTTTTTCGAGAATATCCGCAAATTCCTGGATTTTCGGGGCAAGGGTTCCCGCATAATCAAAAACAGCGGAGTCATTTTGATAGAGCAAAGGTTCCCGCCGGACCTTTAAAGCGGTTTCCAGGGCGTCCGCATCCGGGCAGAGGCGGTTTTTCAGGGCCCACTCCCCCGCCGCCGTTTTGGAAGCTACCCGCCCGGTTTTCAGGGTATAAAGCCCTCTGGCGATATCCAAAAGCCAGCCGAAGGTGTAAAAGCTGCGGCCTGTTTCCCCGCCGTGTTGCCGGATCGTGCGGAGATGGGCCGCCACGTCCGCCCGCAAATCCTCAAAACGGGGCTTTGCAAGCTGTCCCCGGATTTTCGGGCCATGGAGGAGTACGCCGGCTTCCAGCAGTTCGGTCAGGCAAAAGCTGTCCAATGAATAGGCGTTCATCACGCGCTGTCCCCTGGTCCCCCAATAAACCACCCGGCTGAGGCGGCCCCCTAAAAAGGAAGGCAGATCCAGCATGCCGCCCTCAAAGGAACGGTAATAGAGGTTCTCCGGTTCTTTTTCCAGCATTTCCTGGCGCAGAAAAAGGAGCTTCCCGGCCTGTTCCGGCGTTATCTGCACCTGGGTCAGCGCCAGGATGTCCAGGTCGCTCCAGCCGGGCCTGAAATCCTCCATGGCCGCGGAACCGTACAAATAAACAGAAGGCCGGGAATCCTCCAAGATCCCCGCAATGTTCGCGGTCATATTTTGAATCGCCCGCCGCATAGCATCCCCCGTCCCTTGCGTTTTACTTTTATTAAAGCATAAATTTTCCTGTTTTACAAGCAGTTTCTTGCGGTCTTTCAGAAATTTTTTGCCGGTTTTCCGGCCATACTAATACGGCAATTCTGGGGAAAAGGAGGCATTTTATGAAACCGGGAAAACTGGGGCTGCCGGGCCGGGCGGTGGCGGTATTTTGCGCCTTTGCAGCGGCATTTACAGGGCTGTACCTGCGGGTGGGCTACCTTTCCCAATCGCCGGAGCTAATGGAAGCGGCAGCCCAGCAAAAGAAATATAATTTAACTATATCAAAAACGCGCGGCGCAATTTACGACTGTAACTATGCGCCATTGGCGGACACCCGACAGGAGACCGTGTATGCGGTGATGCCGTCAACGGAAAACCTGCTTCCCGTTTTGGAGGCTGTCCCCGTGTCCCGGCGGACGGCGGTATCGGAGCAGTTCCGGACGGGCAAGCCTTTTCTGCTGCGGGATGCGGAGGGGATAGACGCCCCTGGGGTGGAGGAATACTCCGTCCCGGTCCGGACGGATTCCCCCCAGCTGGCCCCTCATATCATCGGTTATTTGGACGATACCGGCCACGGCGTCACCGGTATTGAAAAAAGCTATGACGAGTATCTGGCTTCCTTTGAGGCGGAAACCCAGGCGGTCTACCAGCTGGACGGCCTGGGCCGGGGCATTTCCGGCCTTTCCCCGGAGATCCGAGAGGCTGCGCCTGTAAAGGCGGGGGTGGTGCTGTCCATTGATGCCAATATCCAGAAAATCGTGGAAAACGCCGGCAGCAAGGGCCTTGAAAAAGGGGCTGTGGTGGTTATGGACCCTTATACAGGGGAAATCAAAGCCATGGCCAGCTTCCCTTCCTACCGGCCGGACAATCTGGCCCAGGCTGTGACGGACAGCGAAAATACCCCCCTGATTAACCGGGCGCTGCTGCCCTACAGCGTCGGCTCCACCTTTAAGGTGGTCACAGCCTCAGCCGCCCTGGAGCAGGAGCTCCCCCTGGACCAGGTGTATGAATGTACCGGCCAGATCAACGTTTCCGGCCAGATTTTCCGCTGCCACAGGCGCTCCGGCCACGGGGAGGTGGATATGGTGGACGCCATGATGAAATCCTGCAACCCTTATTTTATCCAGCTGGGGTTAAAAATCGGCGGGACTTCCCTTCTGGAAATGGCAAAACGCTTTGGGTTTGGGGAAGCTTTGCCCCTGGCCCAGGGCATCAGCGGATCCGCCGGCACTCTGCCCGGGGAATCCGACCTGCAAAATCCCGCAGAAGTCGCCAACCTGAGCTTTGGCCAGGGATTGTTAACGGCTTCACCCCTTCAGGTCACCCGGATGATGGCGGCGGCAGCCAACGGCGGCGTCCTGGTGCAGCCCCGGCTGGTTCTGGGCACGACCCCGGACGGCCAGACCCTGGAACGGGAAGCCGACGTGCCCTCCCGGCAGATTCTTTCCCCGGAAATTGCTGCCCAGATCCAGGCCTTCCTCATCCACTGCGTCATGGTGGAGGAAGAACAGCACGCCCTGCCGGACAATGTTTCCGCCGGAGGCAAAACCGCCACCGCCCAGACCGGCCGCTTTGACGAAAACGGCGATGAGCTGGAACACGGCTGGTTCTCCGGCTTTTTCCCGGCGGAAAACCCCCGGTATGTGGTGACGGTGCTGGCGGAAAACAGCGGCTTCGGCAACGATACCGCCGCCCCGGTTTTTGCGGAAATTGCAGAAGAGATTACAGCCCACGGTCTGTAATCTCCTCTAGGTACCGCCGGGTGTAGGGACACACGGCGAAGCACAGCCCACACAGGTCTGTTTCCACGCCAACCGCCCGTCTCATTCTTTCAATCTGTGCCTTTTTGCATGCTTCCTTGTGCAGGAGCGCTTCCCGCGGGGTATCCGGCGTCCACAGTGTCCCGGTTAAAGCCTTGCCGGGACAGCTCTGTACGCAGACTGTGCAGCTGCCGCAGCGGCTTTCCGTAACCGGGGCGTCTGGAGGCAGCGGTGCGTTGGTGACCAAACTGGACAGCCGTACCGCGCTGCCATAGTTCGCCGTGACCAGCAGACAGCTTTTTCCGATCCAGCCTAGCCCCGCGCGGGTGGCCACTGTTTTATGCGGCAGCGGCGTGCGCCAGTCTGCGTCCTGTTGAACGGTTTTCGTGGTGTGGGCGGCTGCTGCATAGCCGTGCTTCCGCAGAAACGCGGCGCCGCAGGAAACAATTTCGTCCAGCTTTTTATTTAAAGCATGATAGGCATCGTAATATTCCAAAGTAGGCGCATTTTGCAGATCCCGGATTATTTTTGGGGGAAGCGGGACCGCTACGGCAACTCCTGTCCGCATTTCCGCGCCGCCAATCCCGGATAAATCTGCGATCCCCATCAGCTTTGCCCCCTTTTCCGCCAGCAGGTGGAAAAGATTTTCCTTTAGCTTATTCTCCATGTCAGCATCGCTCCTTTCTAAAAAGCAGGGCTTCGCCCATAATCGCCCCTATTATAGCAGAATCAAAAACGCTTTGCAACCGGGCCAGCAGTCTGCCCTTTTGTTGGGATGCAGGAATTTTCATAAATTGGCCTTGTTTTTCCCTTGCTTTTTTCGTGGGCAGGGTGTATGATAGAATCAACCCAATATCTGGTGAAAGAGAAAAAGCAAGCGATGAGGGAGGTTTTTGTGTGCCCCGATTTTTTGTCCCGCCCATTTCCGGGGACCGGGCGCTGATTTCCGGCGAGGATGCCGCCCATATTACCAAATCCCTGCGGCTGCGGCCCGGCGAGAAGATCACCCTGTGCGACGGCAGCGGCATGGATTACGCCGGAAGGGTGCTGGCCGTGGGCGACCCGGTGGAGGTGGAAATCCTCAGCCGAAGCCCCAGTATTGCGGAGCCAAAATGCCGCCTGACCCTCTTTCAGGCCCTGCCCAAAGGGGACAAAATGGAGTTTATCATCCAAAAAAGCGTGGAGCTGGGCGCAGCCGAAATTATACCGGTGCTGACCTCCCGGTGCGTGTCCCGGCCAGACGCCAAAAGCATGGCCAAAAAGCTGGAACGCTACCGGAAAATCGCCGCCGAAGCCGCCAAACAGTGCGGCCGGGGAATCATCCCCCAAGTGGGGGAGCTGATGACCCTGGAGCAGGCGGCCAAAGCCCTGCCGGAAAAATCCCTGGTGTTTTATGAGGGCGGCGGCAAGCGGCTTGCAGAGCTGGTTTCCCCGGGGGATGAAAGCTGGGGGATTTTCGTGGGCAGCGAGGGGGGATTTTCCCCGGAGGAAATCGCGCTTTTGGAAAGCCACGGGGTCTGCCCCGCCACCTTGGGTCCCCGTATCCTGCGGTGTGAAACCGCGCCCCTGTGCGGGCTGTCGGTGATGCTGAACCTTTTGGGGGAAATGTAGCCGTCCGTTCATTTTATTATGATAGAGAATCCAAAAGAAAGGGTTGATTTTATGAAGAAGAATGTATGGATCGCAATTATTGCAGGAGCCGCGGCTGTTGTGGCAGGGGCTGTAGCCGTAGCCGCCTATGTGCGGAAAAAGAGCCGCGCCCTGGCGGAGCACCTGGACTACGATCCGGATGAGTATTTCGAGGAAGAGTGCAGCTGCGACGATGAGGACTGCTGCTGCCACGAGTGCGGATGCGCTGAGGAGGCGGAAGCGGAGGCGGAAGAAACCATTCCCCTTTACCCGGACGAAACCGCCGCGGACGAATCCGAGGCCATGCCGGAAGAATCCGAGCAGGAATAAGGAAAAGCAAATCCCCGTTCCATTTGGAACGGGGATTCAGCTTGTCGAAAAACCTTTTTTAAAAGTAAAACTGCACAAAAGAGAAGCAGAAAAGTTTTGGTCAAGCTTTTTCAAAAGCTTGCAGGATTCCAAAGGACAGAGTCCTTGGTCGCTTTCCTCAGAAAGCGAAATCCTATCTCTTCGCGGCCCGGCCGCGAACAAAAAGAAAAAAAGGCGGCTCGCAAGCCGCCCGCGGATGACCCCGCGATTTGATTTTACGAAGTAAAATCAAATTTTAGAATCTTCTAATTTTTTCCACGGCTCATTTGCGTCAGCAAACTACGCGCCTTTGTGCAATTTGATGAATCATATTCCCTTTTCAACGCTTTGTCCCCGTTCCATTTGGAACGGGGATTTTTCGCACCCGGCAAAAAGTTATTCTGCCGGTTTTTGGGCGGTCAGGTTTACCCGGCGGACATAATCCTCCTGGATAAAGTTTTTCACGTTGTAGCAGAACAGGGCCTGGTCGTATTCCGAAAGGTCCACATAGTTTTCAAAGGAAGTCACCAGGTACCGCAGGTCCACCAGGGTGATCTTGCTGTAATGCTGGGCCAGGAAAGGGGCCAGGGAGTGGGCGTAGGAATCCTTGAACACGATGAGCTCTTTGTCCGTGGGGCAGTCGGTGGTGATGGTGACGATGGGCTGGTTGGGGCCTAAGAAGGTGGCGTATTTGTCCTTTTTTTCCAGATATTCCCGGAAATACAGGCCGTCGTGCTCCTGCCATTCCTGCCCGTTAAAAACGGAAACGCCGGTGACGGAAGGGCCGTCCGGATACGAATAAATGTCAATAGTGTCCGCTTCCACACTGTCGTACACCACCTTGCTGTACAAAGAGCCGCGGAATTCGTGGCTGGCGTGCTCAATGTCGTACAGGTCCAAGGGGATAGCCGTAAAGCCCAGCTGGTTGGAGAGGGCGCTGTATCCCAGATAAGCCCCCCGGGAGGTCCAGTGGTGGTCGGAACGGTAATAGATACTGCTGTCCCGGTTTGCGGCCATGGAACTGTACACATCCACCGTGCTCAAATCATCCTTTAAAGAATCGTAAACGGAACGGATCACCTGGCTTTCGTCCAAGGTGGGAGCGCCGAAAGGCAGGTCCTGCCGGTAAATTTCCGCGGCGGTAGGCACCAGCATGAGGTAGGTGGAGCCGGAAAAGCGTTCCGCGAATTTGCTCATGGCCGCAATGGAATTGGCCATGTATTCCGGGTGTTCCGGCTCGTCTATTTTTTCGATGAGCCGGTCTTTCAGGATATACACCCCGTTTACCTCCTTCTGGCCAATGGTCAGAAGGGACCGGGTCTGTAATTCGATCCACTGGGGCCGGGCCGGGAAATGATCGGCGGCATAGGTTTCAAAACCACTCATAAAGGTTTTGTTCAAAAGGGTTTCAGCGGAAAACGTTGGGAATTTAGCCAGCTCCTTATTTTCCACCTCTGAAAAGCTGGGCTTCGGCACGGCAAAGATCAGGATAGGCGTGATAAAAATGGCCAGCAGGAAAATCAGGGCGGAAACCCGGGCGGAGGATAGCCGAAGGTTCAGTTTCAATGGAATGCCTCCTTAAAAACGGAAATAGAGGAAGGGATTATACGTGGAGTTGACCAAAAAGGCTGTGCCGAAAATCAGGGCCAGGGCGATATACACGGGCTTGCAGCCGGAAATCACTCGGGGGAATTTGTTCCCCGCTTTTTTTAGCAGCCTGGGGACCCAGTTGTTGCTGGCAATCATGCACAGGACCATCAGCAGGCCGTAGCTGGCCAGCAGATAGACGGAGTATTTGTCCGCAAAACCGCCTGCGCCCAGCATGGAGCCGAAGAACCCGCCGATGAGGGCCGGTGTTTCCATTTCAAAGAGCACCCAGCCGAACACTACCAGCAGGAAGGAATAGGTCTGCTGGAGCCAGCCCGGCAGCTTTTCCAGGTATTTGCCTAAGAAGAATTTCTCGATGATGAGCAGCACGCCGAAATAAAGCCCCCAGAGGAGGAAGTTCCAGCTGGCGCCGTGCCAAAGGCCGGTGAGCATCCAGGTGATCAGCAGGTTGCGGATGGTGCGGGCCGTCCCCTTCCGGTTGCCGCCTAAGGGGATATACACATAGCTCCGGAACCAGGAGCCCAAGGTCATGTGCCACCGCCGCCAGAAATCGGTGATGGATTTGGACATATAAGGGTACCGGAAGTTGTCGGGGAAATTGAACCCCAGCATCCGGCCCATGCCCCTGGCCATATCCGAATAGCCGGAGAAGTCGAAGTAGATCTGGAAAGTAAAGGCCAAGATTCCCAGCCAGGCCGTCACTGCCGGCACGGAGCCTGCCGTGGCCATTTCCTTGACGTTGGTCCAAAGGATGCCGATGTTGTTGGCCAGAAGCACCTTCTTGGCAAAGCCCTGGGCAAAGAGGAAGGCCCCTTCCCCGATTTTGTCTAAGGTGATGGTGCGGTTTTCCAGCTCCGCCGCCACATCGTCGTACCGGACAATGGGGCCGGCCACCAGCTGAGGGAACATGCTGACGTAAGCCGCGTAGTTAATATAGCTCTTCTGCATTTTGGTGTCGCCCCGGTACAGGTCGATGGTGTAGGACATGCTCTGGAAGGTGTAGAAGGAAATGCCGATGGGCAAAGGCAGGTCCGGGTTAAAGAGGCTGATGCCGAAGAGGGCGTTGATATTTTCCACCAGGAAAGAGCTGTATTTAAAGACAGCCAGCAAGGACAGGTTGATAATCACCGAGGTGAGCAAAGCCGCCTTCCGGATTTTCGGGTTTTCCCGGTAACGCTCCATGACCCGCCCGGCGGTGTAGTCCAGCAGGGTGGAAAAAAGCATCAGCAGCACATAGACCGGCTCGCCCCAGGCGTAAAACAGAAACCCGGAAACCATCAGGACCAGGTTTTTCCGGCTCATGGGGCAGAGAAAATAAATCAATAGGACAACGGGTAAAAATACATATAAAAAAGGGATACTGGAAAAAACCATGCAAACGCTCCTTATTCCGCGCGCAGGCGGGCCAGCAGCCGCACCCCGTCGCTGTATTGTGGGAAAGTATCCGGGCTCCGGCTGGGGGTCACGCCGTCCAGACGGCGGCAGACACGGGCGTATGCCTCGATATTTGGGCGGAACCTTGTTCCAAGCCTGGTTTCCGGCAGGTGCTCGAACCGTTCCTCCAAGGGGGGAAGGGGCAGCCCCTCCGCCTCATAGCACAGGTTGATAAGCGCTTCCAGCGCTTTGGCACAGGTCATAAAGGCCTCCTCCGGGCGTCCTGCCTCTAATGCGGCCCGCAGGTCTTGCAGCGCCGATTCCGCGGCGGCTGTATTCATACTGCTCCCTCCTGTTCTGTCGTTTCTTCCGGGAACCATTCGCACAACAAATGGTAAAATTCGTCTTTTTGATACAATGTGTTGACTGCCGCCAGCAGGGCGTTGGTGGACATCCGTTCCGGGAAGCCCAGCTCTCTTTTCACCTTGTCCCGGCGGAAAGAGGCGTCCTCGGAGCCGTTTAAGCCCCACAGGAAAAAATCCGCCTTGGTGATTGGGTCCTGGGGCTCTGTTTGGGTAATTCCCACCCCGGCCTTCCGGAAGGCTTCCTCCAAAATTTCACGGCTCAACCCCTCCACGCCCAGCTTCCCTTCCTTGGAAGGGGCGGCTTTGCGCCGTTCCTTGCCGTAAACATCCGGGATGTAAACGTTGATGATCTTCCCGTCCCGAACAGCGGAACGGATGTGGCTGCGGATTTTGAACCCGGCGGCGTCCGAGTCGGTGAGGACGATGATGCCGGTCTTTTTAGCCATGACCCGCAGGAGTTCCAGCATCTCCTTGTTTTTAAAGATGGAGAACCCGCCGGTGGCCAGGATGGTCCCTTCCACAAAATTGGAAAGGTTGATTTTGTCGTATTTGCCCTCCACGATAATGGGCATGGAGCATCGGATCATCCCCTCCCTCCTTCCGCGATCTGGTAAAGCAGCGCCGCCACGGTCTGTTCCACCACAGCCTTGGCGTCGCACCGCTGGGATTTTAATTGAACGTCCGCCTGGGACAGGATGGAAATACATTCCCGCAACACCGTGACGGAGGTTTTGCCCGCGTCCCGGAAAGCGTTACGGATGCGGAACTCCTTCCCCCGGTAAGAGGGATAGAGGGCCGCCACATCGGCCTCGGTTTTGGAGGCCAGCATGGCCGCCTTGGCCCGGTAAAGATCCAAAAAGGCCCCGTTCAAGGCCCCCAGGATGGCCAGAGGCTCCTCCCGCAGGGCGAAAAGGTCCTCCAGGGTGCGGAAAGCGCCGGAAGCGTCCTTCCGCAGCATCTGCTTGCTCAGATCAAAAACGGAAGCTTCTAAGCTTTTGCGGGTCACCAGCTCCACATCCGCCCGGGTCACCTCCCCGCCGGACTCCCCCTTGTAGGAAATGAGCTTGTCCGCCTCCGCCGCCAGGATGGACAGATCCGAGCCGCACCGCTGGAGCATGGCGGAAGCCACCGGGGTTTCCAGGGTAAGGCCGCCCTTCTGAAAGCGGGTCTTTAAGAATTTCACCAGATCCCCCTGGGTTTTGGGGGCAAAATCCACCACCGCGCCGCTTTTGGCGGCGGCGTCCCCCAGCTTTTTCACCCGGCTCATCTTTTTGGGGTTCAAATCGTAGGCGTTGACATAAATGAGGAAAACGCTGGTGGGATTGGGGTCTTTCACCAGCTCCAAAAGGGAATCGAAATCCTCTTTTTTCATTTTTTCCAGGTTTGGGTTGGTAAAGAGGACGCATTTGCGCCCGGCCATCAGGGGCATCCCCTCCAACGCAACCTGAAGGGAAACCATGTCCGGGGTTTGGCCGTCGAATTTTTGCAGGTTGAAGCTCTCCGTCCCCTTGGGAACGGCTTTTTCCAAAATCTTCTGCAAATACCCGGCGGAAAGGAAGGTTTCCTTCCCGTACAGGAAATAAACGGGAAAAAGCTGGTTCTGGCGCAGGCTTTTTCCCAGTTCCACATCAGTAAAATAGGGCATATCCGTCTATTCCTTTCGCGGCGGAAGGAATACCCGTTCCTCCGCGGCAAAATATTCCCCAAAGAGGGGCGCGCCTTCCAAAAATTCCGGCGGAACCCGCCATTGGGCTGCTTTTATTATAGCATACCCGGAAATGGAAAAACCATCCTTTTTGTAAATTTCATCGTAGAAAAATACCCGGTCCCAGCCTCCTTCCGGCGAGGGCAGTTCCTTGGACTGGAAAAGCAGGCTGCGGCCGTTCAGAAAGACGCCGATGTCCGGTTTGGCACGGTTGCGGGAAATCACCAGGCACCCGTCCTCCCAAAGGGCGTATTCCCCCGCCGCCAGCGGCTTCATGGCAAGTCCCAGATCCCAAAGGGTCTGATACCAGTTGCTCTCCGAACCGGAAAGGATTTGCTCCGGCGGGATTTCCCGGCAAAACGCGGCGGCCTCCCCCATGAGAAGCTCCGTTTCTTCTGGAATAATCAAGGCCGTCACCGAATCCCCGCCGATGGAACGCAGGAAGGAGGCGGTTTTCCCGCCGATCTGATTGCTGCCGCCGCACCCGATGACCAAACTCTGTCCGTTTTGGGTGAGGACAATGCTTTGGCCGGAACCGGCGGAAACAATGGAAACAGAAAGAACATCCCGCCCGGAAATCCAGCAGGTGAGGGTCCCGACGGACAGGAGGAAAAGGCTTAACGAAACCGACAGCCTCCGGTGTTTTGCCGCCCCTTTCCAAAATGCCAGGCCAAGGAGAAGGATGCTGCCGATTCCCCAGACGGCCAGCCATCCAAACTGCAAGGGAAGGTAGCTGTTCCCTTCCGCCATCTTATCAAACAGCCGGAACAGGGGTTCCAAGCCAAGGGTAAGGATTTTTCCGAGAAATCCCAGTCCCGGTAACAGGCTTATGGCTCCCGCAATCATCAGAACCGGCATCAAGGGCGTCAAAATCAGGTTGGGCAGGAAGGCTTTCCAGGAAACGCTGCCCATCCACAGGAAATATACCGGCAGACAGGACAGGTTTGCGGCGGCGGTGATGCAAAGACTGGCCAAGATTCCCCGAACCAGGCGGTTTTTCAGCTTTTCCGGCAGTTTTTCAAGGAGCGCGCCCTCCCATTTGGGCGCCAAGGAAAAGATGGCCGCCGACGCTAAAACCGACATCCAAAACCCAGTGGACAGGGCCGCTTTTGGATTTACAAGGCAAATGGCGGTCATGGCCCCGCCCAAGGAGTTGGATGGGCTGTAATCCCGGCAGAGGAACCGGGCGGATACGGAGAAAATGGCCATGACATAGGCCCGCACCGCCGAGCTTTCCGCCCCGGTAAACACCACAAAGGTCCCTGCCGTCAAGCTGGCCAGAAGGAACGAAACCCTGCCTCTCCCTAAGATCCTGCCGAAAATCCAGCAGACAAGGGCGGTCAGCATGGAGATGTGCAGGCCGGACACCGACAGGATGTGAGAAATGCCCAGCGCCGAAAATGTCCGGGACATTCCTGCGGACAGGCCGCTGTCGTCCCCGGTGAACAAAGCGATGAAAAATTCCGCTATGTCTTTTGGGAAAACCCGGTAAAAGCCGGTGCGGAGACTTTCCCGTATCTGGAAAAATCCCCCGTCTACCGGCCCGGCTTCCTCAAGCAGCTTCATATTTTCCGAAGCCGCGTAGCCGCAAAGCTCCCCGCCTCTTGCCAGCTGGGAACGGGAAGGCGGGTTGTCCCACAAACGAACCTTCCCGGAAACCCGGTCGCCGGGGATATATTCCTCCGTCCCGGTGTAAACTAAGACCGGCGTGCCCGAGGGCAGAGGGCCGCTTTCTGTTTCCACAAGATAACAGACCGAATCTCCCCGCCAAATCTTGCGGATTTCCCCGGAAAATTCTGCCTCTGTTCCGGCGAAAGGCGCGGCGTGAAGCTGGGAAAACCTGCCGCCAACGGAGAAACACAGGGCTGTCAGCACCGAAAGAAGGAAAACCAGAAGGATTTTGCTTTTCAATTTATCCAAATAGTATAAAACACCTGCAGCAATACTGCCCGCCGACGCCAAAGCCGCCAGCAGGACCAGCGGGAACAAGGGCAGAAAGGAAGCGGCTAGCAAAGTGGCGGCGATGGAAAACCCGGTGAGGGCCAGGGGCCGCAGCAAAGGGCGGGGCTTATTCATCTAAAGAAAGCTGGCCGGCGCCTTTTTCAATGGCCGCCGCGCCGGTCCGCACCACCCGCTTGATGCCGTAAGGGCGGCAAAGCTCCAGGAAATTCTCCACCCGGTCGGTGGTGTCGCAGCACTCCATGGTGATGGAGGTCCGGGTCAGGCCGCAGACCTTTGCCCCGGCCAGCTTTGCCAGCTCCGCAATTTCCCCCCGGGTCTGGGCGTTGGCGGTAACTTTAATCAGCATCAGCTCCCGGCTGATAATCTCGTCCGGGGCGTATTCCTTTAATTTGATGACGTCGATGAGCTTGTTCAGCTGCTTGTTGATCTGCTCCATGACGTTTTCCTTGTCGTCCGCCACAATGGTGATGCAGGAAACGCCGGGCTCCGCCGTTGTGCCCACAGCCAGGCTTTCGATGTTGAAGCCCCGCCTGGCGAACAGCCCCGCCACACGGGACAGAACGCCGGCCCGGTTTTCCACCAGGACGGAAATGGTCCGCTTCATTGGCGTTCCCCCTTCTTTTTTAGAATCAAAGCCGGTAAAAATACAGCCAGTAAAATAGCGAGGAGGGCGCATGCCAGCCAGACGCCGAAAAATGCCCCACCTTTAAGGCCCAAAGAAAAAATAACCGGTACAATGAGAAACAGCAAAATCCCTTCTATTATACAGATTTTTCCGGCCAGCCGGTTGGCGGATTCCCAGCTTTCCCGGCTTTCCATGGCGGCCTTGTGATGGTAGCCGGAGGAAAAGTCCGGGTAAGGGGAATGTTTTTTCCAAATAAAGAACCCTGTGCCAATCAAGATCAAAGAAAGCGCAGCATTCAGCAAAATCACAGCAACTTCCATGGAAAGCTCCTCCTATTCATAGAAATCACGGGGCAGAGTAGGCTCCTCCGGGTCCACCCGCACTTCCAGCAAAACCGGCCCTTTTTCCGCGAAAAACAGGTCCAGCGCCTCAGGGATGGCCCCGTTGTCCTCCGCCCGGAAGGCCGGGATGCCGTAAGCCCCCGCCAGTTTGACAAAATCCGGGCTGCCGTCCAGGTTCACCGCCTGGGTGCGGCCGTATTCCCGTTCCTGCAATTCCCGCACCATCCCCAGGCGGCTGTTGGCAAAGACGATGAGCTTGACGGGCAGATCGTGCTGGACCATGGTGGCCAGCTCCATCATGGACATCTGAAAAGCCCCATCCCCACAGGCGGCAATGACCTGGCGCTCCGGCGCGGCGGCCTTGGCCCCCAATGCGGCGGGGATGGCGTAGCCCATGGTGCCCATGCCGCCGGAGGTGAGGAACCGCCCGCCGGGCAGCCGGAACATCCGGGCCGCCCAGATCTGGTTCTGGCCCACATCGGCGCAGAAAACCGCCCCCGGCTCCATGCGGCGGAACAGCTCCTTCAAAAGCAGGTGGGGGCTGACGAAATGCCCGGTCAGAGGGAGGGTCAAGGGGGCTTTCCGGTAAACTTCTGTTTCCCGTTCCCAGTCCGGGAAGGAAATGGGCTGGATCTCTTCCAGAAGCTGCTCCAAGATCAGCCGCAGGTCCCCCACAATGGGGATGGTGGCTTCCACGTTTTTGCCGATCTCCGCCGGGTCGATGTCCATGTGGATGACCTTTTTATCCTTGGCAAGCAAACTGGGGTCCGGCACCGAACGGTCGGCGATCCGGGTCCCGGCCAGCAGCAGCAGGTCCGCCCGGCTGATGGCCAGGTTGGCCGCCCGGACGCCGTGGACCCCAACCATGCCCAGGTTTAAAGGATACCCCTCCGGCAGCGCCCCAATGCCCATCATGGTGTGGACGGCGGGCATTTTGGCTTTGGATAAAAATCCCTCCAAAACCTTCCCGGCCCCGGAGCCGAACACGCCGCCGCCGGCCAGAAGCAGGGGCCGGTCCGCATGGGCGATGGCCTCCGCCGCCCGGCGGATCTGGCCGGGATGGCCCTTGGAGGAGGGCTTGTAGGAACGGATCTCCGCCTTTTTGGGGTAATCGAACCGGGTTTCCCGGTCCTGCACGTCCATGGGAACGTCCACCAGCACCGGCCCGGGGCGGCCGCTTTGGGCAATGTAAAAGGCTTCCTTGATAACGCGGCAGATTTCCCTTTCGTCTTTTACCAGGTAGCTGTGCTTGATGAAGGGTTCCACCGCCCCGGTGATGTCCGCTTCCTGGAACACGTCCCGTCCCAGCAGCCGGGAGTCCACCTGGCCGGTGAGGATGACCATGGGGATGGAGTCCATGTAGGCGGCGGCAATACCGCTGATCAAGTTGGTGGCCCCAGGGCCGGAGGTTGCCGAACAGACCCCGCACTTGCCGGAAATCCGGCTGAAACCGCTGGCGGCGTGGGCGGCGCTCTGTTCCGTCCGCACCAAAACGTGGCGGATGGAGGAACGGGAAAGGGCGTCGTAAAAGGGGCAGATGGCGGCGCCGGGATAGCCGAAAATCACAGGGACGCCCTCGGCTTCCAGGCATTTGACCATGGCTTCGCAGACTTTCAAGAGGGGTTCTCCTTTCCTACCGCCCGGTGCGGGCGAAATATTTTCGGTCTAAGCTCCGGTATTGCAGGGCTTCGGACAGGTGGGCGGTTTGGATCTCCGCCTCCCCTTCCAAATCGGCAATGGTGCGGGCCACCTTTAAGATCCGGTGGTACCCTCTGGCGCTCATGCCCAGCTGGGAGAAGGCCCGCTGCAAAAGGCGGCTCCCCTCCGGAGAAATCTGGCAGAATTCCGCCACCATGTCGGCGGGCATCTGGGCGTTGCAGCGCACATCTGTCCCGGCAAAGCGGGCGGTCTGGATCTTCCGGGCGGCGTCCACCCGCTGTTTAATAGAAGCGGAGGACTCGGCCTTTTCCAGGCCCGACAGGTCGGAGAACTTGACCGGAGCCACGTCGATGTGCAGATCCAGCCGGTCCAAAAGGGGCCCGCTGACCCGGCTTAAGTACCGCTGAATCTGGCCCGGCGTGCAGGAACAGGGGTGGCTGGGGTGGCCGTAATACCCGCAGGGGCAGGGGTTCATGGCGGCAATGACGATCATCTGGCAGGGGTAGGTCAGGGTGCCGCTGGCCCGGGAAATGGTGACGGCGCCGGTTTCAATGGGCTGGCGCAGGATCTCCATGGCGGAACGGGAAAATTCCGGAAGCTCATCCAAAAACAGCACCCCGTTGTGGGCCATGGAGATCTCTCCCGGCCGGGGGATGGAGCCGCCGCCGGAAAGCCCCGCCGGGGAAACGGTGTGGTGAGGGGAACGGAAGGGCCGCTCCGTTAAAATGGGCCGGTCGGCGGAAAGCTCCCCGGCAATGGAATGGATTTTGGTGGTTTCAATGGCCTCCTCGAAGGTCAGATCCGGAAGAATCGAGGGGATCCGCTGGGCCAGCATGCTTTTTCCGGAACCGGGCGGGCCGATCATCAGGGCGTTGTGGCTCCCTGCCGCCGCGATTTCCAGAGCCCGTTTGGCAAACTCCTGGCCCCTTACATCAGCCATGTCCGGCTGATGGGGGGAGGAGCTGGGCTTGAATTCCAGGGGTTCCACCGGGGACAGGGGCCGGACGTTTTCCAGGAAATCTACCACGTCCCGGACGTCCTTTACCCCGTAAATCTCGATGCCCTGGACGGCGCTGGCTTCCTTTTCGTTTTCCGCCGGGACGAAAATCCGGGAGAAGCCCTGGTCTTTTGCCAAAATGGTCATGGGCAGCGCCCCCTGGACCCGGCGCACTTCCCCGTTCATGGCAAGCTCCCCCAAAAACAGGGAGCCGGAAAAATCCGCCGCCGTCTGGCCGCAGGCGGAAAGCAGGGCCAGGAAGATGGGCAGGTCGTATAAAGGTCCGGTCTTTTTCAGATCCGCCGGGGCCAGGTTGACGGTGATCTTCTGGGCCGGGAACTCGTAGCCGCAGTTTTTGAAAGCGGCCCGCACCCGGTCCCGGCTCTCCCGGACGGCGGCGTCCGGCAGACCCACCACCTCAAAGGACGGCATCCCCCGGAAGGTATCCACTTCTACTTCCACCGGGTAAGCATTGAGTCCAAACACTCCGGCGCTCATAATCTTGGCGTACAACCTGAATTCCCCCTGTTTGACGGTATTTCCTTTAGTTTACCACATTTTGAAGGGTAGTTCAATGAAAAAAGCGGGGGTTGTGCGGGAAAATTGATTTTTTCCCGCAAATGTGTGGAAATGTTTCCGGAAAGGCCAAAAAATTCAACAAATGGTAATGAAAAGACAGAATATTTATTCGGAAATGGAGAGTTTTTCACCATGTGTCCGGGGATTTTGTGGCTTGGAATGTGGAAAACTTGGTGGAATGTGTGGATAACCCGGATTTTTTCAAGAAATTGAAGTGGAAAACTTCGGAAAATTTCCACTTGAACCACAATTCTACCGGGTTTTCCACCTGAGCCGCCAAGGGTTGCCTTTTTGACGGTTTTCTGCTAAAATAAAAGGGAAAAACAGGCTCGGTTCTTGCGTTTTTCCGGTTTTGAAAAAGTTTCAAAAAACTGTTGACAAGGAAAGGGCTTTGTATTATAATACAATTTGTGGCATTATGAGGTGTCGAGATGAAAATGAATCTGAAGCAGTTGTTTGACCTGGTCGGGGAACGGAGAAGCTTCCGGGAAACCTTTGATTTCGGTCAGGAAGAACTGTATGGCAGGTATCCTTTCCAGTCGCCCGTGGAATGTTCAGGGGAAATTGAAAACCGCGCCGGAGTGGTACGGCTGGTTTTCTGTGTGAAATTTTCCCTGGATTTGGTCTGCGACCGCTGTCTGGAGCCTTTCTGCCGGGAAGAAAGTATGGAGTTTTCCCATATTCTTGTTCAAAAGCTGGAGTCGGACGAGGATGAGGACTATATCCTCTGCCCCGGAGGCGAGCTGGATTTGGACGAGCTGGTGCGGACGGACATACTGCTGGAGCTTCCGGGGAAGGTGCTTTGTTCCGAGGACTGCAAGGGTCTTTGCGAACATTGCGGGCAGAACCTGAATTTTGGCAGCTGCAAATGCGAAAAAAAGGAAATTGACCCAAGGCTGTCGGTTTTGAGTCAGTTGCTGGATTCCATGGAGGAAGCTCCGGAGAGTTCAGAAATCTGTGAAGGAGGTGCGAACCATGGCAGTACCGAAGAGTAAAGTATCGAAGGCTAGAAGAGACAAACGGCGTTCCAACGTCTGGAAACTCCCTATGCCTGCGTTTTCCAAATGCACCCAGTGCGGCGAGCTGAAAGCCCCCCACAAAGTATGCCCGCACTGCGGATATTACAAAGACGTAGAGGTTATCAAAAAAGATGCGTAAGCCATCCGATTTGATCTGTCCGGCTGCCCGGTAAGGCGTAATGCGCTTTATCGGGCGCTTTTTTTCAATACAGAAAGGCGGTGCGGCTGTGGCTGTACGGATTTGCGGGGTGGAGCCTGGTTCCCCGGCCCATAAGGCCAAAATCCAGGCGGGCGGGGAGCTTCTCGCCATTAACGGCCAGGAAATCGTGGACGTTTTGGATTACCGGTTCTACATGATGGACCGGAAGCTGAACCTTTCCTATCGCGCCCCCTCCGGCGAAACCAGGGAGGTCCTGGTGAAAAAGGACGAATACGAGGAATTGGGGCTCTTATTTGACAGCTATCTCATGGACAAGGAGCGTTCCTGCCGGAACAAGTGCATTTTCTGCTTTATCGACCAAATGCCTCCGGGGATGCGGGACACCTTATATTTCAAGGACGACGACGCCCGTTTGAGCTTCCTTTACGGCAATTATATTACCCTGACCAACCTGACGGAGCACGACATTGAACGCACCATTAAAATGAAGATCTCCCCGGTGAACATCTCCGTCCACACCACCAACCCGGAGCTGCGCTGCAAAATGATGAACAACCGCTTCGCCGGGGAATCCCTGTCCATTTTGAAGCGGCTGGCGGACGGGGGCATTGCCATGAACGCCCAACTGGTCCTCTGCCCCGGCATCAACGACGGGGCGGAGCTGGAACGGTCCTTAAACGATTTGGCGGAGTATGTCCCGGCGCTGAAAACTGTTTCCTGCGTGCCGGTGGGCCTCACCAAATACCGGGAAGGGCTTTTCCCCCTGCGGCCCTATACCAAGGAAGAGGCCGCGGCGGTCATCGACATGGTGGACCGCCACGGGGATGAAATGTTCGCGAAACACGGCCAGCGGGTCTTTTACGTCTCGGACGAATTTTACCTGAAAGCGGAGCGCTCTCTCCCCGACGGGGAATTTTACGGGGATTACGGCCAGCTGGAAAACGGCGTGGGGATGCTGACCCTCCAGCGGGAGCAGTTCCGGGACGCCCTCCCCTTTTTTGAGCCGGACGGCCGGAAACGGGACTTTTCCATCGCCACCGGCGTGGCCGCCGCCCCTTTTATCCAGAAACTGGTTGACGAGGCCAAAGAAACGTGGCATAATTTAAAAGGAAGGGTCTGCCCCATTGTCAACGACTTTTTCGGGCATGATATTACGGTGGCCGGGCTGATCACCGGCCGGGATCTGATCGCCCAGTTAAAAGGAAAGGACTTGGGAGAGGAGCTGCTCCTGCCGGACGTCCTTTTGAAATTCCACGAGGATGTGTTTTTGGACGACGTGACCCTCTCGGAGGTACAGGAGGCTTTGGGTGTGCCTATTACTATGGTGAATAGCGACGGCTACGAGCTTCTGCGGTGCATGCTGGGGGAGGAAGAGTAAGGAAGGCGGAGGGATCGAATGCGGCTTTTTCATGTCAGCGAAGAACCGGACATCCGTGAATTTCTGCCCCGGCTCCCGAAACGGGCGGATCTGGACCCTGGGACCGGGTTGGTCTGGGCCATGGAGGAGTTTTATCTGCCCAATTTCCTGACGCCCCGGGACTGTCCCCGGGTGGCCTATCATGTGGGGGAAAGAACGACAGAAGCGGACCGGCGCGCGTTTTTTTCATCGGATACCATGCGCTATGCCGTCGTGATCGAAAACAAGTGGGTTCCGGCGATGCTGTCCGCAGTCCTCTATCTGTATGAATTCGATCCGGACGATTTTGTTTTGCAGGACGCTGCGGCCGGTTACTATGTTTCAAAAAACAGGCAGACGCCTATTGCAAAATACCAGGTGAAGGACTTGTTCGGCCAGCTTGCGGCGCGGAATGTCGAGATCCGGATCGTCGATCGTTTGTGGGATATTGCGGACCGGGTAAAAGGGTCCACGCTGGACTGGTCGCTGTGCAGGATGGCTTTTGCGCAGCCCAGACCGTGACCAGTTTATTTGAGGAAGAATAATCCATATAAATAAGGAAAAAGAAAGGAAAACGCTATGGCAAAACCCATTGTCGCAGTGGTGGGGCGGCCCAATGTGGGCAAATCCACCCTGTTCAACAAGCTGGTGGGCAAACGGATCTCCATTGTGGAGGACACCCCCGGCGTCACCCGCGACCGGATCTACGCCGAGTGCGAGTGGCTCAACAAGAGTTTTATGCTGGTGGACACCGGCGGCATTGAACCCAATACCGACGATGTCCTGCTTTCCCAGATGCGCCGCCAGGCGGAGGTGGCCATTGAACGGGCGGACGTCATCATTTTGGTGACGGATCTGCAGTGCGGCATCACCGCCGCCGACCAGGATGTGGCCAATATGCTGCAAAAAAGCGGCAAGCCTGTGGTCCTCTGCGTCAACAAGGTGGACAGCATCGGCGAGGTGCCCCCGGAATTTTACGAGTTTTATAACTTAGGGCTAGGCGACCCCATCGCCGTTTCTTCCGTCCACGGCCACGGCACCGGCGACCTTTTGGAGGCGGTGTTTGCGCACTTCCCGGAGGATACCGGGGAGGAATACGGCGAGGAAGTCACCCGGGTGGCCATTATCGGCAAGCCCAACGTGGGCAAGTCCTCTCTCGTAAACCGCATGGCCGGGGAGGAACGAGTCATTGTGTCCAACATCGCCGGGACCACCCGGGACGCCGTGGACACCTATGTGGAGAACGAGTTCGGCAAATATGTCCTCATCGACACCGCCGGCATCCGCCGGAAATCCAAAGTTTTGGAGAATGTGGAGCGGTACAGCGTCCTCCGGTCCTACATGGCCGTGGACCAGGCGGACGTCTGTCTCATCCTCATCGACGCCACCGAGGGCTTCACCGAGCAGGATTCCAAGGTGGCGGGCTACGCCCACGAACAGGGCAAGGGCTGCATTGTGGTGGTCAACAAATGGGACGCCGTCCCGGACAAGACCGACAAAACCATGCAGGAATATGTGAATAACCTGAAGGTGGGCTTCAGTTTTATGAGCTACGTCCCCTTTGTCTTTATTTCGGCTTTAACGGGCCAGCGGGTGAACAAACTCTATGAGATGATTAACCAGGTGGCGGCCCAAAACGCCCTGCGGGTGACCACCGGCGCGTTAAACGACCTGCTGGCCAACGCCACCGCCCGGATGCAGCCTCCTTCCGACAAGGGCAAACGGCTGAAAATCTACTATATTACCCAGGCTTCCACCAAGCCCCCCACATTCGTGGCCTTTGTCAACCGCAAGGACCTGTTCCACTTCTCCTACCAGCGGTACCTGGAAAACCAGATTCGGGACACCTTCGGCCTGACAGGGACCCCCGTGCGCTTCCTCATCCGGGAACGGGACCGGAACGACACTGACTGACCTCTGACACGAAAGGACGATTGTTATGGACACATTCCTGCTGATTCTTGCCTTGCTGCTTTCCTGCTTTTTGGCTTATCTCATTGGAAGCATCAATTTCGCCATTATTGTCACCCGGCTCTTTGCCCACAAGGACATCCGAGATTACGGCAGCGGGAATGCCGGCATGACGAACGTCCTGCGGACAGTGGGGAAGCTGCCGGCCCTTCTGGTCACCATCGGCGACTTCTGCAAGGGGATGCTGGCGGTGTTCTTGGGACACCTGCTCCTTTCCTGGATCGGCGGGGGCGTGCCCTTTTACGCCGACTATCTCATCGCCCTGCTGGTAATGCTGGGGCATTGCTTCCCGGTTTTCTACGGGTTTAAGGGTGGAAAAGGGATTTTGGTGTCGGCGGGCGTCATTGTGGTCCTCAACTGGAAGGTGTTTTTGGTCATTCTGGCGGTGTTTATTCTTGTAGTGGCCGTCAGCCGGATCGTGTCCCTGGCCTCTATTTCGGCGGCAGTGGCCTTCCCTATCGCCACCCTGATTTTTGCCCTGACCGGCGGCGCCCCCCACCCGTTTTTGGATACCCTTTCGGCCCTGATCATCGGCGGGATCGTCATTTTCATGCACCGGGGCAACATCAAGCGGCTGCTGAACGGCACGGAAAACAAGCTGGGGCAGAAGAAAAAACAGTAGGAGGATGGAAATGGCAAAGATCGTAATACTCGGCACCGGCGGGTTCGGTACGTCCCTGGCGGTGATGTGCCAAAGGTTTGGCCACGACGTGACCCTTTGGGGGAAATTCCCGGAAGAAATCGCGGAGATCCGCCGGAACGGGGAAAACAAAAAGCTGCTGCCCGGCGTCCCGGTAGAGCCTTCTATTGAATTGACCACGGAGATCTCCGCTGCTGCCGGGGCGGACTGCGTCCTTTTTGCCGTCCCCTCCTTTGCCGTCCGGGAAACGGCCAGAGCTGCGGCGCCTTACCTGAAGGCCGGGACCGTTTTGGCCAATGTGGGCAAGGGCCTGGAAAAGGGTTCCCACAAACGTTTGAGCCAGATTATCGCCGAGGAGATCCCGGGCTTCGATATTGTGGCCCTGTCCGGTCCCTCTCACGCGGAGGAAGTGGCCAGGGGCGTCCCCACCACCGTGGTGGCCGCCTGCGAGAACCGCAAAAGCGCGGAGTATATCCAGGAAACCCTGTCCAACCCTACCTTCCGGATTTACGTCAGCGACGACGTCATCGGGGTGGAGCTGTCCGGAGCCTTGAAAAACATTATCGCCGTCTGCGCGGGCATCTGCGACGGCATGAACCTTGGGGACAACGCCCGGGCAGCCCTGATCACCCGGGGCCTGGCGGAAATCGCCCGGCTGGGGATCGCCATGGGCGCCAAACGGTCCACCTTTTCCGGGTTGGCCGGCGTGGGCGATTTGATCGTCACCTGCACCAGCATGCACTCCCGCAACCACCGGGCCGGGATTCTCATCGGCCAGGGGGTCCCTCCCAAAGAGGCGATTGCCCGCATCGGCATGACGGTGGAAGGCTGTATCGCCGCCGGGACCGCCTGGGAGCTGGCCCGGGAAAAAGGCGTGACCATGCCCATTGTGGAGCAGCTCCAGCTGGTTTTGACGGAGGGCAAGGACCCCAAGCAGGCGGTATCCGACTTAATGGGCCGCCCTTCCCGCCACGAGGACGAATCTGTCTGGCTGGAACAAATTTTGTAAAGAAAAAATCCGGAGCTTTTCACGCTCCGGATTTTCGTTTTAGTTTGCTGCCCCGCATTCCCGGTCCAGCCAGATGGAGGCAATGTCCAGGGCCTGATAAAGGCCCTTCTTTTCCGCCCGCTTGATAATCAGCTTCTGGGGCGGCAGGGTCAGGTCAGTGGCCATCATCTGGATGGAGATGTCGTCCGCCAGGGAAAGATCGGAAAAGTCCCGGTGGCTCTTAATCTGCATCATGACCACATAGGGATCGCTCATGCGGCCGTAATAAATGGTGTCCTTGTTCCGCACCAGCGGCCGGCCTTTATATAAGAAGAACTCTTGCGGCATTAACAAAACCCCTTTCTATCATATAAGCTGCTACATATAGTTTAACACAGGAACGGGACCGAGTAAAGGCAAAAAATGTGAATTTTCCCTTTTTCCAATTTTTTTGAAAAAAAGGGTTGACAAATGGGACTTCCATGTGTATAATAGTTATTGTTGTTGAGAGAAACTCAAAAACAAGGGGGTATAGCTCAGCTGGGAGAGCATCTGCCTTACAAGCAGGAGGTCACAGGTTCGAGCCCTGTTGTCCCCACCACTTGGCCTGCTAGCTCAGTTGGTTAGAGCGCTAGCCTGTCACGCTAGAGGTCGTGGGTTCGAGCCCCATGCAGGTCGCCAATTCCTTTTTGTTCCCCTTCTTTGCTTCTGTAGCTCAGTCGGTAGAGCAGGGGACTGAAAATCCCCGTGTCGTTGGTTCGATTCCGACCGGAAGCACCAACATTTGCGGATTTAGCTCATCTGGTAGAGCGCCACCTTGCCATGGTGGAGGTAGCGAGTTCGAGCCTCGTAATCCGCTCCATTATCCTATTCAAACGCCCAGAAATAGGTATTCGACAGAGGGGTTCTCTGGACCACAGGTTTTTGATTGACCTGTGGTTTTTTTCTTTTTTGTCGGTTGACAGGTATCCGGTGAGATGCTACAATAAAAGACAAGGATGCGGCCAAACGGCAGGCGGTTCGACTTTTGTCCCCCGAAAGGGGGTGCTGTTATGGATTATACAGCGTTGATATTACTTATCATCATTCTCTTTCTTGTGAAGGAAATAATCCGAATCAGCAAAAAGAAGTAGCCGCCCAACCTCCTACAGTCAGCGGCTACTCTTTAGCTAAAAACCATTAGGGGGACGAACCGTTTGTCGGCTGCGTCCTTCTATTTTTATTATAAGGGAAGAAAAGAAAAAAGTCAAGCGGCGCAGAGGCTTGAACATTGACAATTTTTTGACCGGATGCTACAATAAAAGACAAGGACGCGGCCAAACGGCAGGCGGTTCAATCTTTCCGTTATGGAGTCCCCCAAAAAGGGGTGTTGCCATGAGCGAGTACATCTACATTTTGGTGTTGATCATCATTTTGACGGAGTTCCTCGTGACTGTCAATAACCATAATAAAAAGAAATAACCGCCCACTCTACCACCAGCGGCGATTATTTCTTTAATCAATGTTCGGGGGACGAACCGTTTGTCGGCCGCACCCTTCTGACCTCATTATACACCGTCCAATCGAAAAAGTCAACACAAACGATAGAGGGCAGCAGTCTGAACCGTTGTCGTGCATCACGACGGTTTATGCAGTTGGAGCGATGCTGTGCGGCCGCGCCACGTGCCGCCCGGGTTCCCGCAAAGGGGACAGCTTGCGGGACACTCGCCGCCCGCCCAATTTCGCCTACAAGTATAGTGTCGGGAAAACGTTCATCTGTTGCACGGAAAATTGCGATTTATGCAAAATGGATGCAAAGTTCAGAGGAATCCACAAATCGGCGTTTTTACGGGATTTTTTTGAAAAAAACCCTTTACAAACCGAAAATAATTTGTTATAATCAGAACCGTAGCCAAGAAGTTTGGACGTTTTGCGGCGGCGTTCTACCCCAACAGTCCGGCGGCGCGAAAGGAACGAACGGAAGGCGGTCACAAATTACTGTGAGAAATCACGGGCGTTTGACAAATAATAATTTGGAGGATGAAGAAATGAACAAGAAGATTCTCTCTTGTGCTTTAGTTGCAGCGATGCTGGCTTCCAGCGTTGGCGCCATGGGCGTTTCTGCAGCTGACAACAACGACGCATTTACTAACTATTACAAAGACGTTGCTAATGTCCACATTGATTTGCAAATCGCAGTAGCTGACGGCTTTGGCGAAGGTGAGTTTGCTGGTACTTACTTTACCGATGATTTGGAAGAAGGCAAAGCAGACCCCAAAGCAATCTATCTGGAAAACTACAAACCCGCAGATGAAGCTGAAAACGGCGTATCCTTTGACGACGTTGTAGAAGCTGTTGCTGATGCAGAAGGCAAAGTGGTAAATTCTAAAGAATACAACGCTGCAGTTCGCGCTCTGGCCAACTATTTTGAAGGCAGAGAGCCTGCCAACTGGCAAGACGACGTGGCAATTGAGGAACAGACCGGCCTGGCCCTCAATGACAGCGTAACCAAAGAAACTGATACTGGTCGTTCTGTATCTGATCGTCGTACTGATGCTCTGGATGCTCTGGAAGATAATGTACAGGATATCAAAGATAACTTTGATACAAGCTTCTATGATAAAGATGAGTTGGAACTCTATGCGATTGAGTTTTTGATTGCTCGGGTTAATGCTGTTGGCAACAATTTGAGCACTCCTACTACTCGTATTGAATATATCAACTACGAGTATGAACGTCTGCTGGGTGAAGATGGCATGCTGTCCACCAGCACTTCTTGGGAAGATACCTATGCTCAGAAACTGGAAGATGCTGAGGCTCTGACTGAGGACGATTACACCGCTTCTAACTGGGCTAAAGTTGAATACCAGATGAGATTGGCTGCTCTGGAAGCAGAAAAAGACACCGCTGCTGGTTATAAAGCTGCTTGCGCGGCCTTGGATGTAATCTTTGATACCATTGAAACTGTGAAACCTGATTACAGCGCTCTGGAAGATGCGATTGAAGGCCTGTATAAAGAGGGTGAAACTCCTGAGACTGGCGCTTATTCCGGTACCTCTGCTGCGGGCTGCATTTACCTGAAGAACGATTACAAAGACGGCAAGAACGTTCCCGACGAGTGGTGGGAGTTTGCTGGTAATACCGAATCCGGCGATGACTACATCGAAGGCGCTTACAGAAGAGCTTACGACATTTACAGCAAGTGTCAGAGATCTTCTACCCGTAAATATGTTGCTCAGTCTACCGTTGACAAAGTCCTGGAAGAACTGAACGACGCTATCTTTGCTCTGGATCCTAACTACGAGACCTCCAACTGGGTCATCGTAATGCTGGAAGACGCTCTGGAAGTTGCCAACAACGTTGTGGAAGACGACTTCCGCACCACTTCTTCTTACTGGAAGAACTTTGTAAAAGACAAAGAGTACATTGAGAAACTGCTGGAGCAGGACAGCGTTAAAGAGAAGGTTGCTAAAGCCGCAGTTGAGGCTCTGTTGGGCGACGACATGGATGCTACCAAGGGCACTAAAGGCTCTCTGGCTGAACTGTCCAAGTGCAAACTGACTGTTCCCACCGCTACCAAGAATGATTTGAAAGATGCCATCAAGGCTGCTAAGGACCTGCTGGAAGACAAGACCGGCAAGACCTCCTCTCAGATCACCACTCTCCAGAACGCTCTGGACGATGCAGAAGAAATCGACAACGACAACACCATCTCTGAGTACGAGAACGCTACCACCACTCTGGAAGATGCTATGACCAACTACGAGCATCCTCAGGGCTGGTACCAGGACAACAACGGTACTTGGTTCTACGGCAGAGAAGATGCCAACGTAACCGGCTGGCTGAACGTCAACGGCGTTTGGTACCTCCTGGATTCCGAAACCGGCGCTATGAAGACCGGCTGGCAGCAGGTTAACGGCACCTGGTACTACATGAACGCTTCCGGCGCTATGCAGACCGGCTGGCTGAACCTGAACGGCACCTACTACTACCTGGAGAGCTGGGGCGGCATGGCCACTGGCTGGAAATCCGTGAACGGCTCCTGGTACTACCTGCAGCCCTCTTCCGGTGCTATGGTTGCCAACGGCTGGTACTGGATCAACGGCAAGTGCTACTACTTCTACAACTGGGGCGGCATGGCTGCTAACACCACCATCGACGGCTACAAAGTAGACGCTTCCGGCGCTTGGGTTAAATAATCACACTTCGACTTGATTGCTCAAATGATATAAGAAACCCCCTCCGGGATTCCTGGAGGGGGTTTTTGTCGAATTGCCGCCGGCGGCTCGCCGGGTGTTGACTTTTCGCTTCGGCAGTGTATAATAAAAACAGAAGGACGCAGCCGACAAACGGTTCGTCCCCCGATAATTAGCTATAGAAATAACCGCTTATCTTGGGGAAGATGGGGGCGGTTATTTCTTTTTATTGCTGATCCGGATTATTTCTTTCACAAGAAAGAGGATGATAAAATGTCATCGTGCACTCCAGACATACGAAAAAACCGCCAGCATACGCTGACGGTTTTTTGGAGGTGCCACCCAGATTCGGACTGGGGGTGAAGGAGTTGCAGTCCTCTGCCTTACCACTTGGCTATGGCACCAAAAAATGGAGCGGATTACGAGGCTCGAACTCGCTACCTCCACCATGGCAAGGTGGCGCTCTACCAGATGAGCTAAATCCGCGAATGGTGCTTCCGGTCGGAATCGAACCAACGACACGGGGATTTTCAGTCCCCTGCTCTACCGACTGAGCTACAGAAGCATAATATGGCGACCTGCATGGGGCTCGAACCCACGACCTCTAGCGTGACAGGCTAGCGCTCTAACCAACTGAGCTAGCAGGCCATTTTATCGGTGTCACATTCAGTGAACGAATATTATTATACACGATTCCGGCGGGTTTGTCAAGACTTTTTTTCAAAAAAATATTTTTTCCGGCCCTTGATTTTATTCACCCGATGTATTATAATAAAATCGGTATTTCATGCGAAAGGGGCGGCGATCTTGGACTGGAAAAAAGCCGTGCGGATTGGAGCCAGCGCAGTTTTGACTTTGCTGATCCTCCTGTCTGTTTTGGGAATGGCCCTGCTGGGGGCCGGCGTTCGCAACGCGGATCAAACCGGGACTTTCAGCCTTTTTGGTTATAGCTATCATCTCAATAAGAGCGCGGACATGGAACCGGATATTCTGAAAAACGATTTGATTTCCATCCGCCAGGCGGAGTTTTCGGATGTCCAGCCCGGGGATTACATCGCCTTTTCTTACCTGGACGGCCAGGAGCAGGAGATCATGGTGCGCCGGGTCCAGTCCGTTGACAGCGCCGTCTGCCAGGCGGTGGACACGGCCGGGAACGTACTGGAGCTTACCGCCGAGAATTGCCGCCTTTTGGGGCTGGCGGAGGGGAGAAGCCCTTCTTTGGGCAAGGCCGCCGTTTTCCTGCAAACAGAGGACGGGAAGATGATTTTTATGGGCTTGACCGCGGGTATTGCCCTGCTTTTGCTGGGCTTGACCCTCCTTTTCCATGTAATCTGGAAGCTGATCGGAACGCCCAGAGGCCCCTCGGACGGCATTACCGGGGAACCTTTGCGGTTTGACGAGCCGGTGCGGCTTCCGAAACGCAGCCGTTAGCAGTTTGCCGGGCCATTGCCCGGCTTTTTTGTGCCAATTATTTCTGGAAGGAGAATATCATGAGAAAAAACCTGATCGTTGCACAGTCCGGAGGTCCCAGTGTGGCCATTAACGCGACCCTGGCAGGGGTGATCGCGGCGGCCCAGGCGGCCCCGGGCATTGACCGGGTGTATGGCGGGATTCACGGCGTGGAGGGCATCCAGGCGGGGAAAATCGTAGATCTGACGGATTTCCACGAGATGGAAAAGCTGAAGGCCACCCCCGCAATGGCGTTGGGGTCCTGCCGGTGCAAGCTGCCGCCGGTGGACCAGAAGGACGCGCCCATATATCAGAATCTGCGTCGGGTATTCGCCGAATATGACATTGGCTATTTCCTGTATATCGGCGGCAACGACAGCATGGACACTGTCTGCAAGCTGGCCCGTCTGTTTGCCGGGGAGCCGGACGCGCCGGTTTTCCTGGGGCTTCCCAAGACGGTGGACAACGACCTGCCTTTGACTGACCACACGCCGGGTTACGGCAGCGCGGCCAAATACCTGGCCATTACCATGAACGAGATCATCCAGGATACGGCCATTTACGCGGTGCCGGCTGTGACCATTGTGGAGGTCATGGGCCGCAACGCCGGATGGCTCACCCTGGCGGCGGGGATGCCCCGTTTTGCGGGCGGCACAAAGCCTGACATTATCGCCCTGCCGGAAGTACCCTTTGACGAGGAAGAATTTCTGCGGCAGGTTCGGGAAACCCTTTCCCACTCCCCCAATGTGGTGGCCGCTGTAAGCGAGGGGATCCGGGACAAAAACGGGGAATATGTGGGCAGCAGCGCCAAAAGCGGCGCGGTGGACACCTTCGGCCACGCTTATTTAAGCGGCGTGGGCAAGTACCTGGAGGGGCTGGTCAAAAAAGAAATCGGCTGCAAGGTCCGGTCTATTGAGATCAACCTGATGCAGCGGTGCGCCGCCCATCTGGCCTCCCTGGCGGACATTGAGGAATCCTTTGCTCTGGGCAAGGCCGGCGTGGCCTCCGCCCTCCGGGGCGAAACCGGCCGCATGGTGGCCCTGGACCGCTTGAGCGACAGCCCCTATTCCGTCAAGCTGAAAACCGTGGCCGTTGAGGAAGTGGCCAATCTGGAGCAGCTGGTGCCGGAAAAATGGCGGGATCTAAGCGACCCCAAGGCTGTGGAGGAGATCCGGGACTATATCCTGCCTCTGATCCAGGGAGAGGTGCCCCAGTTCCGCAACGAATACGGCTTTAACGAATACATCACCTTTATGAAATAAGAAACGCTCCCTCGGGCTTCCGGGGGAGCGTTTTTCTATTCAAACAGATAAAGCTGCCAGGCGTCGCCTTCCGCCAGCCAAACTCCGCCGGGGTATGGCGCCCCACCGTCATAAGAACAGGGGATGATCTCGGCGCCGGTTTCGTCGATGACGCCCCATTTCCCGTCTTTGCAGACAGGCGCGTAGCCGCCTGCCAGGCTGTATGCGGCATAAGGGGAGATTTCGCCGTACTCCTGGGTGCTTTCATCGTAGACCCAATCAGAGCCCCAGCAGGCGTCGTAAACAAAATCGGTAACCAGATTCCCTTCTGTGTCCAGATAGGCCCATTTCCCGTCCTGGCAGACGGGAGCCAGCTTTTCGCCGTTAAACCAGCCGACGTTCTCAAATTCCATCCCCTCTGCCAGCTGGTTCCCGGAGGCGTCGGTAAAATTCCAAAAGCCGAAGGGGTGGTTCAAATCCGGGATTTCTTCCTCCAGGTTGAAAGATTCGTACGGGAAAAAGACCGGAAAAACCGGCTGGTCGGGAGCTTCCTCCTCAAAGGGACTCATGGAAAAATTCCCTTCGGCGAGAAGACAGGTTTGAAGGGCGGTGTCCCCTTCCGGCAGGATACAGTAGGTATAATGGGGGTTGCCGTGGCCGGGGCAGATTTCTCGTCCGGTCAGCTCCAAAACCTGCTGTTCCAATTCCCCGTCAAGGAGATAATACCCGGTCATCCAGTGGCCGGAATAGCACTGCTGGAAGGGAGAATCCCCCTGGCAAGGCAGAATCTCATTTCCGTTTTCGTCTATAAGGCCCCATTTTCCGTCCCGTTCCACCGAATAATACAGTTCGCCGTCTTCTAAAAACATCCGATCCGGGTCATACGGCGTTTCAACCCAGGCGGGAATCAGATTCTCACAGGTGATTTGCCGTCCCTCCACCGGGGTGAAACTGGCGGACGCGCTGCTTTCCTCCGGCTCCGCACTGCTTTCCGGAGAGGATTCCGGCTGGGATACCTGGGAGGATTCGGTTTCCTCCGAAGCCAGGGAGGATTCCGCCGCCGGTTCCGAAGGCTCCTGAGCAGGGCCGCAGGCGGCAAGCAGGAAGGCCGCCAAAATAATCAAAACGCTTTTTTTCATGAGAAACACCTCCTCTTGCCTTTATCATAGCATGGCGAAGGCAAAATGTCCATAGTTTTCATCAAAAAATTCCAGTGATAAAATGGGCCAAAAGCGCGCATGATAACCAGGAAAAATTTCGTTTTGAGGGGGAATTTTGCGTGCGGAAAGTGATTCAAACTGCGACCCTTTTTGTTTTTTTAGCGGTTTCGGCGGTAATGGGGTATGTGACCTATTTGAATTTTGAGATCCCGGACCGGTTTTATGTGTCCAGCCCGGATGATTTTTCCATGACCCAGTATGAACAGATCGAAGTGGCGGACATCGGCTCCTCCGACCAGGAGGCCGGGACCAATTTCTCCATTTCTAGGGAAGCCGACCTGCGCCTGCTGGGGGTGATCCCGGTCAAAAGCGCCTATCTGAACCAGGTGGGGGAAACCTATGTGGTCCCCTGCGGCACCCCCTTCGGCCTAAAAATGCTCACCGACGGGGTGGTCATCGTGGGTTTGAACCCGGTGGAAACCTTTACCGGCACCGCCTATCCGGCGGACGCGGCGGGATTGGAACAGGGCGACATCATCCTGTCCGTGGACGGGGAAAAGGTGGCCTCCAATAAGGAGCTGACCATGCTGGTCCGGGAAAGCGGCGGCGAACCCATGGACTTTCAGGTGAAACGGGACGGGAAGGAGCTGCAGTGCACGGTGACGCCGGTGAAAAGCGTCAGCGACGAGGAGTACCGCTGCGGCATCTGGGTCCGGGACTCCTCCGCCGGGATCGGCACCATGACCTTTTACGACCCGGCCACCGGCATTTTCGGGGGCCTTGGCCACGCGGTCTGCGACGTGGACACCGGGGAACCCATGCCCCTTTCCAGCGGCGAGGTGGTGCCGGCCTATATCAGCGGGGTGAAAAAGGGGGAAAAAGGCGCCCCCGGGGAGCTTCAGGGGAGCTTTTTATCCAGCGTCCCCAGCGGCATGCTGTATTTGAACAATGAAACCGGCGTTTACGGCACCCTGGGCAGCAGTCCCAGTCAAAACGAGGCCATCCCCCTGTGCTTCCGGCAGGACGTGGAGGAAGGCCCGGCCCAGGTGCTGGTGACGGTGGACGGCCAGGGGCCGCGGCTTTACGATATTGTCATCGAGGAGGTGAACCTGGGGGACAATACCCCTACCAAAAACATGGTCCTCCATGTCACAGACCCGGAATTGCTGGAAGCCACTGGCGGAATCGTTCAGGGGATGAGTGGCAGCCCGGTGATCCAGAACGGCAGGCTGGCCGGGGCCGTTACCCACGTTTTTGTAAACGATCCAACCCGCGGGTATGGGATTTTTGCAGAAAATATGCTGGATAATTGCGAAAAGATTCAAAATATTGTGGAAAATGATAGGGACTGACCTTTTTCGATAAATACAAATCAAAATGTTTGTTAAAATAAAGGCGTATTTTGTGCAATAAAATTGTTGAAACCTAAGAATTTATGTGTTAAAATATGGATAAAATAAATTTAAGGAGGAAATCTGTTTGGAATTAAAACGAAAGATCCTTATCGGAGATGATTCCGCTGATTTTGGAGCATTATGCAGAAATTCTTTACGGGAAAAAGGGTTTGAGGTGCTGCTTCGAAAACGGGACGGGAAAGAGATCCTGTCAGCAATTTCTTCTGAAAATCCGGACCTTGTGATTATGAACGCCCTGATGGTCCGGGGCGACGCTCTGAGCGTGATCCGCGCCTGCCGGGAACACGGCACAAAGCCCGCCTTTATCGTCACATCTCCTTTTGAAAACGCCATTGTTACCAGACAGATCATGGAAACTCCGGACTGCTTCTTTATGCTGGAGCCTTTCGAGATGGAGGACCTGTACGTCCGGGCGGCCATGATGCTGGGGTTGGAGGAAGAGCCCAAGAAACCCTCCCGGGTTACTTACACCCAGCACGACCTGGAAGTGATGATTACGGAGATCATCCATCAGATCGGCGTCCCCGCACATATCAAAGGCTACCATTATCTGAGAGAAGGCATCCTGCTGACGGTCCGGGACATCGGGCTTATCAATTCGGTGACGAAACAGCTTTACCCCATGATCGCCAAGCACTTTGACACCACGGCATCCCGGGTGGAGCGCGCGGTCCGCCACGCCATCGAGGTGGCCTGGGACCGGGGCGATGTGGACGTGCTCAATTCCTATTTCGGCTACACCATCCAGAACAGCCGCGGCAAACCCACCAATTCTGAATTTATCGCTATGATCGCGGACAAGATCCGCATGAAACTCCAGGGCGGCGATATCAAATTTGGCTGATTGGAAGTCCGGCGCATCTCTCTATGGCATTTTGCAGATTTTTCAAAAACAGACCTCCTGATGCAGGATCTACCTGCGCAGGAGGCTTTTTGTATCGTGGGGTCGGGAAGCCCCTTCCTTGTTTTTTAGGGCGGCTTGTGATAAAATGATAGCGGAGGGATCAGAAATGTACAGAAAATATCTGAGCACCGCATTCATTTATGCGGTGATTGCCATGGTCTGGGGGGTGTTTTACCGGGAATTTACCAAATTCGCGGGATTTTCCGGGGAAACGGCCCTTTCGGTGATCCATGTGCATTATTTTGCCCTGGGGATGATTTTCTTCCTGCTGCTGGCTCTGCTGGAGAAAAATTTTGCTTTTTCCGGCGGGAAAGGCGTGAAACCGGGCCTGGTTTTCTATCATGCCGGGCTGAACATCGCCTGGCTGGGCTTCTTTCTCAGAGGACTTGTCCAGGCAAGCGAAACGGTCTTGTCCAAGGGCATGGACGCCGCCATTTCGGGCGTTTCCGGCCTTGGTCACATCTGCCTGGCCGCGGGAATGCTCCTGCTTTTGTGGAGGGTGCGCTCCGGCGCGTCTGCCTCTGAAAAGTAAAGGCAGAGGGGGCTATTATTGGCGGGAACCAGATGTTGGAAAATAAAATGCGGGCAATTATCCTGTGTGCACAATAAAATATGTTAAAATTCCGAAAACTTCGGCAGAATATTTTTAAAAACCCCTTCATTTTATGGAAAGAATGTGCTACAATAGAAAATATCCCGTAATGACAGGAGGATGGGAATGGAATTAACCAAACGGCTGAACCTGATTACCGGCCATTACGGCAGCGGTAAAACCAATTTGGCGGTGAACCTGGCGTTAGAGGCGAAAAAACAGGGAAAATCCACCGCCATTGTGGATTTGGACATTGTAAACCCTTATTTCCGGACGGCGGATTTCGCCGGGATGCTGGAAGAACAGGGCGTCCGGGTCATTGTTCCCATGTACGCCAACACGAACCTGGATATCCCGGCCCTGACCGGGGCGGTGGATTCTGTCATCAACAGCGGGGAGTTTGACTGCGTGATTTTGGACGTGGGCGGGGACGACGCCGGGGCCATTGCCCTGGGGCGGTACGCTCCGGCCATTGCGGCGGAAGCCTACGACCTCTTTTATGTGGTGAACCAGTACCGGTATTTGACCGCTACGGCGGAGGACGCTTTGGAGGTGCTGCGGGATATCGCGGCGGTTTCCAGGCTCTCCCCCACCGGCGTCCTCAACAACTCAAACCTTGGGGAGGAAACCGCCCTGGATACGGTGCTGGACTCCGTCCCCTTCGCCCAGGAGGTTGCCCGGCTGGCCGGCGTCCCCCTGCGGGCCACGGCTTATGACCGGCGGCTGGGCGGCGCTGGGATCCCCGACGGGTTTCCGGTGGACATTTATGTGAAAAAAATCTGGGAACCGTAACGCGGCCCCCATTTTCAGGAAAGGAAGGAACTTTATGGCAAAAGTAACCATTAACCAGGACCGGTGCAAGGGCTGCGGCCTCTGCGTTTCCGTCTGCCCCAAACAGGTTCTGGAACTTAACAAGGCAAAACTGAACCGCAAGGGCTATAACCCCGCGGAACCGGTAAAGCCCGAAGCCTGCATCGGCTGCGCCATGTGCGCTACCATGTGCCCGGACTGCGTGATTACCGTTGAAAAATAATCAGGGAAGGAATGAAACGTTACCATGGCAGAAAAATTTTTGATGAAAGGGAATGAAGCCTTAGCAGAAGCGGCCATCCGCAGCGGCTGCCGCCACTTCTTCGGCTATCCCATCACCCCCCAGACGGAAGTTGCCGCCTATATGGCCAAGCGGATGCCCAAAATCGGCGGTACATACCTCCAGGCGGAAAGCGAAATCGCCGCCATCAATATGGTGCTGGGCTGCGCCTCCACCGGCGCCCGGGCCATGACCTCCTCCTCCTCCCCCGGGATCAGCCTGAAAGGCGAGGGGATCTCCTACATTATCGGTTCCGACCTGCCCTGCCTCATTATCAACGTCATGCGGGGCGGCCCCGGCTTAGGCGGTATCCAGCCTTCCCAGGCGGACTACTGGCAGGCCACTAAGGCCCCCGGCCACGGCGACGGCCAGATTCTGGTGTTCGCCCCCGCCTCTGTCCAGGAGATCGTCAACCTGGTGGGCAAAGCCTACGATCTGGCGGAAACCTACCGGATGCCCGCCATGCTGTTGGCGGACGGCATGCTGGGCCAGATGATGGAGCCGGTGGAATTCCCCGAAACGGAACCCGTTGTCCATGAAAAGCCCTGGGCCCTGACCGGCACCAAGGGGGAACGGAAACCCAATATCGTCAACTCCCTGTACCTGCAGCCCAAGGAACTGGAGGACACGGTCAAAGCCCGGTTTGAACGGTACGCGACGGTCCAGGAAAAAGAAGTGATGATCGAGGAATACCTGATGGAGGACGCGGAGTTTGCCGTCTGCGCTTACGGGGCCATGGCCCGCATTGTCAAGACCGCTGTGGTGAAAGCCCGTGCCCAGGGCATTAAGGTCGGCCTGCTGCGGCCCATCACCCTGTGGCCCTTCCCGGTTAAAGAGATCGGCTCTTACGGCAGTAAGGTGAAATCCATGCTCTGCGTGGAAATGAGCATGGGCCAGATGGTGGACGACGTCCGTCTGGCCGTCAACGGCGCCTGCCCGGTATCCTTCTTCGGACGCACCGGCGGCGTGATCCCCAGCCCGGCTGAAGTGCTGGCGGAAATCGAAAAAATGGCGGGAGGTGCCAAATAATCATGGCAATCGTGTTTCAGAAAACCAAGGGTTTGACCGATAAAGAAACCCATTACTGCCCGGGGTGCACCCACGGCATTATCCACCGCCTGGTGGCGGAAAGCCTGGAGGAGCTGGGCGTTCTGGGAGACGCCATCGGCGTCGCGCCGGTTGGCTGCGCCGTTATGGCCTATGATTACTTCAACTGCGACATGGTGGAGGCCCCTCACGGCCGCGCGCCTGCCGTTGCCACCGGCATTAAGCGGGCCCGCCCGGACAATATTGTCTTTACCTACCAGGGCGACGGCGACCTGGCGGCCATCGGCACCGCGGAAACCGTCCACTCCGCCACCCGCGGCGAGAACATCACCGTGATCTTCGTCAATAACGCCATTTACGGCATGACCGGCGGCCAGATGGCCCCCACGACCCTGCCGGGCCAGGTGACCCAGACCACTCCTTACGGCCGCGACGTCAATTACTCCGGCTTCCCGGTCCGGGTGTGCGAGATGCTGTCCACCTTAAGCGGCGTGGCTTACGCCGAACGTGTGGCGGTGAACAATGTGCCCAACGTCCGCAAGGCCAAAGCGGCCATTAAAAAGGCGCTGAAGGCCCAGATGGAGAAAAAAGGCTTCTCCATTGTGGAAGTCATCTCCGCCTGCCCCACCAACTGGGGCATGACGCCGGTGGAAGCTCTCAAGTGGATCGACGACAACATGATCCCCTACTATCCGCTGGGCGTTTACAAGGATGAAACCGAGAAAGGGGTGCACGCGGAATGATTCTCAATATGCTGATTGCCGGTTTCGGCGGACAAGGCGTGCTGTTTATGGGCAAGGTTGCCGCCTATACCGCCATGGTAGAGGAGAAAAACGTTTCCTGGCTGCCCTCTTACGGCCCGGAAATGCGGGGCGGCACCGCCAACTGCTCCGTCTGCATCGACGACGAGCCCATTGGCTGCCCGCTGGTGCTGGAGCCGGAAACCCTGGTGGTGCTCAACGCGCCTTCCTACGACAAATTTGTGGACGCGGTGCAGCCCGGCGGCAAGATCTTCATTGACAGCGCCTTAATCAGCGCCAAATGCACCCGGACCGACATTGAGGCCCACTACATCCCCTGCACCCAAATGGCTAAGGATGAGGGCCTGGACGGTCTGGCCAACATCATCATGCTGGGCAAGGTTTTGAAGGAAACCGGCTTTACCACCTATGAGGTGCTGTGCGAGGCCATGAAAAAATGCGTCCCCGCCAAGAAGGCCCACCTGCTTGACGCCAACCTGAAGGCCATCAAGCTGGGCTACGAATATCAGGGATAACCCTATGAAAATACCCGGCAAAATTTTTGCCGGGTATTTTTTAAAAAGGTATTGACAAACCTATTCTGATATGCTATAATAAAAAAGCTCTAAGGAGTAAAATAAAATATCGCGGGATGGAGCAGCTCGGTAGCTCGTCGGGCTCATAACCCGAAGGTCGTAGGTTCAAATCCTACTCCCGCAACCAGGTTTAGTGGTCGATTTTACTGTCGGCCACTTTTTTCTTAGGTTTTATGGGGGTTTGCGGGCTTTTTTGCCTCTCAAAACAAGTAGATGATTCCATTACTGTCATCCCCCTTTTGCATGAATATCTCAGTGAAAAGCGGAGTCAGATTCTGAAAAATGAACCGCACCCCGTCAAGTAGACAAAGAAAAATAATAGAATTACAGCGCTGCGGCGCTGTGGCAACCGCAGGTTCTGGACGGCAGCAATTACTGCCAACCAGAATCTGCGGTTTTGTTTATGCCGCAAAATACAACTTGTGTTTTTCAAATGGTGTGAGGACACCCAGACTGCGCTGCAGCCGCCCGGTGTTGTAGTAAGTAATATAATTCTCAATCATATT
>DVOW01000019.1 GCA_018713335.1 Candidatus Merdivicinus intestinigallinarum | reverse complement strand
CGTTCCTTTTGTCAACCCCTTTTCAGAAGTTTCTTTCAGAACTCTCTGTGATCTTCCAGCTTTCGGCCTCCCTCGCGGGACAGCTTGTTTATATTACCACATCTTTCCCTTCCAGTCAACCCTTTTCGGCCCGATTCTGCTTTTTGCCCTGTTTTCTATAAAAATCAAGTTGATTTTTATAGAAAGCAACCGCAGATATCCTCTGCGGTTGTTCTTTTACATTATTTTATTCAAAAGCGGATAGGCGGCCATCCCCAAAATCCCGGCGCCCCCCATAATATATAAAGGATTCAGCTTGGTTCTCCTCAGCAAAATAAAAGCGGCTATAAACAAGACTACTGCAATCCAGTCAATGCTTTCTAAAGGAAAGTCCCAAACGCCGGTGCTGGCCCCGCCGAATACCGCCAGCATAAGGATACTGAGCCCCGCCGAAGCGATGAGGGCCACCACGGCAGGCCGCAGGCCGGCTAAAATCCCCTGCACCACCGACACGTTCCGATATTTAAAATAGAAATAAGCGATTGTCGTCACGATGACGCAGGCCGGCAGGATACATCCCAGTGTAGCCACAATGGCTCCCGGTATCCCCAAAATCTGCATCCCTACAAAGGTCGCGGAGTTAATGGCCACCGGTCCGGGCGTCATTTCCGCAATAGTAATGATATCCGCAAACTGGGTCATTGTAAGCCACCCATGCTGCTCCACCACCTGGGACTGGATCAGCGGGATTGCCGCGTATCCGCCGCCAACGCTGAACAGGCCGATCTGAAAAAAGCTCCAAAGCAGATCCAAATAAAGGTTCATTTCGCCGCCTCCTTCTTCTCCGCCTGCTTTTTGCGTACAATATAATTGACATATCCCACGACGCCACAGATCAAAATAATCAAAATCACGTTGATTCCCAGGAAATACGCCGCAATAAATGCCGCAACCATGGTGACAATGGCAACCGGGTCCTTCCCCTTGACTACCCCCAAAGACATTTTCATGACCACATCCACGATCACCGCCGCCACACCGGCCCGCATCCCGGTCATCAGGGCGCTGAAAAACACGTTGTCCCGGAACGCCTCATAAAACACGGAAATGATGCTCAGCAGGATCAAGGGCGGCAGAATGGTCCCCAAAATTGTCACCAAAGCGCCCCGGAGCCCCGCCAGCCGGTACCCGATCAGGATGGAGGCGTTCACCGCGATAGCCCCCGGCGATGATTGGGAAATGGCTGTAATGTCCAGCATTTCATCTTCATCGATCCACCCCAGTTCGTCCACGAACTTCTTTTTCATCAGCGGCACAATGACAAATCCGCCCCCCACTGTAAACGCGCTCAAACAAAAGGTGGATTGGAACAATGTCCAGTAAAATTTCGCATTCCGTTCCATATTTTACCTCCCAGCTTTCTGATACTTTTATTATACCCCTTGCCGTATGATAAGTAAAGTGGTATAATTTCAATATATACATAAGAAAAAACACATGAAAGAGGATCAGTTATGACATTTCGCCACATGCGTATATTTGAAGCTGTCTGCCGCCATATGAGCATTACCCGGGCGGCCGAGGAACTGTACCTTTCCCAGCCTTCCGTGAGCCTTGCCATTGCGGACCTGGAAAAGAACTACAACATCCGCCTCTTCGACCGGATCGGGAAACGGCTGTTTCTGACGCCGGCCGGTGAGGATCTGCTGGGATACGTCCGTTCCATCACCGAACTGGTGGAGGATATGGAGCAGCACCTGCGCAGCGGGGTCCGCAGCCGGGTCTTGAAAATCGGGGCCAGCCTGACCGTAGGAGGCTGCCTGGTGCCGGACTGCGCCGAAAAATTTGCCGCCCTCTACCCGGACATCCGGGTGGAGATCACCATCGACCGCACCGACGTGATCGAGCAGAAGATCCTTTCCAATTCCCTGGACCTGGGGTTTGTGGAAGGCCCGCCCAAAGGGAACCAGCTGCTGGCCTCCCCTTTTGCAGAGGACGAGCTGGCGCCGGTCTGTGCGCCAAAGGCCCCATTCCTGCAAAAAGCCCCTATTACCTGCCAGGAGCTGGCTTCCCTCCCCCTGCTGCTCCGGGAAAAAGGCAGCGGCACCCGGGCCGTGCTGGACAGCATTATGGAGCTTCAGGAAATCACCCTGACTCCCCTCTGGGAGTCCCTGAGCTATTTGGCCTTAATCCGGGGCGCGGAGGCGGGACTGGGAGTGTCCCTCCTTCCCCTCCATATCGTGGAAGAACCGCTGAGGCAGGGCCGTCTGGTCATCCTTCCCGTCCGGGACGTCCAGTGGAAACGGAATTTCTTCCGCATCCAGCACCGGAGCAAGATCCTGGACACAGCCGCCGGGGAATGGACCTCCATTATGACTCAATGCGCCGCCGCCACCGGTTTTCAGACGCCGCACGCTTCTATATAAAAGAAAGAGGAGGAAGCAAAATGCCCGCTATCATCCAAAGCCCGGAGGAAAAAGCCGCGATTTCAGCCCAAATTCTCCGCAGCCTGCCGGAATGGTTCGGCCTTCCGGAATCCACCGCCGAATATATTGAAGCCTGCCGTTCCCTCCCCTTCTGGGCCGAATACCGGGACGGAACGCCCGTTGGCTTCCTGGCCATGCGGGAAACCGGCCCCTACACCGCGGAGCTTTACGTCATGGGCGTGTTAAAGGAGTACCACCGCCAGGGCGTCGGCCGGGCGCTGTTTTCCTCCTTTCAGGAATATGCCAAAGCTAAAGGATACGAATACCTTCAGGTAAAAACCGTGGATGCGGGCCGTTACCCGGAATACGACCGCACCCGGCTCTTTTATGAAAGCCTGGGGTTCCGCAAGCTGGAAACCTTCCCCACCCTCTGGGACGAATGGAACCCCTGCTTGGTCCTCATCCGTTCGGTGTGACCGGCCTTCTTATTGAAAAATACATCAGGCTGGTGACCAGTGAACACGGCGAGAACTACTGGTTCAACGGGTGCGCCGCCTATGTCATGGAGTGCCTGGGCGAAAAAACTTTGATTATCAGTTTTTCGCAGGGATTACCGGCGATGTGTTTGTCCAGCATTACCGGCAGCCGTTTATGGGCGACGGCATAAACGCATATCACCAGGTTGGCGGCGACCTTGGCTTTTTTTGTGAGGCTTTCGCCAAATGCGGCTACACTGCGGACTTTGTTCCCATCCGCAGCCTGCTTCAGAACAAAGCGGAATCTCTGCAAATGCTGCGGGCTTATATTGAAAAAGGCATCCCTGTCATATCCCTTGGGATGTTTGGACCCCCATGCAGCGTCTTCGTGGGATATGAGGCGGACGGTGAAACGCTTTTTTATATTTCCGGCGACAATGACGTACCGCAGCCCATCTCCTGGGACAAAGCTGTGGAAAGCAGTCAGCCTGACCTGGACGGCTGGATATTTGTCGGTAAGAAAAACGAGGAGAGAGATCTGGCCGGGATCTATCGGGAAGCGATCTATGCGCTGCCGGACCTTCTGGCAGCAGACAACGAAGATCATTGCTTTGGCCCCGCCGCGTTCTATCGATGGGCCGATGATATCCAAAAAGGTTATTTTGACCGGATCACACCGGAAACCTTTGATATTTGGCCCATGTATACCAATTTTATCTGCGTCCTGGCCACCAACGGAAGCTGCTGCCACGAATTTCTGCGGCGGGCAAAAGCTCTGAATCCCGATATGGGATATCTGGATGAAATCAGCCGGCTCTATAAACGGACAGCGGACATCTGGAGCAACGACAACGGCAAGGACCTGGAAGCCCTGGGCGGCGGCTTCAACGTTACCCTGCAAACGCTGCAAGCCCCGGAGCAGCGCGAAAAAATCGCCGCAAGAATCCGGGAATGCGGGGACCTTGCAGAAACGATCCGAAAGATCTTGATAAAACACACAAAAGGGGCGCTTTAATTGCTGTATCCCATGGGCCATGCAAAGCAAAACAGCTGCGCCGATGTGGTTTTCAACAAAATTTTCTTTCCCCGTTGACATCCTTTTCCCACTGTGCTACAATAAAAGCAAATCAGGAAGCAGCCCTCTGCTTCCTTCCCTATTGGAGCAAAAATAAAACGTTTAACCTAGAAAGGGGAATCATCATGTTGAAACCAAAAATCGGCATCCGCCCCATTATTGACGGCCGGTGGGGCGGCATTCGGGAATCTCTGGAACAGCAGACCATGAACATGGCCCATGCCGCCGCCAAGCTCATCAGCGAGAACCTGCGCTACCCGGACGGCACGCCTGTGGAATGCGTCATCGGCTGCACCACCATCGGCAGCGGCGCGGAAGCCGCCAAGGTTGCCGAGCAGTTCTCTACGGAAAACGTCGTGGCGACCCTGTCCGTCACCCCCTGCTGGTGCTACGGGACCGAAACCTTCGACATGGACCCCAATACCATCAAAGCAGTCTGGGGCTTCAACGGCACCGAACGCCCCGGCGCGGTCTACCTGGCCGCCGTCCTGGCCGCCCATGCCCAGCGCGGCCTGCCCGCCTTCTCCATTTACGGCCACGATGTCCAGGACGCCTCCGACACCACCGTTCCCGCTGACGTTGCGGAAAAAATCCTCCGCTTCGCCCGGGGAGCCGTTGCCGTAGGCTGGATGAAGAACAAAGCGTACGTCAATATCGGCGCCATCGCCATGGGCATCGCCGGCAGCTACTGCGACGCCGATGTGCTCCAAAAATACCTGGGCCTGCGCGCCGAATGGGTGGATGAGGTGGAGATCCTCCGCCGCATAAAACTGGGCATCTATGACGAAGAGGAATACGAGAAAGCCCTGGCCTGGGTGAAAGCCAACTGCCCCGAAGGCTTCGACAAAAACGTCGGCAAAGAGCTTCCTGAGGTGATTACCAAGTCCAAAGTGGTTCCCGCCGACAAAGACTGGGAATTTATCGTAAAAATGACCCTGGTCATGCGGGATATCCTGTACGGCAATCCCAAGCTGGACGAAATGGGCTGGCACGAAGAGGCGCTGGGCCGCAACGCGGTTGCAGGCGGCTTCCAGGGACAGCGTCAGTGGACCGACTGGCTGCCCAACGCCGATTTTACCGAAGCCATCATGGCCTCCACCTTTGACTGGAACGGCCCGAAAGCCCCCACAGCTTTCGCCACGGAAAACGACGTCTGCAACGGCATTTCCATGCTGCTGGGCACCCTGATTTCCGGTTCCGCCCCCTGCTTCCACGACGTCCGTACTTACTGGAGCCCCGAAGCCTGTGAGCGCGTCACCGGCGTAAAACCCGAGGGCGTTGCCGCAAACGGCTTTATCCACCTGATTAACTCCGGCGCAACGGCCTTAGACGGCAGCGGCGCCAGCAAGAATGAAAAAGGCGAAGGCTGCATGAAGCCCTTCTGGGAAATGACCGACGCGGACCGCGACGCCTGCCTGAAGGCCACCGACTGGTGCCGGGCGGACTACCAGTACTTCCGCGGGGGCGGATTCTCCAGCCACTTCCGCTGCCAGGCCGAGATGCCTGTCACCATGCTGCGGTTCAACATCGTAGAAGGCGTCGGCCCTGTCCTCCAGATTGCCGAAGGCTGGACCGCCGACCTGCCGGATGCCGTTTACGACGCCATCAACCCCCGCACCGACCCCACCTGGCCCACCACCTGGTTTGCTCCCCGCCTCACCGGCGAAGGCGCATTCAAGGATGTGTACAGCGTCATGGCCAACTGGGGCGCGAACCACGGCGTCACCGTCTACGGCCATGTTGGTGCGGACTTAATCACCGTGGCTTCCATGCTGCGGATCCCCGTTTCCATGCACAATGTGCCGGAAGATAAGATTTACCGGCCCCATGCTTGGGCCAGCTTTGGCGCCATGGACACCCAGGCCGCCGATTACGCCGCCTGCAAAGCCTACGGCCCCCTGTACCGCTGATTTTCCTGAAATCCAAGCTCCCCGTTCTCCCCTGGAACGAGGAGCTTGTGCGCTTTTTGAAAAATGAGAAACGTTAGGAGGGAAACCATATGGAAAACGCGCCCTTCCCGCAAAATTCCAGCAATCAAACCTTCGCATTTTACGCCAAGTGGATTGGCTGCCTGTTCTGGCTGTCAATTCTGGGGATCCTCATCGGCATTTTATTTAACGACAAACTTCTCGGCCGGATTGCCGTCCTGGATTGGGCGGGCCAAATTTTGTCCCTTCTTTTGAGCCTGGGAAATTATGCGGTTCT
>DVOW01000018.1 GCA_018713335.1 Candidatus Merdivicinus intestinigallinarum | reverse complement strand
GATTGCCGTCCTGGATTGGGCGGGCCAAATTTTGTCCCTTCTTTTGAGCCTGGGAAATTATGCGGTTCTTTTCGTCATGTCCCGACAGTATTCCCGTTACCGTACCGCCGCCGTCTGCCTCCTGGTTTCCGAAGTCTTGAATATTATTTTTAATGCCGCTGGCGGGGCCTGGTGGGGCTTTCCTTTTGCCATAGCCGCCGCTGTCCTGTCCTTAGCCGGACTGTACCACGAATATTACAGCCACGCGGAAGTGGCTGCCTCCGTAAATTTTGCCCTGTCGCAAAAATGGCGGCGCTTGTACAAATGGAGTATCGCCAGCTTCTGCATCTCGATGGCCAGCAGCCTGGTCATGCTCCTGTCCGCTGTTCTGGCGTCCCTGACGCCCACGCTGATTGGTTCCCTGCTTGTTTTGCTGACATCCATCACGCTGATTGCTTCCCTGCTGGTGATCCTGGTTGTGAGCATCCTGGAAATCATCTACCTTTCCCGCACCGCCCGGGCCTTCCGGGAAACCAGCGGTTTCCCCCAGTGATTTTCCGGGGAAATCCCTCCCCGCCCATTGACAAACGCCGGAAAAATTGCTATACTCAATTATATATGCAAGATATGGTTATCGGCTGAGAAGGGTTTCACCAAAACCCGGTTTCCCGTCAGAGAGGGTGCTGTTTCGCTGCGAGGCGCCTGGGAAGCTGTTTTGGGCGCCGACCCGGAGCCCCGCATAAACTGCGGCGCGTCCCTGCGTTACAGGGTTCAAGGGGCATGGGATCTTCCCGTGCAATTTGGGTGGTACCACGGAGAACTGCTTCGTCCCATGCTTTGGGGCGGAGCTTTTTATTTTGGCCGCCGTATCTTCTTGAAAATTTTGAAAGGATGATTTTCATTGAAATGGACCGGCTTAAACGAGCTGCGGGAAAAATACCTTTCCTTCTTTGAAAGCAAGGGCCACACCCGCATGCCCAGCGCCAACCTAATCCCCCAGGGGGACAAGAGCCTCCTGCTCATCAACTCCGGCATGGCCCCCTTAAAAAAATACTTCTTGGGCCAGGCGACCCCGCCCAACACCCGGGTCACCACCTGCCAGAAGTGCATCCGCACCCCGGACATCGAGCAGGTGGGCAAAACCTCCCGCCACGGCACCTATTTCGAAATGCTGGGCAACTTCTCCTTCGGCGATTACTTCAAGCACGAGGCCATCAAATGGGCCTGGGAATTCATCACCGAAGTCCTGGAAATGCCGGTGGACCGGCTGTGGGTCACCATTTACCTGGACGACGACGAAGCCTTCGACATCTGGACCAAGGAAATCGGCGTTTCCCCCGACCGCATTGTCCGCCTGGGCAAGGAGGACAACTTCTGGGAGCACGGCTCCGGCCCCTGCGGCCCCTGTTCCGAGATCCACTTTGACCGGGGCCCCGAATACGGCTGCGGCAAGCCCGACTGCAAGCCCGGCTGCGACTGCGACCGGTATATGGAATTCTGGAACCTGGTGTTCTCCCAGTTCGACTCCGACGGCAACGGCCACTATGAACTGATGCCCAAGCCCAACATCGACACCGGTATGGGCTTAGAGCGTCTGGCCTGCATCATGCAGGGGGTGGACAACCTCTTTGAGGTGGACACCGTCCAGAACATCATGAAAAAGATCTCCGAAATCGCCGGCGTCACCTACCACCAGAACGACCGCACCGACGTTTCCCTGCGGGTCATCACCGACCACATCCGTTCCACCACCTTTATGATCGCCGACGGCGTTTCCCCCGCCAACTCCGGCCGGGGCTATGTCCTGCGCCGCCTGCTGCGCCGGGCCGCCCGCCACGGCCGCCTGCTGGGCATCACCGAGCCCTTCCTCTATCAGGTCGTGGACACCGTCGCCCATGAAAACTTCTCCGCTTACCCGGAGCTGACCGAAAAAGCGGAATATATCAAGAAAGTGGTGAAAAACGAGGAAGAAGCCTTCCACGCCACCATCGGCAAGGGCATGGATATGCTGGCCGACCTGATGGACAAGGCTTCCACCAATGAAATCCGCGCTGTTTCCGGCGAGGACGCTTTCCGCCTTTACGACACCTACGGCTTCCCCATCGACCTGACCCGGGAAATCGTAGAGGAAAAGGGCATTGCCGTTGACCTGGAGGGCTTCGAGGCCTTCATGAAGGAGCAGAAAAAGCGCGCCCGGGACAATTACCTGAGCAAGGGCGGCTCCTCCTGGGTGGAGGAGGAATTGGAGCTTCCCGACTGCAAGAGCGAGTTTGCGGGCTATGAAACCATGTCCTGCGACGCCGAGGTCAAGGGGCTGCTGGTAGACGGCAAGATGGTGGATACCGCTTCCGAAAACCAGGAAGTGGTGCTGGTCCTGGATCAGACCCCCTTCTACACCGAAAGCGGCGGACAGGTTTCTGATGAAGGCGTTATCACCACTCCCGGCGGCACGGTCCGTGTCACCCGGATGAAGAAAGCCCCCGGCGGCCAGATACTCCACATCGGCTATGTGGAGGAAGGCACCATGGAAATGGGCGCGAAAGTTACCGCCTCCGTTGACGCGGAGCGCCGGAAAGCCACCATGCGCAGCCACACCGCCGCCCACCTGCTGCAGGCGGCCCTCCGGGAAGTCCTGGGCGACCATGTGCACCAGGCCGGCCAGCTGGTGGATGAGCACATGACCCGTTTTGACTTCACCCATTTTGAGGCGGTGACCCCTGCCGAGCTTCACCGCATTGAGGAGATCATCAACGAGAAGATCATGGCCTGCATCCCGGTGCAGAACTATGAATGCGGCATCGACGAAGCCCGGGCAAAGGGCGCCATGGCCCTCTTCTCTGAAAAATACGGCGACGTGGTGCGGGTCGTGGAGATCCCCGGCTTCTCCATGGAGCTGTGCGGTGGTACTCACGTGAAAAACACCGGCGAGTTAGGGCTCTTCAAGATCATTTCCGAAAGCTCTGTCGCGGCCGGCGTCCGCCGCATCGAAGCCGTCACCGGCACCAGCTTCCTGGGCATGGTAGACGGGCTGCGCGCCGCCATGACCCACGCTGCCGCGGCTCTTAAGCTCCAGGGCACCGACGACCTGGTGAAACGCTGCGAAGCTTTGGTGGCGGAGCTGAAGGAAAAAGACCGGGAAATCGCGTCCCTCAACGGCAAGCTGGCGGCGGGCCGCACCGGCGAGCTTTTGCAGAACGCCCAGCGGGTCAACGGCGTGGCGCTGCTGTCTGCCCTGCTCATCGGCACTACTCCGGAAATGCTCCGGACCATGGGCGACAAGCTCCGGGATAAAGAGCCTTCCGTCTGCGCCCTGCTCTGCGGCGGCACTGAGGACAAGCAGAACTTCTACTGTGTGGCTGGTCCCGAGGCCGTCAAAGCCGGCGTCCATGCAGGCAAGATCATCAAGGAAGTCTGCGCCGTTACCGGCGGCAAGGGCGGCGGACGCCCGGATTCCGCCATGGGCGGCGTCGGCGACACCTTCAAGGTGGACGAGGCCCTGGCCATGCTGGACGACCTGGTCAAAGGCATGACTGATAAATAGGATTGAAAATTTGCTGAAAAGGGGATCCCCTGTGGGACATTCTGCCTGCGGGGATTCCTTGTCAGAGATGTTTCCGCGGAGCATGCTGTCGCGGTAACAAAAAAGGAGGGTTGAAGAATGGATTGTCTGTTTTGCCGGATCATTGCCGGGGAGATCCCCAGCAAGAAGATCTACGAAGACGAGGATGTGTACGCGTTTTACGACATCGATCCCAAAGCGCCCACGCATTTCTTGGTCATCCCCAAAAAGCACATCACCGGCCCCGATGCCATTACCGAGGAAAACTGCGCCGTTGTCGGCAAAATCTACGCGGTGATCGCAAAACTGGCCAAAGAACTGGGCCTGGACCATGGATACCGGGTGGTGTCCAACTGCGGCGAGGACGGCGGCCAGACGGTGGGCCATCTGCACTTCCATGTGCTGGCCGGACGCCTGCTTTCCTGGCCTCCCGGCTAAGCGGCGAGGCACCGCTGCTTGTCGTCAAGCTTGCTTGACGACGCGACGCGGCCGCACAGCCCTTTACAAACTGCCGGAACGGCAAGATAAACTTGCTGTTATGGAAAGGTTTATTCCTTCCCAGTTTTAGACCTGGCAATTTGTAGGGGGGCGCATTGCGCGCCCGCTTAACCCTGTGTTGGCTGGCGCGCGGCAAGCTGCGCGCCTCTGATAGTGGGTTCCCGGATCTATCCTGCGGGATTGAAACGCCGCGTCCGTGCCGAATTTCTGCCAGGCGTAACCTGGTTCCTCTTGGATCAAGGAGGTTTCTTTATGCAGTATTACACCTTAAAGGTTGCCGGATTGACCCGGCAGCTTCCCCTTTGCGCGGTCAGCGATACCCTGGATATCGCGGCCTTCGTCATGTTTTCCGATGTGGAAATGACGGTGGCCTGCGCCAAAGAGCTGGCCAAAAAGATACCGGAATGCGATGTCCTCATCACCGCGGAAACCAAAGGCATCCCCCTGGCTTACGAAATGTCCCGCCAGACGGGGATCCCCTACATCGTGGCCCGGAAAAGCGTCAAAGTCTACACCCGCAACCCCATTGAAGTCACCGTCAATTCCATCACCACCCAGCACACCCAGAAGCTCTATCTGGGCCAGGACGAGGTGGATCTGATGAAAGGCAAGCGGATCGTGGTGGTGGACGACGTCATCAGCACCGGCGAATCCCTGCTGGCCCTGGACGAGCTGGTAAAAAAAGCCGGCGGGCAGATCGTGGGCCAGGCCGCCGTTCTGGCGGAGGGCGACGCCGCCGACCGGAAAGACATCATTTTCCTGGAAAAGCTGCCCCTTTTCCCTCATTCATAAATGGAATCCCCGGGTTCGTCCCGGGGATATTTTATTCTGCCGCAGAAGACGGTCACGTCATAATTCATCCGCTTTTTTGGATTTGTTCAGGCAATGTTCACTTTCTGCCGCTATAATTGTAATGAATGGAAATGCTGATTCCAGAAAGCAGAAAGGAAGAACGTGTATGTTATGGAAAAAGAAAGAGGCAGCGCCTCAGGACGCCCCGCCGCTGCGCACTCCCCGCAAGAAGAGATGGATCAAAATACTTATTATCCTTCTTGTGGCGGTAGTGGCAGCGGCATTTATTCTGCGGGCCTGCATCTCCGGCAAGGAAACCATGTCCGCCATGTCCGAGTCGGTGTACCGATATGAAACCGTAAGCCGCCGGGACATTTCCCAGACCCTCAGCTACAGCGGTTCCCTGGAACCGGCGGATTCCTACGAGGTCACTAGCCTTGTCACCGGGGAGATCCTGGACGCCCCCTTTGAGGAGGGGGACGTTTTGGAGGAAGGCGCACTGCTGTACAGCATCGACCCTTCAGACGCCCAGACCAACATCGACAAAGCGGAGCTTTCCTTGGAGCAGGCCCAAATGAATTATGACCGGGCCCTGGAGAGCATGGAGAACCTGACGGTGACAGCGCCCAAAAGCGGGACCATCGTTTCCTTAGATGTGGAAGTGGGCGACGATGTCCAGGCGGGCCAGCAGATCGGCACCCTCCGGGACAGCGGCACCATGGAGCTGACCATCCCCTTCCACAGCGCGGACGCGGCCAATATTTCCGTAGGGGATACCGCTTCCGTCACCGTAGACGGCAGCTTTGAAACCCTGACCGGCACGGTCACACAGGTGGGAGCCGTGGATGAAGCGCTGGAAGGCGGCGCGGTGGCCCGGTATGTCACCATCGACGTCCAAAACCCTGGGGCCCTTTCCGCCTCCTCCACCGCCTCCGCCACCATCAACGGCGCGGCCTGCAGCGCTTCCGGCACCTTCGCTTATAAAGCCGAAGCAACCATTACGGCCCAGGCTTCCGGGGAAGTTGCCTCCATTTCCGCCGGGGAAGGCCAATGGGTGGAAAAAGGCGCGGCCATTGTGACCCTTTCCAGCACAGAACTGCAAAATTCCCTCCGCAGCAGTGAGATTTCCTTGGAGGACAGCAAGCTGTCTTTGGAAAATGTGCAGGAACAGCTGGAAAACTACCAGATCACCTCCCCTATTTCCGGAACAGTCATCAAGAAAAACTACAAAGCCGGAGACAACCTGAGCGCCAATTCCACCACCGCCGGTTCCCTCTGCACCATTTACGATCTGTCCTATCTGACCATGACCCTGAACGTGGACGAACTGGACATCAGCAGCATCCAGGTGGGCCAGAAGGTGTCCATCACGGCGGACGCGGTGGAAGGCAAGGCCTTTGAAGGGGAAGTCACCTCCATCAGCGTCCAGGGCACCACCGCAGACGGCGTCACCACCTACCCGGTAACCATCCGCATTGACGAAACCGAAGGGCTGCTGCCGGGCATGAATGTGGACGCCCAGATCGTGGTGGAATCTGTAAGCCAGGTTCTGTCCGTGCCCACCAGCGCAGTGCAGCGGGGCAACCGGGTTTTAGTCAGCGTTGACAGTGAAGCCGGCAAAGCGGCCCTGGCCGCCCAAGAGCAGGAAGCCTCCAACGGAGAGCCTGCGGCCGATTCTTCTGTCCCGGAAGGCTATGTGTATGCGGAAGTTACCCTGGGCCTCAGCGACGACAGCTACATTGAGATCCTGGACGGCCTGGCGGAAGGGGACGAGATCGCCTATGCCAACAGCGCCCAGGATTCCGGAATGATGCCGGAAATGTTCGGCATGGAAGGCGTGGAAGTCACCACCGTACCTGCCGGCGGCATGTCCCCGCCTGACGGCGGCCCTGGCGGCGGAGGTAGTGTCAAATGAGTTATGAAAAAACATAGCCAAAGAAATAGGCTCAGATTGAACCTTGAAAATTGCAGATATGATGTTTGATGGCAGCTTACGCCACCCTTGACAGCACACAAAAGCAATGCTCTG
>DVOW01000017.1 GCA_018713335.1 Candidatus Merdivicinus intestinigallinarum | reverse complement strand
CATGAAGGATAGGCCTCCTTTTTCGGTAAGTTTTGTGTGGTAACTTAACTATACCCTATGAAGGCCCTATCCTTCTACTCTTTTTTCCTTTTTTCTTCTCCTCCTGTCCAATATCTATTGTACTCCTACATTTTATGAATTGCACGAGGTTTCCGGGCGCACAATGCGCGCCCCTACAGAACCGTTTTGGGTTTGGGGACATTTGTAGGGGAGGCCATGTCATCAAATTGATGACCGCCGCCCGCCGGTGAATCACGGCGTTTTTGTGGAACCGCGGGCGACCGATGGTCGCCCCTGCAATTACGTTTTGAAACGATAGAAAATAAAACCTGTCCATAACGCCGCAGAAAGGATGAATAACGTGTTTAGTGTACTGATTATGAGCGCCGGTTCCTCCAGCCGCATGGGGGGCCAGGATAAACAGCTGCTGCCTTTGCTGGGAAAACCGGTATTATATTGGAGCGTCAAAGCCTTTTTGGAAACGGAGGGAACCGGGGAAATCCTGGTGATTACCTCCCCGGAACGGGTAAAGCTTTATGAATTCGCCCTTTCTTCCTTACTTAACGGAAAAATCCCGGTGAAAGTCCTGGGAGTGGGGGGCAAAACCCGGCAGGAATCGGTCTTCGCCGGTATCCGGGAAATCAGCCTGTCCGCTTCTCATGTGGCCATCCACGACGGGGCCAGGCCCCTGGCAAAGCCGGAGGACATCGCCCGGGTGTACCAGGACGCCCAAACCCACGGGGCCGCCATTCTGGCTGTTCCCGCCAGGGACACCATCAAAATCGCCCAAGACGGCTTCATCCAGGAAACGCCGCCCCGGGACAGGCTCTTTCACGCCCAGACTCCCCAGGCCTTTGAACGGACAGCCTATCTCTCCGCCATGGAAAAAGCGGAGCAGGAGGGCTGGGACTTCACAGATGATGCCCAGCTTTTTGAAAAAGCGGGACGCCCGGTGTTTTTGACCATGGCCTCCGGGGACAACATGAAAATTACCGCCCCCGGCGACCAGGAAATGGCGGAAGCAATCCTGCGGAAACGGAAAATCGCTTCCCGCCTTCCATCCGCTGCCGCTGGCCCGGTAATCACTGTCCCGGTCTACCGTCCCGGGTTCCGCATTGGCCAGGGCTACGACGTCCACCGGCTTGTCCCGGGCCGGAAGCTGATTTTAGGCGGCGTGGAGATTCCCTGGGAAAAGGGGCTTTTGGGCCATTCCGACGCGGACGTCCTGCTCCACGCCATTACCGACGCCCTCTTTGGGGCCCTGGCCCTGGGGGACATCGGGACCCATTTCCCGGACACCGACCCGGCCTACAAGGGGGCGGACAGCCGCATCCTCCTGCGGAAAGCTGCGGAGATCCTCCGGGAAAAGGGCTGGGCAGTGGGCAACCTGGACGCTACGGTCATCGCCCAGGCCCCCAAGCTGAAGCCATTTATCCCTGCCATGCGGGAAAATATCGCCGCTGATTTGGGCGTCCATCCGGACCAGGTCAGCGTCAAGGCCACTACGGAGGAAGGGCTGGGCTTTACCGGGACAGGGGAGGGGATCTCCGCCAGCGCGTCGGTGATGCTGCTTCGGTAAAAATAGGTTCTCCGGCCGCGCCTGGGGGCTTTCCCTTTTTGCCGAAATATGGTATACTGGGGATGAAATTAGTAAATGGAGGATTGAATGCCATGTCCATGTTCCGGCACTTTATCAGTTACTACAAACCTCACCGAAGGCTTTTTGCCGCCGATATGATCTGCGCGTTCATTGTGGCGGTGTGCGATTTGTTTTACCCTATGATCGCCAAAAATATGATGAACGATTACGTCCCCAACCGCAACCTGCGGCTCCTTATCGTCTGGGGCGTCGTTTTGCTTCTCATTTACCTTGTAAAAGCGGGCCTCAACTGGTTTATCCAGTATTACGGCCATGTGGTAGGCGTCCGGATGCAGGCGGATATGCGCCGGGACGTGTTCAAGCGGCTGCAAAAGCTGCCCTTTTCCTTCTTTGACGAGCATAAATCCGGTTCCATCATGTCCCGGGTGGTCAACGACCTGATGGACATTACCGAGCTTGCCCACCACGGCCCGGAGGATCTGTTTATCTCCACCATTTCGCTGGTGGGGTGCTTTATCATCCTCTGTACCATCAACATCCCCTTGACCTTGATTATTTTCGCTTTTATCCCCCTGATGATCTGGTTTTCCGTTTACATCCGCAAGGAAATGAACGCGGCCTTCCTCCGCACCCGGCAGGAAATGGCCGAAATCAACGCCAATTTGGAAAACTCCATTTCCGGCATCCGGGTTTCCCGTTCCTACGTCAGCGGCTCCCATGAGGCGGAGAAATTCAAAGGCTACAACGACCGGTTCCAGAAAGCCCGCGGGGAATCCTACCGGGTTATGGCCAAATTCTTCTCCACCACCGGCTTTTTCACCGATTTTATGTATTTAGTGGTGCTGGTGGCCGGAGGGCTGTTCTTCTTTTACGGGAAAATCAACGTGGGCGACTTTACCGCTTACCTTTTATATGTAAATATGTTCTTAAACCCGGTGCGGAAGCTCATCAACATTTTCGAGCAGCTGCAAAACGGCATGACCGGCTTCCAGCGGTTTGAGGAGCTCATGTCCCAGCAGGAGGAGCAGGAATCCCCCGACGCTAAAGAGTTAAAAGACGTCAAAGGTTCCATCGACTTTGACCATGTGAGTTTCCAGTATGAAACCACCAAGGATGAGGACGCCCGGCATATGGTGATCCGGGATTTGTCCATGCACATCGACCCGGGCAAAACCGTTGCTCTGGTAGGGCCTTCCGGCGGAGGAAAAACCACTCTCTGCCACCTGATCCCCCGGTTTTACGAGGTAACGGAAGGAAAAATTTCCATTGACGGCCAGGACATCACCACCCTGACCCGGGATTCCCTGCGGCAGAATATCGGCATGGTGGCCCAGGACGTGTTCCTGTTCACCGGCACCATTAAGGAAAACATCGCCTACGGCAACCTGGACGCTTCCGACGAGGAAATCATGGAGGCGGCCAAAAAGGCCAACATCCACGACTACATTATGACCCTGCCCGACGGGTACGACACCTATGTGGGCGAACGGGGCGTGAAGCTTTCCGGCGGCCAGAAGCAGCGGATCTCCATTGCCCGGGTGTTCTTAAAAGACCCCTCCATCCTGATTTTGGACGAGGCCACCTCGGCTTTGGACAACGCCACGGAAATGCTCATCCAGCAGTCTTTGGAGGAACTGGCCAAAGGTCGCACCTCCATCATTGTAGCCCACCGCCTGTCCACCATTAAAAACGCCGACGAAATCATTGTCATTACCGACGAAGGGATCAAAGAGCGCGGCTCCCATGAGGAACTGCTGGCCTTAAACGGCATTTACGCCGGGCTTTATCAGTATCAGTTCCGCCAGTAGCGGGGAGGCCCCGCGGCCAAGCCAGCAAGCCTGCTTGATGGCGCGGCGCGGCGTTTCGATTCCTATCCGACTGCTGGAACGGCGGGATAAACCCGCCGTTATGGAAAGGGCTTATTTTCTATTGTTTTGAGAAATTGTATCAAAGCGCAATTTGTAGGGGCGAACTGGGTTCGCCCGCGATCTTGATGAATTGTAGGGGGCGGCGTCCTCGACGCCCCATTTCTGCAAAACCAAAGGAAAATGTATTATAGGGGTGGATGCCTGCATCGTCCCCTACAATCCTATCGAAACGTTTTGGGAAATCCGCATGACATCATAAAAAGGAGGAATCATTATGGCGAAAAAATCACCCGTGCTGTCTGCGCTGCTCCCGGTCGGGTATATCCTGCTGGGGCTGGCGCTCATTATCTGGCCTTCCATGAGCACCGATATCTTCTGCCTGGTGGTGGGGGTTGGAGCCTTGGCCTTCGGCATTTTTTACTTTGCCCGGTATTGGCAGACCAAACGGGCGGGCTTTTCCCTTCAGGCGGAACTGATTATCGCCATTGTCCTGGCGGCTTTGGGGATCTTCTGCCTGGTGACGCCCCGGACGCTTCTGTCCGTCCTGCCCTTTATTCTGGGGGTCATCCTGCTCATTGACGGGGTGGGGAAAATCCCCAGAGCCATGGAGATGAGGGCCCTGGGGTTTGCCCGCTGGTGGGTCGAGCTGATCTTTGCCGTGATCACAGCGGGGCTTGGGCTGGTACTGGTGCTCAATCCCTTCAGCCTGGTGCGGGCCGCGGTGATCTTTTTCGGGGTGAGTCTGGTCATTTCCGGGTTATCCGACCTGTTCATGTCTGCCTGGGCGGCGAATCGCCGCTGATAAGTTGACGCAGCCGTTGCATTCATTACGCGTCAAACTTCGGCTGGCGCGCGACAAGCTGCGCGCCTCTGGTAGGAGTACCCCGCAATTCCGGCGTGGTGGCGAATCGCCGCTGATAAGTTGACGCAGCCGGCGGGGAGGCCCCGCAGCCGATTCGACGCGGCCACACAGCCTCATACCAACCGCTGGATGGCGAATATTTTCGCCGCGAAAATATTCGCCGTATAGAAGAGGTTCTATTCCTATCGGTTTTGTAAAATTTTTTAAAAACATGTTTGTAGGGGCGAACTGGGTTCGCCCTTTCTTTTTTTAGAACATCTCAATAAAAATGTAGGGGACGATGCCCACATCGTCCCGCGACTATCATAATCTTTGTACGAAATCGCGGGCGGATGCAGGCATCCGCCCCTACAAATGTGTTTTCCGTTTGATTTTGCGGAAACAATGGGGCGTCCTCGACGCCCCGCGTTTTTTATGAAACCAAATGGAAAACAGGATTGTGGGGGAGCGCATGGCGTGCCCGCGTATCACACGAAACGTTCTGGTGTTATATGCGGGGAACCCCTTGATAGGGTTCCCCACGGCCAAACAGTCCACCGGACTATTTGGCCTCCCCTCCTGATCTTTTTGTATTATAGAGATTCCGTTTTCTGCGGAAAACGGCCAAGGGCGCTGCCCTTTGGAATCCCGCCACCTTTTGAAAAAGGTGGACGAAAACTTTTCTTTTTCCTTCACGATAGAGGGTAGCTCTATCGAGCCGCTGTCGCTGGTCACAGCGGCTTATACTGTTATTCAGAGGCTGTGCGGCCGCGTCGAATTATCAGCCCGGATTCCGGGCCTAGGAGCAGAAAAGGTGGGCGCCGATGCGTTTGATAACCGGCCGGGTGCGGATCCATTGGTTGGAGGTCTTGTCCGGGTTATAGTAGTAGATAGCCCCGCCGGAAGGGTCCAAGCCGTTTAGGGCGTCCCGGGCCGCCCGGTAGGCGGAATCCGCAATGGGCTCGTTGAACTGCCCGTCGGTAATGGCCGTAAAAGCCCCCGGCTGGTAGATCACCCCGGACAGGGTATCCGGGAAGGAGGGGTGCTCCACCCGATTTAAAACCACCGCCCCCACGGCCACCTGGCCCTCATACGGCTCGCCCCGGGCCTCTGCGGAGATGATCCGGGCCAGAAGGTTCACGTTCGCTTCGTTTGCTTCCGGAACTGTCCCCATGGTAATGCCCAGCTTTGCCAGGGTCTGGGGCCCGGCGATGCCGTCGGCCGTCAGCCCTTGCTGCTGCTGGAACCGCTTGACGGCGCTTTCCGTGGCAGAGCCGAAAATGCCGTCCACATTCCCGTTGTAAAGCCCCCGGTCCTTCAGCTCCTGCTGGATGGCCTTGACTTCGTTCCCCCGGGACCCCACCTTGGAAAGGGCGTCCGCGGCGGGGATGGGGGTAAACAGATAGACTGCGCCGGCGGCGGCCAGATTGGCCAGCACGGCGGCAACTGCGCGCAGAAAAGTCTGCCGGTGATTTTTCATGAAATCCTCTCCCTCTATGGAATCGTTTTGGCAATAGCTTTCCCCGGAAAATCAAGGTTATCCCGGTTTTTGGTAAAATTTCAGCGGGCACTTGCGGCGGGACGCTGGGGCGTGCTATACTAGATGGGGAGAAAAGAAAAGGAGAATCAGCATGGAAAAGCAAATCAAGGGAATCATTTTTGACATGGACGGGACACTGGTGGATTCCATGGCCAATTGGCGGCACATCGGAACCCTCTGCCTGGAATATTTGGGGAAAAAGCCGGACCGGCCGGATTTTGACCGGACCGTTTACCGGATGAAAACAGAGGAGCTCATGGCCCTGTTTGCTCAATATGGAGTGAAGATCTCCAGCCGTCAGGAATATGAGGAGATTTACTATGCCGCGATCCGCCCGTCCTATGAAACGGTAATGCCTATGCCCGGGATCCTGGAAGTTTTAGAGGAGTTCCGTTCCCGGGGCCTCAAAATGTGCGTTGCAACCGCTACCCGTTCCGATGTGGCCATTCCGGTGCTGGAACGGCTGGGGATACTGCCCTATATGGAATTCCTGCTCTGCTGCAACGACGTGCACGCAAGTAAGGAAAAACCGGATATCTACCTGGAATCCGCCCGGCGGCTGGGGCTGACCGTTTCGGAAGCCGTGGTCTTCGAGGACGCGGGCTACTGTGTCCAAACCGCCAAAGCGGCCGGCTTTCCGGTGGTGGGGATCCTGGACAGGACCGCTGAACAGGAGGAAACCGATTATGTCCGGGAGCATTCCGACCTGTTCCTGGAAAATTACGGCCAGCTGCTGAAAATCCTCCGGGAAGGGGCCAAACAGCCGGCTGTTGGAGGAATTTACTAAATATACAGAAAAAATACCGTGCATTTCCTACTGTAAAAAGTTTGCAATCTTTGTCGAAAATCGGTATAATAAAGATGTGTGTAGTGTGCCTTGCAAAAGGCCGATGAAAAGCAAAATAGACATAGGAGGAATGCAGAGTGCAGGAGCCAGTTCATGAGATCTCGATCCCGGTTGGTATGCTGAGTCTGGTAGGAATGAAGGGCTGTGAGGAAATTACGACCAAGGTGAACAATTACCTGGTGGAATGGCGTTCCCAGCGGCACGGCGAACTGATGAATGACGCGGATTTCATCGGCTATTGCCGGGACAATTATCAGCTGAAAGCCTACTGCCCCCGGTTCGGCACCGGCGAGGCCAAAGGGACCCTCAAGGAATCGGTCCGCGGACATGATATTTACATTCTGTCTGATGTGTTCAACTACGGCGTTACCTACAAAATGTACGGGATGGACGTCCCCATGAGCCCCGACGACCATTATCAGGACTTAAAGCGCGTGATCGCCGCCATCAGCGGCAAAGCCCGCCGGGTCAACGTCATTATGCCCATGCTTTACGAGGGACGGCAGCACCGCCGCACTTCCCGTGAGTCCTTGGACTGCGCCCTCTGCCTGCAGGAGCTGGCCCATATGGGTGTGGACAACATCATTACCTTCAGCGCCCATGACGCCCGTGTGCAGAACGCCATCCCCCTGACCGGCTTTGAAGATGTGCAGCCTGTATATCAGTTCCTGAAAGCCATGGTCAACACTGTGCCGGACATCGAGTTCGACCGGGAACACCTGATGATGATCTCCCCGGACGAAGGCGGTATGTCCCGCTGTATGTATTACTCCTCCGTGCTGGGCGTTGACCTGGGGATGTTCTACAAGCGCCGCGACTATTCTGTGATCGTCAACGGCCGCAACCCCATCGTGGCTCATGAGTTCCTGGGCGACAATGTGGCCGGCAAGGACGTTATCATTGTGGACGACATGATCTCTTCCGGCGAGTCTGTCCTGGAGATCGCTACCAAGCTGAAAAAGATGGGCGCGAACCGCATCTTTGTCTTTGCGGCCTTCGGCCTGTTCTGCGACGGTCTGGCCAAATTTGACGAGGCTGCCCGGAAAGGGGAGATCAGCCGCGTGTTCACCACAAACCTCATCTACCGCACCCCGGAATTGCTCCAGCGGGATTGGTACACCTCCGTGGATATGTCCAAGTATATCGCCTATATTGTGGACACCTTGAACCACGACGGATCCATCAGCAACCTCTTGAATCCGGTGCATCGCATCAACAAGCTGCTGGAACGCAAACGCAGCGAGAAGAAATAATAGGTTCTGAAGAGATTTCCGGGCCTCTTTTGGGAGGCTCGGAAACTGCTCTCCAGGAAATTCCAAAAAAATAAAAAAACTTTCAAAAAAGTGTTGACAAACCGGGAACGGTGTGCTATAATAACATACGTTGCTGATACAAACGGTAACGAAAGCGAGAGAAAAAGTTCCTGTGTTCTCTTCGCGGGTGTAGTTCAATGGTAGAATTCCAGCCTTCCAAGCTGGTTACGTGGGTTCGATTCCCATCACCCGCTCCAACCTTTCAGGTGTTTGCGCTCATAGCTCAGCTGGATAGAGCAACTGCCTTCTAAGCAGTAGGTCTCAGGTTCGAGTCCTGATGGGCGCGCCAATACATGGTGGGTATAGCGCAGTTGGTTAGCGCGTCAGATTGTGGCTCTGAAGGCCGTGGGTTCGAATCCCACTATCCACCCCATTTTTACACTGGGCTATCGCCAAGTGGTAAGGCACAGGACTTTGACTCCTGCATTCCGATGGTTCGAATCCATCTAGCCCAACCAATCCTTTTTTATCAGCTTCATACTGGGGTGTCGCCAAGTGGTAAGGCATCAGATTCTGGCTCTGACATTCCGAGGGTTCAAATCCTTCCACCCCAACCAAACAAATCAAAACGGGCCGGTTTCACGGCCGGCCCTGCTGATTTTTCTTCAATTTAATGTTTTACACTGGGGTGTCGCCAAGTGGTAAGGCATCAGATTCTGGCTCTGACATTCCGAGGGTTCAAATCCTTCCACCCCAACCAGCGGCTTAAAGCCGCAGCAAATACGCGCACTGACGTTGGTTGGTGCGCGTTGTTTTTGTCCCGCGTTGAAACTGAGATGATTTCCGCAGATAGCATGACCTGGAGCGAAACACGTTCCGGGTCTTTGTTTTTTATTGTAGGGGCGGTCCGCCCGTTGATATTCCAAAACGTTGTACAAAAATCACGGGCGCGCATTGCGCGCCCGTACAAATTTTACGGATGTTTCGATAGGATTTGTAGGGGCCGGGTCCTCGGCCCGGCAGATTGACAACGAATGGCTTCGGTAAAATGGACATTTTCCCACGGGCGTTGGGCCGGGAGTTCCCCGCACGTGGTTCAGCTTTCGGACAAAAAAGAAAGGCCGGAAAATCCGGCCATTGAATTTTTGTACCGTATGAACGGCAGCGTGGCTGTATAATCGAGGGCCGCGCCGAATTACCGGGCTTAAAACGCGATGCGTTCCTCAATGTAAGCGCGGAGCTCGGAAATGGGCATCCGGACCTGCTCCATGGTGTCGCGGTCCCGGACGGTCACGCAGCCGTCGTTTTCGGACTCGAAATCGTAGGTGATGCAGAAGGGCGTGCCGATTTCGTCTTCCCGGCGGTACCGCTTGCCGATGGCGCCGGTTTCGTCAAAGTCCACCATAAAGTACTTGGCCAGATCCTGGTAAATCTCCATGGCTTTGTCGGACAGCTTCTTGGACAGAGGCAGTACAGCCGCCTTGAAGGGGGCCAGGGCCGGATGGAAGTGCATGACGGTGCGCTCGGTGCCGTCTTCCAGCTTCTCGATGTCAAAGGCCTCGCAGAGGAAGGCCAGGGCCACACGGTCAGCGCCCAAGGACGGCTCTACAACGTAGGGGACATACCGTTCGCCGGTATCCTGGTCGAAGTAGTCTAAGCTCTTGCCGCTGGCTTCCTGATGGCGGCCCAGGTCGTAGTTGGTGCGGTCGGCGATGCCCCACAGCTCGCCCCAGCCAAAGGGGAACAGGTACTCGATGTCGGTGGTGGCCTTGGAGTAGAAGGACAGCTCCTCTTTCTCATGGTCCCGGAGCCGCATGTTTTCTTCCTTCATGCCCAGGGTGAGGAGCCAGTTTTTGCAGTAGTCCTTCCAATAGTGGAACCATTCCAGATCCGTGTCGGGCTTGCAGAAGAACTCGCACTCCATCTGCTCAAATTCCCGGGTGCGGAAGGTGAAGTTGCCGGGAGTGATCTCGTTGCGGAAGGATTTGCCCACCTGGCAGATGCCGAAGGGCAGTTTTTTTCGGGTGGTGCGCTGGACGTTGGCAAAGTTTACGAAAATGCCCTGGGCAGTTTCCGGACGCAGGTACACCTCGCTCTTGGCGTCCTCAGTGACGCCGATAAAGGTTTTGAACATCAGGTTGAATTTCCGGATGTCGGTGAAATTCTTGCTGCCGCAGGCGGGGCAGGCGATGCCGTGCTCCTTGATGTAATCGCTCATCTGCTCGAAGGTCATGCCCTCGGCGTGGCCGCCCTCATCCTCGATGAGCTTGTCGGCGCGGTAACGGGCCTTGCAGTCCTTGCAGTCCATCAGCGGGTCGGAGAAGCCGCCCACATGGCCGGAGGTGACCCAGGTCTGAGGGTTCATGATGATGGCGGAATCCAGGCCCACGTTGTAGGGGGATTCCTGGACGAATTTTTTCCACCAGGCTTTTTTCACGTTATTTTTGAATTCCACGCCCAAGGGGCCGTAGTCCCAGGAGTTGGCCAGGCCGCCGTAAATTTCGCTGCCCGGATAAACAAAACCTCTGCCCTTGCAAAGGTTGATGACCTGTTCCATGGTTTTTTCTTCGTTTTTCAGCATATTATGTCCCTTCCCTTATCCGCCGGGGATGCCGGCAGTTTCGATAATACATATATTCTTATTGTAATGAATATCCATCGTAAAGTCAAGGGATTTCCGAAACTTACCTGCCTTTGTCCGGGGGCCATTTTGTGAAACGCCCTTTACCTGCCGGGAAATTTATGTTATACTAAACATAAAACCGGAAAACAGGCGTTTTGGAAAAAGAAAACTGGAAAATGCACCATATCCTGCAACAAACCGGCCTGAAACCAGCACTTATATTTATGGAGGGATGATTATGGCAAACAAGACAAAACGTATACTATCCGCCGCCTGTATCCTGGCTGTGATTCTATCCGCCGCCGCGCCGGCTGTGTCCGCCGCGGGGGATGATATTATAAAATCCCGGAACTTTGACCGGGACCTTTTCGAGATTTTGCTGGAGGAAGCAGACGCTGACGGGGATGGGGAGCTGAATGAATACGAGGCCTCCCAGATCCAGTCCCTGAACTTAAGCGGCATGGGCCTCACCAGCTTAAAGGGGCTGGAGGAGCTGCCGAACCTTTCCTATTTGGACGCTTCGGACAACGACCTGTCCTCCGTTTCCTCGATTGGGGACTGTGAATATCTGACCTACCTGGACCTGTCGGACAACAGTATTTCCAACCTTTCCGGCTTGAACCGGCTGGAAAACCTGGAGGAACTGGACCTTTCCGGCAACCGGGTGTCTTCCGTTTCCACCCTGAAGCATTTGGACTATCTGGAAAGCCTGGACCTTTCCGATAACCGCTTGAGCAGTTCTTCCAGCCTTTCCGGCCTGGATTCCGTGACTCATTTGGTGCTGGACAACAACAGCCTGCGGGAGATCGACGACCTGCCGGGGAATTTGGTGTACTTAAGCGCCCGGGGCAACGAGATTTCCGATATGCAGTCTGTGGTTTACCTGAGGGATTTGGAAACCCTGGACCTTTCCTACAACCAGATTGAGGAAGTTCCGGATATGTCCCGGCTGGAATCCCTGCAAAACTGCTATTTGGACCACAATGAGATCGAAACATTAAACGGCGGCTGGGAGCAGTCCGACTGCACGGTGAATCTGTCCTACAATCTGCTGGATACTTCTTCGGCTGATGTGAAAAATGCCGTTTCCGCTTTGAGCAAGGACGGCAATTCGGTCACCATCGTGCCCCAGAGAATGAAGGGCTGGCAGTACGCCGGGAACAAGACCTACTATTTCCTGGATACTAAGGGCACTTACGCCACCGGTACCCGGACCATTGATGGGCAGTCCTACACCTTCGACCAATACGGCGTCTTGAACGGCAACGGTCAGGCGGATGACAGCGGCCAGTCCGGCGGAAACGGCTGGGTCACCGAAAGCGGCAATAAATATTATAAAGAAAACGGCCAGAATGTCACCGGCTGGAAAATCATCAGCGGTTCTTATTACTACTTTGATTCCACCGGGAAAATGCTCACCGGCTGGCAGAAATATAACGGCACCTGGTACTATCTGGACCCCCAGACCGGCGTCATGAAAACCGGCTGGCTCCAGCTGGGCAATACCTGGTACTACCTGCAAAGCTGGGGCGGCATGGTGACGGGGAACCAGACCATTGATGGGAAATCCTACACCTTTAACGCCAGCGGGGCCCTGACCCAGGGAACGCCTCCCGGCGGCAGCGGGACCGGGACAGGCGGCCCCACCGGCAGCGGCTGGGTGACGGCTGACGGCGGTAAATATTACCAGAAAGAGGACGGCAGCTATCAGAAAGGCTGGCTCCTGTTAAACGGCAGTTATTATTACATGGATCCCCAAACCGGGAAAATGCTCACCGGCTGGCAGCAGGTGGGCGGGACCTGGTACTATATGGACCCGTCTACCGGCGTCATGAAAACCGGCTGGCTCAATCTGAACGGCATCTGGTACTACCTGCTGAGCTGGGGCGGCATGGTCACCGGTACCCAGACCATTGACGGCGTATCCTATAACTTCAACAGCAACGGCTCCTTGAACGGCACGCCCCCCGCCAACGCAGGCTCCGGCAGCGCCGGCAGCCAGTTCCCCAGCGGAAACGGCTGGACAACCGAAAACGGCGTCACCACTTACACCGGCTCCAATGGCCAAAAAGCCACAGGATGGCTTTTGTATGAAGGCAGCTATTATTACTTAGACCCCTCCTCCGGCGCCCTTCAGACCGGCTGGAAGCAGGTCAACGGCAGCTGGTATTACTTGGACCCCCAGACCGGCAAAATGCGCACCGGCTGGGTGGAAGTAGGCGGCCAGAAATATTACCTTCACAATTGGGGCGGCATGGCCGTGGGCTGGTTCCACACCGACGGCGACAGCAAGACCTGGTACGTTTCCAAAACCTCCGGCGAACTGATGACCAGCCAGTGGTACTACTACAAGAATGAGTACTACTACCTGGGGGCCAACGGCGCGGCGGCCAACGACTGGGCGGAAATCGGCGGCAAATGGTACTATTTCAACGCCGACGCTGTGATGCAGAAAAACGCCTGGATTCCCACCTTCAAAGGGGACTCCTGGTGCTATGTAGGCTCTGACGGCGCGATGCTCACCGGCTGGAACTATATCGGCGGCAAGTGGTACTATATGCGCCAATCCGATGGTTACTGCCTGGTGAACGGCTGGTATACCATTGACGGCAAGACCTATTACTTCTATCAGGATGCCAGCATGGCGGTGAACACCACCATCAACGGCTACAAGGTCGGCGCGGACGGTGCGTGGATCCAATAATCTCGGAATACGGCAAACAGGGCAGGCAATGCGCCTGCCCTGTTTTTTATATGACCAATGTGCCGTTTTCGTCGATGGACAAAATCAGGATCTGCTCCTCTGCGCCGGTTTCGGCGTTGACGTAAACCAAAAGCTGCTGGCCGTCCTCGGCCTGGCAGTGGAACTCGTAGCAAAGGCGTTCCATGTCCCCGTCAGAGGGGATCAGGGCCAGCTGGGAGCTGTCCACCGTCAAAGCGCCGCTGACGGATTGCTGGGCCTTTTCCGGGGTGATGGCAGGGGAGGGGAGCTCCCGTTCCTTGTGGTTTGTCAGGAACCCTCTGGCGTCAAAGCTCAGGATGCCGCCGTCGTCCATGGCCACGCTGATTTTGATTAGGTCCGGGTAACAGCGGACGTCCCCCTGCTGGTAGGCGAAGTTGGCCGTCAGGATGTGATCGGCAATCTCATAGTAGGTCATGGCCATGTCCGGGATCTTCAGCCAGTTCAAATAGTTTTCTGCCTTAGCCACTGCTTCCTCCGGCGACAGGGACGTGTGGTCCGGCTGGCGGGGGTCCGTCAGATAGCTTAAAAATCCGCCCTGTTTGGTAATGGCGGCGGTGCGGTTGTCAAAAGAAAAGGTGAAGGACGGCATCTGCCCTTCCTCGTCGGACTCGTTGCGCATCATGCCGGAATCCACGTTAAAGGCGGCGGCAGCTTTTTCCCGGGCCTGGGCCAGGGTCACTTCCTCCGCGCCCTTGAGCCACTCCGGCTCCTTTTGCAGCAGATGGTCGGAGAAGGGGCCGTCGTAAATCAGGGTGGGGTAGGCGGTGAATCCCTCCTCAAATTCTGCCAGATCCTCAGCTAGGTCCGGCGCGGCTTCCGCCCCCATGTTGGAGGCCATGGTTTCCGCGGCGCCAATGGTCATACGGCCGCTGCGGACCTCATATTGGGCATTCAGCAGGCTTTGCTCCAGGTTTTCCGCGTATTCCGAAAGGGTCAGCAGATTTTGGCGCTCCTCCTCCGTGATCTCCTGGCCGTTTTCCGCCTTTTTGGCTAGGGAAACGGCGTATTCCCCAACCTGTGCTAAGAATTTGTAGGTGTTTTCCAGGTTGAAGCGGCTGCTGGGGATCTGGGACAGGGCCGTTTTGGCCGCCGCCGATTCCTTCCACAGCTTGGCTGTCAGGGCGTTTAACTGGGCAGGGGTGCCGGTGTAGATGCTTTTGGTCAGGGTGGTGGAGATGTTTTCCGTATAGGTGGTCAGGTCCTCCATGGCCCGCAGGTAGGAAACCTCCAGGGCTTCCTTGTACTGGGCCGCCATTCGGTAGTTCTGGTAGGCGAATCCGGCGCAGACCAGGATGGCGGCGGCGAGCATGGTAATGATCCGGACGCGGGTGCGGGTGTTTTCCATAAAAATCCTCCTTTTGCGGATTGGAAGTTGCTTCTATTTTTACCGGGAAACGGTAATTTATACATCCGCAACAAGGGGAGAAAAACCACCAGCGCCGCCCTCTCCAACGGAAGGCGGCGCTAACTCTCACTATTCAATTGTATAATTCCTCCATGTGTCTGGAAAACCAGAACATCTTATTCCATTGGACTCACTCCATCTTCAAAATCATTTCCCATCTTCCCGGTTTCTTTCAAACCTGCTTTGCCGAAATAATAACGGTTCAGCGATCCGCTTAAGGGATCAAAGAGGGGAATCGGTCTGTTCAGGTGGAACTCCTGTTTGTACAAGGGAACTGCTTCAGTATATTACGCTTCAGGAACGGTACTCTGCTTCTGAAACTGCTGTGCACAGGCCTTGCTGTCGATAACAGGATAACCGGTTGGTTACAGCTTGTATCTTCCTCAGCGCCTTTGCAGGTCTGAAACGGACGGCCGGTGACATTTCATCAACGGTTTTGCCTTTTTCGACTTTTCCCATGTTGGGGAACAAAGGGCTGTTAGGATACAGCAATGTAATTCGGTCAATCCATTGGACTCACTCCGTTACTCAAATTCTGCTCTTGCTTTTTGCCTTGTTTTTTCCAGGCAAGCTGTCAGCGAAGATGCAATTTGCGGGAGAGAGCTGACTATTCCATCGGAATCCACTCCAATTCATCTGGTCAGAATCTGTTCGGTTTCCTTTGAAAAAGGTTTGTGTGGAAAGATACTATTCCACTGGACTCAACTCCATCTTGCTTAGATTGGCTTTTGTTATCAGAACCAGCCGCTATTTGAAATAGAAAATAATCAAATCACCATCGTAAAAATCTTATCACGAGGAAAAGCCCTCTTGCACTCAAGATCATCATTAAGAATTATATGCACGATAAATTTGAAACAAATCGTTCGTATGATACATTCTTCTCAATCTTATTTTTACAGATTTACGAAAGCCTGCTGCTGATTCTGATCAAACAACTTTCTTTACTGTCCATCGGAATCACCTCTTTCATTTTCTAGAAGATATTTGATTATCTTCTATGGCTATATAATAACACAGAACACGCATTTTGTCAATAAGAAATTCTAAAAAAGTGGAAAAAATTTAGTTTAAATAATCAAAACAGATTCTTTACAAAACACGCTTGACTTTCCGGGCGGAAAAGGATAAAATAAAGATGTTGGCGTTTGCCGAATAAAATGATGCCCCCTCTGAAGGGGATTTGGAGGTATATTATGGCCGAAATTTACGATGAAGCCAATCTGTACACCCTGGTGGACGAAGAAGGCGTGGAACAGACCTTTGAGATGCTGGATACTATGGAAGTGGACGGCAAACAGTATTACGCGATGATTCCGGTTTACGACACGCCGGAGGAACAGCTGGAAAACGACGGGGAGCTGATCGTCCTGACCTCTGAGGAGGTGGACGGCGAGGAGTACCTGGCTTCTATCGACGACGACGAGGAATATGAGCGCATCGGCAATCTGTTCATCGACCGGCTCAACAAGATGTTCGAGGATGAGGACGACGAAGAGGACGAGGATACCGACCTGAAATAATCAGGAAATAACGGCGTTTGGCAGAAATTTTGGAAAATCACTTGACAAATATCTGATACGCCGCTATAATATGTTCTAGAAAAGGCGTCTGCCTTGTTCGAGCAAGTACAGTTTCTTTAAATCCGAACATTTATTGAAACGGGAATCTTGGCTCCGTATGCGGGATGCAGACCTCCCGGCCCCTGCTTTGACTGGGGTTGGATGAAGGGAGCGCGATGTATATGGGCGGATACCCACCTGCTGAGAAGCGGGTTTATAACACTGTACGACGGCAAGGTGGAGTTAAAAAAATCCTGCTTGCAGGTTTTTGAAATCCCTCGCTTCAGGCGGGGGATTTTGTTTTAGAAGCATTAGGAGGAACATACATGGCAAACTGGCAGGACCGGCAGGAGCTTTTGCTTGGGAAAGAAGCCTGTCAAAGGCTTGCGGCCGCCCGGGTGGCGGTCATCGGCTTAGGGGGCGTGGGCGGCGCCTGCGCGGAGGGCCTGGCCCGGGCCGGGATCGGGTCCCTTTTGCTGGTGGATCACGACACTGTGGACATCACAAACTTGAACCGCCAGCTCCTGGCCACCCGGCAGACGGTGGGGAAGGGCAAGGCGGAGGCGGCCCGGGAACGGGTCCTTTCCATCAACCCGGACTGCGAGGCGGTTTCCCTGCCGGTTTTTTATGGGGAGGACACTGCGGAGCAGGTTTTCGCCTTCCATCCGGATTATGTGGTGGACTGCATCGACACAGTGACGGCCAAGCTCCATCTGGCGGAACAGTGCCGGGGACGGGGGATCCCCCTGCTCATGGCACTGGGTACAGGAAACCGACTGGACCCCTCGGCATTCCGCATCGGGACCATTGAGGATACGGCCAAAACCGGCGCGGGCTGCGGACTGGCCCGGGTCATGCGCCGGGAACTGAAAAAGCGGGGGATCACCGGACAAAAAGTGCTGTATTCCCTGGAACCGGCGGCCAAAACCGTCATAGAAGGCGGCGGCCGGTACGCGCCGGGGAGCCTTTCCGTCTGCCCGCCCGCCGCCGGGTTCCTTATGGCATCCCAGGTGCTCCGGGAGATTGGAGGGTTTTGAACATGAAAAAAATCGGCCTGCTCTGTCCCAGCGATACGGAACTTGCCCCCTTTTTGCCCTGCATTGAAGGGCGTTCCCGTTCCCAGACAGCCATGCTGGAGGTTTGGGAAGGGAAGCTCTGCGGCTTTCCGGTTGCCGCCCTTTTCAGCGGCGTCTGCAAGGTCAACGCGGCGGTTGCCGCCCAGATCTTGATCAGCCATTACCAGGCGGACGCGGTGATCCTGGCGGGGGTCGCCGGCGGTTTGGATGAATCTGTCCGGGTGCTGGATACGGTCATCCCGGAACAGTGCGCCTATCACGACGTTTCCCAGGATATTTTGACGGAATTTCACCCCTGGATGCCGTCCATCTGGTTCCGCGCCGACCCGCAGCTGCTGGATGCGGCCCGCCGGGCCGGGCAGAAGGCGGGTTTTCCGGTAAAGTTCGGTTCCTTGGTAACCGGGGAGCAGTTTATTGCGGACGAAGAGCGCAGGCGGCTCCGAGAGGAGTTTTCCCCTTTGGCGGTGGATATGGAAACAGCTGCCGCCGCCCACGTCTGCTATGTGAATCAGATACCCTTCCTCGCCGTCCGGACCATTACGGACACGGAACAGGAGGACGGCCAGGAAAATTTCGAGCTGAACTGTGAACAGGCGTCCGCCCGGGCAAAGGATCTTACCCTTTTGCTGCTGGATGAACTGAAAAAATCACTGCCCGAAGGCAGTTTTTAGGAAAGGATGGTTTTATGAAACAGATTCTAATTGGCGGGAAAATCCCGGCTTCGGCCATTTCCCTGGGCTGCATGCGCATCAGCGGCATGTCCAAAAAGGACGCGGAAACCCTGCTGCGCACCGCAATCGACGAGGGCATCAACTTCTTCGACCACGCGGATATCTACGGCGGCGGCAAGTCGGAGGAAGTCTTTGCCAACGCACTTTCCGACACTCCCTCCCTGCGGGACAAGATCTTCATCCAGAGCAAATGCGCCATCCATGACGGGATCTATGACTTTTCCAAGGAACACATCCTCAGATCCGTGGAGGGCAGCTTAAAGCGTCTGAAAACCGACCACCTGGATTTCCTGCTCCTCCACCGCCCCGACACCCTCATGGAGCCGGAGGAAGTGGCCGAGGCTTTCTCTCAGCTGAAATCCAGCGGAAAGGTGCTCCATTTCGGTGTCAGCAACCAAAAACCCCTGCAAATGGAGCTGCTGAACCGCTGCCTGGACGAAAAACTTTTGGTGAACCAGCTCCAGCTGTCCCTCTGCCACACCGGTATGATCGATTCCGGCCTAAACGTCAATATGCAGATCGACCGGGCCCGGGACCTGGACGGCTCCGTTTTGGAATACTGCCGCTTGAACCAAGTGACCATCCAGGCCTGGTCCCCCTTCCAGTACGGGTTCTTTGAGGGTGTGTTCATTGGGAATGAGAAGTTCCCGGAACTGAACAAGGCCCTGGAACGTCTGGCGGAACAGTACAGCGTGACTCCCTCCGCCATTGCCATTGTCTGGATTCTCCGGCACCCCGCCAAGATCCAGGCAATCCTGGGCACCACCAATGTCCAGCGGGTGAAAGACATCTGCAAAGCCTCGGAAATTGCGCTGACCCGCATGGAGTGGTACGAGCTTTACAAAGCGGCCGGCAACCAGCTGCCGTAAAAAAGGAGCAGTCATTTTGTACAAACTCATCGCAACAGATTTGGATGGAACTTTATTCAATAGCCAGGGGAAGGTTTCGGAGGGCAACCGCAGGGCCATCCGCAAGGCGGTGGAGCAGGGGGTTAAATTTGTCCTCTGCTCCGGCCGCGCCCCCTACGAAGGGGTTTCCGCTTTGGGGGAGGAGCTGGGCCTAAATTCTCCAGGGAATTATTACATATGCTGCAGCGGCGGGCTCATTGTGGAAGCGGACACCTTAAAGATCGCCGCCGGGAATTTCCTGCCCAAAGAAACGGCCCAGGAGTTGCTCCGCACCGGCGAAGGCTTTTTCACGGATATGGGCAAAGCCGCTGTCCGGCTCCACACCACGGAAAAGATGTATGTCAAAAACCAGGACGTTTGGGACAACGATATGGAACAGCGCACAGGCAGAAAATTCCTGCCCCTGCCGGAGGACATCCGGCAAGTGGAGGGAGAAATCACCAAAATGCTCTTTTTGTCCTGGGAGGAGGGCTACGCCATGCGGTTTTACGACCGGATGGAGGAGGTCCTGCCGGAAGGGGCTTTGGGTTACAGGATGCCGCCTGCACTTGCGGAATATGTTTCCGTAAACGCCAACAAAGGCCGGGCGGTGGCACAGCTGGCCGCAATTTTAGGGCTTTCCCCTGAGGAAACCGTCTGCGTCGGGGACGGCTGGAACGATATTTCCATGCTGGAAGCCGCCGGCCTTGGCGTGGCCGTCCGCAACGCTCCGGAGGAGGTGGCCCGGCACGCGGACGTGGTTTTGGAGTACACCAACGACGAGGACGCCGTGGCAAAAGTGCTGGAACGGTATTTTTTCGGCCTTGACAACCAATGAAGAACGTGCTATACTGATGGCATATTGAAAACCGATGACTGAGAAGAGTAACCGGCTGTAACGCCTTTTCAGAGAGCCGCGGATGGTGGGAGCGCGGCAGTGAAGTGCCGGCGAATGGACTCAAGCAGGGCGGGAAGAACGGCAGTTTTTGCTTAGTAATACCCGACGGGCCTCCCTCCCGTTATCCGGGGAAGCGCATCAACCGGTGCGAATGAGTGGGTGAAAGGCGGAGGTTCCGCCGCGCCAATTTGGGTGGTACCGCAGAAGTTTTCCGGCTTCTGTCCCATGGATTTTCCTGGGGCAGAGGCCGTTTTTATTTGGCCGGTTGGCAAGAAAGGGGATTTTTCAGATGGAAGAACAGAAAAAGAAAGTAATTTTAAGCGGGATTCAGCCCACCGGCGTCTTTACCCTGGGCAATTACCTGGGGGCTGTCCGCAACTGGGCCCAGATGCAGGAGGATTTCCACAGCGCCTACATGATCGCCGACCTCCACGCCCTGACCGTCCGGCAGGACCCGGCGGATTTCCGCAAACGCATCCTGTCCTGCTACGCCCTGCTCTTAGCCTGCGGCGTGGACCCGGACAAGAGCATCGCTTTTATCCAGAGCCACGTCCCCGCCCACTCCCAGTTGAGCTGGGTTCTGTCCTGCAACACACAGTTCGGCGAGCTTTCCCGCATGACCCAGTTTAAGGACAAGGCCGCCCAGCACGCCGATAACGTCAACGCCGGTCTGTTTACCTACCCGTCCCTGATGGCGGCGGACATCCTCCTGTACCAGGCGGACTTAGTGCCCGTCGGCGTGGACCAGAAGCAGCACCTGGAGCTGACCCGGGACATCGCTAACCGCTTTAACGGCGTTTACGGCAATACCTTCACCCTGCCGGAACCCTACACCGCCAAAGGGGCCAAGATCATGTCCCTGGCGGACCCCACCAAGAAAATGTCCAAATCCGACCCCAATCCTAACGGCTGCATCCTGATCCTGGACGAGCCCGGCGTCATCGTCAAGAAATTCAAACGGGCCGTCACCGATTCCGACATGGAGGTCTGCTATAAAGAGGGCAAGGACGGCATCAACAACCTGATGACCATTTACTCCGCCGTCACCGGCCTTTCCATGGAACAGATCACCGCGGATTTTGCCGGGAAAGGCTACGGCGACTTCAAGGCCGCTGTGGGCGAAGCCGTGGCCGAGCACCTGCGTCCTGTCCGGGAGCGCTACAACGACCTGATGAACAACAAGGACTACCTGGTGGAATGCTACCGCAAAGGGGCGGAACAGGCCGAGCGCATAGCCCGGCGGACCCTGGACAAGGTGTACAAAAAAGTTGGATTGCTGGCCAAATAACCGGCGTCCCGCCGGTCTTGACATGGAGCGTACTCCAAGGGGTATACTGTGTTTACAGCAATTAAAGGAGGACCTTTCATGAAAACATATATCCAGCAGAAAACCTTTGACGAAGAACGCGCCCTTTATCATTTGGAGGACGCGGAAGTGGAACACTGCACCTTTGCAGGCCCGGCGGACGGGGAGTCCGCTTTAAAGGAAAGCCGCCGCGTTACCGTGCGGGACTGCGCCTTCAGCCTGCGGTACCCCCTTTGGCACGTCCGGGACTTTGAGCTGGTCCGGTCCACTCTGGACGCCGGCGTCCGGGCCCCCATCTGGTACGCCGTTGACGGGAAGATCGCCGGCTGCACCATCGAAGGGGTGAAATGCCTGCGGGAGTGCGAAAACATCCGGGTGGAGGACAGCACGGTCCTCTCCCCGGAATTTGGCTGGAAATGCCGCGGGGTGGAGATCGCCCGTTCCCGGATCGAATCCGAATACCTCCTGTTTGACAGCAGCGGCGTGGAGATCGACCGCCTGGAAATGAAGGGGAAATACTCCTTCCAGTACATGAAGGACCTGTACATCCGGGATTCCAACCTGGACACCAAGGACGCTTTCTGGCACAGCCGGAACGTGACGGTGGAAAATTCCGTGGTGAAAGGGGAGTACCTGGGCTGGTTTTCCGACGGCCTGACCCTGATTCACTGCAAGATCACCGGCACCCAGCCCCTTTGCTACTGCAAGAACTTAAAGCTCATCGACTGCACCATGGAGGGCGCGGATCTGGCTTTTGAGTATTCGGACGTGGAAGCGGACATCCAGGGCCACATCGACTCAGTGAAAAACCCCCGTTCCGGCCGGATCACGGCGGACAGCATAGGGGAAGTCATCCGGGAGGACGCCGTCATGGACTGCATCGGGCAGGTCCTGCTGCGGGATGGAAAAATATTATAAAAAAATCCGATTTTTGTCCTTGTAAATCAAACCGGTTTGTGATATAGTATCCTCAGTGCCCGCGGTAAGCGGGCTCTTTCTAATGAAGGAGCATTTTTATGATGTACAAATTTCAGGACAAAACCCTTTCCATTGAGGAAAGGATCGACGATTTGCTGGGGCGGATGACCTTGGAGGAAAAGGTCCGCCAAATGGACATTTACGCCGGTACGGAATTTCAGGACCAAAACGGGAATTTCCAGATGGACAAGCTGCTGGAGGTTTCTGGGAACGAGGGCCTGGGCTGCCTTCAGAACCGCTATTCCTCCGCGGAAGCCAACAACGAGATTCAGCGCCGGGTCATGGAGCGTTCCCGCCTGCCCATTCCCGTCTTATTCAGCGAGGAAGCCCTCCACGGCCTCATCTGGCCCGGCTGCACCGTGTTCCCCCAGCAGCTGGCTTTAGCCGCCACCTTTGAGCCGTCCTTGGCCAAAGAGCAGGGCCACGCCATCGCCGCCGAGTGCCGGAGCCTTGGCATCCACGAAACTTGGTCGCCGGTGCTGGACCTGGCCCGGGATCCCAGATGGGGCCGGGTGGAGGAAGGCTACGGCGAGGACACTTACCTGGCCTCCCGCTTTGCGGAAAATATGGTCAAGGGCCTTCAGGGGGACGACCTGACCCGGCCGGACGCCATGGTGGCCGAGGTTAAGCATTTTTCCGGCTACGGCGCGCCCACCGGCGGCTTGAACTGCGCCCCCGCTATGATGGGCCGCCACGAGCACGAATTCTATTGCCTGCCGGTATTCGAGGCGGCATTCAAAGCCGGCGCGCTGAATGCCATGTGTTCCTATAACTCCATTGACGGGGTGCCTGTGGCCTGCGACCGGAGCATTTTGACCGACCAGCTCCGGGGCAAGCTGGGGATGCGGGGCTTTGTCCGGGCGGATATGACCGCTGTGGCCATGCTCCACACCTGCCACTTTGTGGCCAAAACCCCCAAAGAAGCCATGAAAATGGGGGTCCAGGCCGGGGTGGATATGCAGCTTTACGACTTCCCCCACGACGTCTACCAGACGGGCCTGCTGGAGCTGGTCCGGGACGGGGAATTGGACGAGGCCTTGATTGACCAGTCGGTTCGCCGGATTTTGCGGGTGAAATTCATGCTAGGGCTGTTTGAGAACCCCTTCACCGACGAATCCCTGTCCAAAAAGGTGGTGCACAGCAAGGAACACGTGGATACTGCCCGGAAAGTGGCGGAAAAGGCCATCTGCCTTCTGAAAAACCAGAACGGCCTCCTGCCTTTGAAGAAAGATATTGGCAAAATCGCCGTCATCGGCCCCAGCGCCGCTGTGCCGCGCTTCGGCGATTACAGCGCTCTCGGTGAGTGCAAAGCCGCGGTTTCCGTGCTGGACGGCATCAAAGGGATAGTTTCGGATCAAACAAAGGTCCTTTACGCCCGGGGCTGCCACATTTTGGAAAGCCAAATGATGCCGGTGCCCACGGCCTGGCTCCGGACCCCCAAAGGGGAACCCGGCCTTCAGGGGGAATACTTCAACGGCCAGACTTTCAGCGGGGAGCCGGTTGTCACCCGCATTGACCCCGCTATCCACTTTAACTGGATTTACACTCAGCCCGGCGACGGCATTGATGCCGGCTGCTTCGGCGTCCGCTGGACAGGGTCCATTGTGCCGGCTGAGGATTTCGACGGCTTCATTGGCTTAAGCAGCATGGACAGTATGCGCCTTTGGATCGACGGGGAGCTGATTGTGGACCGCTGGCAGAACAGCGAAGCGGACAGCAGCCGGGAAGTCCACTGGAAAGCCGGGGAACGCCACGACGTCAAGGTGGAATTTATCAACGACCAGCGGGGTGTCCGGGTGATTTTGGGATACAGCTACGGCGAAAACGACATGGAAGAAGCCGTCCAAGCCGCCAAACAGGCGGACGTGGCGGTGGTTGTCGTGGGCGACGATGAAACCACCTGCGGCGAGAACCTGGACCGGGCCGATTTGGACCTGCCCGGCCGCCAGAAGGAGCTGGTGCAGAGAATCAGCGAAACCGGCACGCCGGTAGTGCTGGTACTTCAGACAGGCCGTCCCGTTTCCATTGTCTGGGAAAGCGAGCACATCCCCGCCATTGTGGAAGCCTGGACCATCGGCGAGCAGGGCGGTACCGCCATTGCCGAAACCCTCTTCGGCGACTGCAACCCCGGCGGACGCCTGCCCATGTCCTTCCCCAAATCCGTGGGGCAGCTGCCGGTTCACTACAACCGCCGCCCCTTCGGCGCCGTTAAGTATGTGGAAATGGACTGGAACCCCCTGTATCCCTTCGGCTACGGCTTAAGCTATACGAAATTCCAGTACAGCAATTTCCGGCTGTCCAAGGAAACCATTGCAAAAGACGGGGAAGTGGAAGTTTCCCTGGATGTGACCAACGTGGGGGATGTTTACGGCGAGGACGTGCCCCAGTTCTACATCCATGACGAGTACAGCAGCGTAGTGCGGCCCTATAAGGAGCTGGCGGGCTTTGAACGGGTGGGATTAAATCCCGGCGAAACCAAAACCGTCACCGTTGCCATCGGCCCCCGCCAGCTGCGGCTTTTGAACCGGGACTTCCAGTGGGAAGTGGAGCCGGGCAATTTTACCATTATGGCCGGTTCCCACAGCTGCGACCTGCCCTTTGCCGCAACCTTGACCGTAACTGAGTAATCATAATAGGAGAAATCAAATGGCAAAAATCAAAACCCTTTATGTTGTCCACCATTCCCACACCGACATCGGCTACACGGATTTGCAGGAGCACGTCATCGACGGCCAGATCGACCACATCTGTTCAGCGGTCCGTCTGATGCAGAATCCGGAAAACCGGGATTTCCGCTGGAACTGCGAAACCTATTACTGTGTGGAGGAATTTCTGAAATCCGCCTCCGAAGAGGAAAAGGAGCAGTTTTTCCAGCTCATCAAAAGCGGGGAAATGGGTATTTCCGCCACTTATTTGAACTTTAACGACCTTCTGGACAGCGACGTCCACATGGAACGGGTGCGGGAATGCGTCCGGATGTTCCGGGAACACGGAATTTCCGTGAAAACCGCCATGACCGCCGACATCAACGGCTTTTCCATGGGCCAGCGGGACGCCCTAATCGAAAACGGCGTGGAGTTTTTCTATACCAATATCCACACCCACCACGGCATGTACCCCCTTTACCAGAACCAGAACGCCTACTGGTGGGAAAATGCCGCCGGGAAACGGCTGCTGGTCTGGAACGGCGAGCACTACAACCTGGGCAACGCCCTGGGCTTAAAGCCCAACCGGAGCCTGCATCCCATGACCCGGAACATTTACGACGGGCCTCTGGATTTCAGCGACCCGGTGGGGGTCCTGCACACGGTTCTCAGCCGGTATCTGGAAGTGTGCGAGGAAAACGGCTACCCCTGTGACTTCATCGTCACCTCTGTTTCCGGTGTATTCAGCGACAACGCCCCGCCTGCGCTGGAAATCCTCCGGACCATTGAAGGCTTCCGGCAGCGTTACCCGGAGGATGTGGAGATCCGCATGGTTTCCCTCCAGGAGCTTTACGCGGCAATCGCCCCCAAATTACAGGACGCGCCGGTTTACCGCGGCGACCTGAACGACTGGTGGGCCAACGGCGTAGGCTCCACCCCCTACGCGGTGAAGCACTATCGGGAGGCCCAGCACCGGTATCACCTCTGCGGGCGGCTGGATTCCCAGTGCTATGAAAAATACCCGGATTACACCCGCACCGCCCAGGACAACCTCCTTCTCTACGCGGAGCACACCTGGGGCCATTCCTCCACCATCACCAACCCCTTTGAAACCATGGTGGTGAACCTGGATATGCGGAAAAACAGCTACGCTTCCAAGGCCCACGAAAGCGCCTCCCGGATGCTCAACCAGATTTCCGCGGAAAAAGGCGGCCTCATCAACTACTACAACACCAGCGGAAAGATCCGGGCCCTGAACCCCAACAACAGCGCCGGCCTTCAGGCGGTGGAATTCTATATTGAAAGCCCCGTTCTGGACCGTGCCCGGATCACCGATGAAACCGGCCGGGAGATTCCCTGCCAGGTTTCCCCCCATCCCAGAGGACGGCGCATCACCTTCTTAGACACCTTCGCGCCCTATGGGGAAAAGGTGTATACTTATGAGGAGCTGCCCGCCGAAAAAGCCGAGGTTAACAGCCGCAAGGCCTATGTGGGGGCCGACCGGATCCGGGACGTGGAGAACGATTACGATACCTTCACTTATAAAATCCCGTATTTCTTTGAGAACCAGTGGTTCAAGCTGGCGTATGAGCCTGGCAAGGGCGTCACTTCCTTTGTCAACAAGAAAAACGGCAAGGAAATGCTGTCTAAAGAGGGCCTCCCCTTCTTTACCCCCCTTTATGAGCGCACCCCCATCCGGTATGGGCAGACCGACGTTTACGAGGAACGCCGGCTCCTGGGCCGGAACATCCGAGGCCAGCACGCCAAGCTCTATACCGGCGAATTGCAGGAAGTGGTCTGTCATGAGCACGGCTCAGTGTTCACCCTGCTGGAGCTGAAATTCAAGCTGGAGGGGACCATTCATGCCAGCGTGTGGATTCGGTTCTATAAGGAAATGCCCCGGATCGAGTGGAAGCTGGAGCTGGGAAAAACCATTTCCATGGACATCGAAAGCGTCTTTCTGCCTCTGGATCTGCAGATGGAGGACCGCACCCTTTGGATCCGCAAGGGCACCGAGGCCTTCCGTCCCGGCATCGACCAGCTGCCCGGCTCCGGCATGGAGTATTATATGTCCGACGACGGCTTGGCCTATGTGGGGAAAGAGGACAGCGTCCTCGTTGGCTTCCCGGATGTGCCCCTGATCTACATGGGCGAAATGCGGCACCATCCGATCCGTTTGTGCGACAACAAGCCGGAAAATAACCGGCGGCCGGTGTATTCCTGGGTCATGAACAACACCTGGGAAACCAACTTCAAGATGGATCTGTCCGGCTTCGGCGAATTCTGCTACTCGTTGGAGCTTTCCGGGGAAGAAACCGGCGAAGCGGCCCTGAACCAGCTGCGGGAACGTTCCTTTGCCCCTTATGTGCTGATCATCGAGTAAAGATCTGACCGTTCCATAGGAAAAACCCCGTATCCTATTTTCGGATACGGGGGATTTTTTGTTTCTGTAAAATCACCCGGCCAGCTGGATGATTGCGTAAAGAAGGGGTTGGTGCAGCAGGTAAATGAGAAGGGAATGGCGGCCCAAAAAGCTCAGGGCCGGGACGTTCCAAACCCGTATCCGCCGCCAGATATCGGAGCCGCTTACAGTCCGGTACAAAAAATATCCGGCCAAAAACAAGAACATCCAGGGCAGCAGCGGGAAATAATCGGTGGAGTAAAAGTCCGGCGGCAGAAAGCCCAAATAAGCCGCCAGATTCCCCTGGTACCAGTTTTGGGGCAGGGGAATCAATCCAAACGCCAAATAACCCCGGTCCACATCAGCTGTGAAAAAGTAAAGGAGCAGGGAAAGGGCCAGCCCGGCCGCCCCGGGGATTCTGCACAGGAGTTTTTCTAAGGGAATCAGCAGGAGCATACAGGAGCCCAGCAAGGTGAGGATTCCAAAAACGATCCGGTTTTGGGGCATTACTGCTAGGGTCACAGCCGTGACCAGCAGCCCCGCGCCGAAAACCGTGAGCCCCCGGCGGAGGTGCCGCCTCCCCAATGGCCAGCAGAAGCCGGACAGCAGGATAAAGGTCCAGCAGATGCTCCTCTGCCACAAAAACATGCCGGAGGACCTCATGTCAATCCCGGAAACGCCCAGCAGGTGGACCAGGTCCCATACCAGATGATAAAAGACCATGCTGATAATGACCAGCCCCCGGACGGTGTCCAACAAGCCGTACCGGCTGCTTTTGGCCGCCGGGATTGGGATTGCCCGGAAAGATTCTGTCATGCCGCTCACCCTTTTTTCGACAAATTTCGCATATACTTAGTATATACCATGGAGTGGGCTCCATGTCAAGAAAAAATTCAAAAAAGAAAAACCCCCGGCCGGGTGGACTGCCCCAAATTGAACGGACAGAACAAAAAGAACCCCAATGGTAGTAAAAATGTAAATTTTAGCAGACAAACTGAGATCGCTTTTCAAGAGGTGTCAGTTTTGTTTTCAGTTGGATGCGCTGGTTGTTGTAAAAATAGATGTACTGGTCTATGAGGAGGCGAGCCTCCTCATAAGTCTGAAGTTTCACTCGGTAAATACACTCCGTTTTCAGAATGGAGAAGAAATTTTCGGCCAAAGCATTGTCATACGGATTGCCGCGACTTGACATTGACGGCGTTATGCCGTATGATTGTATTAGCTTGAAATATGCGGAGGATGTATATTGAAAGCCTTGGTCACTGTGGAGTTGCAGCTCTGCGGTGACCTTCTCTTTTCTCCTGGCTTCCCGAATGGTGCTTAAAACAAGGTTTATGTTTTGCTCCGTGCCGGTCTTGTAAGCGACAATACTATTGTCGTACAAATCTCTGATGATGGACAGATACAATACTCCCTGCCGGGTGTGTATATATGAAATATCCGTAACCCATTTTTGATTTGGCCTTTCAGCATGAAACTCTCTGTTCAGCAGATTCGGATACTTGTGCAGATGTTCCCCATAGTTCCGATATTTCTTTCTTCGGATCACTGACAGTAAGCCATATTTCTGCATCACTCGGAGTACTGTTTTCGGGTTGCGGTAAATCCCATGCCTTTGAAGCCATATCTGCACTCTGCGATAGCCGTAGGTTTTGCCGCATTTTTCCTGGCATCCCCGGATATTTTCGGCCAAAGGCAGATCCCATGCAGGAACCTCC
>DVOW01000001.1 GCA_018713335.1 Candidatus Merdivicinus intestinigallinarum | reverse complement strand
CAGAGCATTGCTTTTGTGTGCTGTCAAGGGTGGCGTAAGCTGCCATCAAACATCATATCTGCAATTTTCAAGGTTCAATCTGAGCCTATTTCTTTGGCTATGTTTTTTCATAACTCATTTGACACTACCTCTTATCATGAACTTCTTACCTATCAAGTACCGAATTGAAGAAGATTTGTTGCAAAAATATGACCAAAACGAAATAAATAATCCGCCGGCGGAACCGGCGGATACTAGGAACGATCCGGGCTGGAGTGGAGCCACTGGGTAGGGGTAAGGCCCACATACCGGCGGAACAGCCGGTCAAAATAACACGGGTCCAGAAAACCGCACAGCTCCGCGGCCTGGGCCACGGAGATCTCCGAATCCCGCAGGAGCTGCTGGGCCTGGGAGATCCGGTAGCGGTTCAAGTATTCCGTAAAGGAGCAGCCGGCAAGCTGCTTGAACAAAACGGCGAAACGGCTGTAGCTGAGTCCGCAGATGGGCAGCAGGTCCGCCGCCGTAATGGGTTCCGCGAAATGCTTCTCCAAATAGTCGAAAACCGGGTAAAACTGCCGGGCGATCCGGTAGTTTTCCGCCCCCGCCTCCGTCCGGCGGACCTGGGAGAGCCGCAAGAGATGCAGCAGGATTTCCGCGATCATCAGCCGGACGGCGAAGGCCCGGCCGTTTTCCAGTCCCCCAAGCTCCTTCAAAACCCCTTCCAACTGCCCCAAAAGCCCCACGGAGCCGGTTTGGGCGGCGGTAAAGAAATGGGGGGAAGCGGGGTCCTCCAGAGGCTTTAAGAAAAAGGCTTCCTCGGTGACTTCCCCGGCAAAATGCAGCAGGGACAAATCGAATTTCAGGACGATCAGCGACACCTGGGGCAGGGGCGGGCAGATAGTGGTGTGGATCTGCCTGGGATGGATGAGGACCGCTTCCCCTTCCTCCAAAGTATGGGAAACGCCGTTGACCAATACCCGGTATCCGCCTTTATTGACAAAGATCAGTTCCGCGGCGCTGTGCCAGTGGGACGCCGCGAATACCCCCGGCTGGGAATCCTCCATCCGGAAGCATTCCGCCGGAAGCCCGGGGATGGGCTGCTTATCCAGCCAGTTTTCGTAGATGGCCTGTTCCATGCCGTACTCCCTCCGCAAAAGAATCGTCCAATTAGAAAAGAATCCTGTCCTAACCGGCAGCCGCCGGTATCTGTTATGATTATATCAGGTAATCAGCCGAAAATCAATGGAGAGGAGCCTGAAAATGCAAATTCTAAAATACCAGGAGAATCATCCTAATTACGAAAATATGGTGAAGGTGGCCCGGAACCAGTGGGTGGACCACATCCCCATGTACGAGCATCTCATTGGGCCCAAGGTGATTTATGAAATTACGGGGAACAAGCCCTTTGACCTGATGTATTCGGAAGATATGGCGGAAAGCAAGGAAGGCTTCCGGCAGTACTGGGATTTCTGGAAAACCATGGGCTACGACACCGCCTCCATGGAGTTCTGCGTCGGCGGCGCTTTGGTAGGGGCAGGCGCCCTGGGCGGCCATGTGGAGGGCTGCATCAAGGACCGGGCGGACTTTGAACGGTACCCCTGGGACGAGATCCCCGACATCTTTTTTGAAAAATACGGCCCCTACTACCGCAACCTGGCGGAAACCCGTCCGGAAGGCATGAAAGCCATCGGCGGCGTTGGGAACGGCGTTTTTGAGGCGGTGCAGGACATCGTGGGCTACATGGACCTTTGCTACATCAAGGCCGACGATGAGGAGCTGTACCGGGATATTTTCAAGGCCATGGGCCAGCTGGAATACAAGATTTGGGACCGGTTCATGCGGGAGTATTCCGAGCCTTACTGCGTCCTGCGCTTCGGCGACGACCTGGGCTTTAAGTCCCAGACCCTTCTGGAACCGGACGACATCCGGGAAAACATCGTCCCCGTTTACCAGAAGATCATCGCCCGGGTGCATCAGGAAAACAAACCCTTCCTGCTCCATTCCTGCGGCTGCATCTTCGATATCATGGACGATTTGATCGGCACTGCCAAAATCGACGCCAAACATTCCAACGAGGACCAGATCGCCCATTTCTCCGTATGGGTGGACCGTTACGGGGACAAGATCGGCAACTTCGGCGGCATCGACACCGACGTCCTTTGCCGGTACGACGCGGCTTATATCCGTTCCTACATCCTGGACTGCCTGGAGAAGGTCAAGGGCCACGGCGGCATCGCCTTCAGCTCCGGCAACTCCATCCCGGATTACGTCCCCACCGAAGGCTACCTGGCCATGGTGGAAACCGTGCGGGAATGGCGCGGCGACAAAGCGGCATTTTAACCATACAAAGCAAGGCCCCCGGCAGGAAATCCTGCCGGGGGTTTTCATGTACCTCGCCCCAATTTGTAGTTGATAAAACAGCAATCCATTTGTTTTCTTCTTTCCGGCTGTGATTTGTGGTACACTGTATCTATCAAATGGAAAGGAAGTGCCGATCTATGAAACTCAACGAGAATATTCGCACACTTCGCCTGAAGCAGCGCCTGTCTCAAGAAAAATTGGGGGAACTGCTTGGCGTTTCCGGGCAGGCCGTATCCAAATGGGAGCAGGGGATCACATCGCCGGATGTTTCGTTGATCCCCATATTAGCCGAATGTTTCGGCGTAACCATCGACAGCTTGTTTCAGGGAACACCGGCCAGGAAACACCCGGGCTATGGCAGTGAACGGAATGAATGGCTGGCGGTTTACGAAAGCAGCGGTAGGGAATAGGACTTTCAAAAAGCGGAAGAAGCCTATGCGGAGCTGATTCTAAGCGGTGAAGCTGTGCCGGAGGATCACCTTTCCTATGGAATGCTGCACAGAGCCCGAGCCGCCAAGGATACGAAAATTGCGCTCCATTATTTTCGCCGGGCAATCGCGGAAGGGGATCAAACGCGGGATATTCATTGGATGGCTGCGCATCAGGCTTTAACCAACTTGCTGAATGATTTGGGCCGCGGGGATGAGGCCCTTCAGGAGCATCGTAAATGGCGGGATTCAGAACCGGATTGTGCATGGGCTCATGTTTCATACGCTTATGCGCTGGCAAAAAGCGGATATATCTCCGAAGCCTGTCAAGAAATCACCGAAGCGCTGCGTTTGGATGAGCAGGATGTGAATGTCCAGACTATGGCGGGCGATTTGTTTGCCCAGGCAGGGCGGTATGAGGAAGCCGTGACCCATTGGGATAAAGCCTATATGTTGGACAACAGCTGCATTTCCTGCTGGTTTTCCAAAGCAGAAATGTATGCTTCCACTGGGCAGACGGAGAAAGCTGTTCAGCAATATCAAGGCATTCTGACCTGGTTGGAGGAACATGGGTACAATATGGATCTAGAAGGGATCTATCCTCTCCAGCGCATTGAAGAATTGAATTGCAATGAAGTCAAAGGACAGGAATAAACGGCCCCGGCAGGAAATTCTGCCGGGGGCCTTTTCTGCTGCGATTTTCGGAAATTGGGGCTGTTTGCAGGGACTATTTTGCTCAGCGCGCCTTTTTCAGCCGGTATTGGCCGGAAGCCAAAGGCAGTACGCCCATTTCATCCGGCAAAAGCCAGCCTTTGGGGGCGCGGATGCAGCCGTGCAGACTTTCCGGCGCTTCCAGGGAAAGGAGCACATCCTCCCCGTCCCGTTTCCAAGAAACGGAGATCTTTCCGGCGGGGGAAACGTGGAAGGCTTCGGCGTGGGTCAGGGCCTCCACAAAATGAGGCGCAATGTCCAGCCGGGAAACATCATCCCCTTCCGGGTTCAGCACGATGCCTGCCAGGGACTGGATAAACCAGCTGCTGATGTCCCCGAAGAAATGATGGTTCAAAGAGTTGACCGGGCCGCCCTCCGGGTGGAAATCCTCCCACAGGCTGGTGGCGCCCCGGGCGATCCAGTTGCCGTAGGACGGATAATCCGGCCGGGTGATCATCCTGTAAGCCAAATCGGCCCGGTCAAAGGCGGACAGGACGTGGAAAATGACCCGTGCCCCCAAGATACCGGTGTCCATGTGGCCGTCAAAATCGTTGATGAGCTCCAAAAGCCGGGCAAAGGCCGCGGGCTTTTCGCCGGGCTCGAAGACATCGTAGAAGATGGCCATGGCCTGAGAGGTCTGGCAGGCCCCGGCGGCCGTCATGGTGGAAAGGTCAATGAGGTCCCGGCGCACCGCTTTTTTCAGGCGGCAGGCCAGCTTTTCCGCAAATTCCGCCTGCATATCCCAGCCGATGGCGTCAAACATCTGGGCGGCCTTTCTGGCGATGTCCATGGAGATGACGGAATCGGTGAAGGGCAGGGGGGATTTATACTGCTCCGCGCCCCGTCCGGGAGGACACCAGTCGCCAAGCCCGATGGCAATCAGTCCCCGGCTGTCCATCCGGGTGGTCAGGTAGTGCAGGTAACGGAAAATGGCGGTGGCGTTTTCCCGGACGATTTCCACATCGCCCCGGTATTTCCAAACAAAATAGGGCAGGTAGGTGAGGACGCAGTCCCAGGCCGGGCCGTTGCCGCCGTCGTACCCCCATTTGTCGGTGGGGACAATGCCGGGCAGCGCGCCGCGGCTGTCCTGGGCCGCCCGGATGTTCCGCAGCCATTCCCGGTAATTGGTTTCCGCTTCCAGATTGAGCAGGGTATGCTCCGCCGAAAGGGCCGCGTCGCCGGTCCAGCCGTTCTTTTCCCGGTGGGGGCAGTCGGTGGGGAAGTGGAAGAAGTTGGCCAGGGTGGAACGGCGGGTAAATTTCTGCAGCAGGTTGGCGGTTTGGTCCGAGCAGGAGAAATTGCCCCGTTCCGGCAGGTCGGAATGCATGATCTCATAGGTCAGCAGTTCCGGCGTGGCCTGCTCCGCCGTGATGCCCTTCACATAGACATACTGGAACCCGTAGTAAGCAAACCAGGGGGCGTATTCCTCCACGCCTCCCCCTTTACAGATGTATTTGTTGCACTGGACATTGACGCAGCGGGGGTCGCCCCGGTCGCCGAAATTGATATTGCCCTGGTCCAAGATCCCGTCGTGGAACCATTCGCAGTGGGACGTGAAAATCTCCTGACCGGGCTCGCCTTTTACCCGCAGGCGGCAGCGTCCTGCGCTGTCGATGCCGAAGTCGTACAGGTACCCGTCCTGATACGGGGTGATAGATACCGCTTTCCGTTCCTCCGATACCACAATGGGGGCCGCCTCGCACAGCCGCAGTTCGCCCCGGGGAGGGGTGGCCGGAAGGGCGTCCGTCCAGTCTTGCTCGTCAAAGCCGGGTTCACACCAGCCGGGGATCTCCAGCCGGGCGTCGTAATACTCGCCGCTGCGCAGCTCATCCATAAGCAGAGGGGAAGGGTGGGTCTTAAAGCCGCTGCCGGTGTCCAGGGAGAATTCCGTGCCGTCCCGGAGCTTTGCCGTCAGCTGAAGGGCCGCCATGGGAGCGCCCCGCCAGCGGGCCTTGTCAAAGTTCCAGACGTAGCCGCCGAAGGAGTTCTGCATGCCGTTGCCCAGCAGGAGCCCGATCACGTTTTCCCCTTGGGTCAGAAGGCCCGACAGGTCGTACCGGTCGTAATAAACCATGTGGTCCGGGGAACTGATGTAGGGGGCCAGGATGCCTTTGGTAATCTCTTTCCCGTTGACAAAGATGCGGTAAAAGCCCAGGCCGCTGACCAGGACCTCCGCCTGCTCCGGCGCGGGATCCAGGGTAAAACTGCGGCGCAGGTACGGGGCAGGAACAATATGGCCGTAATCGGCGTAGTCGTGGGTGGCGCAGATGAACTGTATGGGAAACTGCATAAAAACACCTCCGGTTCTCTGAAAATGAAGTTCATTGTCATTGTACCACAACATCCAAAATCGTCAAGAGATATTTGCTGTTTTGCGGAACGATTCTTCATCAGAAAGATCCGGCTGGAAATTGCCGCCCTTCGCATTGCAATGCGCGCCGGGATGTGCTATACTTTCCCTAGATTTCACGCCGGGCCCCGGCGAAGATGGGAGGATTGCATATGAGCGAAAAAACGGGATATATTTGGGGACGTGAATCACGGCCCAACGAGATCCTGGTATTCCGCCGGGAATTTGAGGCGGACCGGGTCCCGGACAGGGCGGAGGCGGTCATTGCTGCGGAAACACGCTATAGTCTTTGGCTCAATGGGCGGGAAGTTGTGCTGGACGGAGGGCTGTTCCGGGAAAGCGCGCCGGGCCGTGGCTGGGCCGACTGCGTGGACTTGGCCCCTTATGTGAAACAGGGGAAAAACCTGCTGGTGATCTGGGTGCATTATTACGGCAACGGCGGCCGGAACAACACCCGTCTGCCCTCCGGCGGGCTTTCCTTCTCCTGCCCGGTCCTGGGGCTGTTTAGCGGCGAGGGATTTTTGTGCCGCCGGCACCCGGCTTTCTATACGCCGGGGGAACCGCGCCCCTCTTATCTGTACGGCGGGGACAACCTGGGATATGACGCCCGGCTGGATCCGGACCCGGGCTTCCTGTCGGCGGAGGGCTTTGAACCGGCGGTCCCGGTGGACGCTGCGATCTTCGGGGAACCTTTAAGGCGGCCCATCCCTCTGTTCCGCACCGGGCCGGAACGGGAAATTCCACAAATTCAATATGAGAATGGGGAATACCGGGCCGTCCTGCCCTACGCCATGAACCTGCGGCCCGTCATTTGGGTCAATGCCAAAGGCGGGGAGAAGCTGGACGTCCGCACGGACCGCTGGGCGGTGCCCGGGGGGCCGGGGGATGAGGAGCACTGTTATTACGGGCACCGGCTGGAGTTCATCTGCAAGCCCGGCCTCAACCGGCTGGAAGGGTGTATCCGGCTGTATGGGGAAAAGATCCTGGTCAGGTGCGGTCCTTCCGCCCAAATTGAAAAAATCGGCTACCGGGAAACCGGCTACGACACGGATATCACCGGCAGCTTCCAGTGCTCCGACCCCATTGTCAACCGGCTGGTGGAAAAGGCCGCCCGGACCCTTTCTGTGTGCATGCGGGACAATTTTATGGACTGCCCGGACCGGGAACGGGGCCAGTGGATCGGGGACGTGTCGGTGCAGGCGCCCCAGACGGCCTTTTTGCTGGACGAACGGGCCATGCTGCTGGTGAAAAAGGCCATCCGTGACTTTATCACCCTGCGGAAAGGGGACGTGCTGGTGGGCAATGTCCCCGGGGAGAATTTCAGCGAGCTTCCGGCCCAGAGCCTGGCGGCCGTCAGCCAGTGGGGGCTCATCGCCCAGTATTACCGGTACACCGGGGACCGGGACGCCCTGCGCCTGGCCTTTGAGCCGGCGGTCCGGTATCTGAAGCTGTGGGGACTGGAGGAAAGCGGCCTTGCGGCCCATCGGGACGGCAGCTGGCCCTGGTACGACCACCTTTACAACTGCGACGGGCCGGTGATCGAAAACGCCTGGTACCTGTCGGCCCTGAAATTCCTGCGGGAGGCGGCGGATATCCTGAACGAACATGGGGAGGACGCCTTTTTGGAAGAACGGATTTCCTCCGTCAGCCAAGGCTTTGAACGCTGTTTCTGGAAAGGGCGCTATTACGCTTCGGGGGATTTTGTGGACGACCGGGCCAACGCCCTGGCCGTTTTAGCGGGGGCCTGCCCCAAAGAACGGTACCCCCAGATTCGGAAAGTCCTGCTTGGGGTGTTCAACAGCACAGTTTATATGGAGAATTTCGTCCTGACGGCCCTTTGCGAAATGGGCTATATCAAAGAAGCCCGGGACCGGATGCTGTCCCGGTACTATAATCTGGCGGTCAACGAAAACTCCACCCTGTGGGAGGATTTTTACATCCTGGGGACCAAGAACCACGCTTGGAGTGGAGCGCCGGCCTTCATCGCCTTCCGCTATTTTATGGGGGTGGACATTGACGCCGCCCGGGGCACTATGGAGATCCGTCCCTGCTGGGATCTGTTCCGGAAAATGGAGTGCCGGTTCCGGTATCAGGGCAGGCTTGTCACCGCCATTGCGGATAACGACACCAAGACCTGCACCATTTTATCATGAACATAAAAACGCACGCCGTTTCATTATGGCGTGCGTTCGCTTTTCACAGGGCAGATCTCAGGGCATAGGCCAGGTCCTTGCACTGGGCGGCCATTTCCCGCAGGTCGTCCGGGGCGCAGAGATCCGCCAGCTCGTATTCTTCCGGGCAATCGCTGAAATCCAAAAGAGCTTCGATGAGGCAGTCCAGCTCGTCCTGGTCCGGCTGGATGACAAACCGCTTGGGGTTCAAGGTATTTCCGTCCAGCTCCGACAGGGAAACCCCGCCGCCGCAGGCGCTTTCCAGGGTAACGGCGGCCAGGTCCATAATCAGGTTCATGGCCATGTCGATCTCATGGGTCCTGCCGTCCTCGTCGGTAAAGCCGATCTCCTCGGTTTCCCGAAAATCTCCCCACTGGATCTGCTCGTACAGCCCGAAATCCGCGAAAATCTTGGAAAGAGGGTATTCCGCCGCCCCGTCCTTGGCGAAATAATCCAGCAAAACCGCGCTGTCGTCTGTGGAGCCGAAATAATCCCCCCACCATTTGTCGATGTACATGAAAATCCTTCCTTTCTGCTTGCCGCAATCTAACCGGCTTTATTATAGCGAATCCTGCCGGATTTTGCAAGTGTTTTGAAAATTATGGGGGCCTATAGCAGCTCACGGAATATTTCTATCAAAGTGCAGAGGCCGGGGAGCCTGTCGAAAAAATTCTTTTATAAAAAACTGCACAGAAGACCAAAAAGAGAAGTTTTGGTCAGGCTTTTTCAAAAGCTTGTGGGGTTGAGGGGCAAAGCCCCCATTCGCGCGCCGTCAAGCTTGCTTGACGGAAAGCAGAGCGCGAAATCTTATCCCTTTGCGGCTCGGCCGCAAACAAAAAGGAAAAAGGCGAGCCATGAACTTATGGTTCATGGCGTGCAGACCCGCCCGCGGATGTCCGTCGTCAAGTTCGCTTGACGACACGATTCTGATTTTGCAAAGCAAAATCAAATTTTGAATCTTTCCAAGTTTTTCCATGGCTCATTTGCGTCAGCAAAGCACATGGCTTTGTATAATTTGCCAAACCATATCCTTTTTCAACAAGCTGACCCGGCCCTGTTTTTTCCAGGGCCGGGCATATCTTATCAGGGATTTACTGAACGGAAGGACGGATGGCCAGGTGGATTTGCAGCTGTTCATCCTTATCAATACGGTACTGCTCTAAGAGCTCCGGACCGCAGCTGTTGGAGCCTACGCCGCCCATGGCGCCGTCCAGGCAGAGGACGGTATAACCGCTTTTTGCAAGCTCAAAGTTGTGCTTTTTGGCGGTCAGTTCCTCCTGAGTGTAGTGGGAGGCGTTGAAGCTGAAGGATTCGCCCCGGACTGTCAGGGCCAGGTCGCCGTTTGTAACGGTGACATCGCTGCAATCCCAGCGGCTGCCGTTTTCCTGGGGCTTCAAGTAATCCTCGTGGAGAGCGTCCACGCTGGCGGCAAAGCGGCCCAGGCGGGAAGCCCGGTGTTTGTCCTGGTAGCTTTCATAGGGGCCGTAGCCGAAGTATTCTACCTGTTCCATGCCCTCGTTCAGGAACAGCCGCAGGCCGAACCGGGGCAGATGGGGCAGGCCGCCGAAGCCGAATTTGCCCTGAACGTCCGCTTTCAGGCCGCCGCAGGGGCAGATGGTCCAAACCGCTTCCATTTCCACCAGCTTTTGAAGGTAAATGGCGGACAGGGAGCAGGTGGTTTTCAGCACGGCCTTGCCGCCGTCCATTTCCACTTTGGCGCAGTAGCAGCGGGAAATGGCGCGGTCATAGCCTGCTGCCTGCCACTGGGCGCGGATGTTCCGGTCATTGTCCGTGGGGGCCCGCCAGATGTTGAATTCCATGGGCTTTTGCAGGACGGTGCGGTTCTGGTAGACCATTTCGTCAAAGACGCCGGTTTCCTTGTTGAACACATAGCGGAAGCCTTCGCCGGTAAAGACGATGGCGCGGGCGGTTTCCGCCACATTGACGCTGGCTTCCGCCTGTTTTCCGCAGCCTTTCCGGGCGTTCTCCCGGCGGAGGATCACCTGGTCGGTGCCCAGGCACTGACCGGCTTTAGTCAGGCCGCCGTCATTCTTCCGGGTCAGGAAGAAATCTACGGTAACTGTGCCGCTTTCCGGAATGTCCAAGGGCAGAGCGACGGTCTGCTCGCCGTGGGGGGCAATGTCCAGGCCCTCCACAGTGCCGGAGGCGATTTCCGCGCCGTCCTGCATCAGCTTCCAGGAAAGGATCAGGTAATTCCCGGAGTTGGTGAAATCCAGATAGTTGTGGAGGATAAACTCCTTCTCCCCCTCCCCTTTGCGGACCCGCAGGGGACGGATGACGTTTTTGTACTCTTTCAAACCGGTGTGGGGGGTGCGGTCCGGGTAAACCAGGCCGTCCATGCAGAAATTGCCGTCGTGGGGGAACTCGCCGAAATCGCCGCCGTAGTAGTATTTGGCCTTGCCTTCATTGGTTTTGCCCATGAAAACGGAGTGGTCGCACCATTCCCAGACAAAGCCGCCGCAGAAGTTATCGTATTTTTCAATGAGCTTCTGGTAATCCTCGGCGTCCCCGGGGCCGTTGCCCATGGCGTGGATGTATTCGCAGAGGACCAGGGGCTTTTCGGCAATGTGCAGCAGATGCTCCTCAATCTCTTTGGTGGAGGGATACATCCGGCTGATGAGGTCCAGGTCCTTGTACAGGTCGCCCTGCTGTTCCGGGTCGTGGGCCGCGCCTTCATAGTGGGTCAGGCGGGTGGGGTCATAGTTTTTGGTCCAGGTCAGGGCAGCCTCCAGATTGCAGCCGAAGCCGGACTCGTTGCCCATGGACCAGATGAGTACCGAAGGGTGGTTTTTGTCCCGGATGACGGAGTGCTGGATGCGGTCTACAATGGCTTCTTCCCAAGCCGGGTCGTTGGCGATGCGGGCGAATTTTTTCTGGTAGTTCTCCGTATGGGCTTCGTACAGGTCCATTACGCCGTGGGCCTCCAGATCCGCCTCGGCGACGACATAGAAGCCGTATTCATCGCACATCTGGGTGAACAGGGGGGCGTTGGGGTAATGGCTGGTGCGAATGGCGTTGACGTTGTGCTCCTTCATGATGCGGAGGTCTTTTTTCATCTGCTCCACAGACACAGCGTAGCCGGTGACTGGGTCGGAGTCGTGGCGGTTGACGCCCCGGAACTTGATGTTCTGGCCGTTGACGTACAAAACTCCTTTTTCCGATTTCACTTCCCGGATGCCGACCTTCTGGCGGATGGTTTCGCCGGGGGTGGTGAGGGTCAGGGTGTACAGGGCGGGGTTTTCCGCGTTCCAAAGGTTGGGGTTTTCCACCGGGATGGACAGGCAGCCGTCGGCAGTGCCCTTGGCCACTTCGCAGCCGCAGGGGGCGGTCAGAACGTAGGAAACCGGCTGTTTTTCCCCGGCAAATTCAAAGCAGACCTCCACCTTGGCGGATTTGTAATCATTGGAAAGAGGCGTGCGGACGGTAAAGTCCCGGATGTGGTTCTCCGGGCGGGTCAGAAGGTAAGCGTCCCGGAAAATGCCGGACATCCGCAGCTTGTCCTGGTCCTCCAGGTAGCTGCCGTCGCACCATTTGAGCACCAGCACCGCCACGGTGTTTTTGCCGGAACGGAGGTATCCCGTCACGTCAAATTCGCTGGTGGAATGGGAAACCTGGCTGTATCCTGCAAATTCCCCGTTGATCCACAGGTAACAGCAGGAATCCACCCCTTCAAAGTTCAGGTAGTACCGGAACCCATCCTTTTTTTCGCCCAGGCAGAAATCCCGGACATAAGCCCCGCAGGGGTTCTCCAGGGGGACGTAAGGCGGGTCGTAAGGGAAGGGGTATCTGGTGTTGGTGTACTGATGGCGGTCGTGGCCGTGGTTCTGCCAGACGGAGGGGACGGGGATCTTTTCAAACCCGCAGCGGCAGAATCCCTCTTTCCAGAACTCCTCGGAAAGGGCCCGGACGTTCTCATAGTACCGGAAATCCCATTCGCCGTTCAGCAGCAGGAACCGTTCCGATTTTTCCCGGCAGCAGAAGGGCGCGGCGCCTTCCGCGTCGGGGATGTAATACGCACGGTTCGGCTCGGTGTTTAAATGCAGGACACCGAGGTTTTCAAAATAATTTTCAAACAGCATGGTAACACCTCGTTTCATTGGCCGCAGTGCGGCGTTATCCTTATTATAGCGCGGATTCCCCGGTATTTCTATAAAGAAGATTGAAGAAAATATGCACAAAAGGATACTTTCCCATGGACAAAAAACAGGTTATCCGCTATACTGGAAAGGAACAGGAGGAATGGACGTGTTTCAGCTGACAGGGTATTTGGGCGGATATGACGAGGAGATCGTTCGGGAGGACGTGGATTTTCTGGTGACCAGCTGCGGCTATTACCGCCTGGCGGAGCGCCCGTATTTTGAAACGGTGCGGCCGGAGGGCCGGGGGGATTACCAGCTTTTATATGTGGCCAAAGGGACGCTGGCGGCCTGGGTGGACGGGGAGGAACAGCCGGTCCCGGAAGGGTGCGGCGTGCTGTTCCGGCCCGGGGAGCCGCAGAAATACTGCTACCGGCTGGAGGACGGGCCGGAGGTGTATTGGATGCACTTTACCGGCCGGGACCCGGAGCGCATTTTGGCGGAAGCAGGGCTTGCGGGGATCCTCTGTGCGCCCGGGGTCAAAGGGGAATACCCGGCGCTTTTTGACCGGATCATCCGGGAGCTGCAAATGAAGCGGCCGGGGTTTTCGGTTTTATGCGGCGGGTGCGGCATGGAGCTGCTGGCCCTTATGGGAAGGCAGGACAGCTCCCAGCGGACCCCGGCGGACGAAGCTATGGAGGAGATCATCGCCCGGTTCCACCGGGAGTTCCGGGAAAATATCCGGGTGGAGGACTGCGCCAAGGCTTGCAATATGAGCAAAAGCTGGTTCATCCGTTCCTTTCGGGCCCGGACCGGGGAAACGCCCCAGCGGTATTTGACCAATATCCGTTTGCGCCAGGCCCGGGAGCTGCTCTCTTCTTCCTCTTTAAATATCGGGGAGATCGCCGCCTTCTGCGGATATGAAAACGCTTTGTATTTCAGCCGGATTTTCCGAAAATACGTGGGCCTTTCCCCCAGCGAGTACCGACAGCGGGCCCGGTAAAGAATCATTTTGGGCATTGGTAGGGGGCGGCGTCCTTGACGCCCCGCGGTAAAACGCTGATTTTGCCCGGGTATACAGAAAATCTTCCCAAAATTGTAGGGGCCGGGTTTCCCGGCCCGCGTAAAACGAAAAAACGTTTCAGGAAATCCGGCGGGACGGGGAACCCGTCCCCTACAATCCGTTTTCTGGTTGATTTATCAAAACGATAAGGAATGAAACCTACCCAAAACGGCAAGTTTATCTTGCCGTTCCAGCGGCTGGATAGGAATTGAAACGCCGCGCCGCTTCTCTTCAGAAAACTTTATTGCGGGGGAACCTCTGTCAGAGGCGCGCAGCTCGTCGCGCGCCAGCCAAAGTTCATTGCGTGGCTGTGCGGCCGCGCCGCGTCGTCAAGCTAGCTTGACGACTATGCCCGCGGGGCCTCCCCGCCGTTCCCTACAACATGATAGAAATGGAACCCTTCAATACGGCGAACATTTTCGCCGTCCAGCGGTTAGATAGGAACACCACGGCCGCGTCGAATTGGCCGCGGGGCCTCCCCGCCGCCGCTAGTCCTCGTTGTCCTTTTCGGTGCCCACCACCATCTTTTGATGGATGGTGGTTTTTTCTTGATAGCAGGAGAAGATCTCCGCCAGCCGGGATTTTTTCATTTTGGGTGTTACCAGGCTCACCGCCGGCACTACCACAAGCCCCAGCAGCATGGCCGCCGCGCCGGCATTGATGGGGGAATCAATAAAGTGGAAGTACATATTGGAAACTGTCAGCCCCACGCCGCAGGCAAAGCTGGCCCAAACCGCCGCTTTGGTGACGCCCTTCCAGTAAATCCCGTAGAGGAAGGGGGCTAAGAACGCACCGGCCAGCGCGCCCCAGGAAATGCCCATAAGCTGGGCGATAAAGGCCGGAGGGTCCAGGGCCAGCACCACGGAAATGGCGATGAATACAGCAATCAGCACCCGCATCATGAGCACCTGCTTTTTCTCGCTCATGTTTTTCCAAAGGTTGTCTTTGATAAGGTCTAAGGTCAGGGTGGAGCTGGAGGTCAGCACCAGGGAGGACAGGGTGGACATGGAGGCGGAAAGCACCAGCACTACCACCACGCCGATGAGGATATCCGGCAGCTTGGACAGCATAAAGGGGATAATGCTGTCGTATACGACAGCGCCGCTGGCGTCATAGAGGGAAGGGTCGTCGAAGAGCCGCCCGAAGCCCCCTAAGAAGTAGCAGCCACCGGAAACGATGACGGCAAAAATGGTGGAAATCACCGTGCCGGTGCGGACCGCCTTTTCGTTGCGGATGGCGTAAAATTTCTGGATCATCTGAGGCAGCCCCCAGGTGCCCAGGGAGGTCAAAATCACCACGCCCAGCAGGTTTACCGGGTCCGGGCCGAAGAAGGAGGCGTAGGCTCCGGGCTGGCCCATGGTGGGGGCCGTTTCGCTGGGAATCTGGGCCAGGCTGCCCACGGCTTCCAGAAAACCTCCCTGGCCGTTCAGCACGGCCAGGACCACCAGGACGATCCCCACCAGCATGATGATCCCCTGGATGAAATCGCTGATAGCTGTGGCCATGTAGCCGCCCAAAATGACATAAACGGCGGTAAATACCGCCATCACCGCCACGCACACCGCGTAGGGGATGTGGAAGGCCATCTCAAACAGCCGGGAAAGGCCGTTGTAAATGGAAGCGGTATAGGGGATGAGGAAAATGAAGATGATGATGGACGCGGTGATTTTCAGGGCCTTGCTGTCAAAGCGCTTTTCAAAAAACTCCGGCATGGTGGCGGAGCTTAAATGCTGGCTCATGATCCGGGTGCGCCGCCCCAGCACTACCCAGGCCAGCAGGCTGCCTAAAATGGCGTTGCCGAGGCCGATCCAGGTGGAGGCCAGGCCGTATTTCCAGCCGAACTGCCCCGCATATCCTACGAATACCACAGCGGAAAAATAGGAGGTGCCGTAAGCAAACGCCGTCAGCCATGGCCCTACGGACCGGCCCCCCAAGACAAACCCGGAAACGCTCAAGGCGTGTTTTCGGGCGGAAATCCCCACCGCTACCATGCCGGCAAAAAAGACTACCAGCAGGATGATTTTGATGATCATATTGGCCCTCCTCTTGTTTGCTTTAAAGCCAGAGCACTTTAAAGCACAAAAATATTTTTCTTTATTAT
>DVOW01000016.1 GCA_018713335.1 Candidatus Merdivicinus intestinigallinarum | reverse complement strand
GCTAAGTGCGGAACGGATAAACGCTGAAGGCATCTAAGCGTGAAGCCGGCCTTAAGATGAGATATCCCACTGAGTCAATCAGGTAAGACCCCTTGAAGACTACAAGGTTGATAGGTTCAAAGTGGAAGCGCCGTGAGGCGTGAAGCTTGCGAATACTAATCGGTCGAGGGCTTGATCTAACGTGTGTTTACTCTGGAAGTTCTTTGTTCAATTTTGAGGATACCAAATCCAAAAGGATTTAATCCTTTATGCACCTTTAGCTCAGTTGGTAGAGCAACTGACTCTTAATCAGTGGGTCCAGGGTTCGAGTCCCTGAAGGTGCACCATTCGGCCTGTTGGTCAAGCGGTTAAGACGCCGCCCTCTCACGGCGGAATCAGGGGTTCGATTCCCCTACGGGTCACCACTCCTTTTTAGGAGTTTGCAACATTGCTGGTGTTGATGACGATGAGGATCCACCTGTTCCCATTCCGAACACAGAAGTTAAGCTCATCCGTGTCGAAAATACTTGGCTGGAGACGGCCTGGGAAGATAGAACGATGCCAGCACAAGTATGGGCCATTAGCTCAGTTGGTTAGAGCGACCGGCTCATAACCGGTTGGTCCCGGGTTCGAGTCCCTGATGGCCCACCAGTTGCAATAGGGGTATAGTTCAGCTGGTAGAGCAGCAGTCTCCAAAACTGCGTGTCGGGAGTTCGAATCTCTCTGCCCCTGCCAAAACCTTACCGGATTTTCCGGTAAGGTTTTTTATTTTGCAAAATTATTGACATTTCAATAAAATCTGGTATAATATCAATAGAAATCTGTACGTTAGCACAAAAGGAGTGTTATCAATGCTTGCTAAAACACCACCGATGGGTTGGAATTCCTGGAATACTTTCGGCGCGGCTATTTCAGAGGAACTCATTCTGGAAACTGCGGACGCTATGGTAGAAAAGGGATATCTTGAGGCAGGTTATGAATATTTGGTAATTGACGACTGCTGGTCTTTAAAGGAACGCGATGCGGAAGGGCGTCTGGTTCCGGACCCTGAGAAATTTCCCAATGGCATGAAATATGTGGCGGATTATGTACATAGCAAAGGGCTGAAATTCGGTATGTATTCCTGCGCCGGACTGCGCACCTGCGCAGGTTATCCGTCCAGCTATGATCATGAATATGTGGATGCCCAAACCTTTGCGGATTGGGGCGTTGATTTTCTGAAATACGATTTCTGTAATTTCCCCACAACAGGGAATTGCAAAGCCCGGTATCACCGCATGAGCATGGCGCTGAAGGCGACGGGCCGCGATATCCTGTTTTCTGCCTGCAACTGGGGCAAGGAAGATCCGTGGAAATGGATGGCTTCGATCGGCGCCCATATGTACCGTTCCACAGGGGATATCAATGACAGCTATAAATCCTTCCGGGATATTGCCCTGAGCCAAATCGAGAATCTCAGTATGTCCGGCTTCGGCTGCTTTAATGATCCGGACATGCTGGTGGTGGGGATGTACGGCAACGGAAATGTGGGCTTCGGCGGCTGCACCGACGTAGAATACCGCACCCATTTTGCCCTGTGGTGCCTGTTCGGCGTGCCGCTGATGATGGGAGGCGATATCCGGAACCTTAACGAAACCAGCCGGAGCCTCCTGCTGAACAAGGAATTGATTGCCCTCAATCAGGATGAGGAATGCCGCCCGCCTTATTTGGCATGCGACAGCGCCAACAACACCAATGAGAAACGCTACTTTTTTATCCGGCACCTGTCCAACAATGAGTTCGCTCTGGCCTATTTCAACTTTACCGACAGCGATTCTCCGGTAAGCTATGCGTTTCCCGGGGCTTTCGAGGAGATCGGCATCCCCTATGGGTGCGGATATGGGCTGGAATTGACGGACATGTTTACTGGGGAAAATCTAGGGGTCAAGCAGGATTATTTTGTGCCGGAAGTGGAGGCCCACGGCTGCCGGATGTACCGGGCGAAGCTGGTGAAAATCTGAATGGCGGAATATTGCTTTTCCTGCGGACGGGAGCTGACATCCGATGAAATTGCGATTTACCGGCGCATGGTGAACCGGGCGGCTTCGGAATATCTGTGCATTTCCTGTTTTGCCAGGGAATTTTCCGTAACAGAGGAATTGATCCGCCAGAAAATCCGGCATTTTAAAGAAATGGGCTGTACGCTCTTTTTATAAAAAGATGCCGAAATACGGAAAAATTGCTTTGTCAAAAATCGGGAAAACTCTGGGAAACGAAAAAATCCCTTTACGAATACTGGGTTTTGTGTTATAATATCCTTGGAAGTTTCTGTGAAAGCGGCAGGGCGGTTCCATGCCCGGTTTTGCTTTCGCAAAACTGCGGCGGAAGGATCCGCCTTCAAAACCTCGCGGTTTTGCGGGCATGGTTGTTTCGACATTACGCAACGCTTGAAGAAAGAGATGAGAATATGAAAAGAAATGGAAAGCGGATCGCCGGCGTGATCCTGGCCCTTTGCCTGACCATTTTGACAGGGGCGCCGGTAAGCGCCGCCAATATTAACCAAAACCAAGGAATCGGTTCTGCGCTGAACTACAATGGCTGGTCCTATGCAGAGGACGGCGTCCGGTATTACCAGAGTGGAAAACCTGTCACGGGTTTCCTTACCCTGGATGGCAAAACCTATTATTTCGACAAATCCGGCCTGATGCAGACCGGATGGCAGAAGGTGGATGGGAAACGCCGCTACTTTAATGAAAAGGGCGAAATGCAGACTGGCTGGGTAAAGCTGTCCGGCGTTCGGTATTACTTATCTGAGGAAGGCGTCCCCCTGACCGGCCAGCAGTCCATTGACGGCGTCAACTGCCTGTTTTCTTCGGACGGCGCGCTGATCCGGAAGGGAACTGCCGCTACCGTTTCGGATGCTTTGAAGACGGCTTTGAACGGGGCCTCCCTTTCTGTACAAACTTCCGTCAATGACGAGCTCAATGAGGAAATCGAAACCCTTTTGTCCTTGCTGGACATTGAAAAACAGGACACCTTCACCAAGGTGCAGACCGTCTATGATTTTATGACCGCTTCCTATGAGGTGGGGGACGGCGCCTTGTTTGTGGGGATGGATACCTTCCTGCAAATTATGGAAGGTCCCGAATCGGACGCGCTGCAAATGCTGCGGACCGGAAAAGGGGAGTCCCGGGGATATGCGGCGGCTTTCGCGGCTGTGATGCGGGCCATCGGCCTGGACTGCCGGGTGGTCAACGGAACCTTGTCCGATTCCTCCGGGCAGCAGCCTCACAGCTGGGCGGCGGTGAACATCAACGGGACGGAGTATGTCTTCGACATCCAGCAGGAGCAGGAACAATCCGGCCAGGGCCGGAACCTGTACAGCCGGTTCGGCAAAACCTATCAGGAGCTGAACGGCGGATATACAGCCGGCGAATATTTTGACTTCCAGAAATAAGGAAACATTTCCGCTTTCCCCATTAACAGGGGAGGGCGGATTTTTTCTAAGGGGGCCGTAAGATGGGAAAATGCAGGGCAGTGAGATTTGCTTTCTGCTGCGGGGCGGCCGTGCTCCTTACAGCCTGCGGACAGGGTTCTCGGGAGCTTGCGAAAACCCCCGGCCAATATGTGGAACACGCAGAGGAGTTGATTTTCTCCGGCGAAACCAAACGGAATTTGTCCGACGCGCTGAAGGACTATGAGAACGCGCTGAAGCTGGAGGAAACCAATGCCGCGGCTTACCTGGGGCCGCGGACGTGTACATCCGGCGGCTGGATTTTGAAAAAGCAATGGAAACCCTTGAAACCGGCTTGGACAAAACCAACGGGGGCCCGGAGCTTGCCGCCAAAATAAAAGAACTGGAAAGCGGGAATGTCAAGGACTCCCAGGGACGGCTGCGCCGTCGGTCCATTTATGATGAAAACGGCCAGCTGCTGCGGTACTATGCCCTCACCTACGACGAAAACGGCGTCAATGATTCGGTTACGTCCTTTGACGCTTCAGGGGCAATGACAGGGTTTGTGAAATTGGACTCGGACCGGTCGGACAGCCGCGTTGTCATTGCGGTTCAGGACGGAGATGTTTTTGTCCCGGAAATCCAGGAGCTGGACGCGGAGGGCCGTGTGGTCAAAAGGACGCGCTATTATGCGGATTCAACTGTGGATTTTTCGGAAATCTACACTTACAATCAAAACGGCCGGGTCATTCGGGAGGATGTGCAGAACCAGGATGGGGAATTGACCTCCTACCAGGTGTACGAGTACAACAACAGCGGCCAGATGACGGAGGAGTGGTTTTACGATGCGGACGGAAGCCTCCATGGGCATAAAGCTTTTACCTATGACATAAACGGGAACCGGATTCGGACAGATCAATATGACCAGACCGGCCAGTTACTGCGGTACACCACCTTTGAATACGACAGCCGGAACCGTCTGATAAAAGAATCCCGTTTTGGCGCGGACGGAACTTTATGGGATACCACGGTTTACCAGGATGGCGAGCAAATCGGGCATAAAGATTACGAGGGGAACACTCTACAGGATTCCTCTCAAAACGGATAAAGCCCCATAAAAAGGAAAAAGGACAGCGTTTTCATGCTGTCCTTTTCTGTTTTTCCGGGAATTTTCTTAAAAGCTGCCGGTTACGGTCACCGCTTTGGCGTTGCTGTCGTAGTCTAACAGCACCGTCCGGGTCTGGTCATCCCATACAAAACCCATGCTGACGGCATTCCCGTCTTCATCCACTGCGTTTATGGCCCGCACAGGCTTGGGCAGCCGGATCCGCAGCCAGGCGTGAATACTCCCGGCCCCTTTGATCTCCATCCGGAACCCCTTCTCATTACAGTCCAAGCTGTTCACCCGGGCGGAGCACCCCACTATCCGGCAGGCTTCTCCTTCAATTTTGGAGAAATCAAAGAGGATGGCGTTTTCGTCCGGCCGGACAGTCTTTTCGGTGCGGATGGCGTAATCATTCTCCAGCATATCCGCAAACAGTCCCCGGAATACCGCCGGTTCCTCGTTGACGCTTTCGTCCATGACCGCCGAAATCAGATAGGGCCCCCGGCGCAGGGTCAGGCGGTTGCAGTATTCCCAATCCTGCCCGCCGCCGGCCAGGACCTCTCGGATAAAGCTCCGGTATTTTTCCGCAATGGCTGCGGAGGTGCAGAGCAGTGCGGGAGCCTGGTTCCAAACCGCCGTCCGCCCGGCTCCCACCGGGTAAACGCCGTCCCCGGGAGCGCGTCCCAGGCCCAGCATCTCAAACAGGTGTTCCGCAGGGTTTAGGTAATCCGCCTTGCCGGTGTTCCACCAGCCTTTTATTTGGTGATAAGGGTCGCTGCCGTCGCCAATATAAACCAGCGTCCCGCCGCCCCGGACCCAGGCTGCCAGGGCGTTGTTGACGTCCGGGGATTCCGGTTTTATGAATTCATAGCTGAGGATCAGGGTCGTGTAGTCGTCCAGATATCCGGGGAATCGGCGCACATTGTCCAGCTGCACCGGCCGCACCGGCAGGCCGTATTTTAATAGGGGCATGGTCATGCCGAAAAAGTTGGGGAACACGCCGCTTTCAATGAAGGCATAGGTCAGATTGGGGTCCGCCGCCACCTTTTCCATCAGCGCCCGGCTCTCAGCGGAACAATCCTCGCCGTCGTGCATCCGAGCCGTGAGCCTCTGCAGGCTTTCATCCAGGGACCCGGAAACAGCGGGGCCGTCCACAACGCCGTCCGGGTAGGAGCGCTGGTACAGGCCGCTGTCGGCCATCAGGACGCCCACGCCGGATGTAACTCCATCAAAAACGGCTTCGTCCTGGTCCATATCGCCGAAAAGCTGGACCATGCTGCAAAGCAGGGTGGCGTAGGAAGGGGGAATGGCCTTGGTTTCCGGCAGCTCCGCGCCGGGGGCCATGCCGCTGGTGAGCTTGGGGACCCGGGGGTAACGGCCCTTGAAAACCCGGGTGGGCCAGGGGCAGATCTCATAAGTGTGAATAGCGGGATGCAGCAGGGAGGCGACGGCTGTTTTCAGATAATTGCGGCGGTAATCCTCCCAGGTGTAGCTGGGGTTGTCCTCAATAGGGTCGTGCAGGAACCACATTTTCCGGCCGGTACCCCGAACCAGCTCCTGCATGATGCCGTATTCCAGATACGCCGTTTCAAAGGTGCGCTCCCGCACCACCCCTTCCAGCACATTGGCGCAGCGGCTGGTTCCGGTCCAAATCTGGGCGATGTAGCCGTCTATGGAGGGGATGTCCGTCAGGGCGGCCTCGGGGCTTAAAATCTTCCACTGGGTGTAGTTGACCAGGCTGTGGGTGGGCACATAGAAACGGAGCTCCCGGCCGTATTTTACCATGGCGTATTCCTTTAAGGACGCGCTGATCCGGCTCAGCGTCCGGGAATACAGCCAGGCCTTCAGCCGGGAAGCCTTGTAGCGGGCGTCCAGGCTTTCATGAGGCGGCTGCCAGGGCTCGTGGTAATAGAGCTGGTACTCCCGCTGGAAGGCGGCCGAATAGCCCCCGTTGTCCCAAAATTCCGGCTCCTCCAGATGGACGGCCTCCACACCGGCGTCCACCGCGGTTTTCAGCTTTTCTGTCAGGTAGTCCGAAAAAGCTACGGCGGGGACCATATAAGGGGTGTCATGTCCGTGAAGGATGGGCTCCCCGTTCCGTTCAGCCTGGCTTTCATCCCAGTGGCTGCGGCCGTCCCATTCCCCGTTCAGGTAGTCCTGGTACTGTCCCCAGGCGCTGCCGGTCATCAGATGGACGACATAGCCCTTTTCTTTAAATTGCCTGACCCGTTCCGGCATCCCTTCGTCTGTGCCGTAAACCATTACAAAATCGCATTGCAGGTCAATTTCCGGGCAGTAGGGCGCACCCTCCTGAAAACCGGTCAGTTCTTCTTTTTTGCTGCGGATATAGCTCATGCAAGCCCCTCTTTCTGAAAAAATGCGGCGGATCCCCCAGCTCATGGGCCTGGGTCTTCGTCTGAAAAGTATGATACCATAGTTTATGGGGATTTGCAACAGGGGACGGAATGGAAGCTGAGATTTTCAGCAATATCAGGTGCTTTTTTCCATTTCTGGGTTATAATAATAAAAAACTTATGAATGGAGGAAACGCAGTGAAGTCATACCAAATCAATGAAGCTAATATGAAACAATTTACACAGTATCTGCGGGGACACGGTGCCAGTACCGGGACCATCGAAAAATACCAGAGGGATATCCGGTCTTTCGGCGAGTGGATGAAAGGCCGGAAGGTTTCGCCGGAAAAAGTTACCCAGTGGAAAGAATTTCTGCTGGAACAGGATTACGGCCATTCCACCATCAATTCCATGCTGGCGGCGGTCAACGCCTTTTTCCGCTGGATGGAATGGGAGTTCCGGGCAAAATTCCTGCGCATTCAGCGGAAGATATTCCGGGACCCGGCCCGGGAACTGACAAAGCAGGAGTATTTCCGGCTGGTGGAGACCGCTGAGAAGCTTGGGCAAGAGCGCCTCTCCCTCATAATGGAAACCATTTGCTCCACTGGCATCCGGGTCAGCGAGGTCCCGTTTATAACAGTAGAAGCGGCTAAGCGCGGCAAGGCGGAGATCTTTTTAAAGGGCAAGATCCGCACCATTTTTCTGCCCCATAAGCTCTGCCGGAAACTGCTCTGCTACGCGAAAAATCAAAAAACCGCTTCCGGCGGGATCTTCCTCACCAGAAACGGTAAAAATCTTTCCAGAAAGCAAATTTGGGCGGAAATGAAAGCGCTCTGCCAAAAGGCTGGGGTAATGCATGAAAAAGTATTTCCGCATAATTTGCGGCACCTGTTTGCCCGAACCTTTTATAAAACCAGCCAGGACGTGGTCAAGTTGGCGGATGTTTTGGGTCACTCCAGCATTGAAACAACCCGCATCTACCTGATTTCCTCCGGTACGGAACACATTGGCCTGATGGAACGCCTGCCTTTGCTTTTATAGACAAAATGGATATTTTGTCTATAAAAAGCGCAGAGCCTTTTAGAATGGTTACATATTAATGTTTTTATTTTAGCATTTTCCTGTTAAAAAGTCAATATTATCATAAAAATCCGCATGAAAAATAAGCCTTTCAATTTTGACTCAAAGAAAGGCATTATTTTTCACGCGGATTTTTCCTCTTTTTGGATATTTTCCCTTTGGCAAGCCGTCCTAGACAGCGCCGACGTTAGAATTTCAGGGACAAAATATCCATTTTGTCCGTATTGGCGAGTTGGGGGAAGGAGGGAGCCGGAAACATCCATTTTCAGCACATGAAAAAGGCAAACCGTTTGAAAAAACGGGACGCAAAGCCAGGGGCTAATGCGTGAAAACGCGATGCCGGCCCAGCTGCCACGTGTTCCTGCAATATCTGAAATCATATCATTGGAGGGAATCACGTATGAAAGAAAAAATAAGAAAAATTTTGGGACTGGCTGTTTCGGTGTCCATGGCCGTTTCAGCTGTCCTGCCCTGGACAGGGGTAACTGCGTTTGCGGCTGAACCGTTGGAAACGGAGCTAGAGTACGGCTGCCTTACTGCAGAAATCCCGGAATCGCTACAGGAAAATTGTCCGGTTGATATTCCAGAATCTGTTATGCCGGGCGAAACTATTACGATTTCTTTTCCGGAGCAGCAAACTTATACAGAAGGCGACTATAAATGGACACTAGAATATGTTGTACTTTGCGATGGAACCTATTCATGGTGGTCTGATTCGATATACCCTTCTAGTGAAAATCAGACAGTTACGATTCCTGAAACTGTTCAAGATTCTCCTATCACTGGTCCTATCTACTTCCTTTATGAATGGGGGAGGGAAAAACTCACGCAGGGAGGCCGTCCTGTTATCACCAACTTCATCTTCGATGTAGAGCGCACCGTGACCCAGGGTAGCGAGGAACTGTCTCCCACGGAGAACGAGGATGAGCCCGATGTTTATTATGTGAAGAGAGGCCAAGAGGGAGAGAGCTCCGAACTGACCCTGAACTACGACACCAGCATGGATATGCGGAATCTGGGAATCGGGGGCCTGGATGGTGATGATTTCAGCGATGGCCCGGCGTGGGGATTCCTGCAAGCCAACAAAGAATACATTACGGATAAAACCTGGGTTGATCTGCATTTCAGCTTTGATGAGAAGATCGACATGGATACCCTGAACACGGACAGCGCAGAATTGATTAGTGATATGTTCGTGCTGAGAAGTGATGTCGAAACCTTTGAAAAGAATGGGCATGAACTCATTGTCCACTGCCGCTGGGACAGCGCCAATGCTATGGCGAATGATGACCTTGACCCCATGATCTATTTCAATGGCGTGAAGGTTGGCCTGCCCGCCGATTGGGGTGAAGAAGACACTATCACCATTGCGAACTCCGGTTTTGTAGACGGATGGGTGTACATAAATTTATATGGCGGCGAAGGGTTTGAAATCGATGGCGGCAAGACAGACGACACGTTTGTCATGGAAGTTGCCGGTCCCACCACCTACACCGTGACCCATGAATACTACACTTCCACAGACGGCGGGGCCTACCAGCTGGACGGCTCGGTGACTGGGGAAGCCGTTGCAGGCACTGTAGGCGATATCATCGCAGTTGCGGATATCCAGAAACTGACAGATTATAACGGCAATTCCTATTCTTATGCTTCCAGCCAGCCGGAAGAGGAGCTGGTTTTATCGGAGGATGTTTCCCAGAACGTGATTACCCTGATCTATCAGCGGGAAGTCACCACAGAGGAACCCGAGGAGCCGGAGGAACCGGATACTGATCCGCCTTATGTTCCCGTCCAGCCCGACCCGGACCCCGACGAGGAAATCGACGAGCCGGAAACTCCCCTGGAGCCCGGCCCCGGCGAGGAGATCGATGAACCCGAAACCCCTCTTGCTCCCGGAGCAGGCGAGGACGCGGTTCCCGGCGGTCCTTCTGAAGCGGCAGAAGAGCCGGTAGAAGAGCCGATCGATGACGAGGATGCCCCCAAGACCGACGCGCCTCCTCAGACCGGCCGCAAAGTTGCCGGCAGCCTGGCCCTCTTGGCCGGCGCCGCTGTAACAGCGTTTATCACCTTTCGCAAAAAGGAAAAATAATTCTTTTTGAATAGCTTTTACATCCAGCCCCAGCCCAGGGATTTCTCCGGGATGGGGCTTTCACTTTTTGCCCGGCCTTTCGCCAGCATATTTTGGAAATCCGCGCAAATACTAGCAGTATCTCAGAGCATTGCCAGCGAATAGGAGGTAAATCTATGAAAGCTACTGGTATTGTCAGGCGGATTGACGACCTGGGCCGCGTGGTAATCCCCAAGGAAATCCGGCGCACCATGCGGATCCGGGAAGGCGACCCCTTGGAAATTTACACAACCCCCGATGGGGAAGTGATCTTTAAAAAATATTCTCCCATGGGGGAGATTCGGAATTATGCCGGGCAGTATGCGGATGTCCTGGCAAAAATGTGCGCAGTCCCGGCCATTATCTGCGACAACGACCACGTCATTGCCGCCGCCGGAATCTCCAAAAAAGAATTGCTGGAACGCCGGATCACGCCGGCCCTGGAACAGGCCATGGAAGCCCGGAAATGCCTGCACGGCCCCGAGGCATCCCGGCTCCAGCCGGTGGAAGGGGTGGACAAAAATGCCCTGTCTTTCTGCCCCATCCTGGTAAACGGCGATGTGTCCGGCTGCATCGCGCTGCTGTCCCCGGGACCGGACACAGCCCCGACGGAAATCCAGCAGAAGCTTACGCAGGCCGCCGCCGCTTTTTTAAGCCGCCAGCTGGAAGAATAGCGCCGAAGATGGTTTACCACTGTAGGCAGTTGTTATTTTTCCCGTAAATTGCGTAAACCTGCGCGAAACTGACTGAGGGAGCAGATACGGTTTGTATCTGTTCCTTTTTTCATCCGAAAATCTGCGGAATCAAATCCTCAGTTCCAGCCGCTTTAGGGAACACAGAATTGCAAACAAAATTTTTCGTCTGTCCAAACCGGCCAATTTGTGCTATGATGGAAGGGTATGGCAAAGGAGTGTGTCTATGGAAAGGATTTTTTTGCTGGAAGACGACGGAGCCCTAGGCCGGGGAATCGCTATGGCCCTGGAGGCCCCGGACCGAACTGTTACCCTGGCCGGGACCTTGAAGCAGGCTGAGGAAATCCTGGACCGGGAGGATTTTGACCTGCTGATTTTTGACGTGAACCTCCCCGACGGCAGCGGGCTGGACCTTTTGCGGCAGGTGCGCCGGAGTGGGAGCGCTGTGCCGGTAATTCTGCTCACCGCCAATGACATGGAGCTGAACGAGGTCACCGGCCTGGAAGCCGGGGCGGACGACTACATTACAAAGCCCTTTTCCCTGGCGGTGCTGCGGGCCAGAGTGGCGGCCCAGCTGCGGCGGAGCTGTGCTGCCGCTTCCAATCTTGTGGCAGCGGGGCCCTTTGTTTTTGACTTTGACAAGATGGATTTCCGGCGGGACGGCGTGCCGGTGGAGCTTTCCAAAACGGAGCAGAAGCTCCTGCGGATTTTAGTGGAAAACCGGGGGCGCACCTTGAGCCGGGCGGTCTTGCTGGACCGGGTTTGGACCGACGGGGCGGAATATGTGGAGGAAAACGCCCTGTCCGTCACAGTGAAGCGCCTGCGGAACAAACTGGAAGCCGACCCCGCCCGACCGATTTATCTGAAAACCGTCTATGGCATCGGCTACACCTGGGCGGTGACGCCATGACCGGGTACATTTTAGCGGGGATTGTCCTGTTCCTTGCCCTGGCGGCAATAGTTTTCGACCGTTGGCGGACATCCCGCACCATGAAACGCTTGGACCAAATGCTCACCAAGGCCATGAACGGCAGTTTTACTGAGGAAGCCTTTGATGAAACGCGGCTCTCTGCCCTGGAAAGCCGCCTGTCCCGGTTTCTGGCGGCCAGCACTGTGTCCGCCGGAAAATTGCAGGAACAGCGGGACCAGTTAAGCTCCCTGGTTTCGGATATTTCCCACCAAACCAAAACGCCGGTGGCCAACATCCTGCTGTACGCCCAGCTTTTGGAGGAGCAGCCCCTCACCTCCCAGGGGCAGGACTGCGCCCGGGCTGTTGCGGCCCAGGCGGAAAAGCTCCAGACCCTCATGGACGCCCTGGTGAAAACTTCCCGGCTGGAAACGGGGCTTTTAGCCCTGCACCCAAAGCCAGGGGACATTAGGCCGGTGATTCACCGCGCCATGGCCCAGTATCTGCCCAAGGCGGAGGCCAAAGGCGTTGGGCTTACGGCGGGGCAGACCGAAGGCTCCGGGGTATTCGACCCCAAATGGACGGAGGAAGCCCTCTGCAACCTGCTGGACAACGCTGTGAAATATACGCCGCCGGGAGGGACTGTGACGGTGGAGGTCCGCAGTTACGAAATGTTTGCTGCTGTCCGGGTGGCGGACAACGGCCCGGGCATCCCGGAAGGGGAACAAGCGAAGATCTTTGGCCGTTTTTACCGGGCAGCCAACACTTACCAGAAGGAGGGGGTGGGGATTGGGCTGTATCTCATCCGGCAGATCGCCGAAGGCCAGGGCGGCTATGTGAAGGTATCCTCCGGCAAAGGGGGCGGCAGCGTGTTTTCCCTGTATTTTCCCCGGCAGTAGGGGGAAATCTTTCCAAACTGTCACATTCTCGACAGAACGGAGAAAGATTCCTGTGGTAAAGTAAGAATTGCCGAAAGGCGATCCATATTTCTGCCTTGGGAGGGTACAGCATGACAATTCTGCAAACGAAAGACCTGAAAAAATATTACGGTTCCGGCGAAACCCAGGTGAAGGCCCTGGACGGCGTGAACCTGTCTGTAGAAAACGGCGAATTTGTAGCCATTGTAGGCACATCCGGCTCCGGGAAATCCACCCTGCTGCATATGCTGGGGGGACTGGACCGGCCCACCTCCGGCACTGTGACAGTGGACGGCGTGGATATTTTTGGGCTGAAGGATGAGGCGTTGACCATTTTCCGCCGGCGGAAAATCGGCTTTGTGTTCCAGTCCTACAACCTGGTGCCGGTGCTCAGCGTGTGGGAGAATATCGTCCTGCCGGTTCAGCTGGACGGCCGGAAGGTGGACGAGGGCTATGTCAAGGAGGTTGTGGGCATTCTTGGGCTTGAGAAAAAGCTCCGGAATCTGCCCAACCAGCTTTCCGGCGGCCAGCAGCAGCGTGTGGCTATCGCCCGGGCACTGGCCAGCAAGCCGGCCATCCTCCTGGCGGATGAACCCACCGGCAACCTGGACTCCAAAACCAGCCAGGACGTTCTGGGCCTCATGAAGGTGACAGGGCAGAAATTCTCCCAAACCATGGTGATGATTACCCACAACGAGGAAATCGCCCAGATGGCCGACCGCATCATCCGCATTGAGGATGGGCGCATCGTGACCCGTTAGGAGGTGGCCGTCATGAAAGTTGCCAACGGCAAATGCATCCGCCGCCTGAGCTGGAAGGCTCTTTTGGCCAACCGCACCCGCAATCTGGTGGCGGTACTGGCCATCGCCCTGACGGCGGTGCTTTTCACCTCCCTTTTCACCATTGCCATGTCCGTCAACGAAGGATTCCAGCAGTCCAATTTCCGCCAGGTGGGCGGGTATTCCCACGGCGGGTTCAAATACCTGACGGAGGAGCAGTTTGAGGAATTAAAGGACGACCCCCTTATCAAGGAATGGGGCCTGCGCCGCTTTCTGGGGATGCCCATGGAAGCGCCCTTTAACAAATCCCACGTGGAGGTGGGCTATTCGGACGCCAACAACGCCCACTGGATGTACTGCGACCCCAAAGAGGGCCGCCTGCCCCAAGAGGGCACCGATGAAGCTGCCACAGATACCCATGTGCTGGAGCTGCTGGGCATTGAGCCCCAAATCGGGGAGAAATTCACCGTCACCTTTACGGTAGACGGCCACGAAACCACCCAGACCTTTACCCTCTGCGGATGGTGGGAATACGATGAAGCCATTGTGGCCAACCATATCCTGATTCCCCAAAGCAGATTGGACGAAATCCTGGCAGAAACCGGGGTGGACCCGGAAAACAGCGGGAACGGCATGACCGGCTCCTGGAACCTGGACGTGATGCTCCGCAATGGTTCCCGACAGATCGAGAAGGATTTGAACCAGATCCTGCAAAATTACGGCTACCAAAGCGGGGACGCCCAGGGGGACAGCTATATCCGCACCGGCGTCAACTGGGGCTACACCGGCGCCCAGATTTCCGAAACTATGGATCCTGTCACGGCCATCATTATAGCGGGGGTCCTGCTCTTGATCCTGCTGACCGGGTACCTCATTATTTATAACGTCTTTCAGATTTCCGTAGCCGGGGATATCCGCTTTTACGGCCTTTTGAAAACCATCGGAACCACTTCCCGGCAGATTAAGCGGATCATCCGCATTCAGGCCCTGCTCCTTTCCCTGGTGGGCATCCCTGTGGGGCTTTTGCTTGGCTGGGTGCTGGGTGGCGTCCTTACCCCGGTGATTACCGTCCAGCTGGACGGCGTTGTGCCGGTAGTGTCGGCAAACCCCCTGATTTTTGCTGGGGCGGCTTTATTTGCTCTGCTTACCGTGTTCATTTCCTGCCGCCGCCCCGGGCGCATGGCGGCCCGGGTCTCCCCGGTGGAAGCAGTGCGCTACACCGAAGGCAAGGCCCTGAAACGCACTGCCAAACGGAACAGCAAGGGCGTTTCCCTCCTGTCCATGGCCTGGGCCAATTTGGGCCGCAGCCGGGGCAAAACCGTCGTGACGGTGCTGTCCCTTTCCCTGGCGGTGGTGCTGATGAATGTTACCGTCACCTTTACCCGGGGCTTTGACATGGACAAATATGTGTCCAATTTTACCGCCAGCGACTTCATTGTGGCCGACGCCGGGCAGTTCCAGACAGGGGGAGAATTATTTAACCCGGATATGGCTCTGCCGGAGGAGGCCATTGGGGATATCACCGCCCAGGAGGGCATTACAGACGGCGGCCGGATTTACGGCCGGACTACCCCTGTGGAAGAATTTGTCACCGAGGAGTATTTCCGGGCCATGCACGGGCGGTGGAACACCAAAGAAACCCTGGACAGCCTGGTTCAATTTACGGAGCAGAATGATGCCGGACTTCTTGCCGACAACGCCCAGATTTCCGGCATGGAAAAATTCGCCCTGGACTATCTGACGGTGCTGGAGGGGGATATTTCCAAGCTTTATGAACCCGGCGGCAATTATGTGGCGGCGGTGTATGCCGAGGATGATTACGGCAAGCCGGAGATGGACAGCCACTGGGCACGGCTTGGGGATGTGATTACCCTGCGGTATGTGGAGAAATATGAGTATTATTATACCGATAACGGGGATATCATCCCGGTATTGAATGAAACGGTGACTTCCGGCGACCGCCCCTGGTCCAGGCGGGCAGTGAAGTATCGGGATGTGGAATATGAGGTGGCGGCGCTTGTCAGCGTGCCCAGCGCTCTCAGCTACCGGTATTACGGCAGCGATGAGTTTGTCATGAACGACCAGACCTTTCTCCGGGATACCGGAACCGACTCGGTGATGTACTACGCCTTTGACACCGCCGACGAAGCAACGGCTTCCATGGAAGCCTTCCTCTCGGATTACACGGAAAACGGAAATCCCCAGCTGGACTATGAAAGCAAGGCTATGTACGCCGGGGAGTTTGAAAGCTTCCGGAGCATGTTTTCCCTGATGGGCGGCGCGCTGAGCTTGATCGTGGGGCTGGTGGGCGTCTTAAACTTTATCAATGCCATCCTCACCGGCATTTCCGCCCGCCGCCGGGAGCTGGCGGTTTTGCAGTCCATCGGCATGACGGGCCGGCAGTTAAAAACCATGCTGGCTTTGGAAGGGCTTTTCTACACAGTGGGGGCCTTGGCCCTGGCCCTGGCGCTTACCCTGGTTGCCGCGCCGGTTTTGGGCCCCGGCCTCAGCAATATCTTCTGGTTCTTTACCTACCGGTTTACCGTCTGGCCTATTTTTGTGGTGCTGCCCATTTTTGCGGCATTGGGGCTTTTTATCCCTATCCTCAGCTGCCGGGCCGCCCAGCGGTATTCGGTGGTGGAACGGCTCCGGGCGGAGTAACGGTCCCGGCTTTCCTCTTTCATATGATCCATACTGCCGGCAGGAGCTTTTGGAGGCTCCTGCCGTTGTTTTGCCCCAAAGGGGTTTTGGATGGATATATGCAAAAAAATGTCGAATTTTCAGGATGTTATATTTTTCTTGTTGAAGAAACGGTAAATTTATAGTATAATAGGAGAAAAATGGAGGGATATCCCTCCGGTCTTCGGCTGTCCTGGCGCCGGGACTGTATGGGGCCTCGTTTTGTATAAAAATGGCCGCATGTCGTATGGAATCTGCACACAGGAGGGTATCAATGAACTATTTTTTAAAACATCCCATCAATCAAGATATCGCCCTTCACACAATGGACGGAAACCAAGCCGGAAATACACCCTTCTACATACGCCGTTACACCAAAGAAGAAATGACCCTCAGCCTGCACCAGCATGAAATGTTCCAGATCAACTATGTGATGAAAGGGAGCTGCCGCCATTTTATCAACGAAAAGGAGAGCGAGGTGGCGAAAGGGGACGTGCTGATCATCCCGCCCTATGTGCCTCACCGCCTCCTCTGCGAAGATTCCGACAATTTCGAGATCTTTGAAATAGAGTTTCTGACGGATTTTGTTATACAGAATATGCAGGATTTTGAGTATGTTCAGTCACTTTTTGATTTTGCCTACCTGGAACCATTTTTTATGGAAGAAAGGGAAGTCCGCGCCCGGTACCATATCCCGGCGGAGCGTCAGAAAAAGGCGGAAACGATCATTCACGAGCTTTTTGCCGAGTATGTAAGCCAGGACCAAAGCTCGATGCTGATGATTAAGGGGCTTTTGTGCCAGCTTTTGGTGCTGTTCCAGCGGCTCATCCAAAACCAGGGGCCGAAGCCCGCCAAAAATCAGGGGCTGGTGGAATCCATGGAAAAGGCCATCGCCTTTGTGGATGAACATTACGCGGAAGACATCAGCGCCCAGGACGCCGCCCAGGTAGCGGCTTTTTCAAAATCCTATTTCGGTTATATGTTCAAAATGGCCACTCATCAGACCTTTGTGGAATACCTGAACCAGCGCCGGATTGATTCCGCGATCCAGATGCTGGACCATTCCAATAAGCGGATCATTGATATTTGCTACGACTGCGGCTTTAAAAATGTCAGTCATTTTAACCGCACCTTTAAAAATACAATCGGGGTATCCCCTACCGAATACCGTTCCATCCTTTCTTCCAAAAATGCAGAGGAACCCGAATAAAAGCCCGAAAAACGGCAGCGGCCTGCGTTTCCATTGGCAGGCTGCTGTTTTTTTCTATGCCTTAAAATAGTAACTATTCGGTTGGTTACATTGTGAAATATACAAATAAATCCATTTTATTTGCAAAGAAAAGTGGTGTATCTGTTGTTATAATAGGGATATCAACTTCTTCTAAATTCAGAAACCAAGCGGTTGGAGGAATGTTCATGAAAAATATTGCAGTTAAAAAGAAAACCGGAGGACGGATGGGAAGGACGAACCTGGTGCTGACCTTGATGGTGCTGCCGGCCGTCGTGCTCCTGACAATTTTCCATTATCTTCCTCTGCCGGGGATTGCCATTGCCTTTGCCGAATACAATATCGGCGGGTTCCGGCAATGGGTCGGGTTTGAAAACTTTGAATACATCTTCGGCCTGAATAATTTCTGGCGCGCATTCCTCAATAACTGGATGTATGTGCTGCTGAATTATCTCTTCATTTTCCCCTCGTCCATTATCCTGGCCGTTTTATTTAATGAAGTCCGGGTCAGATGGTACAAAAAGTTCGTGCAGACCATCAGCACCCTTCCCCATTTCCTGTCCTGGGCTGTTGTAGGCGGTATCTGGATGCTGCTGCTTTCCCCCAACAACGGGTATGTCAACCAGATCATCACGGCCCTGGGGGGCGAGCCCATTTATTTCTTTGCCAACAATACGACTTTCCCCTTATTGTACACTGTCATCGCGATCTGGAAAAGTGTTGGCTACAACTCCATTATCTATCTGGCAGCCCTGTCCGGCATCAGCTCTGAGCTGTATGAAGCAGCAGCCATCGACGGCGCCGGCCGGTGGAAACAGACCCTGCACATCACTCTCCCCGGGCTGAAGCCCACCATCTTGGTGATGTTCGTGCTGTCCTTTGCATCTGTCCTGAACCTGTTCGAGCCGCTGTATGTGCTGTCAAACGCCATGGTGCGGGAAAGCTCTATGGTACTGGACACCTACATTTTCCAGTCCGGTATTATGCAGGGTCATTACGACATCTCCACTGCAATGGGCTTGTTCAAATCCACAATTTCTCTTGTATTGGTCCTGGCCTCCAACTTCCTCAGCAAACGGCTGACGGAAGACGGGCAGAGCATTCTTTAATCAAAAGGGCGGTGCTGGTATGAAACGTACGCTTGGCGAAAAAATATTCAACATAATCAACATTCTGTTTTTCTGCGCCTTCTCCGTTATTCTGCTGATCCCGATCCTATATATCCTTCAGCAGTCCCTGGACGTAGGCGCGGTAAAAAGCGGCCTGTCCCTTTGGCCGTCCGAACCCTCCTCTGCTTATTACCGGATGGTGCTGGGGGACCAGGGCATCTACGGGCCCTTGCTGAACTCGGTTTACATCACCATCGTGGGAACGGTCCTTTCCGTTTTTGTCAACGCCATTGCGGCGTACCCCATGTCCCGGAGAGATTATAAACCCAACAAATTCCTGGTCTATTACATCGTGATCATCCCCATGCTGTTCAGCGGCGGCCAGATTCCGACCTTCTTGGTCTTGAAGGAACTGGGGCTTCTCAACACCCTGGCCGTCTGCTTCCTGCCGACCCTGGCCAGCGGATGGAACATCGTGCTGATCCGCAACTACTACCGCAGCATCCCAGAAAGCCTTCTGGAGGCGGCAAAAATCGACGGCGCAGGCGAGTTCTACATCTTCGGAAAAATCATCCTGCCCCTGTCCAAACCAGTTCTCGCCGCTATCTCCCTGTTTACCGGCGTCGGCCTCTGGAACACCTTTACGCCTGCATTGATGTACAACTCCGACCCCACCAAGTACACCTTCGCAGTAAAGCTGCGGGAGATGATCGTGGTGCAGGAGGATATGTCCCGGCAGTTTGAGGCTATGATGCAGCAGATGGCCATGTCTACAGCGTCCGGACAGGCAATGACCAACGAGGGCTTGTCCGCCGCCATGATGATCATTTCCATTATCCCGATCATTATCGTTTACCCCTTCCTGCAAAAACATTTCGCATCCGGACTGATGGTGGGTTCTGTCAAAGGCTGATTCCCACGGTTTCCAACAGGCTATACTTTTTCTGATAAATATATTAGGAGGTATTTTCATGAAAACCAAGAAGTTATTGTCCGTCTTACTGGCTGCCCTGATGGTTTCCGCAGTTGTCACAAGCTGCGGCGGCGACGAGGGGACCAGCAGCAGTGCTGAAGGTTCCACCGCGTCTACCGCATCCACCGCTGAAGCCAGCGGCTCTGAATCCAGCGGCGAAGAAACCCCTGTCGAGATCAAAATCACCCGTCCCCTGTTCTTCGGCGACGCCAGCGAAAACCTGGAACTGAAAGAGCAGTGGATGCAGATGGTGGAAGAAAAATACGGCGTTAAAGTGTCCGTCAACTATCTTCCCCGCAACGAGTACACCCAGAAGATCAACCTGCTGATGACCAGCGACTCTGTAGAAGGCCTGGTGGGCGTATTCAGCACCAATGAGATCCTGAACTATAAGGATATGGGCGTTATCGAGCCGATCAACACTTATTTGGAAAATAACGAAACCTGGAAATCCATGCCGGAGGATATGCAGAACCTGTATCTGTTCGACGGCGAATTGTGGGGCCTTCCCGCCGGATATGCCTCTAACCTGTTTACCCGTACTGTTCGTAAGGACTGGCTGGACAACCTGAACATGGAAGTCCCCACCAACCTGGACGAGCTTTACGACATGGCTTATGCTTTCACCTATAACGATCCCGACGGCAACGGCGTTGACGACACCTACGGCCTGACAGCTTCCGGCACCTGGAACCTCCAGGACATCTTCCAGGCCTTCGGCGCCCGGCTGGACAGCTCCGGCTCCGGTTCCATCGCATACGATCCCATTGAAAACTGCTGGGTAGACTCCATGCTGAAACCTGAGATGGTCGACTGCCTGACCTATCTGAACAAGATGTATGAAGAAGGCCTGCTGGACCCCGAATTGTTCACCAACAGCGGCAGCAACATGCGTGAAAAATTCTGGTCCGGCGAATACGGCTCCACCTATTACTGGCTGGGCTTCAGCGGCGAATCCACCCCTTACCTGACCAAGATCACCCCCGATGTAGAGTTTGCGGAAATCCCCTACCTGACCGGCAACATTGACCACGATATCAACTGCGCCTGGTACAGCACCGTTCCTTATGTAATGGTGGCGGACACCCCGGATGCGGATAAGATGGTGCAGGAATTTGTGGACCTGGCTCTGGGTTCCCAGGAAAGCCACTTCGACTTTGCCTATGGTATTGAGGGCACTACCTACCGCGTAGAAGGTAACACCGTCTATACGCTGGTTGACGAGGCTACGGACACCCCCATGACCACTCCCAGCCTGACCACCTATATTCCCGCCTACTACGACGACTTTACCTTCCTGACCGACGGCTTGAGCGAAGAAGAGGAGCAGACCGCGATCGACCTGCTGAACTTCAAGAAGAGCGTCGTTGCGGATGGTCTTGAATCCGGCGGCATCTTTAGACTGACCGAGCTGACAACCACTCCTTTCTCCGACACTTACCTGATGATCCAGGCCGACATCACCACCGCTTTTGAAACGGCAGTTTCCTCCGCGATCACCGGTACTGCTGAACCCCAGGCAGCTGTTGACAAGTATTTGAGCGAAGTCAAGGCTTTGGGCGGCCAGGATGTACTGGACGAAGCCAACGAGGCGGCTGGCCTGACCGGTACACTTTCTTACTAATCAAATCAAAAACAGGCGTCTGCAGCCCGCACAAATACTTGGTGCGGGCTGTAAGAGCCTAAGAGGGAATTTATGAAAAAGTCAGTTTTTCTGCTGTGCAGCGCCCACATCGATCCGGTATGGCTTTGGCCCCGGGAAGAAGGCGTGACGGAGGCCCTTGCCACTTTTGAAACAGCGGCGCGGTTCTGCCGGGAATACGACGGCTTCGTTTTCAACCACAATGAGGCCCTTTTATATGAATGGGTGGAACGGTACGACCCGGAACTTTTTGCCCAGATCCAGAGCCTGGTCCGGGAAGGCCGGTGGCACATTATGGGAGGCTGGTATTTGCAGCCGGACTGCAATATGCCTTCCGGGGAATCCATAGTCCGCCAGATATTGGAAGGACGCCGCTATTTTTGGGAAAAATTCGGCGTTTCTCCGCGTACCGCCATCAACTTCGACTCCTTCGGCCACAGCCGGGGCCTGGCGCAGATACTGAAAAAGGCCGGGTATGACAGCTATATCGTCTGCCGGCCCGGCGAGAATGATTTTCCCACCCCGGCAAGCGACTTCCTGTGGGAAGGATACGACGGTTCTCAAGTCCTGGTCCATCGGACGGTGGATGGGTACCAGTCCGGGTACGGAAAAGCCGGCCTCAAAGCGGACAAATATCTGGAAATGCCGCCGGAAAACGGCCCGTATCTGTGCTTATGGGGGGTCGGGAACCATGGGGGAGGCCCTTCCAAAGTGGATTTGGAGGAATTAGGCCAACGGATCGCCCAAAACCCCGGCCTCTGCCACGCAACGCCGGAAGAGTTTTTTGACGCTGTCCGCCGAAGCCGTCCGGAGCTGCCGGTGGTCGCCCGCCCCATGAATCATTGGGGCGTAGGGTGCTACACCTCGGAGATCCGGGTCAAAAAGCTGCACCGGAAGCTGGAAGGGGAGTATTTCTTCCTGGAAAAAATGGCGGTGCAGGCCTCCCGGCTGGGTGCGGCCCCGTATCCCGCGGCGGAACTCAGTGAGATCCGGAAGGACCTGCTGTTCTTGGAATTTCACGACATCCTTCCGGGGAGCTCCGCGGAAAGATCGGAGCAGCAGTCCCTTCGCACGGCGGCCCACGGCCTGGAGGCGGCCGCCCGGAAAAAGCTGGACCTGTTCCTGTCCATGACCTGGGGCCGCGTTTCCCCGGAATCCCCGGTGACGCCAATCTACCTTTATAACCCTCATCCCGTGCCGGTCCGGGGGATCTTTGAGTATGAGCTCCAGCTGCCCCACTCGGTCAAAGAGGGGTTTGCCCAGCCGGTGCTGACCTGGAACCAAAAGCCGGTCAGCGTGCAAAGGGAAAAGGAAGACAACATGGTCCCCATCCAGTGGCGGCGCAAAATGGCTTTTTACGCCGAACTGCCGCCTGCCTCCATGAGCCGCATGGAATTTCACACGGAGATTCTGCCGGAACAGCCAAAAGCAGGTTCTGTCACGGAAACCCCGGAGGCGCTTCAGTTCTCCAACGGCCGGATCAAGGTGCGGATCAACCGCCGGACAGGCTTTTTGGACGCCTATCAGGTGGACGGGAAGGATTATTTAAAGGAAGGCAGCTTCGCGCCGGTGGTGTTTGAGAATATCCACGACAGCTGGGGCATGACCCTGCAAAAATATGACAAGCCCCTGGCGCCCTTCCGGCTCCGCACCATGGAAAACGGTGAGCCGGAGCTGCGGGTAATCGAGGACGGATGCGTCCGTGCCGTTGTGGAAGGGGTATTGGAATACGGCCGTTCCCTGATGGTGGTCCAGTATTTCCTGCCCATGCAGGGGACAGAAGTGGAGGTCCGGCTGAACCTGACCTTCGCTGAGGATACCCGTCTGGTGAAGCTGGCCTTATATCCGGCTGAAAGCCCCTTCGAGTTCCTGGGGGAAACTGTCTATGGCACAGAAACCCTGGCCCAGGACCAGCAGGAGGAAGCGGCCCAGAAATGGCTGGCCGCCGCCGGCGAAACATCCTGCCTGACCTTGATCAATGACGGCGTTTACGGGAGCAGCTGCGACGGCAAAGCCCTGTACCAGACCCTGATCAGCTCCTGCGGCTACTCCGCCCATCCCATGGAGGGGCGGCAGCATGTGCCGGAGGACCGGTATGTCCAAAACAGCGACCACATCCGCACGGAGTACCGTTTTTGGATAAACGGCGGCCCCCGTGAGGAACGCCTGGCCGCAGTAAGCGGGGAGGCGTTGATCCGCCAGCAGCCGCCCATGGTGCTGGCCGCCTTCAGCGGGAAGTGCCAGGGTTCCCGGGGATCCATGTGGGAGGTGGACAACCCGGCTGTGACAGTGCCTGCCGTAAAGCAGGCCGAAAACGGCAGCGGGATCGTATTCCGGCTGTTCAACTCCGGAAGCCAGGGCCAGACGGCCTGCCTGCGGATGGGGCAGAGCCAGACGAAGCTGACGTTCGGCCCCTATGAGCTGAAAACTGTCCTGTGGGACGGGGAGCAATTTTTGGAAACAGACCTGCTGGAAGGTTTGTATCATAAGTCTGCAAATAAAAAGTCAATAGGAAAATGAGAAAAATTTGCAGAGGCCAGAGGAGGCGAAAAAGAGCATGACAAAAAGACCGCCGCGCAAACGCCGATCAAAATGGAAGAGAAAAGAAGTGG
>DVOW01000015.1 GCA_018713335.1 Candidatus Merdivicinus intestinigallinarum | reverse complement strand
ATTGCAAAAAGGCAACGCAGCTTATTCAAAATGACCATTTTGATTTGGCAATATTGGATGTAAATTTGCCGGATGGAAACGGCTTTGACTTGTGCCGTGTCATTAAGGACACCCATCCGGAAATTCCTGTTATATTCCTGACCGCAAACGATTTGGAAAAGGATGTTTTGAACGGTTTTGATCTCGGTGCGGAGGACTATGTGACGAAGCCGTTTAATATGAAAATCCTCCTGCGGTGCGTTGAAGTAGCACGCCGCAGAAAGACAGCGGCGGAGCAACCCTCTGACCGCTGGAGCGATGGCTTTCTCACACTGGATTTCAGTAAACTTACTGCGGTTCGGGGCGGCGAAAAAATTGTTGTTACCTCCAACGAATATAAACTATTGAAAGCCCTAATCGAGAACGCCGGGAACATCCTGACAAGGCAAACGCTATTGGAACGGCTTTGGGATATTGATGGCAATTTTGTAGACGACCATGCGCTGACCGCTACGATCAACCGTCTGCGGGCCAAAATCGAGGACGAGTCCCATACCTACATCAAAACGGTGCGCGGCATGGGCTATGCGTGGATGAGGGCGGCAAAATGAAAGAAACGCGCCTGACAGGATTTTGCCGAAGGCTGCTTTTCGGCATTGCTTTTTGCGCCGGAATGATCGGGCTGTTCTTCACTTACGTCCCCGAAGAACTGATACGCACTTTCCTATTTGTTTTCTGTGGTGTTGTCGCAATTGCAGCGGCACTTTGGACTGTTTGGCAAAGCCGTCAGCTTTCCGATTTTTCCAACGATGTCTGCGAAACGGTGGACACTTTGATGGAGGGCCGGGAACTTCAAAACTTCTCACCCTATGAAGAAACAGCTTTCTCCAAAGTACAGGAAAAGTTGCTGCAATACTATGAGAAAATGAAAGAAGAACGGCAGCAAAGCATACAGGACAAGCAGACAATTCAAGAATTAGTCAGCGACATATCCCATCAGGTGAAAACGCCGACGGCGAATATTCAGATGATTACCGGCATTTTGAGAGAGCATGAATTGCCCCGTGAAAAGCAGAGCGAGTTTCTGAACCTGATGGCCGTACAGATCAACAAACTGGACTTCTTAATGCAGTCGCTGATTAAAATGTCCCGGCTGGAAACAGGCACCTTCGTTTTGTACCCAGAAGAAGCGAGTTTAAGCAATACGATTGCAAGAGCCATGAGTACGGTATTGGCAAAGGCAGAAAAGAAGCATATCCAGCTTTCAGCCGACTGTGACAGCAAATTGACCGTGAAGCACGATCCGAAATGGACGGCAGAGGCCATCGGCAATATTTTGGACAATGCAGTAAAGTACACGCCGGAGGGCGGGACAATCAGGGTTTCCGTCCGGCCGTGGCAGTTTTATACCCGAATTGATATCAGCGACACCGGCATCGGGATTGAGGAGGAAAACTATAACGCCATATTTCAGCGTTTTTACCGGGCCGAAGAAGTAGCCGCAGAAGAAGGCGTTGGTCTGGGCTTATATCTGGCAAGAGGCATCATTACCCGGCAAAATGGCTATATCACAGTAAAATCAAAAAAAGGCGAAGGAAGCACGTTCTCCGTGTTTCTGTTAAGCTGATAGGGATGGAATTATGGATATTGTAGAAATACGACACTTAAAGAAATACTTTCAGGACGGCCCGCAGGTAGTCAAGGCATTGGATGGAATTGACCTGTCTATCGAAAAGGGAAAATTCACGGCCATTGTAGGCGCGTCCGGCTCCGGCAAAACAACACTGTTAAACACGATTGCCGGTTTGTATCAGCCTACGGAGGGAACCGTAATTGTTGACGGGCTGGATTTGTCACAAATGGATGAAGAACAGCTTACAGTATTCCGGCGCAGAAAAATCGGTTTTGTCTTTCAGGGGTACAATCTGGTGCCTGAACTGACGATCCGGGAAAACATTATTTTTCCGCTGGCCCTTGATGACTCCCGGCCCGATACAGAGTATTTTTCCCAGCTTATTCATTTGCTGGGATTGGACGATCAGTTAGACGATTACCCCTATATGCTTTCCGGCGGGGCGCAGCAGTGTACGGCGATTGCAAGGGCGCTCATCACAAAACCCTCAATCGTCCTTGCTGACGAACCTACCGGCAGCTTTGACATGAAAACAACACAGAATGTTGCAGGGCTGCTGAAAATGACTGCCGCAACCTTTCATCAGACATTGGTTGTAATTACCCATAATCTGGATTTGGCCCAGCTTGCAGATCGGGTGGTTCGGCTGCAAGATGGAAAAATTGTATAGCGGAGCCTGTGCGCCTGATGTTCAGGCGCATTTTTCATATCATAATTTTGTGACATTCGCGTGCCCGAATTGTGACATTGCCATGCTATTCTTATATTCAGAAACAGGCAAGGAGGAACACGCAATGAAGAATATGCTGAGTGTTCTTGCTGGACGCAGTTTTCGCGCCAGCAAGATGCGAAACTTGATTGCGGTGCTGGCAATTATGCTGACCGCAATCCTATTTACTACTGTTACCACCATCGGCATGGGTGCTATGGACTCCATGACTTTGACCATGCAGATGCTGAAAGGCAGCCGTTCAGACGGTGACTTCCGCAATATGACCGCTGAACAGTATGAGGCTTTGTCGGATGCTGATTTTATCCAAGAATACGACCTGCGGATGCCGGTAGGTTTCTTGACAAATACCAACCGCCACAACATTGAATTTGACGTGCTGGACGAAACACAGGCTGATTTGACCTTCTGCACCCCAAGCCACGGCAATATTCCGCAGGCAGAAAATGAAATCGTGACTTCAGATGCGGCTTTGAGAGATTTGGGGGTAGAGCCGGAAGTTGGCGCTGCTGTCACCATCGCCTTTACCGCGCATGGGCAGGAATATCAGATGGACATGGTTGTATCCGGCTGGTTTGAGGCTACCAACGAGCAGGTCAGCATGATGTGGGCCGGAACAGCGTTCCGGGACGCACATCCGGATATTTTTGAGTTTACCTACGATCAGGACAGGGATTCCGCTGGCACCTATTATTCCGATTTCATCGCCACAAGCACCGTGGGACTTCAAGAGAACATGGATAACTGGGTGCGCCAGATGGGCGGCGGCCCGGATTCCAACAACTCCGATAATATGTCCGGCGTAGTCAACACCATGACCAATCCTACATTTGAGCCGGCGACGATCCTGCTGGGATCGGTTGTGATTTTCCTGTTCATTCTGTGCGGTTATCTGTTGATCTACAATGTGTTTGATATTGCGGTCATGCAGGAAATTCGCCGCTATGGCCTGTACCGTACTGTCGGCATGAGCAAGCGGCAGGTGAAAAAGCTCATCAACCGGCAGGCATTATGGCTGTCCTGTATCGGCATTCCTCTCGGCCTGTTGGCCGGTTACTTTATTGGAAAAGCGACTTTGCCAAGAGTCATGAGCATCCTTTCCAGCAGTTATGAAAATGTTGCCGTCAATGTGGAGCCGTCTCCGATTATCTTCGTTGGAGCTGCAATCCTCGCCGCGCTGACCGTGTTCCTCTCCACAAGGAAGCCAGTTCGTGTGGCTGCTAACATCCCGCCCATTGAAGCGTTCCGCTATGTGGAGGCGGCAACAGGAAAAAAGGCCACAAAGAAAAGCACTGACGGCGCCAGTCTGCCCCGGCTGGCCTGGTCGAATTTAGGCCGCAATAAACGGCGTTCCGCCTTCATTGTTGCCTCGTTGACCCTCTGCGTTTTGCTGCTGAACTGTATGGGCATCGCTGCGGAAAGTGTGGACATTGACAAGCAGGTGTCATACAGCATCCGCACTGACTTTGCTGTGGTGAACGCTGCCAGCACAAACGGCATGGAAGGGTTTACCCGCCGTGAACAGGGGCTGAGTACGGAAGTGATAGACGAAATCAATGCACAGCCTGGTGTAAGCGGTGCTTCGGCCATTTATAAAAACACTTTGGATGACAGCAATGTGACCTATGACTTCCCGGTGGAATTTGCCTACAAAGATACTGATACGGATTCCGGTATTCCCGCTGCGTACACCGATGGAGGCATTCGTTTTCAGTTAGGAGATGACGGCCACGCACTTTGTAATGTCTATGGGATGGAAGAAGTTGCCCTTACCAGAATGGACTTACAAGAGGGCGAAACGGATGCACACACACTGTATGAGCAGATGATGAATGGCGAGGGTGTCCTGCTGGGAGTACAGTCCGACATGGGAACTTCCGTTTTGTTTCCCGACTTTGATTTGTTGGATGTGGGAGATGTAATCACTGTCTATAAAAACGGTGAGCCAGTTATGGAACTCCCTATATTGGCAAAAGCAGCACTCAACGGAGATGATGAAGAAATCGGCTATACCTCCAATGGGCCGTTGGAAGTAGGCGGTAACGGATTATATCTGTACCTGCCCACAGCGGTTTACACGGAAATCTATGACGAGCCGGCTGTCTATAAATATTCCTTTAATGTGGAGGAAAGTCAGTGGGAGGCCATGACGGACTTTTTGGAGGACTATGTAACAAATGTAGACCCCAGCTTGAACTACGCTTCTGCTGAGGATGCCCGTCAGGATGCTATGGCCACTCGCACTATGCTCCAATTTGTCGGCGGTCTGATTGGTATTATCTTTGGCGTGGCCGGTGTGCTGAACTTAACCAACACCATCATTACCACCATTCTGGCCCGCCGCCATGAATTTGCGACCATGCAGAGCATCGGCATGACTACAAAGCAGTTGACCCGAATGATGATTTGGGAGGGCGTCTACTATGCCATCGGCGCGTGTATTGCAGGCCTGATTTTGTCTGTGGTACTGGCCTTTACGGTTGTACGGGTACTCACAGGAAGTATTTGGTACTTCACGTTCCACTTTACGCTTCTCCCCGCTGTGATCGCGTGTGTTGTGCTGTTGATCGTCGCTGCTATCGTGCCGGTGATTGCGCTGAAAGTTTTCAATAAGGGCAGCATTGTCGAAAAACTGCGTGTTGCGGAATAATCGGATAAGGAGGATTTCACCATGAGTGCAAATATCATTTTACAGGCAAAAGACCTGAAAAAATACTACGGAAAAGGCGAAACAGAGGTTCACACGCTGGACGGTGTGAATTTGGAAATCGAAGCTGGAAAGTTTGTTGCCATTATCGGCACTTCCGGCTCCGGCAAATCCACCTTGCTGAATATGCTGGGCGGCCTTGACAACCCCACTTCCGGGACTGTAACCATCGGCAGCACGGAATTGTCCAAGCTGAAAGACGAACAACTCACCGTGTTTCGCCGCCGCCGGATCGGCTTCATCTTCCAGAACTACAACCTGATCCCCACCCTGAATGTTTGGGAAAACATTGTTTTTCCTATTGCTATGGATGGTCAGAAGCCGGACAAGAATTTTATTATGGAAGTTGTAAAAATGCTGGGGCTGGAACAGAAAATCCACAGCTTGCCGAACAACCTCTCCGGCGGCCAGCAGCAGCGTGTGGCGATTGCCCGCGCACTTGCCTCAAAACCTGACATCATTCTGGCCGACGAACCAACGGGAAACCTGGATTCCAAAACCAGCGATAACGTCATCGGTTTATTGCATACGACCAGCCAGAAGTTCCACCAGACCATTATCATGATTACCCACAACCCGGAGATCGCACAAATGACCGACCAGACCATCCGTATTGAGGATGGGCGGATCGTAAGCTGATTATAACCGATATGCGATTTATCTGCCGGACGATGGCAAATAAAAAGCCGTCGTTCAGCAGGCAATCGCCATGCCCTACACTCGACCTTACGGCGGCTTTGAATACAACAGGGCCGTCGTTTTATGACTTCATATAAAACGACAGCCTGATGCTGACGAGACCGGCGGCCCTAGAACGAAGGGAGCTGCCATGTAACTAAGAGCACTTCGACATAATACGACGGGATATGCACTGTCCAAAAGGCCCCGCTTCGGCGGGGCCTTCTCATTTTATTCTGCGGCAATGAAGCCTTGTTCTTTCAGGCTTTCGATCAGCGCCGGATTTTCCGGGCCGGTCAGTGTTCCATTCTTATCTACCGTGTACTCGCCGATTTCATAGGCGAAGCTGGGGGCTGCTTTGTATTCCGGTTCCGCGCCGGTAAATTCGCCGATTGCCGCCACGAGTTCCTTGCGGCGCACACCGGTCGTATGATAGGCTGCCTTGATGTCTTCCGGCCCGCTATTCTCTGTGGCAGGTTCTCCGGGATCTTCTTGCGTGTGAGTCACAGCTTACACATCACCGGTGGAAAGTCAAGGCTTTTGAAAAAATCATTTTTGAAAAAGCCAAAAAATTCCCGATTTCTAAACCAAAAACAAATCATTTTATGATATACTGATGCTTAATCAGGAGGCGATAATTTGAGCGAACGAATTTTGATTATCGAAGATGAAACCGCCATCCAGTCTATCCTTTCGGAGCTGCTGACGGATGCCGGATACAGTATAGAGGTTGCAGGCGACGGTCTGGAGGGAGTAACAAAATTTCGGGAGAAACCCTTCTCCCTTGTTCTTCTGGACATTATGATGCCCAAAATTGACGGATACACGGTCTGCGAGATGATCCGGCAGGAATCCAATGTGCCGATTATCATGCTGACAGCATTGGACGGGGAAGACGCCCAGGTCAAGGCATTTGAATTAAAGGTGGACGATTACATTACGAAACCTTTCTCCGTGAAGCTGGTGCTCATGCGGGTGGAGGCGGTTCTGCGCCGGGTAAAAGAATGGGAGGACCAAGAAACTACAACCGCGCTTTCTTACGGAAATATCCGGTTGGATCGGGAAAGCCGCGCGGTTTCTGTTAGCGGAAAGCCCATTTCCCTCACCCATACGGAATACGGGCTTCTGGAACTGTTCCTACTCCACCCAGGCCGGGTATTTACACGGGACAATCTGCTCAATCAGGTATGGGGCTATGATTTCGTTGGGGAAGAAAAAACCGTTAATATTCACATTATGAACCTGCGGAGAAAGCTGGACACAGATTTGATTGAAACGATCAGAGGGGTGGGATACAGACTTGGGAAAGAAAATTAGAAACAGTCTAAGTGCAAAGGTCTTTTGTGGATTGCCGGTCTGCTCATCCTGTGCAGCCTGCTGATTTACGGCATGGTGATGATATTTCTGCCGGGTAGTTATACGATTGTAGCCAGCAACCAGATAGAGAGAGAAATTCAGCAGCTTACTGATACCCTTACTCAGACCAACTATGAAGACGCTCAAAAAGTTATTGAACAATTCTGCTATAAAAATCAAGCGATGGTGAGCATCAATGGCGACGGAACCACTCTGTTTTTTGGTTCCATAGACGATCCGTCTAAGGAAGGCGATGAGATGATGACCTCTACTGGCGAAGTCTTGTTTGCGAATCGGGAGGAACCCTATTATCTCAGTATTTCAGCTCCCGTTTCCGCCGGGAAAGAGTTGACGATGGCGTTTTTGAAACTGCTGCCTTGGCTGTTGGCTTTGATCCTGCTCATTTCTGCTTTGGGGGCTTTTCTGTGCAGCCGGGTTCTGGTGCGGCCTGTGTTGGAAATCAGCCGCATTTCCAAACGGATGGCTCATCTGGATATGACCTGGGACTGCAAGGTAAACCGTACCGATGAACTGGGCATTCTGGCAAACAGCCTGAACACGATGGCAAAGCGGCTGGATACTGCCATGAAAGAGCTGGAAAGCGCCAATGAACAACTGCGGGAGGATATGGAACAACTCACCGAACTTTCCCGTCAGCGCCGGGATTTCTTTGCGGCCGCCTCTCATGAGCTGAAAACGCCCATTACCATCTTAAAAGGCCAGATTGAAAGCATGATCCTGGGGATTGGAAAATATAAGGACACAGGAAAAGTACTGCCGGAAACCCTCAAAGAAGTGGAAAACATGGAACGGCTGGTAAAGGAAATCCTCGCGATTTCTCACCTATAATACGCGCGTATCTTTCTTTGCATTGTAAGAACTGTAGGAATTGTAGTTATGACTGCAGAGGTACAATCTATGTGCTGGCTGCCAAAAAATAAAAGGATCAGAGGCCCCTGCCATACCTGTTTTGCTGTCCCCGGCCTTTGCCGGTTCCGCGGGTCCCTCCATACCCATCGCCGGTTCCTGCATCATCGTTTTCACTGTCAGTGAAGCTTTGAATCATATCCCGGATTTCCCGCATGGGCATATTCCGGACTTCCTCTGCGGTAATGGACGGATCAAGCTCCTGCAATTCTAAAAACGCCCGGTATTTCCCGTAGGAAAGGCCCAGTTCGTGGGCCGTCTCCACTTCTTCCGGATTAGCAGAATAACAGTAGGCGTTTTTTTCTCCGGCCGTACAGGCCTGCACGCCGGAAAGAATTTGCTCCCTTTGGGCTTTATCGTCCCCAACAACGGCAATGGTCAGAATCCCGTCATTGGACAGCAGCGCAGCCACTTCCTCGTTCTCCAAAACCCGGTTTACTGCTTCGGTATATTCCAGGTTCCATACATCAAGGGAACCGGCCAGCTCCTTCCCGTCCTCATTCCAGCCGCCAATGGAAATCACCCGGTCAAACCGGTTGACGGCCAATTCGATGGAAGGGTTAATATCTATGCTGATTTCCGCAGTGGGGGTGAAGTACAGCCAATACCCTCCCAGGAAAAGAAGGAGCATACAGGCGGCGGCCGGGAGAAAAATTCTGAAGCCTGCCTTTTTTGTCCGTTTGCAGCCCTTTGTTTTCTGAAAGACATACTCCTTGGTCTTTTGCTTTAATTCTTCTTCGGCCCGCACCTGATCCAGCGCTTTTTTCAGGCGGTCATTCATCCTCCTCACCTCCCAGCTTCTCCCGGAGCAGTTGTTTGGAACGGTTCAGGAGCGTATAAACCGTGTTTACATTTTTCCCCAGAATCCGGCTGATTTCCGGGGCTGTGTACCCTTCATAGTAGTGCAGGTACACGGCGTCCTTGTATTTTGGGGGAAGCGACAGGACCGCCTCCAGCACTTCCCGGTGGTCCGGCGGCATTTCAGCCGGCTGTTCCAGGATTTCATCCAGGGGGACGGCGCGGCTGCGGAAAAAACTTTTCAGCAAATCCTTGCAGGCGTTTATGGCGACCCGGAGGAACCACGCCTTTTCGTGTTCCGCATTTTCAAAGGGCACGGAGCTAAGGGCATACTTCAAAAAAACGGTCTGAAATATGTCCTCGGTATCCGCGTAATTTTTCAAATGGATCATACAAAGCCGCCGGACCATATCGGCGTACTGCTCGACTGCCCGGTTTACTTCCTGTTCGCTCCGCATCGCATCCTCACCTGCTGTTTCTTATCGGCCCCGTCCGCCCCGGAGCCCTTTGCCTTGTCCTAATCCCCGTCCGGCGGCATAACCGCAAAGACCGTCCCTGTTTTCTGCATGGTCGCAGATACCGTCATGATCCGCATCTGCAAAATATTTTCCACAGCTGTTTTGTAAAAGGCATTCCTTTTGATTCCTGCCGCAGCTGTCGCAAATGCCGTCCTCATTGACGTCCGCGTACCAGCAGACGGTTTCCCGGCAGTCGCAGACCCCGTCCCCATTGGCATCCGTAAAGTTTTTTCCGGCTCCCGGTCCGGCCGCAAACACGCCCGTTGTACCAACAGCCAGTACTGCGGCAGCTATCAAAACGCCGGCACACGTTCTTTTCAGCAGTTTTCCCATCCGTCATTCCTCCTGTTATTTTGGATAGCCGTATCATCCGGCTTCACCTGTAATACGACTGAACAGGAGGAATCCATTCACTTTATTTTATCATTTTTTTCGCGCAAAATAAAGGGGCCTGCAGCATGGGTGAAAATACGCAAGCGGGCGCCCCGTTTTCAGAAACCTTGAAAATCTACGAGGGTTCGTATATAATAGGAAGTAAAGCAGCGATATTCTGCCCACATCGAAAAAGGCGGTGACAGCATGAAAAGTTATCTTTCTCTCCGGGAAGCGGCGGAAAAATGGGGCGTGTCGGAACGGAGGATCAACCAATACTGCGCGGAGGAGCGCATACCCGGCGCGCAGCGGGTGGGGAAAGCCTGGGCCATTCCCGCCGACGCGGAAAAGCCCGCTGACCCCCGCCGGACGCGCAAGCAAGGGAAGTCTGCCCCGGCGGACTGATCGACCATACCAACCTTATGCCCCTGATGAATACGGCCTTTGCGCCGGGAAAGTGCCGGGAAACGGTGGAGGCCATGGCCTCCGGCCCGCGCCGGGACATTGCCGCAGCGGAGTACCACTATTTCACGGGCCGCCCGGAGGAAGCGGCAAAAGAGGCGGAAGCCTACCTCACAAGCCCCGACATGGGGGCGCGGCTGTCCGCCTGCCTGATCTACGCCTACGCAAACCTCTCCATCGGAGAAATCCAGCGGGCTGAATTCGCTTTAGGAGAGCTGAACGCGGCTCTGACCGCCGCCGGGCAGCAGTCGCCCCAATTCCAAGCGGCGGCAGCTTTTATCGCAGCAACCGGGGCAGTGCTGCTCCACCTCCCGCTGCCGGAGGAAATGCCGGAGGCCAAAAGTTTCCTGCCCCTGCTGCCGCCGGGACTGCGGGCCTTTGCCCTGTATGTCCAGGCCCATTATCTCTATCTGAAACAGGAGTACGGCCACAGCGCCGGGATTGTGGAGGCTACCCTTGCCATGGGCGCGGCGGCCTATCCCATTCCCGCCATCTATTTACATCTGGTAGCGGTCATGGACTACATGAGCATGAAGCAGACAGACCGGGCCGAGGCCCATCTGCTGAAAGCCTGGGAGATTGCCCGCCCCGACGACCTCATTGAGGGCTTCGGCGAACACCACGGGCTTTTGGGGGCCATGCTGGAAGCGGTTATCAAACCAAAATGGCCGGAAGATTTCAAACGGATTATTGACATCACCTATCGTTTCTCTTCCGGGTGGCGTAGAGTTCATAACCCCAAAACAGGCCATGATGTAGCCGACGATTTGACGACTACGGAGTTCGTCATCGCCATGCTTGCGGCCCGGGACTGGACCACCCAGGAGATCGCGGAACACCTGAAAATATCGGCAAATACGGTCAAAACCCACATCTCCGAGGCCATGCGGAAGCTCCATGTGGAGAACCGGAAAGACCTAAAACAATACATGCTTTTATAGGCCGAAAGCCCCCGAAAACCGCCCCGGGGGTCACCCATTTTAGGGGTCAAAATGGGTGATGGTATTCCCTATTTTTTTCCTGTATAATAAGATTGTGGTCATAGAACCGCCGCCCGGAGAGGCGGCGGAATTTGCCGCAGAATTGCAGGGAGAAGCCATGGGAATTTACAAAATAAGTCTTGACAAACGGGATTTATCCCCCATAATTAGACAGACAGAACAGGACAGGATAAGTCTGTCCTTTTTTTCCTGCGTACAAGTTCAACTTCATAACGCCGTTTCAAGGGGCGCGCTGCGTCCACGGTCATTCCGTGGGCGGGGCGCGTCCTTTTTGCGTTTTGGCAGCTCCGGCGTTTTGGGAGAGGGGGTGTCCGAAGCGTGTATAGCAGCGAAACTCGCGTTGCTCTGGTAAAGGAACGGGTCAAACAAAGGGATCGGCAAAAGCAGCGCCGCGCCCGCTCCGGCGTTCTGATACTGGCCGCCCTTGCTGCTGCTGCGGCGTTCTGCCCCCGCCGTGGAAAAGAGAAAGGGGGATAAGATATGGAAAAGGTCAAGCGGCATGAGTTTGAGGGGGAAGTGATCGAAGTCCCTATATATTGGGATGACCATCTTCAAAGAGAGGTGGAGAGCTACGAGGGCTACTATGACGGGCCTGTCTACACCCCGGCGGGCCGTCCCGTCCTCTTGACCATCGAGGACGCCTGCCCCCAGGCCGAGATGGTGGACGACGACCCGGCAAGCATTGACTGTGGCTCTTGCCGCCACTACCATCAATTCCCCGGCTCCCTGCTGGGAGTATGTAAAAATGAGCAACGGAAGAAAACAGGACGCTCCCACAGGAGCGGTCCAAATCCAAGAACCAAGGAGGAAGCACCATGCGAAAACGACTGACAGCGGCGCTTTTGTGCCTATGCCTGCTGTTTACGCTGTTCCCGGCCACGGCCTTTGCCGAGGGGGAGCCGGACAGCGGCCCGCCACCAGCAGGGAGCGCCCTATGCGAACACCACCCAAGCCATGACGCGGCTTGCGGCTACACCGAGGGCAGCGCGGGAAGCCCCTGCGCCTTTGTCTGCGAAGTCTGCAACGCCCATGACAGTGGAGACACGGCAACCCCGTCAGACGCGCAGCCGGAAGAATGTACCTGCGAAAAACTCTGCACCGAGGAAGAAATCAATGAGGACTGCCCGGTGTGCGGGGCCGGGGGCGCGGATTTGAGCGCCTGCGAGGGATTGGAAGCCCAGCCTGCTACCCCGTCCAACGCGCTCCCCGTCACGGTGCTGGCGGCGGAGAAGAATACCGTTTATGTGGGAGGCGTGGCGCTTACCGGAAGTTCTGACAGTATCGTTTACGCCATCACAAACAAAAGCGGAGAAGTGATAACGAAAGATGCAACTGCTGACAACTACAACATCATGTGGGACGGCAGCACCCTGACTCTGTGCGGGGCCACCATCAAAAAAGAATTGAATGACTACGATGAATCCCTTTTTTATATTACCGGAGCGGCCATTGGCGTATTCAATCAAAGCGGCGATGCAAACTTGACTATCACATTGGAGGGCACCAATACAATAGAAGGTGTCAGCTATGGAATTCGTGTGTATGCCCCCTCTATTGGCAGTGCCAACCTGACCATCACGGGCAGCGGCACCTTGTATGTCAACTCAAATCAAGATCCAATCTATGTTATCAGTTCCAACGGTAATGCTGCCCTGGGCATCAAAAACGCGAAGGTCACAGCCACAAGTTCCTTTAGCTTTGGCGTTACCGTGCAGAGCGGTAGTAGCGAAACCTCAAGTGCATCACTCACCGTGGATGGCGGCAGTCTGACTGCTACAGCAGACTCGCGCAATGTTTCAGGAATTCGCCTCCGGCTCGGCACCAGCGGAACCAGCGACGACACGCCCACAGTCACCGTCAGCAACAACGCCATCGTGCGAGCCAACGGCAGTGCCGGTGGAATTACGAGTAATTCTTCTACTGGGGTTCAGTACGGAACAGGTGGCGAAGAAACAGGTGGCATCATCTGGAACGGCGCGGAAGGCACTGTGTACGGCGAAGTGGAATTGCAGGAGGATTTGGAGATTGGCGAGGGCGAGAGCCTGACATTGTATAATGGGGCAAGCCTGAACACGGGTGATTATACTTTGACAGTGGACGGCGGCACTTTGACAGGCGACGTGACAGGTACGGTAATCTATAAAGTCACCAGCGTGTCGCTGAACAAGACCACCCTGGAATTGACGGAGGGTGACACCGAAACCCTCACTGCCACGGTGGCCCCGAGCGATGCCACCAACCAGAATGTGACTTGGGAAAGCAGTGATACAAGCGTTGCCACGGTGGACGCAACAGGCAAAGTGACCGCCGTGGCTCCCGGTACCGCTACCATCACCGTCACCACGGTAGACGGCGGAAAAACCGCCACCTGTGCAGTGACCGTGAATCCGGTGCAGTACACCGTGACGGTGCAGACTGACGGCAACGGCAGCGCGTCCGCGTCCCCGGCTTCTGCACCGGCGGGAACGACCGTTACCCTGACCGCCGACCCCGACAGCGGCTATCACTTTGACGGATGGGAAGTTGTTTCCGGCAATATCGCCATCCAAAACAACGCCTTTACCATGCCCGCCGGAAATGTGACTGTTAAGGCCGTCTTTGACCGCAATTCCAGCGGCGGAGGCTATGTCCCCACCCGTCCCAAGCCTGTGGAACCCGAAGAACCGGAAATCCCGGCGGACGGCTGGGTGTATGAGGACGGCGTCTGGTATTATTACCAGGGCGGTGAAACCGCCACCGGCTGGGTTTTCGTGGATCATTACTGGTATTATCTGAACGAAAACGGAGAAATGGTAACCGGCTGGCTCCTCTCTAACGGCACTTGGTACTACTTAAAGGAAAACGGACAGATGGCCACCGGGTTGTTAAACCTGAATGGAACCTGGTACTACCTGCACGATTGGGGCGGTATGGCTACTGGCTGGATCAATCTGAACGGTACCTGGTACTACCTGAAAGACTGGGGCGGCATGGCCACGGGGTGGCTCAATCTCAATGGAACTTGGTACTACCTGCGCGATTGGGGCGGTATGGCCACGGGATGGCTCAATCTGAACGGAACCTGGTATTACCTGTACGATTGGGGCGGTATGGCGGCTGATACCACAACCCCCGACGGTTACCGCGTAGGCCCCAGCGGCGCATGGATCCAATGACCTCAATGAATTTACACACCTGCTTTCGGGCAGGTGTGTTTTTTTGTTTGCCAAAACTTTTGTGGCTTCCCTTACATATCAAAAGTGAAAACGAGCGATGCTATTTTAGTTTAGATATCGTCTGGTTCCAGTAATACTCCCACCCCAGCTTGCAGTTGTTTCTGTGTTATCCAATAGAAGCTCATGGGGACCAGTAAAATTCCCAAGGAAACTATAAAGGTACTTTGCGTTACATCCTGCACTTCACTGTCTAGAAAAACGGATAAGGAAAATTTTGTCATGTCCTGAAGCAAAATCAACGGTTCTTCCACCATGCTCCAGCAGTCGGCAAAAATCATCAGCGCAGGGCTGCAATGCTGGGTTTCAGCAGCGGTACGATGATTTTGGCCAGAACCTGCCATTCGCCGCACCCGTCCAGCCGGGCGGCCTCTAAAATGGAGTCCGGCACGGCGGAAATGGCCTGCTTTAAAAAGAACACCCCAAACACGGCGAAAGTTTTGGGCAGGATAACCGCCGCGAATTTCCCTACCAGCCCCAGCTTCTGCATCAGCAAAAAGGTCGGGACCATGGTCACCAGAAACGACATCAGCATGGATAGGAGGTAAAGCGCAAATAAGACTTGTACCACACGGCTTCTCCACTAGGAGAAGCCGTGTGCTGCCGGAATACAGATCAGCAGCTGCAAACAGACCACCGGGACCGTCAGAATCATGGAGTTTTGGAAGAAATTGAAAAGAATATCCCGCAGCTTCCACACTTCCCAAAATCCGGACAAGGAAAACTGCCCCTGCCACACAAAGCATCCATAGAATAAAAACAGACAAGGGAACAGAAAACCAGCATCACCAGCCATTTGAGAAGTTTTTTCACCCTTCTCCCCTCCTTTTCACGCAAAGACGCAGCCCAGCCGCCAGCGCCAGGACGATAAAGGCGCAGGAGGCCAGTTTCCCGTATTCCAGATTGAAAAAGGCGTTATTGAGGAAATGCTGGAGCATGTAGATCTCCCGAGTACCGTTCCGGCGGAATAGTGTACAAGCCCTGTAAGAGCAGGAGCAGGGGAATCCCCGTGTTTTTCCATAAAAAGCTCCTTGGGGAAATCATGGAACAGATTTACGCCTACCCCCAACCCCAATGGAACGCCCCTTTAAGCGAAACCTATCTCATGGGCTATTATCTCCAGCGCAATGAACTATACAAATCCAAAAAGAAGCTGAACAGTGAGGAGGACCCTTCTGATGAGCGCTCTGCAGAACAAGATTGACTTTGTGGCCCTGGTTTCTGTCACCATGGCCAATGCCAACGGCGACCCGCTGAATGGGAACCGTCCCCGCACCGATTACAACGGGTTCAGCGAAATTTCCAACGTGTGCATCAAGCGCAAGCTCCGCAACCGGATGCAGGATCTGGGCCACCGGATTTTCGTGCAGTCGGACGGCCGGTGCGGCGACGGCTGCAAAAGCTTGAGCGAACGGGCTTTTTCCGTCTTGAAAAATGTAAAAGACCGGGATGAGTACGCCCAGACAGCCTGTGAGACCTGGCTGGACGTCCGCGCCTTTGGCCAGGTATTTGCCTTTAAGGATGCAAAAGGGGTGTCCTGCGGCGTAAGGGGGCCTGTTTCCATCCATCAGGCCGCCAGCCTTTCCCCGGTGGAAATCGAGTCCATGCAGATCACCAAAAGCGTCAATGGAGAAACGAGTGGAAAAAGCGGCGGCAGGTCCTCCGATACCATGGGGATGAAGCACTTCGTCCGCTTTGGCCTGTATGAAATCAAAGGCTCCATCAATGTCCAGCTGGCGGAAAAAACCGGTTTTTCTTATGAAGACGCTCAGGTGGTGAAGGAATGCCTGCACACCCTCTTTGTCAATGACGCCTCGTCTGGAGGTGGTCAAACTCTTTTGGTGGGAGCACAGCTGCAAGGACGGCCAGTATTCTTCCGCAAAAGTCCATCGCTCTGTGAAGGCCGCCCTGAAGCCCGGCGTCGAGATCCCTCCCCGGGGGGAGGACTACGTCATTACAGCGGAGCCTTTGGAGGGGTTGGAAGCGGAAATCTTGGAGGGAAATTAAGCCTGCATGTGAAAAGGGGGATTTTCCATGTGCTACTGACGTCAGTGAGCCTTGACATGAAAAACTATTGGTCGCTCCCCATACAGGAGCGTGGATTGAAATTCGTACCAAAATGCGTGGGTCAAATGGATTGAAATGAGAAATTGATCGCCGCCATCCGCAGCCGGGAAAGTCGCTCCCCACACGGGGCGTGGATCAAATATTTCCTCAAACGTAAAATTTTCCATATCAAATCGTCATACAAAACCCCGGGCGGCGTTTTGCCGCCCGGGGTTCCGGTTGCTGCATGAATTAAGAAAAGCGGAGCAGGTAAAGCCACTCGCCGTCAAAGGCGGTGCCGATTCGGCGGAAACCGCACTTCTCGTAAAGGGCCTGGGCTTTGAAATTGGCGGCGTGGGTGGTTAACAGCACCCCGCCTTTCCCATTTTCCTTTGCCCAGGAAATGGCAGTCTGTGCCAGCTGCCATCCAAGGCCACGGTGTTGGTAGGCGTCCGCCACGGCAATGCCGAACCACACCACCGAGGAATCCACGTCCCACAAAAAGACGTACCCCGCCATCGTGTCCCCATCGCAGGCCATCCACTGGATGGTGTTTTCCAAAGTCCCGTCAAAATACCGCAGGGCATTCTGCCGGTTGCCGTCCAGGCGGTTAAAGAACATCCGGGCGTCAAAGCCCAGGCTGTCGAAAAATCCGTTGACCCGTTCCCGGTCGTCCGGCCGGAAACGGCGGATCTCCAGAGGATCCGCCATTTTCCGTCCCTCCTTTACCGCTGGACCTTCACCTCAAAGATCGAACGCGCTGGGATGGTAAAGGACACATCGCCGCCGTTTACCCGCACTTCCCGGCCGTTGTCCTGTTCCAGGAGGTCCACAGATACTGCGCCCTTGACCGCCGCGCCGAAGTGCAGGGTGACTTCATCGTCCTTGCCGCAGGTTTCATAGAGCCGCACGACGACCGCGCCGTCGTCCGCCATGGTGATGGCGGAAAGCACGCTGGTTTTGGCTTCCAGAGCCAGCATGCCCAGTTCCAGGGGCAGGGTCCCTTTGCGGCAGTTGCCCGCCTGGTACGCCAGGGGATGGTTGAACCGGGAGGCCAGTTCCTCGGTTTCCTTGGGGCAGCCATCGGTGACGCCCGCAAACAGCTTCACATGATGGATGCCACGTTCCGGGTAAAGGTCCGGGCCGGTGGAGCTGTTGATGAGGGTCAGCGCCAGGGCGTTGTCCCGGCCCCGGTAGCCGTATTTGCTGTCGCTGACCAAAACGGCGGACGCGCCCTTTTCGTTGAGGGCCGCGCCGTACTGCAACGCGGGCACATCGTCCGCTTCATCCCGGCGGACGATGGAACCGGCGGGGATGTCGTACAGGTAGTCCTTCGCCTCATAGGCCAAAGGCATCCGGTAATCCAGCACCGGGATGGTCTGGCCGCCGATTTCCTTCCAGTCTACTTCCAGGTCCACCTGGACGCCCCTCTGGTCCCGGTCCAGGGTGTAGGTCACTTCCGCGGTGGAGTTCATCACGGTATAGGAGGCCTTGACTGCCTGCCGCAGCTGGCCGTCCGCCAGTTTCTCCACCTTCAGGCAGCGGTCCACCGGGGTTTCCGACAGGTGCCGGCCGATGTTCCAGGCGCTGGAAGTGGCACACTCGGTTTCGATGCAGGTGAGGCCTGCGGATTTCCCCGCCTCGATCAGCTCTGTGCCGGTCTTTTTGTCCAAAATGGAGGCGATCCGGCCGTCGTAAGAGTTGATGCGGACCGATACCAGCTCATTTTCCAGTACATAGTCCGGGTAAACAGGGGAGGTGCGGACGAAGGGATGATAGTAGAACCGGTATTCTTCCGGCTCCCCTTCCGACAGCACCACGGTGGTGTAGCCCCAGCCGGGGACCGTCACTTCCGCCAAGATGCGGAAATACCGGTGGTCCCAGTATTTTTCCAGCTTGCTGTCCAGCAGCTGGAAGGGCAGGGCCTGCCCTTTGGCGTCCTTCATCTGGATCTCCCGCAGATCGCCGACCCAATCCCAGACGGTCAGCTCCACCATTTCGGTGCGGGCCTGGGCCAGGGGGTTGAAGATGTGGAAGATCCGGGTCTTGCCGCTGCCCCGTTCCGGGCTGGGCACGCCCACGAAGTTTTCCAGGCCGTAGCCGACGCCTGCGCCTTCCGACTGGGTGTTGTAGGCGTCAATGTCCACAGGGATGGAGGAAGTGTCGATATTTTCCGCGATCACCCGCAGGGCGTTCTGGGCCTGGGTGCTGGCCACTGCCATGGAGGTCTGGTACAGGCCCATGGCGTGCTCCCGGGTATCCTGGACGCAGGAACCGGTGATGATGTCGTGGAAGTGGGTGAACAGCACATCCTGCCAGGCTTTCCGGAAGGACCCCTTCTGGAATTTAAAGGAAGCAAGGCCGTTTGCCAAAGACGCGAAGCTCTCGGCGTCGCACAGAGAGGCCTCCAGACGGCGGTTGCCCCGTTTGATGCGGCTCTGGGTGGTGTAGCAGCCCTGGGCGAAGTACTGCAGCTCGTGGTCCACCACCGGCAGTTTTTCCCGGACGGATTCCGCGGCTTTAAAGAATTCCAGCAGGGTGCCGAATTTGATGCGGGGGTAAATGGGCCAGGCCATCATGTCCATGGCCCGTTCCACGTCCCGGCGGGTGGGGCCGCCGCCGTGGTCGCCGACGCCGTACACGATCAAACCGGTCTTCAGTCCGCCGGAACGGCGGGACAGGTCAATGAGGCCGGGGCCGATGTGGGGGGTGATGGCGCTGTTGTACCAGTAAGGCTCCCGGTAGGCCAGGACCTCCTTGCCGGAGGGGGCTTTGTAGCGGTACAGCACATAATCCCCGTCCAGGGCCCGGCAGTGGTAGAAATACTGGACGTCGCCGAACCGGTCGATCTCCGGCACGTTGCCGTTGTGGCCGAAGGTATCAGGGGAGAAGTCGATAGCGAAATCCTTGACGCCCCATTTTTCGCTGAGGTATTCCCGGGTGTACTGGATGTGCCGCAGCAGGGACTCGGTGTTGGGCATGTTCTTGTCCGTTTCCACCCAGCCGGTGGCGGTCACTTCCCAGCGGCCCTCGGCGATGCGGGCCTTGATGCGCTCCATCAGCTCCGGATCGTATTCTTCCACGATCTGATACACGCTGGCCTGGGACTGGGAGAAGCAGAAGTCCGGATACTGGTCCATGAGGTTCAGCATGGTGCGGAAGGTGGCCAGGGTGACGGCCACGGTCTCGTTGAAGCTCCACATCCAGTTCATGTCGATATGGGCGTGGGCGGCCAGGATCAGCTGGTACTCCTTGGCGTCCTTTTCCATGGGGGCCAGCATTTCCTCCGCTTTGGCGCAGTGGGCTTTGGTCAGAGCGCCGTC
>DVOW01000014.1 GCA_018713335.1 Candidatus Merdivicinus intestinigallinarum | reverse complement strand
ATTGCGTCAAACCATTTGAAAAGGAAAAACCCCGGAAACCGCGTAGTTCCGGGGTTTTTGACCACTTTTGATAAAGTTTAGCGCTTGCTGAACTGCGGAGCGCGACGGGCAGCCTTGAGGCCGTATTTCTTTCTTTCTTTCATTCTGGGGTCGCGGGTCAGGAAACCAGCTTTTTTCAGAACGGGGCGCAGCTCGGGATCGTACTGAAGCAGAGCGCGGGAAAGGCCGTGACGCAGAGCGCCAGCCTGGCCGGTAACGCCGCCGCCTGCCAGAGTGCAGACGATGTCAAATTTGCCTTCAGTCTCGGTCAGGGCCAGAGGCTGACGGGCGATGGTTTTCAGGGTGTCCAGGCCGAAGTAATCGTCAATGTCGCGGCCATTGATGGTGATTTTGCCGGTGCCCTGGTAAACGCGGACGCGGGCGACAGAATGTTTTCTTCTGCCGGTGCCGTAGAAGTAAGGTTTGGATTCGTACATTCTAATAGCCTCCTTTCACTGATTAAAACTCGTAAACTTCGGGTTTCTGAGCCTGGTTCACATGCTCAGAGCCTTTGTAAACGTGCAGACGGCCAATCTGTTTGCGGCCCAGGGTGTTGGAGGGAAGCATGCCCTTCACAGCAACCTGCATGGCTTTCTCAGGATTGTTCTGCATCAGGTCTTTGTAGGAGACTTCTTTCAGGTGGCCGATCCAGCCGGTGTGCCAGCGCAGGAATTTCTGCTCCATCTTTTTGCCGGTGAGGATGGCTTTGTCAGCGTTGACGATGATGACGAAATCGCCGCAGTCAACGTTGGGAGTAAAGGTGGGTTTGTGTTTGCCGCGGAGCAGGTGGGCAGCCTTGGCAGCGACACGGCCCAGGGGCTTGTTGGTCGCGTCCAGGATATACCACTTGCGGCTAACTTCAGCAGGTTTTACCAAAGTAGTAGACATATGGGTACCTCCAGTTCAAATTCTTGGAATCAGCCCGTCCAATCACAGGGCAGGGCGTTATTTTCACAACGTACCCTATTATAACGGATGGCAAATGGAAAGTCAACCGGAAAATCGGCGTTTTTTTAATTTACAGCCCCATTTCTCTCGTTTTCTCTCGATTTACCTCGATTTCTCTTTGATTCTCATTTTTTATTCTGTTTTTTGAAAATCAAAGAAATCAGGAGAATTTACAGATAAACAGGATATATCAAGGAATAAGCTGAATAAATTCCTGATATTTTCTGAAAAAACAGGAAATTTTAAAAAATACAAGAAAAAAGGAAGCTAAAACCCAGCTTCCTTTACAAATTGTTCCAAAAATCCAGCCATTTGAACCGCTTGGGAATGGACTCTTTGGGGCAGTCGGTCATGTTGATGAGGATGGTGTCCTCCCCGATGACCTGGATGTCCTCCCAGGGGATTAGCAGGTCGGACTGGCGGCCCAAAAGCCCGAAGCACCTGGCCCGGCCTTTGACCACCAGCCGTAGTACCCGGGCTGTTTCCACATCTAAGACCGCATCGTCGGCGTAGCCCAGCTTGGAACCGTCCTTCAGATTGACAATCTCCTTCCGCCGCAGGGCTTCCATACTGGTTTCCATGGCCCACCTCCGGACACAATATGGTTTTCCATATTCTATCCTATTCCGCCAAAGCGTCCGGTATGCCGTTTTTGGCGAACCAGACATCCTCCACCTGAAAAGTTTTTCCTTTTAAATAAGAAAGACTGTGCTCCTCCCGGAAATCAAACCGCAGCTTGTAGGAATACAGGGCCTGGTAGGAAAACCCCTTTTTCCGGTCGGCGGCGTTGACGGAGTATTTCCCGTCCCCCACCAAAGGGCAGCCGATGTGGGCCATCTGGGCACGGATCTGGTGGGTGCGGCCGGTTTCCAGCTCCACCTCCAGCAGGGAAAAGCGGCCGTTTGACTGCAAAACCCGGTAATGGGTCACCATGGTCCTGGCGCCGGGCCGGGGCTTGTCCAAAACAATGGCCTTGTTTTCCGCTTCATTTTTCATGTGATAGTGGGTTAAGGTAGCCTCCCTGGGGGAGGGGACGCCCTTCACCAGACAGAGGTAGAATTTCGACAGCTCCCGGTTTTTGATGGCCTCGTTGAGGATCCGCAGGGATTCCGCGTTTTTGGCCACAATGACGATGCCGCCGGTGTTCCGGTCGATGCGGTTGCAGAGGGCCGGGGCGAAGGAGGCCTCCTGTTCCGGGATATATTCTCCCTTTTCATACAGATAGCGTTTCACCCGGTTGATGAGGGTGTCCACGCTTTCCCCGGCGTCCTCATGGACAATGAGTCCCTGGGGCTTGTCCGCTAAGAGAATGTTTTCGTCCTCGTAAACCACCTTGACGTCCGGCTTGGCCAGCAGGAAGGAAGGGGCGTTTTCCTCCGCGAAAAACTCGTCGTTAATGTAAAGGTCCACCCGGTCGCCCTCTTTGAGCCGGTAGCGGATCTCGCTTTTTTTGCCGTTGACCTTGATGCGCTTTAAGCGCAGGTATTTGTAAAGCAGGCTTTGGGGCAGGAGCCGGACGGCCTTGGAAAGGTACTTGTCCAGCCGCTGGCCCGCGTCGTTTGCGTTGATGACAAAGCTGCGGATAACGATTCCTCCTGTCTGTTAGTCGATGCGGAAATCCTCCTTGGAGTATTCCGGCAGGATCTGGGGACGGCTGGGCCGCCGCTTCAAGGGGGCGTAGGTGAATTTCCGGCAGGAAAAGCAGGGGGCCACCACCCCGTTTTTCCGGCATAGGATCATCTGGCCGTCCTTTGTGGGGCTGCCCAGCTCGCAGTATTCGCAGGCCGGCTCAATCCGCCGGCCAAAGTAGATATTTTTCATAAAGCCCCTCCTTTTTGGGGACAACCGCCGCCCGCAGATCAGCGGACATTTTTCTTCTTTATTATACCACACCGCCGCCCGCAGAGCAAGAGCATGAGGCAAAGGAGGATAAGCAAAGCTGCCGCGCCGGCAGTCGCGCCTCCCCGCATGGGCAAAGCCTTGGAAAAGGTGGAAAAGACCTCCTCCGGGAGCCGCAGCTGCTTTGCCGCTAGGATGGTGAAAAGCAGGGAAAAGAACACATAGATCCCCCGGAACAGGATGAATTTCCGCATCCGGATGCCGGTCCCCCGTAAAAAGCAGGAAATCTGCATCCAGACACAGACGCCGCCGAAAGCTGTGTAAACCGTCCCCAACACCAGCATCTCCCAGAACCCCCGGCCCGGCAGTCCGGCACACCCGACGGTGACTTCCAAAAGCCCGGCCCAGTCCTCCCCGTAAGGCAGGAAGGAGAGCCCGTGGGAAACGGCGGAAAACACCACTACAAAGCCGCAGATGAGCAAAATGCTCCGGGATGCGCTGGTCACCGCCTCCACAAACCCCTGGGCCAAGGGGGGAAACTCCCGTTTTGGGGAAATCCGCCCCGGTTCTTCTCCCGGCCCGTACAAAAGCCTAGCCAGGATCCCCGTGAGCAGGGCCGCCAGAATCTGGCTGCCGTACATAACCCCGCCCACCTTTGCGCTGCCAAAGCAGGGGATCGCCACCCCCACAATGAGGAAGGCCGGGGAGGCGTTGACGCAGCAGCACAGGAGCTTTTCCGCGGTCTTTTTGGAAATCTGCCCCGCCTCCGCAAACCGTGCCAGCATCCTGGCCCCCACCGGGTATCCGCCCACCAGGGAAAGGAGAAAGACGGAGGCGGCGCAGGAGGGCGCGCCGAACAGCTGCCCCAGGAAAAAGAAGGGCTTTGCCAGCAGCTCCCCAGCCCGGGTCAGGGAGAGGAAATCCGAAAAGGCCAGGAACAGAAAGAGAGAGGGGATCACCGACTGAGCGCAGAGGACAAGCCCCTCCTTCACCCCCTGGGCTGCCTCCTTGCCCCGGGTCAGCAGCAAAAGCCCTAAAAACAGGCACCCGCTGCACAGCAAGATCCCCGAAAGCCGGGCTTTGATGACCTGATACCGCTTCATTTGCCCGCCCCCTTCCGTTTGGGGAGGGGTTCCAGCTCAATGGAACGGATATCCCCGGTTACCGTCAGGGTATATGCGGAAAAATCCAGGACCTGCAAATTGCTGCCCAAAACGGTCAGCACTGTGTCTTTTAACCGCAGGCGGATGATGTTGTCGTCGCAGGCCAAGACCCCGGCGCAGCCGTCAATGTCCAGCACGCGCCCGCCCCGGAGCTGGAGGGAAGGACCGGCCAGTTCTTCTTCCAGGCCTTTGAATATTTTCAAAAGGGAGACCCCTTTGGGCTTCACCGGCTGGTACCGGTTTCCCTCCGGAAAGCGGTTGCGTGATTCTCTGCGTTTCAAGGCCATCGCCCCTTCCTTTTTGCTATTGGCATTATATTCGGGGAAAAGGGCGCATATACATGGAAAAACGGAGGTGGTGGCATGGGGCTCTTTCCCATTGTGGAATTTCGGGTGGCAAAGGGGGACCCCCAGGGGTTTTTGGACGCCGCGCGGCGGCAGGGGATGCCCCTCAGGCGGTTCGGCCGGGGGCAGCAGGGGTACCGGGGAGAGATCCCATTGCGGCATTACCCGGCCCTTGCCCGCCTGGCCCGGGAAAATCAGGCCCTCCTGCGGGTGAAAGGCCGCCGGGGGATTTGGTTTCACCTTCGGAAATATCGGAAGCGCCTGGGGTTTCTGGCAGGGATCGCCCTGTTTTTGGGAGGGCTCCTCTTTTCACAGTGTTTTTTGTGGGCCATTGACGTGGAGCCCACGGAACGGGTCACGGCCCAACAGGTGCTGGACGCTTTGAAGGGGCAGGGGGTGTCTATCGGCGCGTTCCTGCCCGGGGTTGACCTGGAAAAAGCGGCCATGAGGGCCCGGACGGAGCTGCCCGGGCTTTCCTTTCTGGCCCTGAACCGCATCGGCAGCCGCATCCAGGTGGAGCTGGCCGACGCCGTGGACCCGCCGGAGCCCAAAAACCCTTCCGGCGTCTGCAACGTGGTGGCGGAAAAGCCCGGCATCATCCGTTCGGTAGAGGCCTACTCCGGCCAGCAGATGGTGAAGCCCGGCCAAAGCGTGGGGGAGGGGACTCTGCTGGTCAGCGGCGTCTTTGAAAACAAGGATGGAAAAATCCTCTATGTCCACGCCGGCGCCAAGGTCATGGCGGAAACGGAAATTTCCCGCACCTTTTCCATCCCCCTTTCCTATACGGAAAAGATACCGGCGGGGGAGCCGGAAACCTATTACCGGGTGGACCTCTTCGGCCGGAAATGGCCCCTTTTCCTGGCAAAAAAGGAGGACCGCCTTTACGAAAGCAGCTTTTCCATGTTCGAGCCAAAGCTGGGGCCTGTCAAAATCCCCATTGGGGTGGAGAAGGAAACCCGCAGCTTTTATGAGGAGGTGGAAATGACCCGCACGGAGGAGGAAGCCATGGCCCTGTTGGAGCATATGGCGGAGGTTTATGGGGAGGAGCTTTCCGAGGACGCCCAGGTTTTGAAAGTGGAAAAATCCGCCCGGGTTTCGGAGGGAAAAATGGAACTGGACGTGGCCTACACCCTTTTGGAGGATATCGCCAGGCCCCAGCCGGTGGATACCCCGGAATTGACGGAAAACTGAGGAGATGGAAGGAAGGCTGCGGAGATGAAAGGAGAACCGCCGCCAATGGAGCCTATTCCAAAGGGCGGCAGTTTAACGCGAATCCTTCGGGTTGCGGAGGCTTTGCCTGTTCTGGTATACTGGAAATAACAGAACAGGAGGTTTTAATGTGAAAACAATGGTCCGGCTTGGCCGGGAATATGGTTTAAAGGGGCTTTTTCTGGTTGGAGGGGCTTTCATCCTGGCCTTTGGCATGTACAATGTCCACAGTCAAAGCGGGATCACCGAGGGCGGCGTTTTGGGGGCGCTGCTTTTGATTGAGCACTGGCTGCCCATTTCCCCCGCCGTCAGCAGCGTGGTGTTGAACGCCGCCTGCTATGCCTTCGGCCTGCGGTACCTGGGCAAGCCCTTTGCCATATGCTCCATTATTGCCACCGGCAGCTTCGCGTTGTTTTACGCCCTTTTGGAACAGTTCCCCCAGGTGCTGCCGGATTTCAGCGGCCAGCCTTTGCTGGCGGCGGTGCTGGGCGGGTGCTTTGTGGGGGTTGGAGTCGGGATGACGGTCCGGGCCGGCGGGGCTTCCAGCGGGGACGATGCCCTGGCCATGGCCATTTCCAAAATCACCGGCTGCAAGCTCTCCAAGGTGTATGTGATCTCGGATTTTACAGTGCTCCTGCTTTCCTTAAGCTATATCCCGGTGCAGAAGATATTATTTTCCCTGCTGACCGTGACGATTTCGTCCTTTATCATCGACCGGTTTCAGCGGGTCCGGAGCCCCAAAAACAACATCCAGGCCTAGGGCTGCGGGGATGCTGAGAATTTGTTCGTGTGTACCATCGGGCCGGGAAACCCGGCCCCTACAATCCAAAAAGCCGCCTTCCTTTCCGGAAAGCGGCTTTTGTTATTGGATATTCAGGGCCTTTCCGCATAAAGCGCGGATGCGGCGGTAACGGTTTTTTCGGAAGGTTTCAGCAAGGGAACAGCCCTTGTCCACCAGGCAGACCAGCACGCCTTCCAAGCATTGGGGCGGGATAGGGGTCAGGGGGAACATGTGCCGGAGAATGATGCTCTGCTCCACCGGATTGGCCTTCCAGTCCCGGACTGCATTCTGCAGGGCCTTTTTGGGATGATGGAACCCATGGAGCCGGTGGCTCGGGTCGGGGATATGCCAGTCGTAGAGAAAATAGTCGTGGAGCAAAGCCCCGCACACCAGGCTTCTGACCCGGCGGCCGATACCCAGCCGTCTGGCTAGCCACAGGCTGTAATAGGCGACGGCCACACTGTGCCAAAGGGTGGAGGTATCGCCGTGCTGGATGAAGGCGTCCATTTGGGCAAGCAGGGTGCGCTCCGCCACACGGGTCAGCAGGCGGTTGAAAAATGCCAGTTCTTCCGGCGTCAGTTCCATAAAACCCCTCTTTCCGAAGCGTTACTGGGCCAAAGGTTTGGGTTCTTCACTCTCTCCCAGGACCAAAAAGGCGTCAAAGCCCTGTTCCTGCAAACGGCTTAAGAATTTACCCATCTTTTTGGGGCGGATATACACGGAAACCTCCGCGCCGTCTGCCCGCAGCTCCTCCGCTTTGGAAACGGCGGCCACGCCCTCGCCCTCGTTGCAGAGGACGGCGATGCGGCGGGCCTTTCCGGGGATGGAAAAGCCCTGGCTTTCCAGGATCTGGAAAATCCGTTCAAAGCCGATGGAGAAGCCCACAGCCGGGACGTCCTCGCCGGTAAATTTGCCGATCAAGCCGTCGTACCGGCCGCCGCCGGCAACGGAGCCCCGGAACTTGTTGCTCTGGATCTCAAAGACCGTGCCGGTGTAGTACCCCTGGCCCCGGATCAGCAGAAGGTCAAAGGCCACGTCATATCTCCCGGCCGCCAGGGCTTCCGAATCCCGCAGGATGCCTTTTAAGCGGGCGATACTTTCCGGGTCACCGCAGAGGGCCTCCGCCTGTTCCAGGGTGCAGCCGCTTTCCAGCAGCTTGCCGATGGCTTCCACGGCTTCCGGCGCGATCTCTTTTTCAGAAAGCTCCGCCAAAACGCCTTCGGTGCCGATCTTGTCCCATTTATCTAAGCTCACGCAGACAGTGCCCATCTGCTCCTCGGCAACGCCCGCGCTGTGCAGGACGCCCCGGAGCACCCGGCGGTCGTTGACCTTAATGGTGAACCGGCCGATGTCCAGCTTCAAAAGGGCGGCGGCGGTGGTGTGGATGAGCTCCAGCTCGCAGAGGGGGGAGTCGCTGCCCAGGATGTCGATGTCGCACTGGACAAACTCCCGCATCCGGCCCTTCTGGGGGCGTTCCGCCCGGTAGGCCTTGTCGATCTGGATGCACTTGAAGGGGGAGGAGAGCTTTCCCCGGTTGGCGGCGTAAAAACGGCTCAGGGGCAGGGTCAGGTCATAGCGCAGCCCCAAATCTGCCAGGTCGTCAAATTTCCCGGCAGCCAGGGCGGCGTCCAGCTTTTCGCCCCGTTTCATGATTTTGAACATCAAATTCAGGTTGTCGCCCCCGTCGGATTTGTCCAGGTTCTCCATGTCCTCGATGGCCGGGGTCATGACGCGCTCAAAACCGGCGGCGCGGTAGGTATCCAAAATAATCCCCTGCAAATAGTCCCGCAGGCGGGCTTGGCTGGGCAGGTAATCGGCGGTGCCCTTCACCGGTGTGGTTTTCATGATATCTCCATCCTCCATCAACGTTTTTATTTTTCATGATACCCCAAAAGCGGCGATTTGTCAAGGATAAGGCTAGCCTTGGCGGTTTGGCGGTAATCCCTTATTTTTTGCCGGAAAACGCCGGATTTTCTTAAAAATCCACACTTGATAGAATAGGCGGGAAGGTGGTATAATAAAGTAAAATCGAAACAGTCTGCCCTTCCCGGCAGGATCACTGATATTCCCGAAACAGGAGGACAATAAATGAGAGGGATCTATTCATCCGTCACCGACATCCGCCGTAAGGTTTTTACGGAGGTTGCCCGCCTTGCCTATGAAGGCGGCGATTATTCCCGCATCGAGGAACTGCCTTATAAGATCATCCCCGGCGAGGTTTCCACCTACCGGGACAGCATTTTCTTAGAGCGCGCCATTGTGGGGGAGCGCCTGCGCCTGGCCATCGGCCTGCCCCTGCGTCCCATGGATGAACACGCCCCTGTTTCCCAAGGCATCGTGGAAAGCGCCATCGCGGAAAAATACTACGATCCGCCCTTAGTGAACATCATCAAGTTCGCCTGCAACGTCTGCCCGGAAAAATCCTACCGGGTTACCGACTGCTGCCAGGGCTGCCTGGCCCATCCCTGCAAAGAGGTCTGCCCCAAGGGGGCCATCTCCATCCAGCACGGCAAATCCGTCATTGACCAGTCCAAGTGCATCAAATGCGGCCGGTGCAAGGATGTCTGCCCCTACGGCGCGATCCTGAAAATGGAACGCCCCTGCGCCAAGGCCTGCGGCGTGGACGCTATCGGCTCCGACGAGCTGGGCCGGGCTTCCATCGACTACGACAAATGCGTTTCCTGCGGCATGTGCATTGTGAACTGCCCCTTCGGCGCGATTTCCGACAAGGGCCAGATCTTCCAGCTGATCCATTCCATTAAGGAAGGCGACCGGGTCATCGCCATTGTGGCCCCTGCATTTGTGGGCCAGTTCGGGCCCAAGATGACCCCTGAAAAGCTCAAGGGCGCCATGAAGAAGCTGGGCTTCGACGACGTGGTGGAGGTTGCCATCGGCGCGGACCTGTGCACCATCGAGGAAGCCAAGGACTTTATGCGGGAGGTGCCGGAGCACCAGCCCTTTATGGCCACATCCTGCTGCCCTTCCTGGTCGGTAATGGCCAAAAAGCTGTTCCCGGAGCTGGCTCCCTATATCTCCATGGCCCTGACCCCCATGGTCCTCACCGCCCGGCTCATGAAGAAGGAGCACAAGAACTGCAAGGTTGCCTTTATCGGCCCCTGCTCCGCCAAAAAGCTGGAGGCGTCCCGGCGCTCCATCCGTTCCGACGTGGACTTCGTTTTGACCTTTGAGGAGCTCATGGGCATGTTCGAGGCGAAAAACGTGAACTTCGATGAAATCGAAGAAGCCCATCCCCTGGAAGAAGCCACCGCGGCCGGACGGGGCTTCGCCGTCAGCGGCGGCGTGGCCCAGGCGGTTGCCGACGCTATCCACCAGATGGACCCGGACCGGGAAGTGAAGATCCAGTCCGCCCAGGGGCTCCACGACTGCAAAAAGCTCCTCCAGCTGGCCAAAGCCGGGAAATACAACGGTTACCTGCTGGAAGGCATGGCCTGCCCCGGCGGATGCGTGGCCGGCGCGGGTACCCTCCAGCCGGTGAACAAGTCCACCGCCAGCATCTTGAAATACAAGACCGAGGCCCCGGACAAGCACGCCACCGACAGCAAATACGAAATCACCCTCTCTCTGCTGGATTAGTCAAAAAGCCCGTTCCGCCCTGTGGCGAAGCGGGCTAGAGTATCGAAAAAGGGTACAATTCTTGGTAAATTACACGAAGATTTATGCTTTGCTGACGCAAGTGTACCGTGGAGAAAATCTAGGAAAATTCTAAGCTTGGATTTTGTAAACAAAATCCAAGCGCGGGGTCATCCGCGGGCGGTCTGCGGACCGCCTTTTTTCTTTTTGTTCGCGGCCGGGCCGCGAAAAGCAGGATTTCGTTTCCTGCGGGAAACGACCAAAGGCTTTGCCTTTGGAAACCACAAGCTTTTAAAAAGCTTGACCAAAACTTTCTATTTTCTTCTTTTGTGCAGTTTTGCTTTCAAAAAAGTTTTTTCGACAAGCTGGGCCTGTTCCGCCCTGTGGCGGTCCGGGCTTTTTCCCGCGAAAAAATATTTTTCGACATTTTTACCCAAAGGACCGGCCGGAACTCCTTGACAATCCGGCCGCCTTCTGCTATCATTAAAGTGTCATGGAGCGTATGGGTTATTTTCAGAAGTTTTCCATGCAAATATTCTGCGACCACCTGGGTTCCCCGCGAAACAGGTTAAGGCCATACGGACAGCCGGGTCGACTGCCGATCGGCAACTTTGGTTGCCTTATTGATTGAGTTGAAAGCTCAAATTTTATAAGTTGGTTACTTTATAACCAGTATGTGCGGCGCACATCAACTTGTGAAACGGTCAATAAGAGTAGTAAAAGTAAGATTATTTGCTATATAGACTCTGAAACAATCTGTATTTTCAATGGACATCCTGCCGCCCGGTGTGGTTTTATGCCCTTCGGCGGTTCTTATACAGGTTTGCGACCGGAAACAGGCGTGCGCACAATATGCGCCCGCTTGTTTTTTTGCGTCAAAACCGCTGATAGGAGGATATTATGGAAAAGCTGACACTTTATGGGTTCAACAACCTGACCAAATCTCTGAGCTTTAATATTTACGATATCTGCTACGCCAAAACCCCCAGGGAGCAGAAGGATTATATCGCTTATATCAATGAGCAGTATAATTCGGAACGGCTCACCAATATCCTCACCACCCTGACCAACATGATCGGCGCCAAGGTGCTGAATATCTCCCGGCAGGACTACGACCCCCAGGGGGCCTCTGTCACCATCCTCATTGCCGAGGGGTCCATGGTGCCGGTGGGGGAGACCCAGCTGGCCCATCTGGATAAGAGCCATGTGACGGTCCACACCTATCCGGAATACCATCCGGACACCTGCCTGGCCACCTTCCGGGTGGACATTGACGTGGCCACCTGCGGGGAGATTACCCCTCTGTCCACCCTGGATTACCTCATTGGCTCCTTCGACTCGGACATTATCACCATGGACTACCGGGTCCGGGGCTTTACCCGGGACGTCACCGGCAAAAAGCTCTTTATGGACCACAAAATGACCTCCATCCAGGATTATATCGCGGATGAAACCCTCCAGCGGTACGACGCGGTGGACATCAACGTGTACAGCGCGAACCTGTTCCACACCAATATGCTCATCAAGGAGATCGATTTGCAGAACTACCTCTTTAAGACCGATGTCTACGAGCTGCCGCCCAGCACAAGGCTCTCCATTACCAACAGCCTGCGCAGCGAGATGATTGAAATTTTCAGCGGGAGGAATATTTACTAAATGGGAAAAGATCAAAGACGCGCCCCCATTTATGAGGCGCTGGAAGAATTTCAGAAAAAACGGGTAGTGCCTTTCGATGTGCCCGGCCATAAGCGGGGGAGGGGCAACCCGGAGCTGGCGGAGCTGCTGGGCCAAAAGTGCGTCAGCATGGACGTGAACTCCATGAAGCCCCTGGACAACCTCTGCCACCCTATTTCTGTCATCCGGGAAGCGGAGGAGCTGGCGGCGGAAGCCTTCGGCGCGGCCCACGCCTTTTTGATGGTGGGGGGCACCACTTCCGCTGTCCAGAGCATGGTGCTTTCGGTGGTGAAACGGGGGGAGAAGATCATCCTGCCCCGGAACGTCCACCGCAGCGTCATGGGCGCGCTGGTTTTGTGCGGCGCCGTGCCGGTTTATGTAAATCCTGACTGTGACGAGCGCCTGGGCATCCCCCTGGGCATGAAGGTGGCCGACGTGGAGGAAGCCATCCGCCAAAACCCGGAGGCCAAGGCCATTTTAGTCAACAATCCCACCTATTACGGCATCTGCTCCAACCTAAAGGAGATCGTCCGGCTGGCCCACGAGCATGGAATGTACTGCCTTGCGGACGAGGCCCACGGTACCCATTTTTACTTTAACGAAAACCTGCCCATTTCTGCTATGGCGGCCGGCGCGGACATGGCGGCTGTTTCCATGCATAAATCCGGCGGAAGCCTGACCCAGAGCTCCTTCCTGCTGGCCGGCCCGGCTATGAGCGAGGGCCATGTGCGGCAGATTATCAACTTAACCCAGACCACCAGCGGCTCCTATCTTCTGCTGTCGAGCCTGGACATCTCCCGCCGGAACCTGGCCATCCGGGGCCGCGATGCCTTCCAGAAGGTCATCGAGCTGGCGGAATACGCCCGGGGGGAGATCAACGAAATCGGCGGCTACTACGCTTTTGCGGAGGAGCTGATTAACGGCGACAGCGTTTACGATTTCGATAAAACCAAGCTGTCCATCCACACCCTGGACATGGGCCTGGCGGGAATCGAGGTTTACGACATCCTCCGGGACGAATACGACATCCAGATCGAGTTCGGCGACCTGGGCAACATTTTGGCCTACCTTTCCATCGGCGACCGGATGCGGGAGATCGAACGGCTGGTGGGGGCTTTGGCGGAGGTGCGTCGCCGCTACCAGCGGGACAAGCTGGGGATGCTTTCCCAGGAATACATTGCGCCGGATGTGGCGGTTTCCCCCCACGAGGCCTTTTACGGGGAAAGCCAGTCTTTGCCCATTGAGGAAACGGCGGGCATGGTCTGCACGGAATTTGTCATGTGCTACCCTCCCGGCATCCCGATTCTGGCCCCCGGCGAACGGATTACTCCCCAGATCCTCCGTTATATCCGCTACGCCAAGGAAAAGGGCTGCTCCATGACCGGGCCGGAGGACCCGGAAATCAAGCGGCTCAATGTGTTGAAAGGAGCGTAATATGGAGTTCTGGTTTTCCGAAATGCACACCCCCAACGTGAAATTGTCCATCCGGGTGGATAAACAGCTTTACAGCGGCCAAAGCGAGTTCCAGCGGATCGACGTCTTTGAATCCCCGGAATTTGGCCGGTTTTTAACCCTGGACGGCTACATGATGCTCACGGAAAAGGATGAGTTTATTTATCATGAGATGATCGTCCATGTGCCCATGGCGGTGCACCCCAGGGTAAAGCGGGTGCTGGTTATCGGCGCCGGGGACGGCGGCGTCATCCGGGAGCTGACCCGGTATCCCGACATTGAGCAGATCGACATGGTGGAAATCGACCCGATGGTGGTGGAGGTCTGCCGGGAATACCTGCCCAAAACCGCCGGGGAGCTGGACGACCCCCGGGTCAGCATCTACTATGAGGACGGCTTAAAATTCGTCCGCCGGTGCGAAAACCTGTACGACCTGATCATTGTGGATTCCACCGACCCCTTCGGCCACGGCGAGGGCCTGTTCACCCGGGAGTTCTACGGCAGCTGCTTTAAGGCTTTGAAAGAGGACGGCATCATGGTCAACCAGCATGAAAGCCCCTTCTATGACGCCGACGCCATGGCCATGCAGAAGGCCCACAAGCTGATTGTGGAATCCTTCCCTTTGAGCCGGGTCTACCAGGCCCATATTCCAACCTATCCTTCCGGCCACTGGCTCTTTGGTTTTTCCACTAAGAAGTACCACCCTCTGAAGGATTTAAACGAAAAACGCTGGAACGACCGGGGGATCTACTGCCGGTACTACACCACGACTTTGCACAAGGGCGCTTTCTATGTGCCCGCTTATGTGGAGGATTTGCTGCGAGATGTTGAAGCCAAACATTGAAACCTACCTTTGCTGCGACGCGCCTTATGAGGAGGCCCAAATTGTCCTGTTCGGCGCGCCCTTTGATTCCACCACCTCCTACCGCCCCGGCACCCGGTTCGGGAGCCGGGCCATCCGCAGTGAAAGCTACGGTCTGGAAAGCTACAGCCCCTATCAGGACAAGGACCTGCTGGACTATTCCATCTTTGACAGCGGCGACCTGGAGCTCTCCTTCGGGAAACCCGAGGACGCTCTGGCGGATATTGAGGAGCGCGCGGCCACGATCCTGGCCGACGGCAAGCTCCCCTTTCTGCTGGGGGGCGAGCATTTGGTGACCCTGGGGGCGTTCCGGGCGGTTCACGCCAAATACCCGGATGTGCAGATCATTCACTTTGACGCCCACGCCGATTTGCGGGACGATTATCTGGGGGCCAAGTTCTCCCACGCCTGCGTGCTCCGGCGGTGCTGGGAGCTTGTGGGGGACGGCAGGATCCACCAGTTCGGCATCCGTTCCGGGGACCGGGAGGAGTTCCGCTGGGGGAAAGGCCATGTGAACACCCACAAATTTGACTTAAAGGGCCTGGAAGAAAAGCTCGCGGAAATCGGGGACAAATCCGTGTACTTCACCTTAGACCTGGACGTCCTGGACCCCTCCGTGTTCCCGGGGACCGGCACGCCGGAGCCTGGCGGGGTAGATTTCAACACCCTGCGGGAAGCGGTGACCCTGGTTTGCTCTAAGGCCAATATCGTGGGCTGCGACGTCAACGAATTGAGCCCTCCCTATGACCAAAGCGGGGCGTCCACGGCGGTTGCCTGCAAAATCGTCCGGGAAATGATGTTAGCATTAACACGGTAAAATCCCGTTTTGTAGGGGAGCGCATTGCGCTCCCGCGGATCCCGTTAAATCCCGCGGGCGGCTGATGACCGCCCCTGCAATTTATCCACACAGGGTCCCTACGAATTTAGGTGGAGTTAAAAGGAGAATGCCGATGGAAAACCGAAACGGCTGGGTCATGCCTACTCATATTATTGCCGTTGCAGGCGTTGTCAAAAACAGCCGCGGCGAAGTTCTGCTGGTGAAAACCCACCACGGCGGCTGGGTATTCCCAGGCGGGCAGGTAGAAGTGGGGGAGAACCTCATGGAAGCGGTCCAGCGGGAAATCCTGGAGGAATCCGGCATTGCCGCCGAGGTTGGCGAGGTTTTCTGCATCGCATCCAATACCGGAAAGCACCCTGGCTATAACGGCGTGAAGGAAGTCCCCACCAAGCTGATGCTGGACTTCTGCTGTACCGCCGCCGGCGGGGAACTGCGGGGCTCCGATGAAAACGACGAGTCCGCCTGGGTCCCGGAGGAAGAAGTCCTGTCCTGGATTACCGCCCCGGCCATCCGGGAAAGGTTCACGGCTTATTTAGAATATGCCGGACGGCCTGCGTACCTTTCTTATGTCACCGATCCAAGCTACCGGCTGGATTTGAAAGCCCATTTTTAAACAGGCGTTTTCCTAAAAACGCAGGACGCTGTAGGGGAGCGCATTACGCTCCCTCTGCCAAATCCTCAACAAAAAATGATCCATATCAAAATACAGGAGGTCTTTACCATGTCCAAAGTTTTAATTATCGGCTGCGGCGGCGTTGCGTCCGTCGCTATCCAGAAATGCTGCCAGAACAGCGAAGTTTTCACTGAAATCTGCATCGCGTCCCGCACCAAATCCAAATGCGATGACCTGAAAGCCAAGCTGGAAGGCAAAACCGCCACCAAAATCACCACCCGGCAGGTGGACGCGGACAGCTTCGACCAGCTTGTGGCCCTCATTAAAGAGGAGAAACCCGACCTGGTCATGAACATTGCCCTGCCGTATCAGGACCTGGTGATTATGGACGCCTGCCTGGCCTGCGGCGTCAACTACCTGGACACCGCCAACTACGAGCCGGAAAGCCTGGACGACCCGGAGTGGAAGGCCGCTTACGAGAAACGCTGCAAAGAGGAGGGCTTCTCCGCTTACTTTGATTACAGCTATCAGTGGGCCTACAAGGAGAAATTCGAGAAAGCCGGCCTCACCGCCCTGCTGGGCACCGGTTTTGACCCCGGCGTGACCCAGGTGTTCTGCGCCTACGCCCAGAAGCACCTGTTCGATGAGATCCACACCATCGACATCCTGGACTGCAACGGCGGCGACCACGGCTACCCCTTCGCCACCAACTTTAACCCCGAGGTAAACCTGCGGGAGGTTTCCGCCCCCGGTTCCTACTGGGAGAACGGCCGCTGGGTGGAAATCCCGGCTATGAGCATCAAACGGGAATATAACTTCGACCAGGTGGGCCAGAAGGATATGTACCTGCTCCACCACGAGGAAATCGAATCCCTGGCCAAGAATATCCCCGGCGTAAAACGCATCCGCTTCTTCATGACCTTTGGCCAGAGCTACCTGACCCACATGAAGTGCCTGGAAAACGTGGGCATGCTGTCCACCACCCCCATTGAGTTTCAGGGCCAGCAGATTGTGCCCATCCAGTTCTTAAAAGCCCTGCTGCCCGACCCGGCCTCTCTCGGCCCCCGGACTGTGGGCAAGACCAACATCGGCTGCATCTTCACCGGCATCAAGGACGGCAAGGAAAAGACCGCCTATATTTACAACGTCTGCGACCATCAGGAGTGCTACAAGGAAGTTGGCTCTCAGGCCATTTCCTACACCACCGGCGTCCCTGCCATGATCGGCGCCATGATGATGCTCACCGGCAAATGGGTGAAGCCCGGCGTTTACACCTGCGAGGAGTTCGACCCGGACCCCTACATGGAAGCCTTGAACAAATGGGGCCTGCCCTGGCAGATCCAGGACGACCCGGCTTTGGTGGACTAAATGGACAGAAACGAATTTTTGGGGGGCGGGATTCCCACCCCCTTTTTCCTCATCGATGAGAAAAAGCTCCGGGAGAATTTGGAGATACTCCGGGACGTTCAGGAGAAGGCCGGCTGCAAGATCCTCTTAGCTCAGAAGGCTTTTTCCATGTTCTCCGTCTACCCCCTGCTGCGGCAGTACCTGGCCGGTTCCACCGCCAGCGGCCTTTATGAGGCCAGGCTGGGCCACGAGGAATTTGGCGGCGAAACCCACGTCTTTTCCCCTGCCTACCGGGAGGAGGAATTTGCGGAGCTTCTGCGTTACGCCGACCACTTTGTGTTCAATTCCTGCCGCCAGCTGAAGCTCTACGGGGAACGGGCCAAACAAGCCGGGAAACAGGTGGGCCTGCGGGTCAACCCGGAGTGCTCCACCCAGGAGGGCCACGCCATTTACGACCCCTGCGCCCCCGGTTCCCGTTTGGGGACTACCCTGGCGAATTTCGACCCGGAGGTCCTGCCCCTGCTGGACGGCCTGCATTTCCACACCCTCTGCGAGCAGAATTCTGACGATTTGGAAACCACTGTCGAGGCCTTTGAGGAAAAATTCGGGCAGTATATCCCCGGCCTCAAATGGCTGAACTTAGGCGGCGGCCACCACATCACCCGGGAGGATTACGACCGGGAACGGCTCATCCGCATTGTCAAAGGCTTAAAAGAGCGCTGGGATGTGGAGGTTTACCTGGAACCCGGCGAAGCGGTGGTATTAAACGCCGGATATCTGGTTTCCAGCGTGCTGGAGACTCTGGACAACGGCATGAATCTGGCCATTCTGGACACCTCGGCGGCCTGCCATATGCCGGACGTGCTGGAAATGCCCTACCGCCCGCCGGTCCTGGAAAGTGGCCAGCCCGGGGAGAAGGCGTACACCTACCGTTTCGGCGGCCCCACCTGTCTTGCCGGGGACATCATCGGGGATTATTCCTTTGACAAGCCCCTAACCCCCGGGGACTTGGTGGTGTTCGGGGATATGGCCCTGTACACCATGGTGAAAACCAATACCTTTAACGGGATGCCCCTGCCGTCCATCGCCCTGAAAACGGAATCCGGCGAAATCAAGCTTATCAAGGGGTTCGGCTATGAGGATTTCAAAGGGCGGCTGTCGTAATTTTTAAGAACAGCTGCAAATGATTTTTGAGGGCTTATGAAATGGCAACGAACAAAGATTATTTGGATTTTTTGTTAGATCAGCTGTCTTCCCTGGAAGGGATCACGTATCGTAGGATGATGGGCGAATATTTACTATACTATCGGGGAAAAGTCGCGGCATATGTTTGCGGCGATCGGTTGTTGATTAAGCCCGTGCCGTCAGCGGTCAAAATGCTCCCCGACGCGGAATATGATTCCATCAGTCCAGGAGGCAGGAAAAAATTATTGCGCGTTGACAACGTTGACGACCGTGATTTTCTGACGAATTTATTGGATGCCATCTATGAGGAACTGCCTTTTCCAAAATCAAAATAAGGGTGTACAAAAAGAAGCAGCAATCAAATCGATTGCTGCTTCTTTTACATTACTGGCAAAACGCTCCGTATAAATCGTAGGGGCGGCGATTCGCCGCCCACCAATATTGTTCAAAAACGACCCTGGTAAATTTCGGAGGGCCAATCCCCGTACTCATTATTTGGTCATTTGGGCAGCCCCACACAGTCCACCGGGGAGGGCTTTTGGTAAAGCTCCCGGGCCTGGGCGTAGGATTTGTAGCCGCCGCTTAAATTGTACGCCTCAAAACCGTGCTGACTAAGAATCCGGTAGGCGATATACCCCCGCAGTCCCACCTGGCAGAATTCATAAACCGGTTTGTCCTTGGGGAGCTCCTCCAGTCGGTTCCGCAGCTCATCCAGGGGAATGTTGACGGCCCCGGGGATGGTCCCCATGGCAAATTCCGCCGGGGTCCGGCAATCCAGAAGGAACACTTTGTCAAAATCCAGCCCGGCCAAATCTTCGCAGTAGAAGTCCTTCATGTCCCCGTTCAAGATGTTGGCTGCCGTAAAGCCCAGCATATTCACCGGGTCTTTGGCCGAGGAATAAGGGGGCGCGTAGCAAAGCTCCAAATCCTGCAAATCATAGACAGTGCCGTTCAGCCGGATCACTGTGGCCAGCACGTCCATCCGCTTGTCTACGCCTTCCTGGCCCACGGCTTGGGCCCCGAAAACCTTCCCGTCCGGCCCAAACAGGAGCTTCATGCTCATGGGCGTGCCGCCAGGGTAATAGCCCGCGTGGCTGGCAGGGTGGGTGTAGGTTTTCAGATAGGGGATCCCTGCGGCCTTCAGTTGTTTTTCGTTGAGGCCGGTGCTGGCGGCGGTCAGCTGGAACACCTTGAGGATAGAGCTGCCCAGCACGTCTTTGGAATGGGAGGGCTTGCGGCCCAGGATGCTTTCCGCGGCGGCCCGTCCCTGCCGGTTGGCCGGGCCTGCCAGGGGAAGGAGGGTGTCCTGGCCTGTCAGGCGGCTGCGGACCTGGATGGCGTCGCCCACAGCGTAAATGTCCGGGTCGGAGGTCTGGTAATTGTCGTTGACGGCGATGCTGCCGCCGATCCCCAGTTCCAGCCCAGCCTCTTTGGCCAGGCCGCTGTCCGGCGCAACGCCCACGCTGAGGATCACCAGGTCCGTTTCCAGATCCCCTTTGCCGGTCTTGACTAAAATGCCGGTACCAGCCTTTTCAAAGCCGGAAACTGCCGTCCCCAAAGCAAGGTTTACGCCGTTCTGGCGCAGATGAGTGTGGACAATGGCCGCCATTTCCGGGTCCAGAGGGGGCAGGACCTGCTCCTGATATTCCATGAGGGTCACGGAAAGCCCCCGGGCGGTCAGGTTCTCCGCCATTTCTACCCCGATAAAGCCGCCGCCTACCACCGCGGCCCGTTTGGCTCCGGTTTCCCGGATAAAATCGTCCACAGCGCAGGTGTCCGGCACATTCCGGATGGTGAAGATCCCCGGCAGGTTCACACCTTCCCAGTCCGGCTTTTTGGGGGAAGCGCCGGGGGAAAGGAGCAGCTTGTCGTAGCTTTCTTTGTAGGTTTCCCCGGTCTGATGGTTTTTGACAGTGACGGTCTTCGCCTGGCGGTCAATGGCCACTACTTCGCTGTCGGTGCGGACATCCACTCCGAACCGGCCTCGCAGAAGGGCGGGCTTAGTGACCAGAAGGTTTTCCCGTTCCTTGATTTCCCCGCCGATATAATAGGGGAGCCCGCAGTTTGCGTAGGAAATGTACGGCCCCTTTTCAAAGAGGATGATTTGGGCTTTTTCATCCAGCCGCCGCAGCCTTGTGGCCGCGCTGGCGCCGCCTGCCACGCCGCCTACGATCAATACTTTCATCATAAAACCTTCTTTCTTTGTGGAGATGAGAACCTTTTTTCTTTATCTTAACAGTTTTTTGCGGAAAAGTCTGTGCGTCCGGTCACAGAGCCAAATGCCGGATCCCTTTTCAATTCTGAAACTTTATGGTATAATCAGGTGGAAAGAAGGTGACCATATGTCCAAAAGGATATTGATTTTTGGACTGAACGGGGCAGGAAAAACAACCTTGGGAAGGGAAAGCGCCCGGATACTGCAAATCCCCCATCTTGACATTGAAGATTATGCGTTTTTGCCGTCTGCGATACCTTATACAGTCAAGCGTTCCAAAGAAGAGTGCCGGGAATTGCTCCTGGCGGACCTGCAAAAATCCCCGGCCTGCGTGTTTACAGCGGTACAGGGGGATTTCGGGACGGAATTTTTTTCCATGTTCCGCCTGGCATTTTTCCTGTCCGCGCCGCTGGACGTTCGTCTGGAGCGTATCCGGGAACGGGCCTGCCGGCAATACGGTCAACGGGTAATCAGCGGCGATATGGCCGGGCAGCAGAAGGAGTTCCTGCAATTCGCCGCCTCCCGGCCCCTGGAACCCGTTATAAAATGGGGCCGGTCCCTCCGCTGCCCCATGATCTGCTTGGATGGGACAAGGCTGGTTTCGGAAAACGCCTTGCTGATTGCAGAAAAATATGCCGCCTTTTCGTAACGGAAAACTTCTGTTTTTAACCGGCAAAATTTCGCTTTTATATGGATTATTCCTGCAAGCCGTTGACGGGTGGAGAAAATGGCGGTATACTGAAAATAAGAAGAAATTCACCTGACCCACTTGAAACGGAGGAATGATTATGGCAGTATTAGTCACCGGCGGCGCCGGATATATTGGCTCCCACACCTGCGTGGAGCTCCTGGAAAACGGCGAGGAAATTATCATTGTGGATAATTTTGTCAATTCCAAGCCCGAGGCACTGGACCGCATCCGGGAAATTACCGGCCGGGATTTCAAATTCTATGAGACAGACCTGCTGAACCGGGACGGCATGGAGAAAATCTTTGCCCAGAACCAGATCGATTCCGTGATTCATTTTGCCGGCCTGAAAGCCGTGGGCGAAAGCGTTGCCCAGCCTTTGCGCTATTACCACAACAACATCACCGGCACCCTGATCCTCTGCGAGCTTATGGAAAAATACGGCGTGAAAAAGCTGGTGTTCAGCTCCTCCGCCACAGTTTACGGCGCGCCTAAGAGCGTCCCTATTCGGGAGGATTTCCCTCTGACTACCACCAACCCCTACGGCTCCACCAAGCTGTACATCGAGGGCATCCTGCGGGATCTGTGGGTGGCCGACAAAGACTGGAGCATCGCCCTTCTGCGGTATTTTAACCCCATCGGCGCCCATAAAAGCGGCTTAATCGGCGAGGACCCCAACGGCATCCCCAACAACCTCCTGCCTTATATCGCCAAGGTCGCGGCGGGCCAGCTGGAATGTCTGTCCGTTTACGGCAACGATTACCCCACCCCCGACGGCACCGGCGTTCGGGATTACATCCACGTGGTGGATTTGGCCAAAGGCCACCTGAAAGCCCTGGCCAAGGTCCGTAAGGATAAAGGCGTGGACGCCTACAATCTGGGTACCGGACATGGATATTCCGTGCTTCAGGTGGTGGACGCCTTTGAAAAGGCCAGCGGCCGGAAGGTCAACTACAAGATCGCGCCCCGCCGCCCCGGTGACATTGCCGAGTGCTACGCCGACCCCACCAAGGCCAAAAACGTCCTGGGCTGGGAGGCCACCATGGGTATCGAGGAAATGTGCGCCGATTCCTGGAATTTCACCGTGAAATCGGAAGCGAACCGGTAATTTTCCCAATATGCAAATCAGGACACCCCGGAAGGGGTGTCCTTGTTGTTTTTTCATGAACACAGCCGTTTTCGGTACGGATTCCCCGAAACAGTGGCTGGATATTTTGTAGGGGACGGGTTTCCCGTCCCGCGTTTTTTTCGGAACATTTGGTATGACATGCGGGCCGGGAAACCCGGCCCCTACAATCCTTCTATCGTTTATTTGCCAAAATGATAAGGGGATGAAACTTTCCCATGCGGCGAATATTTTCGCCGTCCAGCGGTTGGTGTGGGGCTGTGCGGCCGCGGTCACGTCATTAAACAAGCTTGCCGCGACCTTTGGGCTAGCGGGGAATTCTCTGCCAGAGGCGTGACTTGTTCACGCCAGCTGAAGCCAGACGCGGGGTACAACGGCCGCGTCGAATTACCAGCGGCGGTTCGCCGCCCGCGTCGAATTGGCGGCCCGGCCTCCGGGCTAGGCGGTTTCGATGCTGGCGTCTGCCTGAAGGCTCAGCTTCTTCACCGCGTCCTCCCGCATCTTGTACTTGAGGATCTTGCCGGCCGCGTTCATGGGGAAAGCGTCCACAAAATCCACATACCGTGGGGTTTTGTGCTTGGCCATGTGAGTGGCCACATATTCCTTCAGCTCCGCTTCCGTCATGGTTTCGCCGGGCTTTAAGATGACGCAGGCCATGATCTCCTCGCCGTAATCCTTGTCCGGAACGCCGATAACCTGCACGTCCGACACCTTGGGATGGGTGTAGATAAAGTCCTCGATTTCCTTGGGGTAAATGTTCTCGCCGCCCCGGATAATCATGTCTTTGATCCGGCCGGTGATCTTGTAGTTGCCGTTTTCATCCCGGCGGGCCAAATCCCCGGTGTGGAGCCAGCCGTCTTCGTCAATGGCCGCCGCCGTGGCGTTGGGCATCTTGTAATACCCCTTCATAATGTTGTAGCCCCGGGCCACGAACTCGCCGTCCACATTGTCCGGCAGATCCTCGCCGGTTTCCGGGTCCACGATCTTGCATTCCACGCCGAAAAGCGCCCGTCCTACAGTGTTGACCCGGACATCCAGGGGGTCGTCCACCCGGCTCTGGGTGCAGCCGGGGGAAGCCTCCGTCTGGCCGTAAACAATGGTGATTTCGCTCATGTGCATCTTGTTGACCACATCTTCCATTACCTTTACCGGACAGGGGGAACCCGCCATAATGCCGGTGCGCATGTGGCTGAAATCGGTTTTTTCAAAATCCTCGTGGCCCAGCATGGCGATAAACATGGTGGGGACCCCGTGGAAGGCCGTGATCTTTTCCCGGTTGATACAGTCAAGTCCTTTGCGTGGGGAGAAGGCCGGGATAGGGCTCATGGTGACGCCGTGGGTCATAGATGCCGTCATGGCCAGCACCATGCCGAAGCAATGGAACATGGGCACCTGGATCATCATCCGGTCGGCAGTGGAAAGATCCATGCAGTCGCCGATGGCTTTGCCGTTGTTGACCACATTGTAATGGGTCAGCATGACCCCCTTGGGGAATCCGGTGGTGCCGGAGGTGTACTGCATATTGCAGACATCGTGCTTATTGATGGCCGCCGCACGGCGGTAAACCTCCTCAATGGGCACCTGGTCCGCTAAGGCCAGGCTTTCCTCCCAGGTGTAGCAGCCGGGCTGCTCCGAATCCACCGTGATAATGTTCCGCAGGAAGGGCAGCCGCCGGATGTGGAGGGGGTGTCCCTTTTCAGCAGTGGCCAGTTCCGGGCAGATCTCCTTCATGATGGCCACATAGTCGGAATCCTTGTAGCCGTCGATCATCACCAGGGTGTGGGTGTCCGACTGGCGGAGCAGGTATTCCGCCTCGTGGATCTTATAAGCGGTGTTCACCGTTACCAATACCGCGCCGATTTTCGTGGTGGCCCAGAAGGTGATGTACCACTGAGGGACGTTGGTGGCCCAGATGGCCACATGGTCGCCGGGCTTGACCCCCATGGCGATCAGAGAACGGGCGAAGGTGTCCACATCGTCCCGAAATTCCGCATAGGTCCGGGTGTAGTCCAGGGTGGTGTACCGGAAAGCGTACTGGTCCGGAAATTCCTCCACCATCCGGTCCAGGACCTGGGGGAAGGTCAGGTCAATGAGAGTTTCCTTGGGCCAGACATATTTGCCGGTGCCGGCGTTGTTGTCGTAAAGGCGGCTGCTGCCCCGTTCATTTCCCAGGTACTGAGCCATATAGTTGGCGAAATGGGGGAATACAATGCCCGCGTCGCTTAAATCCGGGGCGTACTGCTTGAGCCATTCCAGGGAAATGTACCCCTCGTAGTTGATGGAATTGAGGGTGCGGACCATATCGTCAATGGGCAGGTCGCCTTCGCCGATGAGCCGGTAGGAAACCTTGCCGTTTTCCATGACGGAATCCTTCACATGGACATATTTGATGTACGCCCCCAGGTTCTGCACCGTTTCCTCCGGGGTTTCCCCGGCGAAGCGGTAGGGGTGGTGGATATCCCACAAGGCCGCCACATTGTCGCTTTCCGCACGGTTCAACAAATCCCGCAGACGGGCGGTATTAGCGTAAACGCCGTTTGTTTCCACCAGCAGGGTGACGCCGGCCTGTTCCGCATGGGGAATCAGTTCCTTTAACGCGCTCAACACCACTTCATCGTCCACTTCTCCCGCGGGAGCCGCCGTCAAATCCCCTAAAATGCGGATATAGGGCGTTCCAAGCTTCTGAGCCAGGGCGATGTATTCCCGGATTTCCGCCAGGGTTTCTTCCCGATGCTCCGCGTCCTTCAGGGCGCAGCCTGTGGACAGGCAGGGGATTTCCAGATGCTTGTTTTTGAGCATGGCAAGGGTTTCCGGCAGGTTTTCCTCCTGGAAAGGCCGGGCATGGATGGAAAAGGTGGCGCTTTTTAGGCCCCGCAGCTCGATGCCGGAAAAGCCAAAGTCCTTGGCCATGGTATAAATATCTGTCCAGTCGAAGTCTGGACAGCCTAATGTTGAAAACGCGAGCTTCATCTCTGATTCCTCCTGTTTGGAATAATCGTTGTCTTCTTATAATACCACACATTATTCCAGATGTAAAGGGGTTTTGAAAATTATTTTTCTGTAAATTGGCGAGATGAAGCATATTATACTGATTTTTTGCAATAAAGCGGTGAATCACCAGCGGATGTGAGAATTATTCAATTTCCTGCTCCGATACAGTCAGGGTGACGGCGATCCCGGCATTGCACTGAACGCTGCGGAAATCATGCGGCTCTACTTCCGTGCGCATACTGTGATCCTCCACGCCCGTTTTTACCCAGAACGCCACTTCCTGGTCCAGCTCCACCGGAACCGGCTCTTCAATTTTCCAGTTCAGCACGGTGGCAGAATCTTCCAGTGCCGTTTCCAGAACCGGATAGGTGTACTGTGTGTGGCCGGTTTCGTCCAGGAGATATAAATCAAAGCTGGTATCCGTCAGTTGGACGGCAATCCGCTCGTCTGAGGATTTGATCTCTCCCTCAATCGTTCCATCCTCATGCCACTGGCCGTCCCGGTAAACCCAGACGGAAATTTTTTGCGATTTTGCGGATTCGTCAAAAGAGACGTCAAAAAATTGAATCTCATCAAATATTTCTAGAACTTCCGTGGTTTCTTCGGAAAACTGACTGGGTTTAATGGACATCCCAGCCTCTTTTGTGCCGGAACAGGCGGACAGCGGCAGCGTCAGAAGCATTGCCATAAGGAGCGAAGCGCACTTTTTCACAACCAGCCCCTCCCTTCCTATTTTCAATTTGGAAAATCACCAGCAGATCCGGTCCATCATGCCGTTCATGTAAGCGATGGCGATGCCGAAGTTGGTCACCGGCACGCCGTACTGCTGGGCCTCGCTTAATTTGGACAGCATGTTCTTCCGGTTGATCATGCAGCCTCCGCAGTGGAGGATGAGCTTGTAATCCCGGATGTTTTCCGGGAATCCCGGCCCGGAAAAGACCTGGAAATCCACGGGGCCCCCCACGAATTTTTCCAGGAGCTTGGGCAGCTTCTGCCGGGCGATGTCCCCTTCCAGGGCGTGATGGGTGCAGGCTTCCATAATCAGCACCTTGTCCCCGGGATTTAAGGAGCGGATGGCTTTGGCTCCCTCCAAAAAGGTTTCGATGTCCCCTTTGTTTTCCGAAAGGAGGACGGAGAAGGAGGTCAGCGGGATTTCCTTGGGAATTAGCTCGTTGACCTGCTTAAACACCTGGGAGTCGGTGATCACCAGGTCGGGGGCCTCCTTTAGGGCCGCCAGCATGGGGGCGATGCCGTCGGGGACCACGGAAATCACCCGGCAGCGGCGGTCCAGCAGTTCCCTTGTCATCTGCACCTGGGGCAGAATGAGCCGCCCTTTGGGAGCCTGGATGTCCTGGGGCATGACCAGCATCACAAGCCCCCCCTCTTTGACCAAATGGGCGGTCATGAAGGGAATCTCAAAATCCGTCCCGGCGTTTTGGATGAGGAATTTTTTAAAAGCGCCCATCTGCCCGGCGTCCCGGGCGTCCAGGGACAGGGTGGGCAGGAAAAAGGGCAGCTCCGGGGCGTCTTCGCCGTCTATCCGGTTGACCACGCAGACGGTTTTTACCTTGTTTTCCTCCAAGAGCCGCAGATACTCGGCTTCTTCGGAAAAATCCCCAGCGCGGGAGGAAACCACCAGCACGGCCAGGTCGGTTTTCCGCATGACCTCCCGGGTCTTTTCGGTGCGCAGGGAGCCTAACGCCGTGGTATCGTCCAGCCCGGCCGTGTCAATGAGCACCACCGGCCCAATGGGCAGAAGCTCCATGGATTTGTAAACCGGGTCGGTGGTGGTGCCGGACACGTCCGAAACTACGGAGATTTCCTGCCCGGCCAGGCGGTTTAACAGGGTGGATTTGCCGCTGTTGGTGCGGCCGAAAAAAGCGATGTGCAGGCGGTTGGCCCGAGGGGTTTCCAGCATAAAGGTTCTTCCTTTCTTTATTTTACCAGCAAAGCTGGCGGAATTGGTTTAGGTTGTCTCTGCGCCGCTTCCAGTCCGGGAAAACGGCGGCCACGGCGGCGTGAAAAGCCGGGGAGTGGTCAAAATGCAGCCGGTGGCACAGCTCGTGCACCACCACATAGTCGATGCAGCTTTCCGGTGCGGCCATGAGCCGCCAGGAAAAATTCACGGAGCCTTTGGAGGAGCAGGAGCCCCAGCGGGTTTTGGCCCCGGTGATACGGAGCCCTTCCCAGGATACTCCCAAAAGGGCGGCGTATTTTTGCAGCTTTCGGGGGAGAAGCTCCTTGGCGGCCTGCCGGTAAAAGGCTTCGGCGGCGGCTTTTACCTCCTCACCGGAGGCCAAAGGGGACAGGGGCAAAAAGAGCTTCCCGTCCCGGATCCCGGCAGGCTCTGTTTCCCGGAGCCGCAAAGGGTATTCCGTCCCCAAAAAGGGGAGCCGGGTCCCTTGGGCAAATACTTGGGGCGGGGCAGGCATTTTTGCCCGGGCCTTTTCGATCCAGGCGGCTTTTTTTTCCAAAAGCCGGTCGATTTCCGCTTTTGGGAACCGCAGAGGCGCTTTGACTTCCAGCTCCCCGCCGGGCAGGACCCGGACAGTCACGGTTTTCCGCCGGGAACGGGTGAGGGTGTATTCCATAGATTTGCTCCTTTAAAATAATCGGGATATCCATTCAAACATGGGCTCCGCCAGGAAAAAGCCCGCAAAGCAGCTGGCGGCGTTGGCAGTGACAGCGCAGCAGACCTGCCGTTTCCAGCTTTTTCCCAGGGGGCAGCGGGAGTAGGTCACCACCTCCACAATGGTGACGAAAATTTCTAAGGGGATCATATACATGAAGTAGAAAAAGCCGATGACCGGCGCGCCGACTTTGTCTGCACACCAGAGGATGTAGTACATGAGAAGCTGGGTGGACATATTTAGAACAAGGAAAAAGACCCAGTGCATCTTTAAGGAAAAGCCAAAAAGCAGGAATACGATCCCTTCGATAATCAGGGTGGGGATCAAGGTGGTGAAATACTGGAACGGATAAGCCAGCCACCAGGGCCGCTGGGAAACTTCGCCGGTTTGAGCGTCAAACCAGACAGTGGAGCGGAACACATGGGTGTCCACTACCTCCGAAACCGTTGTCCCTTCTTTGGACGCTAAGATAATGCGGAAGGAATCCGGCGGCGCGTAGCCGAAAATGTGGACCATTTCCTCCCCGTCAGGTTCGCCGGTAAGGCTGCCGTATAAGGGGATGTGGGTCCCGCCGGACAAAGCGGGGTGCCAGCCTTCCTCCTCCAGGGAGGTCAATCCTTTTAACAGCTCCGGGTCCGCCGCCGCCAGTTCTTCCTCGGTGAGGTTTTGGTAATCGTCCTGATATGAAACCAGCAGATCCAGGTAGTAAAGCCCCTCCGGCGGGTTTTCCACCCGGACGGTCACCTGGGGCTTGGGGCCCATGTCGGCGAAAACAGGGAAAGCGAAAACAATGGGGAAAACCATCATCACAAGCAGACAGATCATCCGTTTGAACCGCATGAAAATCCCTCCTTTGTCCCAGTATAGCACAGCTTTCCGGGATTTGCAAAGATTTCGCGGAAATTCTTGCGGCAGGGGGAAGAATATGCTATACTATTACCAAATAAATACCAGATCGAACCAGGCGGAAAGGCGGCGGTTTACATGGATCATTTGGCGGGATACTTGAAAGAGGCTGTTTTGAAGGAGCTTCAGGGCTGTCAGCTGCGGGCGGCGGACGGGGTTTCCCTTTATACGCCGGACGGAATGGGGAACTACCCGGCTTTATGGACCCGGGATTTTGCCTATATGGCGGAATATGCCGGGGAATTGATGGAACCGGAGCACATCCGGCAGTGCCTGTGCTGTACCCTGGACCATGCCCGGGAATCGGACGGCTGGATCCCCGACCGGGTGGATACGGCCGGGACGGCGGTCTACAGCGCCGGAAGTCCGGAAGCCCCCTGCGGGGAGCCGAACCTGGACAACGGCCCCTTTGCCGTGATCACAGCTTATTTTTTGTGCCGGTATCTGGACGCGGGAAACGGGAAACAGTTCCTGGAACGATACGCCTCCCCTTTGTACCGGGGGCTGACCTGCATCCCAAAAGGAGAAGGCGGGCTGGTTTATAACCCGCCGGAGAAGCCCCACTCCCCCTACGGCTTCACCGACTGCATCTGCAAGACCGGCCTATTAATGAAAGAATCCCTCCTGTACTGGCGGGCCTGCCGGATGCTGGCGGAACTGTTTGCCCGGCATAACATCCGGCCGGAATGGGCAAAGGAACTGTCCCGGCAGGCGGGTTCCATTGAAGACAGCCTGGAAAAGACCTTTGGAACCGAAAACGGGATGCTTCTGGCCGCCACCAAAGACTGCCGTCAGACCGATGTTTGGGGGAGCTGTTATGCCCTGGCGGTGGGGTTCCCTTTGACGGAACAGCGGAAAGCCTCCATGGTCCGCTGGCTTTTGGAAAACCGGGATGGGATCCTCCAAAACGGCCAGCTGCGCCACACCGCCCCCGGAGAGTTTTGGGAAAAATGCCTGCTGCCGGTGCCGGAAGGGGAATACCAGAACGGCGCTTACTGGGCCACAGCGGCAGGCTGGTACGCCGAAGCAGTGGCCGGCGAGGACCTGGCTTCTGCCTGCCGGGTGCTGGAGGACGCCTGCCGTTACTTTGAGACCTACGGGATTTTTGAGTGCGTCAACGGCGATTACCGGAAACTGCCCCACTATGTGGTCAGTGCGGCCAATGTTTACGGGGCCATCAAAAAACTGCTGTAAGAAAGGAAAGGAAAAGAAAATGCTCAAAGGAAAAACCGTCCTGCTGGGAGTGTCCGGCGGAATCGCTGCTTATAAGATCGCGAATTTGGCCAGTATGCTGAAAAAAGCCCATGCGGACGTTTACGTCCTCATGACCGAAAACGCCGCCCACTTTATCACCCCCATCACCTTTGAAAGCCTCACCGGCAACAAATGCGTGGTGGACACCTTCGACCGGAATTTCCAGTTCAACATCCAGCACGTTTCCCTGGCCAAAAAGGCGGATGTTGCGATGATCGCCCCGGCCACCGCCAACGTCATCGCCAAAATGGCCCACGGCCTGGCCGACGATATGCTGACCACCACCATCCTGGCCTGCCAGTGCCCCAAAATCGTGGCCCCGGCCATGAACACCCGGATGTACGAAAATCCTATTACCCAGGACAACATGAAAATCTTAGAAAAATACGGCTTCACCGTCATTAAGCCGGAAGTGGGGCATCTGGCCTGCGGGGACACCGGGGCCGGGAAAATGCCCGACCCGGAGGAGCTTTTTGATTATATTTTGCAGGCTGTTCAATGCGAGAAGGACTTACAGGGCAAAAAAGTGCTGGTGACCGCCGGGCCGACCCAGGAGTCCCTGGACCCGGTGCGGTATCTCACAAACCATTCCTCCGGGAAAATGGGCTACGCCGTGGCGAAGGCCGCCGCCCGCCGTGGCGCTGATGTGACCTTGGTGGCCGGACCAACGGACCTGCCGGACCTGCGCTTTGTCAAGATGGTCCATGTCACCAGCGCTTCGGAAATGTTTGAAGCCGTTTCCTCCCGGGCTGAGGAGCAGGACATCATCGTCAAGGCCGCCGCTGTGGCGGATTACACCCCCGCGGAGGTTTCCGGGGAGAAAATCAAGAAAAAAGAGGGGGATTTGGCTATCCCCTTAAAGCGCACAACGGACATCCTTTCCTGGCTTGGGGAGCACAAACGGGAAGGCCAGTTCCTCTGCGGCTTTTCCATGGAAACGGAGAACGTTTTGGAAAATTCCAGAGGGAAGCTCACCCGCAAAAACGCCGACATGATTGCCGCCAACAGCCTGCGGACAGACGGGGCCGGCTTTGCAGGGGATACCAACGTTTTGACCCTGATCACGGCGGATTCGGAGGAAGAACTGCCCTTGATGAGCAAGGACGAGGCGGCCCACAGGCTGCTCACCGCCATTTTGCAGAAGATGGAGGGCGGCCATGGCAAAGCGTAAGGCCGAAAGCCTGGAATCTGATCCGGCGCTTCCCTGCTACCTTATTGACCTTCTGCCCAGGCGGGCGCCGGAGGAACGGGCGGCTCAGTATTCCGCGCTGGAAGGGTATTTCCGCCGGAAAAAGGAGTCAAAAGGGCTGGCACGCCGCCTGGTCCGGCTTTTCATGAAGCTCCACTGCTATGAGGAACTGTTTCTGCGGGTTGGGATCGGCTGGAAGCGGTGTCCGCCCCCGGAACAGCTGGAGAAAGGACTGCGCGCCTGCCTGACCGGGGAGGGCGCAGCCATGGAGTTCGGGGTCGGGCGGGGAAAGAGCCGCCTCTTGCTGGAAAGCGGCGATCTTTATCTCAGCCTTTATACCGCCGACAGGGCCTGCGCGGAGCTGGTGTCCCAGCTGGCCTGGTCGGAGGGCTTATTTTTCCGCCGTTTGGACGGCTGACTGGATATGGAGGAAATCAATATGGAGATCAAAACAAAGCGGCTGATTCTGCGGCCCATTGTCCCGGAGGATTTTGACGCCCTCATGGAAATCATGAACGGCCGCCGGGTCCGGGAAGTCTGGGGCCACGCTTTCGCCCCGGAGGACGTGACCCAATGGATCGAAAAACGCCGGAAAGGCTGCGCGGAAAACGGCATGGACTACCTGCTGGCGGTCAACCGGGAAACCGGCGAACCCGTGGGCCAGGCGGGGCTTCTGAAAGAGGAGATGGACGGGAAGCCCGTCTGGGGCATCGGCTGGATTCTGGGGGAAAAGCACCAGGGAAAGGGCTACGCCACCGAAAGCGCTAACGCCCTCATTGAATACGCCTTCACTGTCATGGGTCTTCCGGAAATCTGCTGCGACATCCGGCCGGAGAATGAAAAATCCCAGGCGGTGGCGGCAAGGCTCGGCATGGAAAAATGCGGGCAATTTGTAAAAATTTACCGGGGAATGGAGATGCCCCACGATATTTTCCGCCTGAAAAGGGAGAATTGGAAATGATCGTCCACATTTTCGGCGGCGCCGGTTCCGGTACCTCCACCCTGGGACGGGCCATTGCGGCGGAGTACGGCTGCTTTTTTATGGATACGGACGACTATTTCTGGATGCCCACCGACCCGCCCTTTCGGGAAAGACGCCCCCGGGAGGAACGGCTCTCTATGCTCCGGGAAGAATTTGCCGCCCATGAAAGGATTGTCCTCAGCGGTTCCCTGTGCGGCTGGGGCGACCCGTTGATCCCGTTGTTTGACCTGGCGGTGCGTATGGAACTGCCCCCGGAAATCCGGCTTTCCAGGCTGGAGACAAGAGAGCGTTCCCGGTTTGGGGACCGCCTCCTCCCCGGCGGGGACATGGAACGCCAGCATCGGGAATTTATGGACTGGGCGGCCCGGTACGATACCGCCGGGCCGGACATCCGCAGCCGTGCGCTCCACGATGAATGGCAGAAAAAGCTCGCCTGTCCGGTGGTGCTGCTGGACGGCAGCCAGCCTGTGAAGCGGCTGATCCGGCAGCTGGAGCCGTATTTATAAGTGATTTGGGGGAATTTGGATGTTCTATTTTGTCCGGCATGGAAAAACAGATTATTCTGCAAGGAATACAAAAATTTATCAAGGGTTTGGCGTGAACCTTTCCCCTTTGTCGGAAACCGGTATCCGGCAGATCCGGGAAACAGCGAAAGACCCCCGCTTAAAAGGCGCGGACTTGATTTTAAGTTCGCCGTATACCAGGGCTTTGCAGACGGCCGCCATCCTGTCCAAAGAACTGGGCGCGGAAATTGCGGTGGAAACGGATCTGCATGAATGGCTGGCCAATCGGAACTACATTTATGAGGACGATGAAACGGCGGAAAACGCCTATCGGGAGTATGAGGAGAACCTGGGGAACTACCCGGCGGGGACAGAAAAAGACTGGGAAAGCGCGGAAATGATCCGGGAACGGGTGCTGCGGGTCTTGAAAAAATACGCGCATCATGACAAAGTGATCGTAGCCTGCCACGGGATGATGATTCAGGCCGTCACCAAAAAGCACCACCCTGCCCAGGGCGAAATCATGGAATTTCGGTTCCCGGAGGAAGCGGACCCGGAATAAGGAGGAATAAAATATGAAACCATTTCGTTTTGGCATTATCGGCGCGGGAAAGATCGCCCATGAGTTTTGCGAGGCTGTAAGGCTTGCGGGATTTGAAGTGGCCGCAGTGTCCAGCAAAAGCCCGGAACGGGCCGCCGCCTTTGCCAGGGAAGAAAACATCCCGGCGTCCTTCGGCGATTACGCCGCTATGCTGGACCAGACGGAGCTGGACGCGGTTTACATCGCCACCACTCACAATTTCCACTATGAAAATATCCTGCTGTGCCTTTCCCGGAAAATGCCCGTCCTCTGTGAAAAGCCCATGGTCTGCACCAAGGCCGAGGCGGAGGCTGTCTTTGCCGAGGCCGAAAAGCAGGGTGTGTTTGTCATGGAAGCCATGTGGTCCCGGTTCCTGCCCCAGATTCAAAGGGCCAGAGAATGGATCGAAGAAGGCCGCATCGGGCAGGTGGAGCTGGCCCATTCGGTGGTGGCCTTCCGGGCGGAATATGACCCCGAAAGCCGGCTTTTCAATCCGGAGCTGGCCGGCGGCGCTATGTGGGACGTGGGCGTTTACGCCATGGAGCTGCTGACCTATTTGCTGGGTGAGAACCCCGCGGAGGTGCAGACCATGGTTTCCCGGGCGGGATCCGGGGCGGATAAGTCCGGGGCGGCGCTGATGCGGTTCTCCAACTGCCTGGCCAGCGCCCAGACCAGCGTCATGACCTGCACAAACGAGGGGATCACCTTAGGCGGGACGGAAGGGTATATCAGGCTTCCCCACGCCAACACCGGCAGCGAAGCCTTCCTTTACAACCGGCAGAAGGAACTTGCGGAGCATTTCAAAGAGGAATACCCCAACGGCTTTGTCTGGGAAGTAGAGGAAACGGTGCGCTGCGTCCGGGAAGGGCTGCTCCAAAGCCCCGTTGTCCCCTGGGAAGACACCGTCTGGTGCGCCGGGGTGTTCGACCAGGCGTTAAGGAAATAATTTTGCCGCGGGAGGAACTGTTTGGTGAAAATCGTAGTGTTGGACGGGTATCTGGTGAATTTCGACCGGATGCCCTGGAAAGTTGCGGAGCGTTTCCCGGATGTGGAGTGGCATGATCACATTCCGGCCGGGGAGATTTTGGAGCGAATCCGGGACGCGGAGGCGGTGTTCGCCAACCGGGCCATGCTAAGCGGCCGGGTCTTGGAACAGTGCCCCAAGCTCCGGTACATCGGCGTGTTCGGGACCGGCTATAATATCGTGGACATGGAGGCGGCCAAACGCCTGGGGATCACTGTCTGCAATGTGCCGGATTATTCCTCCCGGGCGGTGGCCCAGCACACTCTGGCCCTTTTGCTGGCGGTGACAAACCGGGCGGGGGAGTTCGACCGGCTGATGAAGCAGGGAGGCTGGAGATCCGCCGCCGACCCGGCTGTGACGGCGATCCCTATGATGGAGCTGTACGGCAAAACCGTCGGGATCCTGGGGTACGGCAGCATCGGCCGGGAATTTGGGAACATCTGCCGGGCCCTGGGCATGAAGGTCCTGGCGAACCGCCGGAACCCGGATCTTTCTGAGGAAAACGATACCCTCCGCTTTGTGGATATCGATACCCTGCGGCGGGGATCGGACATTTTGTCCATCCACTGTCCCCTGACGGAACAGACCCGGGGAATGGTGGACCGGGCCTTCCTGGCGGGCATGAAGCCCGGGGCCATCCTCCTGAACACCGCCAGAGGGGCCATCCTGGACGAAGGGGCGGTGGCGGAAGCATTGGACAGCGGGCGGCTTTCCGGCGCGGGGCTGGATGTTTTCGCCAAGGAGCCGGCGGGGTTGGAAAATCCCCTGGTAAAGCACCCCAAATGCGTGGCGACGCCTCATGTTTCCTGGTCGCCCAGGGAAACCAGGGCCCGGCTTTTGGAAATTGCAGCCGAGAATTTCTTCGCCTTTCTGGAGGGACACCCCCAAAATCAGGTGAGCCTCTGAAGATTCCCCATTTCCCCACTTTTGGTGGGGAAATTTTTTGCTGTCTTTTCAAAATATTTTGACATTTGGCGGGAAACCTTGCAAAAACAGGGAGATTTGCGTATACTGGATAGTAGTAAGAATGGAGGAGTAGGCATGGACTTGATTTTTGGGGGAACCTCAGAAGGCCGGGAGCTTTACGCTTCCTGCCGGGAAGCCGGGCTGCCGGTGATGCTGTCTGTGGCCACGGAATACGGCCGGGAGCTGGCGGAACAGTCCCCGGAGGACGGCTTTGTCCATGCCGGGCGGATGGACGAGCCTGCTATGGAAAAATTTTTCCGGGAAAAAGGGATCGCCCGAGTGGTGGACGCCACTCATCCCTTTGCTGTGGAAGTGAGCCGCAATATCAAGGCCGCCTGCGAAGCCTGCTCCCTCCCCTATATCCGGTACCGGCGGGAAGGCGGTACATACAGTGGCGGCTGGACCTGCCGGGATACGGCGGAGGCCGTCCGGATTTTAGAAACTGTCCCGGGAAATATCCTCCTTACCACCGGCAGCAAGGAGCTGGCGGCGTTTTCCCATGTTCCGGGATTTTCGGAACGGTTTTACGCCCGGGTCCTGCCTTCGGAGGAATCCATGCGCCTCTGCCGGGAGGCCGGGCTGCCCGGCTCCCACATTCTGGGGATGCAGGGGCCCTTTTCCGAGGAATGGAACCGGCTGTCCATCCGGGAGTGGAACATCCAGGTGCTGGTGACCAAGGATTCCGGGAAACGGGGGGGCTTTGAGGAAAAGCTCTCCGCCGCCCAAAAGGAGGGCATCCGGGCGCTGATTATCGGGCGGCCCCCGGAGGAAGAGAACGCCCTGGATTCTTTGGAAAGCGTTTTGCAATACCTTTCGGCACAGCCGGGAACGGAGGAAAGCAAATGACGAGGAAAATCCCGCGCGTCCTGCTGGGCGCGCCCGGCAGCGGCGGCGGCAAGACCACGGCGGCCTGCGCCCTTTTGTGGGCCATGAAGGAAAAAGGGATAAAGCTGTCCGCCTTTAAGACCGGCCCCGACTATATCGACCCCATGTTCCACCGGAAAGCATTGGGGGCGCCCTCCTGCAACCTGGACCTGTTCCTGTGCGGGGAGGAAAATGTCCGCCGGCTGTTTGCGGAGGTGAGCAATGGCACTGATTTGGCGGTTATCGAGGGGGTCATGGGCCTTTACGACGGCCGGTCCACCTCCAGTGACGACTGCTCCGCCAATCATCTGTCCCGGGTGCTGGAAGCCCCCACCATCCTGGTGCTGGACGTGAAGGGCATGAGCTTTTCCGCAGCGGCCATCCTCCACGGCTTCTGCACTTTCCGGGAAAACCGCATCCGGGGCGTGATTTTCAACCGTTGTTCCCCGGGGATGTACCCCTTTTACAGCGAAATGGCCAAAGGGGAGGGCCTGATCCCCTGCGGATACCTGCCGGTACTGCCGGAAGCGGTGCTGGAGAGCCGCCATCTGGGGCTGATTACCGCCGACGAGGTGACGGGCCTGCGGGAAAAGCTCTCCCTTTTGGGCAAAACCGCGGCGGAGACCCTGGATTTGGACGCCATCCTGGAGCTGGCAGGTTCCGTGCCGGAACTGGATTGGCCGGAGCCTTTCCCGGAGGAAAATCCCGCCGTCAGGCCGGTCGTCGCTGTGGCTAAGGATAAAGCTTTCTGCTTTTATTATGAGGAAAATCTGCGCCTGCTCCAAAAGCTGGGGGCGCAGATCGTGGAATTTTCTCCCCTGTCTGATGAGCAGATCCCGCCGGAGGCTGACGGCCTGTGGCTGGGGGGCGGATACCCGGAGGAATACGCCGAAGCCCTGAGCCAGAACAAATCCATGCTGGAATCGGTCAAAGGGGCGGTCCTTGGCGGCCTGCCCACTATCGCCGAATGCGGCGGTTTTTTGTACTTATTGGAGGAACTGGCCGGCCGGGACGGCGTTTTTTACCCCATGGCCGGGGCGTTGAAAGGCAAGGCGGAAATGACCGGGCGGCTCCAGCATTTTGGCTACTCCCTGCTGGAAGCCCGGAAAGACAACCTCCTTTGCAAAGCGGGGGAGTCCATCCCCATCCACGAGTTCCATTATTCCAAGTCCACCAATGATGGGGAGGACTTTACGGCCCATAAACGGGGCCGGGAACGGCTGGCGGCCCATGGGACGGACAGCCTGTACGCCGGGTATCCCCACCTGCATTTTTACGGGAACCCGGATTTTGCCCGGAATTTTATCAAACGCTGCGCCAAGTGGAGAGAAAAACGGCAGTAAGGGTTTATTTAGAAACCTGTGCGGACGGGAAAAGGAAAAGCTTTACTCAATTTTTCTCGAAAAATTGCGGAATCCAAAGGCAGAGCCTTTGGCCGCTTGCCGCAGCAAGCGGAAGCTTTATGAGAAAGAGATTTCGCGTTCTGCGGAACGCGACCAAGGACTCTGTCCTTTGGAATCCTGCCGCCTTTTGAAAAAGGCGGGCGAAAACTTTTGCATTCGCCTATTTGTTTCAATTACCTCAACGGAAGGAGAACCGGAAATGACACTGCCGGAATTGTTAAAAACCATCAAACCCTTGGATGAACAGGCGGAGGAGCTGTCCCACAAGCACTGGGATTCCATCGCCAAACCTTTAGACAGCTTGGGCAAGCTGGAAACCGCTGTCCGGCATATGGCCGCCCTGACCGGCGATATAAACGTGGACATTTCCAAACGCTGCGTGCTGATTTTCTGCGCCGACAACGGCGTGGTGGCCCAGGGGGTCACCCAGTGCGATTCCAGCGTCACCGCCACGGTTTCGGAGAATTTCACCAAGGGGAACACCAGCGTCTGCGCCATGGCCCGGGCGGCCCATGCCGATATTGTCCCGGTGGACATCGGCATTGAACGGGAAATGAACGTCCCCGGCCTCATTGACCGGAAAATCCGCCTTGGCACTGCCGATATGACCAAAGGCCCGGCCATGACCCGGGAGGAAGCGGAGAAAGCCATCTTAGTGGGCATCGACATGGTGCGCCGGCTGAAAGAGCAGGGTTACGGCATCATTGCCACCGGCGAAATGGGCATCGGCAACACCACCACCAGTTCCGCCGTGGTGTCTGTTTTGATGAACAAACCGGTGGAGGACGTCACCGGCCGGGGCGCTGGCTTGGACAAAGCGGGCCTGAACCGGAAAGTGAACGCCATCCGCAAAGCCATTGAGATGAACCGGCCCGACCCCTCCGACCCCATCGACGTCCTTTGCAAGGTGGGCGGCCTGGACATCGCCGGGATCGCCGGGGCATTCCTAGGCGGGGCCATTTACCGGGTGCCCGTTGTGGTGGACGGCTTTATTTCCGGGGCTGCGGCCCTGATTGCCGCCCGGCTCTGCCCGGCGGCCAAATGCGCCATGTTCGCTTCCCATGTGTCGGCGGAACCCGCCGGCCGGATGCTCTTGGACGAGCTGGGCCTTTCTCCCATGATTACGGCGGATATGTGCCTGGGCGAAGGCACCGGGGCGGTCTGCCTTTTCCCGCTGCTGGACATGGGGCTGGCGGTTTACCGGGAAATGAGCAACTTTGAAGAAGCCAACATCCAGACCTACACCCACTTTGACGATTAGGAGGGTTTTCCATGTTCGCGCTGATTTTAGGGGGAAGCGCCAGCGGCAAATCCGCCTTTGCGGAGTCTGTGACGGTGAAGCTGGGGGAAAAACGCCTGTACGCCGCCACCATGCAGCCCTTTGACGAAGAGTGCCTGCGCCGCATCGACCGCCACCGGGAAATGCGGAAGGAAAAGGGCTTCGATACCTGGGAGATTTACCGGGGAATGAAGGACGCCGCCATTCCGGAAGGGTATGACGCGGTGCTTTTGGAGTGTCTTTCCAATCTGCTGGCCAATGAAATGTACGGCCCGGAAGGCTGGGAAAAAGGCGATTTGGTGAGCCGGATTCTGGCGGGAATCGACAAACTGCGGGAGTCGGCGGAAAATCTGGTCATCGTATCCAACGAGGTGTTCCAGGATGGGGACAATTACCATCCGGAAACCCTGCAATATATGGAATTTTTAGGGGAACTGAATCGCCGTCTGGCTGCAAAAGCGGACGCGGTTGCCGAGGTAATCTGCGGCTGCCCCGTATTCCACAAAGGAGTTTTGTAAATGAAAAAACTGTGGTGCGGTTTGGTAACCGCTTTTTCCATGTATTCGGCTCTGCCCATGCCCCAGGTGGAATGGACGGCGGACAGCATGAAGTACGCCCTCTGCTTTTTCCCGGTTGTGGGGGCGGTCATCGGGGCCTTGTGCGGCCTGTGGGGCTGGCTCTGCATGACCTTTGGCCTGTCGGCCTTCCTGTTTGCGGGAGGGATGGTGCTGATCCCTCTGCTGGTCACCGGCGGCATCCACCTGGACGGCTTTGTGGACACCTCCGACGGCCTTCATTCCCACCTGGAGCCGGCCAAAAAGCTGGAAATCATGAAGGACCCCCACATTGGGGCCTTCGGCGTCATTCGCAGCGGCATGTACCTGATTGCCATGTTCGCCCTGGCCGGGGCATTGGCCCAAAGTCCCCGCATGGCCTGGTTTTACGGGGCTGGCTTTCTGATTGCCCGGAGCTTTTCCGCCTTTGCTATCGTCACCTTCCCGGCGGCCAAAAATACCGGTTTGGCCCGTCTGTTTGCCGACGCGGCCCAGAAAAAGACCGTCCGGGTGTTCAGCGTGCTGTTTGCTCTCCTGGGCTTTGGCTGCATGATGGCCATGAACCTTTGGGTGGGCCTTGGGACCCTGGCGGCGGCCCTGCTCTTTTACTTTTGGTTTTACAAGATGTCCCGCCGGGAATTCGGCGGCATTACCGGCGACCTGGCCGGGTATATGACCTGCCTTATGGAAATGCTCTTTCTTGCGGCGGCAGTTTTGGGAGGAATTTTGGCATGAAACTGATTACCGGCGGCATTTTTGCCGGAAAATATGAACGCCTGCTGGCCCTGGGGTTCCAGCCGGAGGAAATCGCCAACGGGGAAACGGTGCCCTTTGCGGAAGCCTTTCAAAAGCCCGCCCTTACCCGGCTGAATTTCCTCATCCGGCGGCTTTTGGAGGCGGGCATCGACCCCAAGGCCTTTGTTTTGGAACAAGTGAAACAGCACCCTTCCATCACCATCGCCTGCGACGAGGTGGGCGGCGGCGTGGTGCCCATTGAAAAAGGCGACCGGGAATACCGGGAGGCGGTGGGCCGGATCTGCTGCGAACTGGCGGCCATGGCTGAGGAAGTGGAACGAGTCTACTGCGGCATCCCCACCATTCTCAAATCGGAGGGGAAAGCATGAGCATCCAGGCGACCTTCATCCGCCACGGCAAAACCGCCGGGAATCTGCGGGGGGCCTATATCGGGAGGACCGACGAGCCCCTCTGCCCGGAGGGGATTGCCATTCTGCGGGAGAACCGGCAGGCGGGAGTTTATCCGGATAAACCGGGGATTTTGCTGGCCAGTCCCTTGAAACGGTGCGTGGAAACGGCGGAGCTGTTGTTCCCCAACGGGGAAATCCGAACGGTTTCCGATTTCCGGGAAACGGATTTCGGGGAATTTGAGGGGAAATCCTACGAGGATTTAAACGGCAACCCCGATTACCAGCGGTGGATCGATTCCGGCGGAACGATCCCGTTCCCCGGGGGAGAATCGCCGGAGGCTTTCCGGAAACGCTGCGCGGCTGCCTTTTTGGAAACCATGAAGGAAATCCCGGACGGCGCTTTCGTCACCATTGTCTGCCACGGCGGGACCATTATGGCCGTTTTGGACGCCTTTTCCCATCCCCACGGAGATTTTTACAGCTGGCAGGCCAAAAACGGCGGCGGTTACCGCTGCCGGTATGACCCGGACACCGGGCGTTTGGAACATATCACCCCCCTGGGGGACAGGAGGAACTAGTAGCATGGAAATTCTGTTGATGGCAGTCCTGGGTTTTGGGCTGGACCTGATTTTGGGCGACCCCCACTGGCTTTACCACCCGGTCCGGCTCATTGGGCTGGGCATTTCCGGGGGCGAAAAGCTCCTGCGGAAAATCTTCCCCAAAACTCCCAAAGGGGAATTGGCGGCGGGGGCGGTGCTGGCCGTGTGCATCCCGCTTTTGAGCTTCGCCGTGCCTTTTCTGCTCCTTTGGCTGGCTGGGCTTGTCCATCCCTGGCTGCGGATTGCCTTAGGGGCCATTTTCTGCTACCAGATCCTGGCCACCAAATCCCTCCGGGATGAGAGTATGCGGGTCAGCAAAGAGCTGGACAAAGGCGACTTGCAGGGCGCACGGAAGTACCTTTCCTGGATCGTGGGCCGGGACACGGAGCGGCTGGAGGAACCCGGCATCGTCAAAGCTGCGGTGGAAACTGTGGCGGAAAACGCCTCCGACGGGGTCATCGCGCCGCTGTTTTACATGATGATCGGCGGTCCGGCCTTGGGTTTCCTGTATAAAGGGGTCAACACCCTGGATTCCATGGTGGGGTATAAAAACGACAAGTACCTGTATTTCGGCCGGGTTTCCGCCAAGGTGGACGACGTGTTCAACTTCATCCCGGCCATCCTGTCGGCATGGCTCATGATTGCCGCCAGCGCTATTTTGCCGGGATTTGACGCCAAAAATGCCGCCCGGATTTATAAGCGGGACCATAAAAACCACGCAAGCCCCAATTCCGCCCGGACGGAGTCCGTCTGCGCCGGGGCTTTGCGGGTGCAGCTGGCCGGGGACGCTTATTACTTCGGCAAGCTGGTGAAAAAGCCCACCATCGGCGACGACCTGCGCCCCATTGAACGGGCCGATGTCCGCCGGGCGAACCGGCTCATGTACATGACCGCTGTGCTGGCCCTGGTGGTATTTGGGGCAGTCCGTCTGGGGGTGTGTCTCCTTGTATTCTGAGAAAGCTTTGATTCACGGCGGGGACATCTACACCCACCGAGACTTGAAACCCGGCCAGAAGCTCCTGGACTTTTCCGCAAATTTGAATCCCTTAGGGATGCCGGAATCCGTCAAACAGGCGGCCATTTCCGCCATTTCCGCAAGCGAGGCCTACCCGGACCCCCTCTGCCGGGAGCTGCGGGAGGCCATTTCCAAAGAGGAAGGAATTCCGGCGGGGCAAATCGTCTGCGGCAACGGCGCCGCCGACCTGCTTTACCGGCTTGTATGGGCCGTAAAACCGGAAAAAGGGCTGGTTTTGGCCCCCACCTTCGCCGAATATGAGCTGGCTCTGCAAAACGCCGGGGCGGAAACGGAAATTTTCCCTCTGTCCCCGGAAAAGGGCTTCGCGCCGGACGAGGCGGTTTTGGACGCGGTAAAACCCGGCGTTTCGATTGTATTTTTCTGCAACCCCAACAATCCCACGGGCATCACCGCCGGCCGGGAGTACCTTTGCCGTTTGGCGGAAAAATGCCGGGAAGCGGGGGCGCTGCTGGTGATAGACGAGTGCTTCCTCTCCTTTGTGGAAAAAGGGGCGGAAAAATCCATGGTCCCGGCGCTTTCCCGGTTTGAGAATCTGCTGATTTTAAAGGCCTTTACGAAACTTTACGCTATGGCGGGTCTGCGGCTGGGATTCCTGCTGTGCGGCTCGGAGAAGCTGGCGGGGGAGATCGCCGCCAGCGGCCAGGCCTGGAGCGTATCCACCCCGGCTCAGGCTGCCGGGATCGCCGCCCTTTCCGAAAGGGAATATGCTGCCAAAACCCGGGAATATGTCCGGGAAAACCGGGCGTTTCTCCATAAAACCTTGGAAGAAGCCGGGGCGCAGGTGTTCCCGTCGGAGGCCAACTACCTCTTTTTCCGGTGGCGGGACGGGCATTTGCCGGAAGAACTTTTGAAGCACGGGATCCTCATCCGTTCCTGCAAAAATTACCACAGTCTGGATGAAACCTACTACCGCATCGCCGTCCGGACGGCGGAAGAAAACAGGGCGTTCGCCGCGGCTCTGCGGCAGATTGCCGGACAGAAAGGATGATTTTCATGGCAAAAGCGATTATGGTGCAGGGCACCACCTCCAACGCCGGTAAAAGCTTCGTTGTGGCCGGTTTGTGCCGCATTTTCAAGCAGGACGGCTACCGGGTGGTCCCCTTTAAATCCCAGAACATGGCCCTTAACTCCTTTATTACCCGGGACGGCCTGGAAATGGGCCGGGCACAGGTGATGCAGGCCGAGGCCGCCGGTGTGGAGCCGGACGTACGGATGAACCCCATCCTCTTAAAGCCCACCAGCGACATGGGCTCCCAGGTCATTGTCAACGGGGAAGTTCGGGGCAACCTTTCCGCCCGGGATTATTATAAGCAGAAAACAGCCCTGATCCCCGACATTATGAAAGCCTACGACAGCCTGGCCGCGGAAAACGACATCATTGTCATTGAAGGCGCGGGCAGCCCGGCGGAAATCAACTTAAAACAGCAGGACATCGTCAATATGGGCATGGCGAAAATGGCCAAGGCCCCGGTTTTACTGGTGGGGGATATCGACCGGGGCGGCGTGTTCGCGGCCCTGGCCGGGACCATGATGCTCTTGGAGGACGACGAAAAGGCCATGGTCAAGGGCACCGTCATCAACAAGTTCCGGGGGGATGTTTCCATCCTGGAGCCGGGCCTGCGGATGCTGGAGGACTTGGTCCATGTGCCCACCGTCGGCGTGGTTCCATACCTGTACCTGGATTTGGACGATGAGGACAGCCTGACCGACCGCTTCACCCGGAAAAATCAGAAGGCGGCGGTGGACATTGCGGTGATCCGCCTGCCCCGAATCTCCAACTTTACCGATTTTAACCCTCTGGAATACCTGGACGGGGTGTCCCTGCGGTATGTGGGCTCCGTCAGCGATTTGGGGGACCCGGACCTGATTATCCTGCCCGGCACCAAAAACACCATGGGCGACCTGGAATTCCTGCGCCAGTCCGGCCTGGAGGCCCGGATTTTGCAGCACGCCGCCAAGGGCAGGCCGGTAATCGGAATCTGCGGCGGATATCAGATGCTGGGCCTGTCCCTGTCCGACCCCTATGGTGTGGAGCACGGCGGCCAGATGGCGGGGCTGGGGCTCCTGCCTTTCTCCACCGTCTTTGCGGAAAACAAGACCCGCACCCGGGTCACCGGCCAGGTGCCGGAAGTGGGCGGCATTTTTGCCGGAATCTCCGGGCTGACCTACGAAGGATATGAAATCCACATGGGCGTCACCGATGCGGAGGGCATGGTGGTGAACCACGGGAATATTTACGGCACTTACCTCCACGGTTTCTTTGACCGGGAGGAAATCACCAAAGCCGTGGCCGAGGCCCTCTTTGCCGCCAAAGGACTGGACGCCAGCGAGATCAAGGCCTTTGACATTGCCGCTTATAAGGAGGAGCAGTACGACAAGCTGGCCGACGCATTGCGGCAGTCTTTGGACATGGAGAAAATTTACAAGATTCTGGACGAGGGGGTAAATCTGTGAAGCTGAGCAAGGGCCTGGTGCATTATTATTACGGCAACGGCAAAGGGAAAACCACGGCGGCCATGGGGTTGGCCTTGCGGGCGCTGGGCAGCGGCCTGCGGGTGCTGACGGTTCAGTTCCTGAAAAACGGCACTTCCGGGGAAATCGGGATGCTGCGGCAGATGGGGGCCAGCATTTTGGCGGTGGACGGCCTCACCGGTTTTTCCTTCTCCATGACGCCGGAGGAAAAGGCGGCCTGCGCCGCGGAACAGAACCTGAACCTGGAGACAGCCGCAGCCGCTGCCGCCGAGGGCAACTGCGACCTGCTGATCTTGGATGAGATCGGCTCTGCCCTGGCATTGGAGCTGGTGAGCCGGGAACGGCTTTTTGCCCTGCTCAAAAACCGCGCGCCAAGCGTGGAGGTGGTCATGACCGGGCATAAACTGGACCCGGAGCTCCATGACGCCGCCGATTATGTGACGCGGATGGAAAAGCAGAAGCATCCTTACGACCAGGGGATTATGGCCCGGAAGGGCATCGAGTTTTAGGAGGATATTATGGAACTGCAAAAAGTGCGCCCGGCGGACATTGAAAAGCGCAGCTTTGAGATTATTACGGAAATCCTGGGGGACCGTCAGCCGGACCCGGCGGTGGAGCATATCGTCAAGCGGGTCATCCACACCACAGCGGATTTTGAGTATGCGGAAAACCTGTACATTTCCCCTGATGCGGAAGCATCTTTTGCCGAGGCTATACAAAACGGCGGGGTGATTATTACCGACACCAAAATGGCCCTTTCCGGCGTCAGCAAGCCGGCTCTGGCCAAATTCGGGGCAGAGGTACAGTGCTTTATTTCCGACCCTGATGTGGCGGCGGAAGCGAAAGAACGGGAAATTACCCGGGCGGCAGTCTGCATGGAAAAGGCGGCGAAGCTGAACCGGCCCTTGATCTTTGCTCTGGGCAACGCCCCGACGGCGCTGGTGCGGGTCTGCGAGCTCATCAAAGAGGGGACGCTGAAGCCTGCTCTGGTCATTGGCGTGCCGGTTGGGTTTGTAAACGTCATTGAGTCCAAGGAAATGCTTATGGAAACGGACGTGCCGAAAATCGTTGCCCGCGGCCGGAAGGGCGGCAGCAATGTGGCGGCGGCCATCTGCAACGCTATGCTTTACCACATGGGCGGCCGGCGGGGAGGCCCCGCGGCCAATTCGACGCGGCCGTAGTAATCCTACCCAACCGCTGGACGGCTCGACTTCGCAAGCAAGCTTGCGGAAGCTCGCCGGATGGGTTGGATTTACTCTCTATCGGTACGGGAACGGTAGGGGAATCCCCGCGGATAAGTCGCTGCGGCGTTTCAATTCCTATCCAACCGCTGGACGGCGAAATGAATCCGCCGTAGGGAAGGGATAGGTTTCATTTCCTATCGTTTTTTAGGGAACACATTGTAGGGGCGGCGGTCATCAAATTGATGACATGTTCGCCCGCGATTCCACAAAAACACCGCGATTCATTGCCGGGCGACCAATGGTCGCCCCTACAACACGTTTTCGATTGGTTTCATAAAAAACGCGGGCCGATGTGGGCATCGTCCCCTACACCCCTAACGAAAAGACTCAATAATTTTGCAGGGGCGGCGGTCATCAAATCGATGACATGATCGCCCCTTAACCAGATGCGATCATTTCCAATATATGACGGACCGAATTGCTTTCGGTCCGTTTTTTTGTTCCGATAGCCGGGCTCTTTGCCGCCGGAGGAAAGGATTCACACTCTGTTATGACGGGAACTGTTTGGGGAAAACGGAAGGCGTTGAATACAAAATAATTTAAAAATATTGCACAAAATTATGTTAATTTATTGACATAAAGAAAAAAAGGGACTACAATAATAATATATATCTTGTACGGTGGGGCGATCATCGAAAAAACACCGAAAGGAGCTTCGGCATGAGGGACAACAGAAGGCCGGACACCATTTTGATTGCGGATGACACAGAGGTGAACCGTTCTGTTTTGCTGGACCTGTTTTGCCGGGAATATGAGATTGCGGAAGCGGAAAACGGGCGGGAAGCGATCCGCATCATCGAGGAAAAGAAGGACCGGCTGGCCGCAGTGCTGCTGGATCTGGTGATGCCGGAAGTGGACGGAAAGGGTGTTTTGCGCTGTATCCGTGAAAAAAAGCTGACGGATATCCCGGTGTTTTTGCTTATCGCCGGCACGATTGACGAATCTGATTTTGAGGGATACGAAGGGCTTGTGGCGGACACGATCTATAAGCCCGTTACAGAGCCGGGGTTTGTGCGGAAACGGGTAAATAACGGCATTGAATTATATAGGCTGCGCCGGGAAATCAAAGGCATAACGGAGAAATGTCCTGCCGCTGCGGAAAAGACGTCCCGAAGCGCGCCGGAGGCTGAGGAGGCGTTATATCAGCGGAACCTTTCCGATCGGACGCTGCGGCTGTTGGAACAGGAACGCCAGCGGTACAGGCTGCTGTCCAAAATGTCAGGAGAGATCCTGTTTTCTTACGACGCCGCCAGCGACACTCTGGAGTTTACGGAAAAGTATCAGGAGGTTTTCGGCGGGGAAACCAGGATCCGCAGGGCGTCAAGTTATCTGGAAAACAGCGGGCGCCTTTCCCCGGAGGACTGCCGGGAGCTTTACCGCAGGGTCCGGCAGCTGACGCCGGAATCCCCTGCCTGCCGCATGGACCTGCGGCTCAAGAACAATAACGGGGAGCCGGTCTGGTTTGAACTCTTTCTCCAGGCCCAATGGGATCTCCAGCACGGCGGCCAGTTATCCGGCTGCTTTGGGAAGCTCGCCAGCATCCATCAGCTGAAACAGGAGTCCCTCCACTGGAAAGAACAGGCAATGCACGATTACCTGACCCAGCTTTACAGCCGGCAAGGCTTTGAAACTGCGGCGAAAATGATTTTGCAGTCGGAACAGACGGCCCCGTTCAGCTTAATGGTTTTGGATGTGGACCATTTCAAAACGGTCAACGATACCCTGGGCCATTTAGCAGGGGATGAATTGCTGAGATCCGTAGGGAGCACCATCAAATCCCTGCTCCGTTCCACAGACATCGTGGCCCGCATGGGCGGCGATGAATTTACGGTTTTGATGCAGGGGCTGGAGGACCGGGAGGTCTTAAGGAAAAAAGCGGAGAACATCTGCCGGGCTTTCCGGGAAAAACTGGATCCCCAGTACCATTGCGGCATTTCTGCCAGTATTGGGATCGTCACCTATCCTGCGGACGGCAAAACCTATGAGGAGCTGCTGCGGAAAGCGGATATGGCGTTATACGAGGTAAAAGAGCACGGGAACAACGGCTTCGCGTTTTATTCCCCCCGGATGGAGCAGTCGCCCTATTTGACGGCCCTGTCCGATATCGACCCCTGATACGGCGGCCGGCCGGTCCGGCTGATTGTATATATGTGAATCCCAACGATAAAGGAGTGAGATCGGTATGGGAAAAACACAGCGCGTATTGATTGACATTGAACAGCAGGCGGGTTCCCTGATTCAGGAGATCCCCGCCAAAGGCGTCCGGATTGAAACCGTGATGGCGGGAAAGACGGTGATGAATACGCCCCTCCTGGAACGGAACACTCCGATCTATCAAATGCTGGATCACAGCTTTGACATTTCCTTTTGCACCGACAGCGTGATCGAGGATTTCCTGTTTTACCCTATCCCGGAGTTTGCCATTTTCGCTGTGGACAACGAAGGAGGGTGCATGGGGACCATCGGGGGCTGCGGCGGATTAGAGGACGACCGTTATGCCGTTGGGTATGTTTCCGGGGCCAAGGGGTACAAGGTGGCCGGGAGCATCAAGGACTTCCTGGAAATGGCCATCTATTACCCCTGCTGGCGGGAAGTGGCCCGGTGCATCCGGCAGAACCTCCCGTACAGCATCACCAATTTGCTGGAGGCCTATGAGGAATCTCACCCCCGGACGGAACAGGACCGCAAGCAGCTTTCCAGACAGCTGTCTTTAAGCCACAACCCCCGTTCCATGGACCTTTTGGTGGTCTGCCTGAAGAACCAGGATGATTTTCTGGTGTACGCCTCCAGGCAGGAGGCTGAAGACCTCAATTTGTTCCGAAGCTGACAGTACGGCAGTACATTGTGCCGCAGGAGAGACCTGCGGCCTTTGTATTTTACATAAAACAGCGAATTTCACGAAAATCAAAAAATCCTCTTTCCAAAACTGGGAGGGTATGCTATAATATAGGAAACTTATTGTGGGAAGGAAGTTGTCTATGAAAAAATACGCAATCGGTGTGGACTACGGCACTCTTTCCGGCCGCGCTTTGCTGGTAGAGATCCCCAGCGGGAAGGAAATGGCAGCCGCTGTTTATGAATACCCCCACGGGGTAATGGACCGGGCGCTGCCGGACGGCACCTCCCTGAAACCGGACTGGGCTTTGCAGCATCCTCAGGATTATCTGGACGTGCTCACGCACACGATCCCCGCTGTGCTGAAGGAAAGCGGTGTTTCCCCGGAGGACGTCATGGGCATCGGCATTGATTTTACCGCCTGCACCGTCCTTCCCGTTTTAAAGGATGGGACCCCTTTGTGTTTTCTGCCGGAATATAAGGGCCGCCCCCACGCTTATGTCAAGCTGTGGAAACACCACGCGGCCCAGGACAAGGCCAATGAATTGAACCGCATCGCGGAAGAACGGGGGGAAAAGTGGCTGGCCAACTATGGCGGGAAGATCTCCTCCGAGTGGGCCGTCCCGAAAATCTGGCAGATTTTGGACGAGGACCCGGAAATCTATGAAAAAATGGACCGGTTCATCGAGGCCGCCGACTGGATCGTCTGGCAGCTCTGCGGCAAGGAAACCCGCAACTCCTGCACCGCCGGATATAAAGAGCTTTGGAACAAAAGGGCCGGGTTCCCGTCCCGGGAATTTTTCGCCGCCTTGGACCCCAGGCTTGCGGATCTTGCGGACACCAAGCTTTCCCAGGAGATCACGCCCCTGGGTTCCCGGGCCGGGTATCTGACGGAAAAGGCCGCCAAGCTCACCGGATTAAGCTGCGGCACAGCGGTGGCTGTGGGCAATGTGGACGCCCATGTATGCCTTCCCGCCGTGGGCATTGACGGCCCCGGCAAGCTGCTGGCCATTATGGGCACTTCCACCTGCCATATCCTCATGGGAGAAAAAGAGCTCCAGATCCCCGGCATCTGCGGCGTGGTGGAGGACGGGGTTATGCCCGGCTATTTCGGTTACGAGGCGGGCCAGTCCTGCGTTGGGGACCATTTCGCCTGGTTCATCGAAAACTGCCTGCCGGCTGACTATTATGAACAGGCCAAGGCAGAGGGCAAAAATATCCACAAATTCCTCCGGGAAAAGGCCCAGGCCCAAAAGCCCGGACAAAGCGGGCTGCTGGCTTTGGACTGGTGGAACGGCAACCGGTCGGTTTTGGTGGACGTGGATTTAAGCGGCATGATTCTGGGCATGACGTTGCAGACCAGGCCGGAGGAGCTTTACCGGGCGCTCATTGAGGCCACCGCTTACGGCACCCGGATGATCGTGGAGAATTACCGGCGGGGCGGCGTCCCGGTAGAGGAGTTCGTGGCCTCCGGCGGCATTGCCTTAAAGGACCCCATGATGATGCAGATTTACGCCGACGTGCTGAATATGCCCATCCGGGTCACCTCCGCTTCCCAGGGGCCTGCCTTAGGCTCCGCCCTCTTTGGCGCGGTGGCGGCCGGGAAAGAGGCAGGCGGCTTTGACAGCATTTTCGAGGCGGCCCGGGCCATGGATACCTCCCACGATATCCTTTACCGGCCCATCCCGGAAAACGCGGCGGTTTATGAAAAGCTGTATGAGGAATATGAAAAGCTCCACGACTATTTCGGCCGGGGAGAAAACGACGTCATGAAACGGCTGAAGGCCATCCGGAACGCCAACTGCTAAGGAGGGAAAACCATGCTGGAACAATTGAGGGAAGATGTTTGGAAAGCAAACTTGAAGCTGCCCCAATACGGCTTAGTGACCTTTACCTGGGGGAATGCGTCCGGAATCGACCGGGAGAAGGGCCTGGTTGTCATCAAGCCCTCCGGCGTGGAATATGAGGCGTTGACCCCGGAGGACATGGTGGTCGTGGACCTGGAGGGGAGAAAAGTGGAGGGGAAATGGAACCCATCCTCCGATACCCCCACCCACCTGGTCCTTTACAGGAATTTCCCCGGCATCGGCGGCATCGTCCATACCCATTCCCGGTGGGCTACTGCCTGGGCCCAGGCGGGCCGGGACATCCCGGCCTACGGCACCACCCACGCCGATTATTTTTACGGCCCCATCCCCTGCACCCGGAAGATGAAATCCAAGGAGATCGAGGGGCCGTATGAGGCGGAAACCGGCAATGTCATCGTGGAGGAATTTTCCGGAAAGGACCCGGCCAGCATCCCGGCGGTGCTGGTCCATTCCCACGGCCCCTTTACCTGGGGGAAGGACTGCTTTGAGGCGGTATATCACGCCGCCGTGCTGGAAGAAACCGCCCAAATGGCGGCCATGAGCGAATGGCTGGCCCCCGGCGGGTTGGGGACCCTGGACCCCATGCAGCAGAAGCTGCTGGATAAGCATTTTTTCCGCAAGCACGGCAAGAATGCCTATTACGGGCAGAAATAGAAAAAACGACGAACCTTTGCAAACGTTTCCGTGTAAAACAAAACGGGCCGGAATAACCGGTCCGTTTTTGTTTGAAAATCATGGGGGAACCGCAGGGAGCGTCCCTTTCATTATTTGTTGTTCAGCTCCGCGCAGTTCAAAATATCCTTGCAGGCAAATCCGATGACAGCCGCGGCCAGCAGGTTCCACAGGAAGGTGACCAACAGCCCCGCCGCCGTTCCGGCCAATACCCCCGCCACAATGCCCAGGACGATGCCCGGCAGGGCAACGATAAGCAGAATCAGGAAGTAAAGAGTAAACAGCAGGATCTTGTTGACCATGCCTCCTAAAACCCGTTCCGCCAGGATGTTCCCGGCAATGTACAAAAGCCCGTACCCAATTCGGGCGACGACCATGGCGGCGATGACCCAAGGCTCCGCGCCGATAATCAGCCCCACCAGCACCATGAGGACCACCGATTCAGCGGCAATGGTCCGCACCTGTTCCCGGCAGATGGCAATCAGTTTCCGGAAAGCCGGCTGGGGGACCATGTACACGTAAGGGAGGGTCAGTTCCTTGATCCAGCGGCCGGTCATCATGGTAAAAAACTGCAAATACGCGCCCAAGGCGAATATGACCGCCGCCCCTGCATCCCGCATAAACAGGCTCATCAGCAGCAGGCACCCGCCCATAATCAGACTCATGCCGTCAAAGAGGAAAATTTTCGCCCGGCGGTTTTCCAGCTTGTGCTTGTAATAGAAGGCGTCCGCGCCCTTGCCCCGGCCCAGGCCGGTTTTGCCCACCTTGATGTTTTTGGGCAGGACGTCCTGCATTTTCCCCTCCTTTTTGGCGGTAATGGCGGAATGGGACGCCTCCGTGGCCTGAAGCACATCCTCGTAAAAATCCGCGTCCGTTTTGATAATCAGCAAAAGCAGCGCGGCCATAAACAACAGGAGCAAAAGGAGCCCGCCAGCCGCCGTCAGAAGGTTCTGTCCCACAAATCCGCCCACGGCGTTGGCCGCCCAGCCGCCTGCGGGGATCAGCAGGGTCAGGGGGGAATTGGCGGCATCGATCAGCCGTTCCAGCAGTTCGCCCTCCGACAGGAAGAAGGGCACGGCTACCGCCAGGACCGATAAAGCAGCGCAGCCCCAGTAAATTTTTTTCGCCAGGGCCTTCCGGCGGTCGTCCCCGGCAGACAGGGAGTACAGGGCCATGGAGGTGAGCTGGGCGCAGAAGATGATCAGGGCGTATCCCAGCAGGATCACCAGCAGGCCGCCAATGCTCAGGCCAAACAGGTTGTGGAGCCAGCTGTACTGGAAAATCAGGAAAAATCCCAGCAGCACAGAGGTGCCCATCTGGCGCACCAGGCCGTAAAGCAGTACCCGCCGGTTGGAAATGGGGGAGGAAAACAGAAGGCTCACATCCGCCATGGTGTAAAAGCTGGCCCCGGAGGCCAGGCCGTTGTGGGCCACCATGAAAAACATCAGGGCGTAAAAGGCCAGAACCATGGCGGACAGGTAAGAGGACGGCAGGAGTTCTTGGGCATTTACCGGCGCGGAAGACCCCAACAGCATGAACCCCAGCAAGGCCGCCACCAAAATAACGCTCACCAGCTGGGAAGGCCGGTGCAGCAGTTCCTTCACCTGGTTTTTTAACTGGGTGAAAAAGAGATAGCGCAGGCTGCTCATGCTTCCACCGCCTTCCCCTCGGTAATATCAAAGAACAGCTTTTCCAGGGAGTCCCCGTCCTCGCCGTTTTGCTTGGTGGCGGCAAAGGAACCGTTCATCATAATGTGGGCCGTATCCCAGAAATCCTCCACGCTGTCCAGCATGTGGGTGCTGATGAGGACGCTGCACCCGTCGGCCCGCAGTTCCTGGAACACTTCCTTCAGCTCCTTGATGGCGTGGGGGTCCAGTCCCACCATGGGCTCGTCAAAGATAATGGCCCGGGGCTTCGGCAGCAGCGCGCAGCAGATGCTCACCTTTTGCTGCATCCCCTTGGACAGCTCTTTGCCCAGTTTATCCGCCTTGTCGGCCAGCTCAAACCGTTCCAGGAGCTTCTGGGCGCCGGCCTCCCAGTTTGACAGCTCATAGGCCCGGGCGATAAATTCCAGGTGTTCCGACACTGTCAGCAGGTCGTAAAGGGCGGGCATTTCCGGGACGTATCCCAGCCGCCGCTTGGCGTCCAGTGTCTTGTTGCCGAACTGGTCGATGGCAATTTCCCCCTGAAAGCGCAGAAGGCCGGTGATGCACTTGATGATGGTGGATTTCCCCGCGCCGTTGGGCCCCAGCAGTACGGCGATGCGCCCATCGCCTACGGTAAAGCTGATGTCGTTATTGGCGGTGACCTTTCCATAGCGTTTGGTGACATGAGATACGGTAATCATACGGAAACTCCTTTTCGTTTTGTTGGCTTTTTCATTATAGCGGATAAAGGAATCCCCGTCAATCAAAATCCCGTCAAATGTCGCTTTTCCAGGCCGAAACCATCATTTTCCTTGCTTTTCTGACAGGAATCCGGTATAATAAAAGGAAATTGAGGTGATTGTATGGAAAGCATCGTCAAGGTTTTCAATGAAAATTATCCGATCAAACTGGATCATATCGAATTACTGCGCGATATGGGAAGCACATCTTACGCTGTATTTTCTGGCAGTTCTAAATATTTTCTTCGCGTTATAAAGCCTTCACTTTTTGATACGGCAACTACTGGCGCTGATATACAAGTGTTTTTACAGGAACGCGGCTTTCCAGTGCCGCCGATACTGTTTACGAATGAGCATTTACCATATGTAAGGGCTGAAAATAGGCTGCTGATACTTTATGAGTTTATTGAGGGCAGCGACTGCGATCCGGAACAAGACGCGGAAGCTATTGGCGCGTTGATCGGCAGGCTTCATCAAATGATGAAGTCTTACCCCGGCAGACTTGTGAAACGGGATAAGCGTTTTTATATAGAAAGGTATCTTG
>DVOW01000013.1 GCA_018713335.1 Candidatus Merdivicinus intestinigallinarum | reverse complement strand
CCACGCCGACTATGTTAAGAACATGATCACCGGTGCTGCTCAGATGGACGGCGCTATCCTGGTTGTTTCCGCTGCTGACGGCCCCATGCCCCAGACCCGTGAGCACATCCTGCTCTCCCGTCAGGTAGGCGTGCCTTATATCGTTGTGTTCATGAACAAATGCGACCAGGTTGACGACGAAGAACTGCTGGATCTGGTTGAGATGGAAATCCGTGAGCTCCTGAACGAGTACGATTTCCCCGGCGATGACACCCCCATCATCCGCGGCTCCGCTCTGGCTGCTCTGGAAGCTCCCGATGACATCAACAACGAGGCTTACAAACCGATCCTCGAGCTGATGGATGCCGTTGACAGCTGGATCCCCACCCCCGAGCGCGACGACAACAAGCCCTTCCTGATGCCTGTTGAGGACGTCTTCACCATCACTGGTCGTGGTACCGTTGCTACCGGCCGTGTTGAGCGTGGTACTGTTAAAGTCGGCGACGAAGTTGAAATCGTTGGCCTGAAAGAAGAAAAAGCGAAAACCACCGTTACCGGCGTTGAAATGTTCCGGAAACTTCTGGACTTCGCTGAAGCTGGCGACAACATCGGCGCTCTGCTCCGTGGTGTGCAGCGTTCTGACATCGAGCGCGGCCAGGTTCTCTGCAAACCCGGCACCATTCATCCTCACACCAAATTCCACTGCTCCGTGTACGTTCTGAAGAAAGAGGAAGGCGGCCGTCATAAACCCTTCTTCAACAACTACCGTCCTCAGTTCTACTTCCGTACCACCGACGTTACCGGCATCATCACCCTGCCCGAAGGCACCGAGATGGCTATGCCCGGCGACAACCTGGAGTTCGACGTGGAACTGATCACCCCCATCGCTATCGAGGAAGGCCTCCGCTTCGCTATCCGTGAAGGCGGCCGTACCGTTGGTTCCGGTGTTGTTTCCAAGATCAACGAATAATTTTTGCTGAAGCTTCAGCTTTTGTCCGATATAAGAATTTCGTCTGTTTGCTCAAACGCAGAAAACTCCAGCCTTGAAGGCTGGAGTTTTCTTATATACAATAAAATCCCTGGCACGAAGCCAGGGATTTTATCATTGAGAGAAAAATTGCAGGTTACTGCTTTAAGCTGAATTTGGAGATCCCATTTACAACCGCATAGCGGATAAAACCGTCCGCCTGACCGGTTTCCTGCCCCTCTGCAGCCAATACTTTGCCGGCGGGAAGGTAGACCGCGGCCTCTGCATTGGCCGGAAGCTCCACTGTCAGGTGGATTTCCTCCCCTTTTCTTTCCCAGGATACGCCAATCCTTCCGGCCGCGCTGTCGTAATGCCCGGAGGCGTACTCAAAACCGCCGATCAAAGGACGAATGGCAATTTGTCGGTACCCAACGGAGCCGGGCTCCTGCCGGATGCCCAGGACATATTCATAAATCCAGGAAACAACTGCCCCCAGGGAATAATGGTTGAAGGAGTTCATGGAATTGTTGCCGCCGAAGCCGTTTTCCACCGTGTAGGAATTCCACCGTTCCCAGATGGTGGTGGCGCCTTGCAGGATGGGGTACAGCCAGGAGGGATACGCGGTCTGCAAGATCAGCCGGTAAGCGTCCTCCTGATACCCGTTGTCGCACAGCGCCGGGTTCAGGTGGGGCGTTCCCAGGAAGCCGCAGGTTACAGTGTGGCCGTCCCGGCGCACCCTCTGGGCCAGGTGGGCCGCCGCTTTTTCCCGGTTCTCCTGAGAGAATACCCCATATCCCAAAGGCAGCGCGTAAGAACACTGAGTGTCGTTGCGGGTTCCGTCCTTCCGGCGGGTATAACCCTCCTCATCTACAAAGACCTGGTTCCAGAGCCTGCGGATTTCCTGGAACAGATTCTGATAGTAAGCGGCATCTTCGGTTTCGCCGATGGCCTGGGCCATTTCCGACAGGATGTTGGCGTCATGGGCAAAAATTGCGTTCCAAATCAGCTCGTTGTCTGTTTCCATATCCGTTGCCAGCCAGTCGCCCAAGGGGCCCACATCCGTCAAAATCCCGGGCCAGCCGCGCCCCATCAGGTACTGCATATACTTTTTCATGGAGGCGTAATTTTCCCGGATAATTTCCAGGTCCCCATACTGGCGGTAGACCTCCCAGGTCACAATGATCCCCGCGCTCTCCCAGGCGATGCCGCCGAAGCCGCCGCCGACAGGCGCGATATTGGGATACTGCCCCTCCTCCGTCTGCAAATCCCGGGCATCCCGGAGGAAACGCCGGTAAAACTCGCGCATATCCGCGTTAAAGGAAGCGGTGTGGGCGAATACCTGGGCGTCCCCCATCCAACCCAGGCGCTCGTTGCGCTGGGGGCAGTCGGTGGGGATGCTGATGGAGTTTGCGTACTGGGACCAGATGACATTCTGGAACAGGCGGTTGACCAGGGGCTCGGAGCAGGTAAACTGTCCGTCCAGATGCGTCACGGTGGACAACACGACGCCCTGCACCTGGGCCGGATCGGGCGGGCAGGCGCAGCCGGTGACTTCCACATACCGGTAGCCGTGGAAGGTCAGCCGGGGCTCGAATACTTCACTGTCCGGGTTCCCTTTGCAGATGTACAGGTCGGTGCAGCAGGCGTCCCGCAGGTTTTCCGTCAGCAGCATGCCGCCCAGCCCGGAGGAGTCCCCCTCAGGATACAGCATTTCACCAAAACGCAGGGTAATGGGGCGCCCCTTTTCCCCGTGAAGGCGCACCCGGGGGACGCCCGCCATGTTCTGTCCCATGTCATAGACAAAAACGCCGGGACGCGGCTCCGTCATGGAACGTGCCGTCAGGACCTGTACGATCCCCGCTGCGGCGCTGTTCTGGGCCGTCAGGACCGGCTCCGTGTGGTTGGGGGCGGGCCAGGGGCAGGGGCTGCTCCTCTTGGGGAATGGGGACCGCGGCGATTACCGCAGGCTTTTGCCAGGAAGCGTCCTCCCGGTATCCGGGGCAGCCGCAGCCTGCAAAATCCCCGTCCTTCCGCGCGTCATACACCTCTCCGTGGAAGTTTCCGGAATAAATCACCGGGCCTTCCTGGGAGCACCGCCAGTTTTCCGTGTCCGTCACCAGGACCTCTCGGCCTTTTTCCCCGTAATCCAGCACCAGCTTGGCCAGCAGGGAAGGGCGGTCGCCGAAATAGTTGTGGTTCATGACCGTGTAGGTCTGGGAGTCGCTCCACCAGCCGGAGGACAGCTGGAACGCCATGGCGTTCGCGCCGGGGTTCAGCCGGTCCGTCAGGTCATAGACCTGGTACCCCAAGTGCTTGTCATACTGCCCGGCCCCAGGCTGGAAGCGGTCCTCCGACAAGGCGGCGCCGTTGACCTGGCCTTCGTAAATCCCTCTGGCGGTGATATAGAGCCTGGCGCCGCGTAAGCCGTCCCGGACCTGAAATTCCCGCCGCAGCAGAGGCATGGAGCCGTGGCTGGGGTCGGCGACCGCAATGGTCCGACCGGCCTTCCCGCCGGTGACAAAACAGTTGTTTTCAATGGAAACATCTTCCCGATCCCTGAAGATTCGGGGGCTGTCCGGCAGCTCTTCAAACAAAAGGGCCTTGGGGGTGCGGAGGTTGCGGAGGGTCAGCCGTTTCAATTCCACCCGGCTGCCGGCCCCGGCCTCAAAGCCAACATGGCAAAGCAAGGGGAAGGCAATAACGTCATTGCGGCCCAAGGAGTTCAGCTGGCGGCCGGTCTTCCTGTGGGAATAGGGGTCTGCTTCCCAGTCGATGCAGGTCCCGTCCAAAAACGCCTGGGCCTGGTTGCCCATGACATCCACCCGGAAGGTGTGGAACGCATGGCGGTTTTCTTCCGTGATCCCTTCAATTTCTCTTTGGAAGAAGGGGACATCCGCCCTGTCCCCGGGGGCGTAGCCCACCCGGTAGATCTTCAGCTTGGCGGGCAGGGAGGACACGTCCAGCTCATAGGCAATATAGTTTTTCCCTGCAAGGCCGTACAGGTTCTTATCCGCGTCCAGGAGCCGCGGGTCGTTGGCGCCGAAAACCAAACCGCCGCAGGCGCTGCCTTCCGGAATGCGCAGCTCTGTTTCAATGGAAAAAACCTCTTTGGTAAAGGCATACAGGTTCAAGGCGGAGGGGCCTATCCATTCCGCGCCGTCCCAGGCCTTCATGGAACCGTCCATCAGGCCGGTTTCAAAGAAGGTTTCAGCGTGGGCCTCCCGTCCGTCCCGGTCCCAGACATCCGTCCGCACCCGGTACCGGGTGCAGGCAAGCAGAGGGCTGCCCTGATAGGGGATCCCCCGGCTTTCCGAGGTGTCCATTTTTCCGCTGTCCCACACCGTTTCCCGGTCCCGGAACACCTGGATCCGGCAGGCAGCCTGCTGAAGCCCCCGTACCTCCCCGGCCAGCTGCCAGCTGAAACGGGGGGCTTGGGTCTCAATATCCAAAGGCGTTGGGCGGTATTCCACGCGGAAATTTTTAATAGTAAAAGCCGTGTCCATTTTATTGGCTCCTTTCATCCTGAGGATTTGTTTCCTGGTCGTGTATTTTTTTATATTCCCCCGGCGTCATGCCGGTGTACTGCTTGAATTTCCGGATAAAACTGGAGGGGGTGGAGTATCCGGTCTTTTCGCTGATGGCGGTCAGGGGCAGGGCTGTTGTCCGGAGCAGCTCCATGGCGTAATTCATCTTATGCTCGGTAATGAACTGCATTAAGGTAATGTCGGTCTTTCCCTTGAAATACGCGCTCATGTTGGGCAGGTTCATGTGAAATTCGTCTGCCACGCACTGGGCGCTGAAGTCAGGCTTCAGGCAGTGCTCCACGATATAGCTCTTGATTTTCTCCAAAACCTCGTCCTTCTGCTCCTTTGGCTCGAAGCTCATGCAGATCTGTTCCCGGAGCTGCTTAATCATATCCGTGTGGTGGCTGAAATCCCCGGAGCTTTCCAGGAAAGCTAAGGAGTTTTCCGAGAAGAATTTCTGCATCGCGGCTTCCCCCTGGAGCCGTATCAGGATTTTCATCATGGTGTTGATGACGTCATAGCTGACGCACACCCGCATAAAGGGCGATATTTTGGCGTTCTCTATGTAGGAAAGCAGGGTCTGGCAGACCATCCGGAATCGGGCTTCGTCCTGTTCCAGGGCAAAGCGGCGCAGGGTTTCCACCTCCTCGGAAGGGTACCGTAGCCCGCTTAAGGCGGCGCTGCAGCTGTAAAGCACCGCAGGCTCCCCGTTTCCCAGGTATTCCAAAGCGGAAACCGCCTCCACATATTTGCTGTACAAGGCGGAAGGGTCGGAGGTGGGGGTGCTGATGCCGAACCAGATCTCCAGCCCATCCTTTTCCGCCAGCGCGTTGGAAGCCTTTTCAAAAGCCTCCAGGCAGTCCTTCTGCTGGCTGCTGTCCGCACCACAGATGAAAACGGAATGTCCGGTCTGAAAAAGCCGGACCCCGTAGGCTTCGCAGGTGAGGGAAAGGCGCTGTTCCACCTTTTGCAAAACAGCCGGCGTAAATTTCCCGGTGCTGGAGGCCGCCGCCACAAACAGAAAAGGACTGCTGAAGGTGAGGCCGTAGGCCGCGCCGTCCTGGTTAAAGTCCGCAAGGGAAGGGTAGTCCCCCTGGATCAGCCGCCGCAGAAGCCCCTCCTGAATCTGCGCAGAAAATTTGTCCAATCTTTCCTTCATGTCGTAGCCCAGCTCGTGCAGGTAAAGAATCGCAAGCTGTGCCTGCTGAATCTCGTCATCCCCATCACGGGGGGTCTGTTGGCAAGCTCATTTAACCTTTGAATGGGCCGGTAGTTCCGCCGGGAAATCCAGAAGATCACCAGCAGGGACAGAACCAGCAAAACCCCTGCGTAGGCAAAGCAGAACAGCCTGAGCCAGTTGCTCTTTGCCATAGCCTCCCGCACAGGCAGCAGGGTGACGTAATACCAGCCCTGGACCTGGGAAGGCTGTCCGATGGCAAGGAAGCCGTCCCCCCCGGTGCTCTCCGTTCCCGTAAAGGACACGCTCCGGGCCAGCTCCGCGCAGGCATCGGTCAGGCCGTCCGGGGCGTAGACCAGCTCGCCCTTCCGGTTGACAATGACAAATATGCTCCCTTCCTGGCCGGTAAGCCCGATCGCTTCCTCAAAATCGCCTTTCTCGATTTGAAACTGCAATACCCGGGCGTTGTATTCCTCCGGCACGGAAAGGGGGATGTTGATGGTCATGATTTCCAGATCGGAACGGTTTAAGCTCCGCATAGGCTCGAAGGTCCGGCACTGGGCGGCGGAAAGCTGGTTCAGATCCTCCAGCATCTGGTCCAGCGGCCACTGGGGATAGGAAAAATGGATGCGGCCTATGGTGTTTTTCTGCATGACGCACCGGGACGAAATGACCACAGGGATATTCTTTTGATAGAAATTGATATCAAATAAAAACTGATTGCTGGACTGCAGCATGTGCAGCTGCCGGTGCATTTCGACTTGATGGACAGGGTCTTCCGCGTAGGCCGCGCGGAACTGGTCGCTCAGGCGCACCTGTGCCGCAATGTTCCCCAGCTGCTGGAACTGCCAGTCTAAGGTATTGCCGGCCTGGGCGCAGCTTTGCTGGAGGCTGTTTTCCACTTCCGTCTTATATAATTTGACGAAATAGGTTTGGAAAACGACCAGGAACAATACAAAAGGAATTAAAAAATCAACAGATACGAAAACAGGTAGCGCCAGAAGGTTTTCTTTTCCCGCAGATGCATGATATTCCGCCTTTCCTGCATAACAGCCAGTATAAATATATCGTACAATATTGCGGGGAAAAAATCAATATGTTTTGTAAAAAAAGCGGATTCCCAGGATGCGGGAATCCGCCTGCGGAGGTTTATTCGCCTACCAGCTCAAAGTAGCGGTCCAGGGACTTCTGACGCAGTTCCAGGTACCGGTCGATCTTCGCTGTCTTCAGGGTTTCCTGGAAGGTGTTCCAGGATTCGTCGGTGACGCCGTTCATAATGGACTGTGCCACGAAGTTTTCCGTAATGGTCATTAAGTCTGTGTAAATGGTGGTTGCTTCCTGTCTTTCATCAGTGCTTTCAAAGCTCTCAGTGTGAGCAGCAGTCAAAGGCTCCACCAAATAGTCCATATATTTTTCGTTGTATGCCAGCTTGCGTTCAGGTGCAGGGTCTACTGCCCGTCCGCCCAGAACCTGCTGAGGCAGGATGCAGTAAGGAACCATATCTCGGATAGTCACCTTGCGGGTCCATTCCTCAAAGGTGATGCCCTCCGGCGCCGTGTCGGAGTTCATAAAGACTTTCCCATCTTCCTGCGTACGGATTAAACCCGGGGATTCCGGACCATAGTTAATAATCTAGGCGTGGTGAGGGGTTTCATTAATATACTCAGCCCAGCGCATAGCCGCTTCTTTATTTTCACATTTGGAAGATATGAACATGCCTCTTGTTGTCGGCAGATTCACATTTGCAAGCCACATCTGGGTGCCGTCCTCCTGCTTCAGAGGAGGAGCGGTGTCATAAGCCAGCGTGCCTTCCGCCGAGCAGTAATCGTCTCCCCAGAAGGCTACGAAGGAGCCCATCAGCTGGTCGGTGCCGCTGCCCTTGGACTGCATTTCCGCCATGCCTTGAGTCAGGCTTTCCGGGTCCAGCAGGCCCTCTGCATAAAGCTTGTGGAAATAATCGAGCCCTGTCCGGAACTCCTCGCGCTGAGGATCATTTGCCATCCAGTATGGCGTAGTTCTGGTCAATAGGCAGGCCGAAATTGGCGAAGAAGGGCAGGAGCATATTGTCGCCGCGCTTCATACGGAGCACCATGGGCAGCTCGTCCTGAAGCCCGTTGCCGTTGGGGTCCTGATCCCGGAAGGCCACCAGAACGTTGTAAAATTCGTCCATGGTCGTGGGCATTTCCATCCCCACCGCATCCAGCCACTCGGTGTTGACGAAAAGCTCGTTGGTTACATCCAGCCAGGGAGCGATTTCATAAAACGGCGTTGCATAAATGTGCCCGTCAACCGCCATGATATTGGCTTTAATGGTGGGGTCCTCTAAGATTTTGCTGTAGCTGGGGGACCATTCTTCAATCAGGTCATCCAAGAGGGTGAATAGGCCGGTATTATAATACTTGCTGGTAATTTCCCCAATGGAGTTTGTGAAAATATCAGGAACGGTGCCGCCCTGGATCATCAGATTCACTTTATCGGTATAGTCGGTGCTGGGAATCTGTTCCTGGATCTCAATGTGGATGTTGGTTTCGTCCTCCATGATCTTCCACATTTCCATTTCCGAAACCTGGCCGGTGACGTAAACACTGGTGGAAATGACGGTGGTCAGGGTGACGGGCTCCTTCACGATGGGAAGGCCCTCTTTATAAACGTTTCCCACCATCTCGCGTCCGTCCGAGTCGGTCGTTACTTCCGCCGGGGCAGAGCTTTCCGGCGCGCTGCTTTCATCGCCGCATCCGGCCATCAGCATGGACGCAGCCAGGATCAATGCACCTGCTTTCCAAAAGGGACTGTTTCTGCGCAACATCAAGGGGAAGATAATCAGCAGGGGGGCCGTGGATACGACAATTACACCGTATTTAATCATATCCGCCAGCTTCTGCTGCTGGGCCATTTCGTTCAAATTCTCAATGCTGACCACCGTCTGGCTGTTCTGCAGGGACTGGGCGGTAATCAGGATGGTCCGCAGCACCAGCTGCAGGGGGTAATACTGGGCGTTGTTCAAATACATCAGCGCGTTGAAATAGGAGTTCCACTGGCCAACAAAGGCGTATAGAGCCAAAACCGCGATAATGGGCTTGGACAGGGGCAGGATGATCCGGAAAAAGGTCTGGGCCTGGTTCGCGCCGTCGATTTCGGCCGACTCCTGGAGCCCCGCCGGGATGTTGGTTTCAAAGTAGGTGCGGGCGATGATGATATTGAACATGGACAGAGCGCCCAGAATGCAGATGACAATGGGCCGGTTCATGAGCCCGATGTTTTTGACGACGATATAGGTGGGGACAAGACCGCCGCCGAAATACATGGGGATGATGAACAGCACGTTGAAGAAGCGCCGGCCCACCAGCTTGCGGTTGGATAACGGGGGTATGCGGCCAGCACGGTCAGCACGACGCTGAAAATCATGTATCCAATGGAATACAGGATGGTGTTGATGTAGCCGGTGAGGAGGCGGGCGTCCTTGAATACCTCCGCGTAACCGTCAAAGGTAGCTCCCTTGGGGAACAGGATGACCTGTCCGGAGTTGGTGTACACCGGGTCGCTGAAGGATGCGATGACCATAAAGTACAGCGGGTACAGGACGATGAGCCCGCCCAGGATCATGACCAGGTAAACGCCGGCGTCAAATACAATATCAGAACGGGAATTGCGGAACGTTTTCACTGCGGCTCCCTCCTACATCACGCTGATCTTGCTGACCTTGCTGGAAATAAAGTTGGCGGCCAGCAGCAAAACGAAATTGACAATGTTGTTGAACAGGCCGATGGCGGTGGTATAGCTGACCTCGCCGCCCTTGATGCCCAGAGTATAGGTATAGGTGGAGATGATCTCCGAAACCATGATGTTGGCGGAGTTCTGCATCAGGTACACCTTTTCAAAGCCAACGCTCATAATGTTGCCGATGCTCATGACCTGCAGGATGATGAAGGTCGGGGCCAGAACCGGCAGGTCGATGTACCATACCCGTTTCCATTTGGAAGCGCCGTCAATAATGGCTGCCTCATGAAGCTGGGGATCAGAGCCGGAAAGAGTGGCTGTGTAAATAATCGAGCTCCAGCCAGCGCCCTGCCATACGCCGCTCCATACATAAATGTGGCGGAACCACCCGGCATCGGACATAAAGTTGATGGGCTGGGCTCCCAGGCTTTTGATGATGATGTTAATCAGGCCGGTGCGGGGCGAGAGGAAGATCATCAGCATAGCCACCAGCACCACCACGGAAATGAAGTAAGGGGCGTAAGTGATGGTCTGCACGGTTTTCACAAACCGCTTGTGGGGGCAGTACTGGAACACAATCGCCAGGATAATGGGCACCGGCAGCCCTGCGATAAATGAATAAAGGCTGAGCCACAGGGTGTTCTTAATCAATGTCCAGCACATATAGGAATTGAAAAACCGTTCAAAGTTTGCAAGACCCACCCAGGGGCTGCCAAAAAAGCCCAAACCGGGGTTATAATTCTGGAAGCTCATCACCAAGCCGAACATGGGCACGTACCAGAAAATGGCCGCGTACACTAAAACCGGCAGTAAAAACAGGTATAAGATCCAGTTAGGCGCAATCTTTCTGCGGAACCATACAGCCGCTGGAACTTTTGCAGCAGAAGCTTTTTTCATGTTTTGACCATTCCTTCCTTTGAAACCATTATAGGCAAAGATATCAGAAAAATAAATAGACACTTTTTATTTTTAAACTTCATTTTTTATATATTACTTGCACAAAATTGTTGAAATCACTTTTGAATTTTCAAAACTGCCCTTTTTTCTGCGGCATTTTTTATTCCTTTCGCACATATCCAAAAATTATTCGGGATATCCCATTTTTGGGTTCCGGGCCGGTAAAGGGCTTCCAAAGGTCCCAGCCGCTGATTTATTAGATTCAACGAATATGAAAGAAAAAATCAGGAACTTGCACTATCTTATTCACTGACACATGGCAAAAAAAGAATATCTTTTGTATAAAATGCGGGAAATAAAAAAAATACAGCAAAACCATTGCAAAATAAAGGAGTATAGAGTATAATGTTTCTATAATTAGATTTAGGGGGTAACTATCATGGCATTGAAAAACGAATACCTTCTCCGGGTTTTTGAAACCGTGAAGAAAAGAAATGGCAATGAGCCCGAATTTATCCAGGCTGTGCAGGAAGTTTTGGAATCCTTTGAGCCTGTGGTGGAGCAGCGCCCTGAATTGGAGGCTGCCGGCATCATGGAACGGATCGTGGAACCGGAACGGATGATCCAGTTCCGTGTGCCGTGGGTGGACGACCAGGGGAAAGTCCAGGTCAACCGGGGCTTCCGCGTCCAGTTCAATTCTGCCATCGGCCCCTACAAGGGCGGCCTGCGGTTTCATCCTTCCGTAAACCAGTCCGTCATCAAGTTCCTGGGCTTTGAGCAGTGCTTCAAAAACTCCCTGACCGGCCTGCCCATGGGCGGCGGCAAGGGCGGCAGCGACTTTGACCCCAAGGGCAAATCCGACAACGAGGTCATGCGTTTCTGCCAGAGCTTTATGACCGAGCTTTGCCGCCACATCGGGCCGGACACCGACGTCCCCGCCGGCGATATCGGCGTTGGCGCCCGGGAGATCGGTTTCCTGTACGGCCAGTATAAGCGCATCCGCGATGAGTTCACCGGCGTGCTGACCGGCAAGGGCCTTACTTACGGCGGCTCCCTGGCCCGCACCCAGGCCACCGGCTACGGCCTTTTATACTTCACCCAGGAAATGCTCCAGTGCATGAAGAACGACTCCATGGCTGGCAAGACTGTGGTCATCTCCGGTTCCGGCAACGTGGCCATCTACGCCACCGAGAAAGCCCAGGAAATGGGGGCCAAAGTGGTGGCCATGTCCGACTCCTCCGGTTATGTTTACGATCAGAACGGCATCCAGCTGGATGTGGTGAAGCAGATCAAAGAGGTAGAGCGCGGCCGCATTTCTGAATACGCCAAACGGGTGGACGGCGCGGTTTATACTGAAGGCTGCAAAGGCATCTGGACCATCCCCTGCGATGTTGCCCTGCCCTGCGCTACCCAGAACGAGCTGGACGGCGAGTCTGCTGTGACCCTGGTGAAAAACGGCGTCATGGCGGTGGCCGAGGGCGCGAACATGCCTTCCACTCCGGATGCTATTGCGGCCTTCCAGGCGGCAGGCGTCCTCTTTGGGCCGGCGAAAGCCGCAAACGCAGGCGGCGTTGCCACTTCCGGTCTGGAAATGTCCCAGAACTCCATGCGCTACTCCTGGACCTTCGAGGAAGTGGACCAGAAGCTCAAAGACATTATGGTGAACATCTTCCACAGCGCGGAAAAAGCCGCCAAGAAATACGGCCATGAAGGCAACCTGGTCATGGGCGCCAACATCGCCGGCTTTGAGAAGATCGCCGACGCCATGATGGCTCAGGGAATTGTCTGATCTTAAATGCGTGAATAAATGCGGATTGCCCGGTAACTTTTGGTTATCGGGCAGTCTTTTTAGTTGTAATCCGGCGCAAGAACTGGTATAATAGCTATATCGGCAAAATGAGAGAGGGACGGTGAATCCAAGTGTATCAGGATCGATTTGGGAAAAAATGGTGGAAAGGGAACCTGCACACCCATACCACCCGTTCAGACGGGCGGAAAACCCCGGAAGAAGCAATCCGGCTGTACCGGGAAGCGGGCTATGACTTTTTGGCGCTGACCGACCATTGGGTCCCTTCGGAAGGCGGGGAGGCAGACGGGCTGCTATTGCTGCCGGGCTGTGAATATGACGTGGGCCGTGAGGTGGCGCAAGAGGGAATCTACCATATTGTGTCCATTGGGGCCAAAAAAATGCCGGATTTGCGGAAATCCCCCTTTTGGAAGCCGCAGCAGATCCTGGATATCGTCCATGAAGCCGGAGGGTTCGCCATTCTGGCCCATCCTGCCTGGTCCTTGAACCGGCCGGAGCAGATCGAAAAGCTCCGGGGCGTGGACGCTGCGGAAATCTACAACACCATGTCCGGCAACCCCTGGAACGGCCGCCGGGCGGATTCCAGCGTGATTTTGGACATGGTTTCCGCCGCCGGTACTTTCATTCCCTGCGTGGCTTCCGACGACGCCCATTTTTATACGGGGGAGCAGTGCCGTTCCTTTGTCTGGGTCCAGGCGGATGAGCTGACGGAGGAAGCCATCCTGGACGCCCTGCGGCAGGGACGGTTCTACGCCTCCCAGGGGCCGCAGATGGAGCTTTCCCTGGAACGGGGCAGGATCCGGGTCCGCTGCACCCCGGCGCAGAACATCCTCTTTTATTCGGACCAGGTATGGTCCTCCCTGCGGTCTGTGACCGGGGAAAACCTGGAAGAAGCGGAATACCTCCTTTGTCCCGGCGAAACCTTCCTCCGGGTGGAGGTCATTGACAAAGAGGGCAGGATCGCCTGGAGCTCGCCCATTTCCGCGGAGCAGCTGAAGTGAATTGCTTCCTGTCTGCGGGATGGGGAACCACAGCAAGCGCAGGGGGAGGACGTTTGATGAAGAAAGTAATTCTCAGTGCGGATGGTCCCATGGCGGTTTACCTGGTCCCGGACCAGGTTGCGGAGAATTTGGAGGAATATTGCGGGGAGTTTCGCCATTGGATGTGGAAAAATCCCAACGGGCGGAAGCTTTTGAAGCAATGGTACGATGGAACATGGATAGCCTGTTTTGATGAAAGAGATTTTATCAGGTATTTAAACGACTGGGTCTTTCCGGAACAGCCGTCCAGGCTGGTGGAACAGCTGGGCAGCTGTTTGGAAGAACCGCCGGAGGAATACCGGGATTACCCGCAGTTTAATTTTTGAGGTGTATATGCTTTCTGTTTTGTTTTGCGGGGCTGGAGCGATATTGATCGTATATTGGCTCATTTCCACAGTTTCCATCGGCAGCGTGGCCTTTACCAACGTGCTGCTGGGGGTGGGCGCTGTCTGCGTCATTGCGGGGATATTGGAACGCCGGTTCGGCCAGCTGCCGGGGGTCTTGACCTTGAAAAAATTCCTCCTGCCGGTGCTGATCGCAGCATTGGCAGGCTTTGCGGTACTGGAAACGCTGATCCTTGTCAATGCGGCCCGGGAGGACGACACCCCGGCGGACTATGTCCTGGTGTTGGGGGCCGGGCTCCGGGGGGACCAGCCCAGCCTGACCTTAATGGAACGGCTGGACGCGGCCTTGGAACGGGATACCGGCGGGATCTTCGTGGTGTCCGGCGGCCAGGGGCCCAACGAGGCTATCCCGGAGGCGGAGGCCATGGCCCGGTACCTGATGGAGCATGGCATACCGGAAGAACGGATCCTAAAGGAAAGTAAATCCACCAGCACCATGGAAAACCTCCGTTATTCCCGGGACATTATCGAACAGCACAGCGGGCGGGAGATCTCCGCCCTCCGCGTAAAAATCATCAGTTCGGACTTCCACGCCTTCCGGATTCGGATGCTGGCCCGCCGGGCAGGGTACGGCCAGGTGTCCGTAAGCGGCGCCAAGACCCCGGCCATGGCCGCGCCTTCCTGTTATATCCGGGAGGTTTTCGCCCTGGTCAAATCGTTTTTGTTGGATCATTAATCAAAGGAGGACTCGCCAATGGCAATCACTTATAAAGATACGAAAAATTTCACCGCCGCCCAGCTGGAACGGCTGTTCCTCAGCGTGGACTGGGAATCCGGCCATTACCCGGAAAAGCTGGTGGCCGCCATGCAGCATTCCGACGCGGTATATTCCGCCTGGGACGGGGACCGGCTGGTGGGGCTCATGAACGCCCTTACCGACCACGCCATGACCGCTTATTTCCATTACCTGCTGGTGGACCCGGAATATCAGCGCCAGTCTATCGGGGAGGAGCTGATTAAGCGGATGCTGGCCCATTACTGGGACATCCCCGCCAAGATCCTGTTGTGCGACGAGGGCGGGCAGGAATACTATAAACAGTGCGGCTTTGACGACGGCAAGGAGCTTCATGCCGTTTATGTCAGCGATATGTATTGATCGGAGGCGTTTGTTGTGGAATTGCAGCTGAATATGGGCGGGTTGTCCTCCTTCCTGGCCGTCCCGACCGACGTGGTGGACAAGTACCTTTCCGTTGCCAGCGGCATTTACATCAAGGTATTGCTGGCGGTTCTGCGGGCCAACCGGGTGGATACCGCCCAGATTGCCCATAAATTGTCCATCCCGGAAAGCGACGTCCAGGAGGCGGTGCGGTTTTGGATCCAGAACGGGATCTTTACCGAGTCTGCCGCCGCCAAATCCAAAGAAGCGGCCCCCAAGCAGGAACGGAAGCCCAGGGTGGTTTCCACGGCCCAAAGCCTGACGCCGGAGGAAATCGCCGACCGGATCGAGAAGAACGCGGACATCCGCTTCCTGTTTTCCGCGGCGGAATCCATCGTGGGGAACCTCCTGACTTCCACCCAGCAGAGGACCCTCATTTACATCCATGAAGCACTGGGCCTTCCGGCGGACGTGATTTTGATGGCGGTGGAATACTGCGTGTCCATCGGGAAGGGGAATTTCAGCTACATCCAGAAGCTCTGCGCCGGCTGGGCCGACCGGGGCATCAACACCCACGCTTTGGCGGAAGAAACCATCCGGGAACAGACCCTCCGCCGTACAAAAGAGCATCAGATCCAGGAGCTTTTGGGCTTGAATGACCGGCCCCTGACCCCGGAACAGCAGCGGTATATCTCCAATTGGACGGAAAAGCTGGGATATGACCGGGAGCTGATCCAAATGGCCTATGAGCGCACCCTCAACGCCATCAACAAGCTGAGCCTGCCCTACATGAACTCCATCCTCAATTCCTGGCACGAAAAGGGCGTCCGGACGCCGGAGGACGTAGCCATCAAGGACGCCAAGCCCTCCGCCCGTTCCAATGCCTCCGGAAACGGCTGGGCGCCTTCCTACGACATTGAGGAGCTGGAACGCCGGGGGCTCAATGTCCCCAAATTTGACTGAAAGGAGCGAGCCCATTGACCAATACATCCGCCGCGGAAGCGGCCCGCCGGGAGCTGGAAAACCGCCGCAGCAGGGCCCGTGTGATACAGGGCCAGCGGGTGGAGGAAATTTCCCGGAAGGTCCCCCAGGTCATCGACGTCCGCAAGGAGCTTTCCCTGACCGCCGTCCGTTTGAGCAAAATGATTTTGGAGCACAAAACCGACATCGCCCAGGGGATCGAGCAGCTGAAACGCCAGAACCTGGCCCTCCAGCAGATGGAAAAGGAGCTCCTGCGCCAAAACGGCTACCCCGAGGATTACCTGGAGCTGCATTACACCTGCCCCTACTGCCAGGACACCGGCTTTGCGGGGAACGAGGTTTGCAGCTGTTTCAAGCAGCTGGAAAAGCAGTTCCGCCTGCGGGAATTGAACGCCGGCTCCAATATGGAGCTGTGCGATTTTTCCACCTTTGACCTGCGCTATTACCCGGCGGAAATGGACCCGGCCCTGCGGACCTCCCCCCGGGAGCAGATGGGGAAGGTGCTGGATTTCTGCAAGCACTACGCCGCCGCCTTTACGACGGAAAGCAGGGGGCTCTTTTTCAGCGGCCCAACCGGCTTGGGAAAAACCCACCTGTCCTTGGCCATCGCCCGGGAGGTCATCGGCAAAGGGTACGGCGCGGCTTACGGCTCCGCCCAGAATTTCCTCATGGCCATCGAGGAGGAACGCTTCGGCCGGGAGCGCAGCCGCCAGACCCTGGACCAGCTTTTGGAAACAGATTTGCTGGTGCTGGACGATTTGGGGACGGAATTTACTTCCGCCTTCACTCTGTCCACAGTCTATAACCTGCTGAATACCCGGAAAAAGCCCACCATTATCAGCAGCAACCTGACCGTCAAGGAATTACAAGAGAAATACAGCCAGCGGGTGGTGTCCCGGCTCTTTTCCCAGTTCACCTACCTGCGGTTCGTGGGGAAGGACATCCGCCAGCTCCGGTCCCAAAATTTTTAGAGAATAAAAAGAATTTTCCTGTCCGTCACCGGCGGATAGGAAAATTTTATTTTCAATATATTTTGTTTTGCAAAATAAAATATCGCCCTCACTATTGCAAGGACGATATAAACGAAATATATAAAATTGAGAAGAAATCTGAAAGAAAGTTATCAAAGAACACATGGTTTATTTTTGAGAACATCACTTATTATAAGCGAATCCCGTCGAAAAATCAAGAGGAAATGGCGAATTTGTGAAAAAATCATGACTTTGCATAATTTGTGGCGATTTTTAGTCGAAGATTTTTCTAATGGTATAAATTCCTCAGTTGTCCGTCACTGGAAGAGCGCAAAGGTGTAGCCCTGGTCACGGGCATAGTCGATGAAGTCCCCCAGGATGGCGGCGTTGTCCGGTGATACGGCGTGGAGCAGGTAGATGGCCCCGGGGTGGAGCGCTTTGGTCACTTTCTCCAAGGCTTTATCCTGCCCGATTTGGTTATTGGGGTCCCAGTCGGCGTAAGCGTAGCTCCAGAACACGCTTTTATAGCCCAGCTGCTGGGTCTGGGCCAGGGTGCGTTCAGAAAATTCTCCGGCAGGGGCCCGGAACAGGGTCATGGTGTAGCCGAAATCCTCCTGCATTTTATTGTGGAGGTTCATGATCTCCTGCTCGCACCGTTCCACGGACTGCTCAGGCATACAAGGGTGGGTGTCGCTGTGGTTGCCGATGGCGTGGCCTTCGTCGATCATCCGCTGCACCAGCTCCGGCTGGCGTTCCACATAGTCGGAAACGCAGAAAAAGACCGCCGGAACGTCCTTTTCCAGCAGCGTGTCCAGGATCATAGGGGTATAGCCGTTTTCATAGCCGCAGTCAAAGGTCAGGTAAATGACCGGTTCTTCCTCCCCAATAAACCATGCGTCATATTTCCCGTATTTTTCCTGAAAGGATAGGGAAGCCAAAGGGCGGTTCTTTTCGTCCAGCTGGACTCCCTGTCCCCAGCCCTGCTTTGTGTTGTCCAGGGAGGAAAGGTCAACACTTGAGGAAGTGACGCCGGTTGGGGTATTGGCCGGCTCCTCCGAAGCCGTCAGCTCGGGAGCCCCCGAAGACGCGCCCGAGGCGGGCGCGTCTTTCGAGGATTCCTCTCTGGAAATATCAGAAGAATTGTCGTACCGGGATTCGTCCCGGCTCATGTCCGAGCTCATATCTGATCTGCCGTCCGACAAGTCGGAACTGAGATCTGATTCCACGTCAGACATCCCGGAGCTTAAGTCGCTGGTCACATCAGATACACCGCTTCCGATATCGGAAACGCCGTCGTTGATGGCGTTGCAGCTGGTAAACAGCATGGCGGCGGCCAGCCCCGCACATAAAAACAATCGCTTGGTCATGGCAGTTACTCCTTTATTAAACGGATGGCGCACTTGCCGTTCCTTTTGGTCCGGCGAAAGTAGTATGCCCGGCGTATGCGGAATCTTGCGGAACTGATACAGGGATTTTTTGGAAAAATCCCTTGCTTTTCTGGAAAAAATCCCCGTCCAAGTCTGGAAAAACGGGTTCCATATCTAAGACGGGGATATACGAAAGGGATTATTTTTCGAGTTTATGCTCGCTGTTTTTGATTAAATTCAGCAAAGAGGAATTGTATGTGGGATATGCAGCGGCCAGGCTCTCGGAAGTGAGGGCCATGCGCTCCCGGTCCTCCGGGGTAATCAGCTTCCCGCCGGCAGTGCCGTCGGCCAAAGCGGCGGTTTCCGCTTCGATTTCCACCATGGCGGCCACAGCCCTGGGGGCGGACAGATATTTGGGGACCTGGAAAAAATTCTGCTCGTTTTTATGGTTCACACTGTAAACGATCCGGAACATCCGGTAAACGGAGAGCATCAGGAAATCCGAAACCCCTTTGGTCATTTCCGTGCAGTTTAGTTTTTGCAGAAGATCAAACAATATGTTCAAGGAATTGAAGATCAATTTTTTGTTGAGGGTGGGGAGGATGCTGCCCCGCATCCGGTTGTTTTTCTCCCCGTTTTCCGCTTCGGGAATATCCTCCATCTGAAGGGTGGCGCCGTTCCGTTCCGGGGAACGGCCCAGCAGATAGTCGCAGGATACATTATAAAAATCCGCCGACCGTACGACGAAATCCAGCCCGCACTCCCGGATTCCTTTTTCATAATGGGACAAAAGCGCCTGGGAGATCCCCAATTCCTTTGCGGCTTCCTTTTGGCTGATCCCGCGCTCCTTGCGCAGGAGGGTCAATATTCTGGGAAAATCTGCGTTCATATCCTGCTCTCCAATCTATTTTTATTCAGCTTTACGCTGGTAATTTGAATCTGCTCTGTAAAAATATAAGGGAAATATGCAGATTATGCCGAAAAAAACGGCTTTTTGACAGGTTAACGTACAGTAAATTATATTACAAAGCATACCTTTTGTAAAGGGCTTTTTGCAACTTTTTCAAATTTTCATCAAATTGCCGGAAGGGTGTAAATAAATGCTGAATAATCCGAATTAGAACTGTTTTTTTCTGGAAAAATGCGGTATAATAGATCCATATAGAATTTTTTTGACAAAATCATGAAAAGGAAGAACAGAAATGCTGACTTACCGATTGTTTATCATCCGCCACGGGCTCACCAGCGGCAACCTGGAAGGCCGGTATATCGGCCGGAAAAGCGACCTGCCCCTTTGCGGGGAGGGAAAGGAGGAGCTGCAAAAGCTTGCGGAGCAGTTCGAGTACCCGGATGTGAAAAAGGTCTATTCCGCCCCCATGAAGCGGTGCTTTGAAACGGCGGAGATACTTTACCCCAACCGGCTGACCCAGCCCGCGCCGGGGCTGGAGGAATACGATTTCGGCGTTTTTGAGGGACATTCCCCCAAAGAATTGGCCGGGACGGAGATGTTTGTCCGCTGGTACGAAAGCGGCATGAAGGCGGCCCCGGAAAAAGCCGAAAGCATCACCGATTTCGCCCAGCGGGTCGCGGACGGGTTCCGGGCCGTGGTAGAGGACATGATGCGGGAAAAGATCACCACGGCGGCCCTGATCGTCCCGGGAGGCGTCCTGATGAACCTGCTCTCCGTTTTCGGTTATCCCAAGCGGGAGAATCCCATGTTGTGGGACGCCCCCGCCGGTACCGGCTACACCGCCCTGTTAAACGCCCAGCTTTGGCAGCGGGATGGGGTTTTCGAGGTCTATTCCCGGATCCCCATGGAACGGGAGCCGGACCTGAACGATTGGGGAGAGGACGTGGAGGACGACGAGGAGTTTTTCCAGAACCTTCCCAAAAACTACATGGCCTTAGATGTGGAGCAGACGGGGGACAATACCGAAACCCCCGAAACCATGGCCCGGCGGATGGATTCTTCCCAATAAGCCCTCCGCCATGCAAGAAAGGACTTGAAATTTATGACCCTTCAGCGTAAAATAAAGGAAAACGCCCTGCTGAGCTTGAAAAATCACTGGGGCCGGGCCATCGGCATTTTGCTTTTTGTGCTGGGGACCACCGTGGCTTTTTGGATGCTGGAATACCTGTTCAGCCTGCTGACCCAGATCACCTCCCAAAATGAGGCGGCGCTGACCCTGGACCTCGGGAGCAGGACCCTTCGGATCAGCAGCTCCATGGCGGTCATTTCCGCCACCTTCTTAGTCGTGAGCTTCGCCGTTTTGTCCCCCTTGCAGCTGGGTGTGAAAAAATGGTACTGGGGGCAGGTTTCCGGGGAAACCCCGCCGCTGCTGACGGTATTCGATTATTTCTACAACTGGCGGCAGCTGTTCCGGGCAATTTTGCTGCAATTCTCCCTCTGGGTGCGGAAAGCGGCCTGGGCGGTAGTGTTTTTCGCTCCGTCTATCCTTTTGGCGGCGGTGCTGTTCATGATGGACCGCCCCCTTTACGGTACGGAGGTCTTGCTTTATATCGCCCTGGCGCTGCTGCTGGCGCTGGTCACGGTGTCTATGGGGATCTTGTGGTATTTTGTCACCCTGCGGTATTACTTGGCGGACTATCTGTTCGTCACCCGGGAGGGCATGGGCATCGGGGAAGCGATCAAAACGTCCGTGACCGCCATGAAGGGAAGCAAGCGGACACTTTTTTCCCTTCAGCTTTCTTTGCTGCCCTGGCGGCTGACCACGATACTCCTGGCGCCCTTGGTCTTTGTGGCCCCCTATTATTCCGCCAGCATGGCGATTTTCGCAAAAGTACGGCTGGAAAGTTATTTTTCCAAAATCAGTCAAAGTGAGGGAATCCCGTTATGATCCAAAACGTAACCCAGGCAAACCGCATTGTTGTCAAGGTCGGCACATCCACCCTGGCCCACAAAACCGGGCTTATGAACATCCAGCGGATGGAACGGCTGGTCAAGGTGCTGGCCGATTTGAAAAATTCCGGCAAGGAGATCATCCTGGTGTCCTCCGGCGCTATCGGCGTCGGGGTGGGGAAAATGGGCTTAAAGGAAAAGCCCACGGACACCCCCGCCAAACAGGCCTGCGCCGCCATCGGCCAGTGCGAGCTTATGTACTGCTACGATAAATACTTTTCTGAATATAACCATTCGGTGGCCCAGGTGCTGCTGACCCGGGACATTATCGACAGCCCGGAACGCAAGCAGAACGTGGTCAACACCTTCCAGAACCTGCTCCACTACGGGGTCGTCCCGGTTGTCAATGAAAACGACACCGTTGCCGTTGAGGAAATCGTCTTCGGCGACAACGACACCCTTTCCGCCATTGTGGGCAGCCTGGTGGGGGCAGACCTTTTGATCATTTTAAGCGACATTGACGGGGTGTACGACCAGAACCCCCGGGTGAACCCAAACGCCAAACTGATCCCCCATATCCCGGAGATCACCGATTCCATCCGGGCCCTTGCCGGGGACCACGGCACCTCTTTGGGCACCGGCGGCATGGTGACCAAAATCACCGCCGCCCAGATCGGTTTGAATGCCGGGTTCCCCACGGTGATTTTGAACGGCTCCCGGCCGGAAAACCTTTACGACCTGCTGGAAGGCAAGCAGGTGGGGACATACATCGGATAGAAAGGCGGGTACATCATGAGCAATATGCAGGAACTGGGACGCCGGGTGAAGGAAGCGTCCCGGGTTTTGGGAAAAGCGTCCTCCGGCAAAAAAAATGAGGCTTTGGAGGCCATTGCCGCCGCCCTTTGGGAAAAGCGGGCGGACATCCTGGCGGCCAACGGGGAGGACATTGCAGCCGGCCGGGAAAATGGGTTAAACGAAGGGCTCATCGACCGGCTGACCCTGACGGAAAGCCGGCTGGAGGGCATCTGCACCGCGGTGCGCCAGCTGATCGGCCTGGCCGACCCGGTGGGGGTCATTGAAAGCGGCAGCGTCCGGCCCAACGGGCTGATGATCGAAAAGGTGCGGGTCCCTTTGGGGGCTGTGGGCATCATCTTTGAAAGCCGTCCCAATGTGACGGTGGACGGGGCGGCCCTCTGCTTAAAATCCGGCAACGCCGCTTTGCTCCGGGGCGGAAAGGAGGCCATCCGGTCCAATATGGCCCTGGCAAACATTATGCGGGGAGCCGTTGAAAGCTGCGGCCTGCCCGCCGACTGCGTTTTGTTGGTGGAGGACACTTCCCGGAACAGCGCCAATGAAATGATGCGGTTAAACGGACTTCTGGACGTGCTGATCCCCAGAGGGGGCGCGGGGCTCATCCAGGCGGTGGTGCAGAACGCCACCGTCCCGGTCATTGAAACCGGCGTGGGCAACTGCCACATTTATGTGGAAAAAACAGCGGACCCGGACATGGCGGAAAAGATCGTGGTCAACGCCAAAACCAGCCGGGTGTCCGTCTGCAACGCGGCGGAATCCCTGCTCATCGATGGGGGATGCGCCCCGGCAGTGCTGCCAAGGCTCGCGAAAGCCCTGAAAGAAAAGGGCGTGACCCTGTACGGCTGCCCGGAGGCCCGGAAAATCTGCCCGGACATGGAGGAAGCCTCGGAGGAGGATTACGGCCGGGAATATCTGGACTATAAAATATCGGTGAAGGTGGTTTTCGGTGTTGAGGAGGCCATTGCCCATATCGCCCGGTACAGCACCGGCCATTCGGAAGCCATTGTCACCAGGGATTACGAAGCGGCCCAGCGGTTTTTGAACGAAGTGGATTCGGCGGCGGTTTACGTCAACGCCTCCACCCGGTTCACCGACGGCGGGGAGTTCGGCCTGGGGGCGGAAATCGGGATTTCCACCCAGAAACTTCACGCCAGGGGGCCTATGGGTTTGGACGCCCTGACCACCTGCAAATATAAAGTCTACGGCAGCGGCCAGATCCGCTGACCGGAAAGGAGCCAGCAGTTTGAGCAATACGACAAAACCGGCTGCCCAAAAGAACGGCAGCCTGCGCATGATAATTTTCGGGGCTGTGGTGATGGTGTTTGCCGTTATCGGCCTTATTTCCTCCGTCATTTTTGTGGGGCAGGGGGTTTCCAGCCTTGTGAACCAGGATTCCCAGAAGGAAGATTTCGAGTGGCTCATCACCCCCTTGGTTTTGCAGGACCCGCCCCAGTTTGAAAACCCGGAGCAGATGACGGATTCCACCATCATTACCGCCGGGATCTGGCGGCTCATCATGAACGCCGATATGTCCGCCTATCCCACCGACAGCATGAACTTTGTCACAGTGCCGGAAACGGATGTGGAGATCCAGATCCGGGCGCTGTTCGGGGATGTGGAGTACACCCATCAGACGGTGGGGGACACGGCCCTGATGATCACTTACGATGAATCCAGCAAATCCTACGTTTTCCCGGCGGTGCCTTACATCATGGCCTACACGCCGGATGTGGAGGAAATCGAGAAAATCGACGGGGACACCATGGTGCTGACGGTGGGGTACATCCCGCCGGGGCTGGTTTGGCAGAGCGACACCAGCGGCCGGAGCTACCGGCCGGAGCCGGTGAAGGAAATGCTGTACACAGTGAAGAAATCCGGCGACGCCTGGACGGTGTACAGCGTCACGAACGCAGGGGATGTGGGCCACGAATACGATGTGGCCGAGTCCTCGCAAATTGAGGAGCCGTCCGTCCCCGAAACCTCGGAAGTAAGCGGGGAAACCTCAGAGCCTGCGGAAGAGCCGGCGGAATCCTCCCAGGAGGAAAGCACCACTCCGGAGGAAAGTTCCGCAGAAGAAAGCGCGGCGGCGTAATTTCCGCAATCATCGGCTCTATGGGAAATGAAGAATACCTCCGACAGGCGTTGGCCGGGCAGAAAGGAGAGATTCGCGTGATTTGGTGGATTTTGGGCGGACTTTTGGTGCTGGCGGCCGGTTTCTGGCTGCTGCTCCACCCGGAAAAATGGGAATGGCTGGCGGCTTTGCAAAAGCGGGTTCAGAAATGGAAGCCCCGCACAGCCAAGGGCATCGTCATTGGCTGTGCCGTTCTGGCGGTGCTGAACCTGCTGCTTTTGAGTACGCTGCCTGATTGGGTGGTGCTAGTGGCCGCGGTTTTGCTGCTGGCGGTGGAAATGGCCGTGTTCCTGCTGTATTTCCGCTGCCCCAAATGCGGCCGGGTTCAGAGCCCCGCTTCCCGGCATTGCTATTTCTGCGGCGAGGCCCTCCCTTGGGATGAATCCGACAGGAGGAATCTTTGATGTGGAAAATCCTGCTGGCCATTGTCTGTATCGCTGCGGGCCTTTTTATGGCAGTCAAGCCGGACACTGTTTGGGAAATTACCGAATCCTGGAAAAGCAAAGGCGCAGACGGCCCCACCGACCAATACCGGCGGCGCGTTCGGGGGGCCGGAATCTTTCTGACGGCGGCCATGGCGGTGCTTCTGGTTTTGCTGCTTTGCGGCGTGATTGCATAAAACCTTTTCCGAAAAAGTACTTGCAAAAAAAATCGAAACGTGCTATACTAAACCTATATTGCAAACGCAATGACCAGGTTTGTAGCGATTTTACCAGCCCTCAGAGAGGATGGGTCACCGGCTGAAAGCCCGTCTGCCGCTGGATTTCGTGAAATTTCCCCTGCGAGCGGCGTTCCTGAAATTCAGTAGGGAACGACGGGTTCCCCCGTTACAGGGAGCCAAAGGGCCGGCCGTCTGTGTGAGGGCCGGAAATCTGGGTGGTACCGCGGAAGCATTTTGCCTTCGTCCCAATTCTGCTGGGGCGGGGGCTTTTTATTTTGTATTGAAAACAGGAGGTTTTGGATATGCGTGAACAATTGGAACAAATCAAAGCGTCGGCGCTGGCCGAACTGGCCCAGTGCGGCGACGGGAAGGCGCTGGAAGCCCTTCGGGTCAGCTATTTGGGAAAAAAAGGCCAGCTGACCGCCATTTTAAAACAGATGGGCAAGCTCTCCGCCGAGGAACGCCCCGTCATCGGCCAGGTGGCCAATGAGGTGCGCCAGGCCCTGGAAGCGGCCATTGCCGAAAAACAGGAAGCCTTAAAGGAAAAGGAACTGAACGACCGTCTGGAAGCCGAGCGCATCGACGTCACCATGCCCGGCAAGGCTGCAAAAGCCGGCGGCCTGCATCCCTTGAGCATTGTCACCAACGATTTGATCGACATTTTCCAGTCCATGGGCTTTGACGTGGTGGACGGCCCCGAGGTGGAAACCGACCATTACCTGTTCGAGGCCCTGAATCTGCCCAAGGACCACCCCGCCCGGGATATGCAGGACACCTTCTATCTGGGAGACAACCTGCTTCTCCGGTCCCAGACTTCCTCCGCCCAGATCCGGGTTATGGAACAGCGCAAGCCCCCCATCCGCATTGTCTGCCCCGGCCGGGTTTACCGGGCCGACGAGGTGGACGCCACCCATTCCCCGGTTTTCCACCAGATGGAAGGGCTGGTTGTGGACAAAGGCATCACTATGTGCGACCTGAAAGGGTGCCTGGAGCAGTTTGTCCATGAGATCTACGGGCCGGAAACCCAGGTGCGGTTCCGCCCCTCCTTCTTCCCCTTCACCGAACCCAGCGTGGAAGTGGACGTCAGCTGCTCCGAATGCGGCGGGAAAGGCTGCCGCATCTGCAAGGGCGCAGGCTGGATTGAGATTCTGGGGGCCGGGATGGTGCATCCCAACGTCCTGCGGGGCTGCGGCATCGACCCGGAGGTGTATTCCGGCTTCGCCTTCGGCGTGGGCTTGGACCGCCTGACTACCACCCGGTACAAAATCAGCGACATCCGCCTGCTTTTCGAGAACGACACCCGGTTCTTGGACCAGTTCAATTGACGCGGGATTTGAAGGAGGAACATAGATTATGAAAGTTTCATTAAATTGGCTGAAACGCTATGTGGATATTAAGGTCCCGGTTGACGAGCTCTGCAATCGGATGACCATGGCCGGCTTTGAGGTGGAGGACGTGGAGGACCTGTCCGCCTCTATGGAAAACGTCAAGGTGGGCCGCATTGTCAAGCTGGAAAAGCACCCGGACGCCGACAAGCTCCAGGTCTGCCAGATCGACGTGGGGGAGAGCGAGCCGGTGCAGATCATCACCGGCGCCCAAAACGTCTTTGAGGGAGCGCTGGTTCCCTGCGCCCTCCACAATTCCAAGCTGCCCAACGGCACGCACATCAAAAAAGGCAAGCTCCGGGGCCTGCCCTCCAACGGGATGCTCTGCTCCGGCGAGGAGCTTTGCCTGAAGGAAGGGGATTACCCCGGCGCGGAAGTGTACGGCATCCTGATTTTGCAGGAGGATTACGCCCCCGGCACCGATATGCGGGACGTCCTGCATAGGAACGACGTGATTATCGACTTCTCCATCCTGTCCAACCGCCCCGACTGCAACAGCGTCATCGGCGTGGCCAGAGAGGTCGCTGTGGTGCTGGGCGAGGAGATCCGCCTGCCGGAGCCTTCCTACAAAACCTCCGGCGGGGATATTCACGACCACATCGCCATTTCCGTGGAGGATTACGATCTCTGCCCCCGGTATATGGGCCGGGTGGTGAAAAACCTCCGCATCAAGCCCTCTCCCGACTGGATGAAGGAATGCCTGCGGGGAGCCGGGATGCGCCCCATCAACAACATCGTGGACATCACAAACTTCGTCATGCTGGAAACCGGTCATCCCATGCACGCCTTTAACCTGAACGACATTGCTGGCCATCAGATCATCGTCCGCCGGGCAAAAGACGGAGAAACCATGACCACCCTGGACGAGAAGCCCCATGAGCTGACCAGTGAGATGCTGGTCATCGCCGACGGCCAGAAGCCTTCCTGCCTGGCGGGCATCATGGGGGGCTTAGAAAGCGAAATCACCGCCGATACCACGGATTTGTTTTTGGAATGCGCCAAATTCCGCCGGGACAGCGTCCGCCGCACCGCCCGCGCTCTGGGCATGCGCACCGAGTCCAGCGCCCGGTTTGAAAAGGGCGTGGACACCATAGGCGTCCAATACGCCATGGACCGGGCTTTGCAGCTCATTGAGGAGCTGGACGCCGGCGACATTATCGAGGGCGTCATCGACTGCCACAACGGCCTGCCGGAGGAACGCCGCCTGACAGTCCCTGCGGCCCGCATCAACGAGCTGCTGGGCGTGGAAGTGCCTTATGAGAAAATGGCGGAGATTTTAAACGCCTTGGAAATCAAGACCACTTTGGAAAACGGCGTTTTGACCTGCGACATCCCCTATTACCGGGACGATATCGAAAGCCGGGCGGATTTGGCCGAGGAAGTCATGCGGATTTACGGCTACGAGCACATTGTGGGCACTCCCATGAAGGGCGACGTCATCCGGGGCCGGAAGCTGCCGGAGCGCATCCACGGGGATGTTCTCAAAAACCTGCTCATTGCCCACGGCATGCGGGAAATCACCACATACTCCTTCATCAGCGGCAAGGCGGCCGACCAGCTGGGCCTGGCGGCGGCCGACAAACGCCGGGAAGCCGTGGTGCTCTTAAATCCTCTGGGAGAGGAATATTCCACCATGCGGACCCAGCTGGCCTCCAGCATGCTGACTGTGCTGGCCACCAATATGAGCCGCAAAAACCCCGGCGGCCGGTTCTTTGAACTCTCCAAGATCTTCAAGCCCAAAGCCCTGCCCGTCACCGAACAGCCCGATGAAATCCCGGCCCTTTCCCTGGGTATGTACGGCGAGGAGGAAGATTTCTTCACCCTCAAAGGCATTGTGGAGGCGCTGCTGGCCCGGTGCGGCCTGGAAGGGGAGTACGCCCGTTCCAAGGAGCCCTATCTGCACCCCGGACGCCAGGCGGTAGTGACCATTCCCGGCCGCGAGGAGCCTGTGGCGGTCTTCGGCGAGGTGCATCCTTCCGCGGCGGTCCGTTTCGGCATGAATGGCCGGGCGTATCTGGCGGAAATCGACCCTCTGCCCCTGTACGCGGCCATGGAGGCGAAACGCACTACCTACCAGCCCCTGCCCAAGTTCCCGGCGTCTACCCGGGATCTGTCGGTCATCGCTGACAAGGAGCTGCCCATTGCCGAAATGGAGAAGGCCATCCGTTCCGCCGCGTCCAGCATCGTGGAAAAGGTGGAGCTTTTCGACGTCTACCAGGGCGGACAGATCCCGGCGGACAAAAAGAGCGTTTCTTACTCGATTCTGCTTCGGGCTGCTGACCGCACCCTCACCGATGAGGAATGCGATGAAGCCATGAAAAAAATCTTGGCGTCTTTAGAAAAAATTCATGTATTTTTAAGGCAATAATCCTCTTGTATATTGGGCCGGATTGCGGTATAATAAAGGTATTCGATAAATATTTCTAGTTCGTGAGGTGACAGGCATGCAGGATAAGACGATGACATTTTCCGTTCCGGATGAAAAAGAAGTGGAAATGCGGCGGGTTTTGACAACTGTGTATGACGCGTTAAAGCAGAAGGGCTACAACCCCATCAGCCAGATCGTAGGGTACATCCTGTCCGAGGACCCAACCTATATTACGACCCACAACAACGCCCGGAGTTTGATCCGCAAAATTGACCGGGATGAACTGTTGCAGGCCATGGTGAAATCCTATCTCGCGGATTAGAGGAATACGGTAAGACATCCCGGAGGACGGTTCCTCCGGGATGTTTTTTGTAAAAACCTTTGACAACTGAAAAAGTTTGTGGTATACTATATAAGTCTGAATGACTGGTACCGAATTCCCGCGTTTTTCCAGATGTCCTGCGAACGGTGCCTGAAAATTGAATACGGAGATGTACCCAAGAGGTTGAAGGGTCCGGATTCGAAAGATTGTTCCAGACTGGCTGTTTCGTCCGTATCAAACCCCGCAGCGGCGGGCTTTTTCCGGGGTAGGAATCCCCCTAAATTCCTGTTATCTTGCATCGAATTCTCGCATTTTTCCGAATGTCTTGCGAACGGTGCCCAAAAATTGAATACGGAGATGTACCCAAGTGGTTGAAGGGTCCGGATTCGAAATCAGGTTTCCTATGCGGAGTACCAAACGGCTGAAACCCTTGGAACCATGCGGGTTCCAGCCGAGTTCAAATTGAATAATGTTGCTTGTTCTATCCTGTTGTTCTTCCCGATTTCCACCGGCTGAATTGGTCGGCGGGTCGGGACCAGGGATATAACATAAATTTGGAGATG
>DVOW01000012.1 GCA_018713335.1 Candidatus Merdivicinus intestinigallinarum | reverse complement strand
CAGAGCATTGCTTTTGTGTGCTGTCAAGGGTGGCGTAAGCTGCCATCAAACATCATATCTGCAATTTTCAAGGTTCAATCTGAGCCTATTTCTTTGGCTATGTTTTTTCATAACTCATTTGACACTACCCTTTCGTCAAGTTTGATTTTACTTTTCCAATACCAGGGGCAGCTCCGTCATCCGCAGGTTGGTGCAGCCGTAGGGGATGAGCCGCATCCGCTGGGGTTCGGCCAAAACCTCGCCGCCGGGGACTTCCTCCAACAGGCCGTCCTCCATCCCCCACTGGATCTCAGCAAGGTCCCCCCACAGGGAAATGCCCGCAGACTGGGGAGAGAAAGGATATTCCCCAATTTGCCCAAACTCCGGTTCCCAATCCTGCCCGGCAAAGGCATAGTTCCACTTGGATTCGGGGAAAATCTGATAATCGCACCAGGGGAACCGGCGCTCCACCCCGTTCCGGGTAAACTCCTCCCGCTGCCAGCGTTCCGCGACCGGCAGGCTGAACAGCAGCGGCCCCCGGTTCAGTACATACATCCCGCTGGGACGCCGACTCATCTGGGGCTCCATGGAAAAGCGGACGGTCACTTCCTGTTCCCCGTCCCACCGGCGGAGCATTCGGAATTCCTTCCCCGGCTCCGCCTCCGTTCCATCAACCTGGGCCCCGGAAACAAATCCCGGCGCCCGCAGATAGAGGGCAAATTCCACCGGCTTTTCCGCCGTCACTTTGACCCGGTACTGGTCCCGGAAGGGATAATCCGTTTCCAGCTCAACACGCACCGGCGCGCCGCCGATTTCCGTATGCAGGACCGCCGGTGAAATCGCTGTTACAGCCACGCCGTCCTCCGCTTCCATAAAGACAGACAGGGCAAATTTGGGCCATCCCTGGCTGAAATTGGCCGTACAGCAGCCGAAATTGGGTTCCAGGCCAAAGAGGTGGGATTCCCCGGAATTGGTGCGGAAGGGGTTCCGTTCCTGGGAAAGATAGCTGCACTGGGGCTGGTTGGTCATCTGGTCATACTGGTGGGTCCACATATCCGGGCTGATGGTGGCCGGAAGGGCGTTATAGGCCAGGCGTTCCAGCAAATCGCCCCAGAAGCTGTCGCCGGTGACGGAAATCAAATGCTCGCAGGAATACATAGCCTCCACCACAGAACACAGCTCGCTGCCCTGGATAGGGCTGGTCCCCGAAAGGCACTCGTCCCCGGTAAAATGCCCGGTGGGCATCCCGTGGTCCCGCTGCAAAAGCTCCATGGCCATTTTGGTAAAATCATTGGCGTCCCGGCCGGTGATCCGGCTGTACAGCGCTTCCGCTTTCAGGCACATGGCCAAATTGACCACATGGGTCAGGTAAGTCCACCGCCCCTTTTCGTCGGGCTTTTGGAACTGCCAGTCCTCAAATAAAGCCCGGTAGTTGACGCCCTGGAGCCGCAGCTTGTGAGCCAATTTCAAAAGCCACGGTTCCGGCCGCCGTTCATACAGCCAGAACAGGGGGATCAGGCATTCAAACCAGCGGGCCTGCCCCCAGTTGAACAGGGTGCGGCCGTCGATATGGCGGTCCAGGCTGTGCAGAAGGCCGGAAACCGCGCCTTCGATCCGCGAATCGCCGGTGCAGTCGTGGTAGACGACCAGCACTTTTCCGATGAGGAAAGCGGCCCAGACATCGTATCTGTCCCGTTCCTCATCCCCGCAGGGACAGATCCAGCCGTCCTCCTTCTGCCCGTCCAGGATGGCGTCGATGTACCGGCGGGCCCGGGCTTTCAAATCCTCCCGGTCCAGTAGCCAGGCCAGGGGGATGAAGCCGTCCAGCCAGTACGGGACCCGTTCCCAGCCCTCCTTGTCCCCGCCGATCCACCGGCTGTCCCGGATGTCGGGCCAAATTTCATCCAAATGTCCGGACAGGCCCTCCGCCTGGATTTCCAGCTGGCGTTTCAGCCAGCCGGATGGCCGGATCTCCCGGGCGGTATAGGGGGTGCGTTTTAGCTTTTGCAGCATAATTTTCCCTTCTTTCATCAGAAATCAAGGTCAGTATAACAGAATTTTTGTATTTTTTCAATACTTATTTTCAAAAATTCAAAAGGCAGGGTTTCCCCTGCCTTTATCTTTGTTAAATTTAACGAATTTTGCCAATATCTTTGCGGTAATGGGCGTCCTGGAAGGAGATTTTCGCCACAGCCGCGTAGCTCTTCTGGAGAGCCTCCTCCCGGTCCTTGCCGGTGGCGGTAACGCCAAGCACACGGCCGCCGGAGGTGAGGAACTTGCCGTTTTCCAGCTTGGTGCCCGCGTGGTAAACGGTGACGCCTTGGGCCTGGCCCATGGAGTCCAGGCCGCCGATCTCATAGCCGGTCTGGTATTTCTGGGGGTACCCGCCGGAAGCCATGATGACGCAGGCGGCGGCTTCATCGGAAAATTCCACCGGGATTTCCGCCAGCCGTTCATCGTGGACCGCCTCAAAAATGGTCAGCAGGTCGGTTTTCAGCAGAGGCAGCACCACCTGGGTCTCCGGGTCGCCGAAGCGGCAGTTGTACTCAATGACCTTGGGGCCGTCCTTGGTGATCATCAGGCCGAAATACAGGCAGCCCTTAAAGGTGCGGCCCTCAGCCTTCATGGCTTCCACAGTGGGGAGGAATATCTCCTTCATGCAGCGCTGGGCAATTTCGGGGGTGTAGTAAGGGTTGGGGGCGATAGTGCCCATGCCGCCGGTGTTCAGGCCCTCGTCGTTGTCCAGGGCGCGCTTGTGGTCCTTGGAGGAGATCATGGGGACCAGGGTCTGGCCGTCGGTAAAGGACAGCACCGAAACTTCGGGGCCTTCCAAAAATTCCTCGATGACGATATGGTTGCCGGAAGCGCCGAAAATCTTGTCGCTCATGATGGAGTGGACGGCATCCAGGGCCTCCTGCTCATTTTTTGCGATGAGAACGCCTTTGCCCAGGGCCAGGCCGTCGGCCTTGACCACGGTGGGATAGGTGTTCTGGGCCTTCAGGTAGGCCACAGCATCTTCCTCGCTGGCGAAGGTTTCATATTTGGCGGTGGGGATGCCGTATTTTTTCATGAGGTTTTTGGAGAACACCTTGCTCCCCTCGATAATGGCCGCCGCCTTATTGGGGCCGAAGGAAGGGATGCCGGCTTCCTCCATGGCGTCCACCATGCCCAGCACCAGCGGGTCGTCGGGGGCAACTACGGCGAAATCAACGCCGTTTTCCTTGGCAAAGGCGACCATGCCTTCCACATCGGTGGCCTTGATGTTCACCGGGGTGCAGAAGGCCGCCATGCCGCCGTTGCCGGGGGCGGCGAAGATCTGCTCCACCTTGGGATTCTCTTTGAGTTTTAAGGCAATGGCGTGTTCCCGTCCGCCAGAGCCGACTACTAAAATTTTCATATTCTTCTCCTTTTTACTGACGACGCGGCCATTCTACCTCGCGAAAAATCCGCGAACATCGCGACATGCGCGATGTTTTCGGAAATGATTCCCCGAAATAACAGCCTGCCGCTGGTAATTCGGCGCGGCCGTGGTCTTCCTATCCTACCGCTGGACGGCTCAATAAATTCGCCGTATGGGCAGGTTTTACCCTCTTTGGAAATTCGCGGGACGGGAAACCCGTCCCCTACAATCAAACGTAACATTTTTCGCAAAACCCGGGTGCGCATTGCACGCCCCTGCCAAATATCTTGCTCATTGTAGGGGCGGGGTCTCCCCGCCCGCATCCTTCGGCGTATCCCGCAGGCCAAGCAAATAGTCTGTCGACACATCAAAAAATTGTGCCAATGCTACCAGTTTTGCAATACTGGTGGAACGGCTGCCGCTTTCAATGGTACTGATTGCTTTATGAGACAAACCAATCGCTTCACCAAGCTGTTTTTGACTGATACCTTTTTTCAGTCGCAATTCATGCACCCGAGCAGCAAAAATTTCTTCAAAATTCATAACAATACCTGTTGATATTTACCTTTAAGTGGAATATAATCTACTTAAAGGTAAATTACAAATGGAGTTGATATTATGCGAACCGCTTTGGAGACATTGCTCCTGAGCATCCCCCCACGACCGCCGGATTTTCCCGGAAGATGACCCGCAGGCTTGCGCCCTGATAGATGCCTTACGCCGGAACATGACAGAGGAACAGCGAGGGCTGTTCCTGGATTTCCTGAACCGGAACAACTTCCTGGCGGACGAACAGGCATTCCAATGCTTTGCGGAAGGGGTGCGGTGCGGCCTGTCCATTGGGATTGCCTGGCGGGACCCGGGGGATTACCCGGTCAAAACCGAAATTTCGCCGCGATAAATGCGGAATATTCCGCAAGGGACAACAGAACCGTGACGTTTTGCTTGTCAAAACGTCAAATATAGACTGGTCAGAGGCTGTGCGGCCGCGTCGAATTGGCCGTCCGGCCTCCGGACCCGCGGCGAATTTCCTCCAGGTGTAACCTGGTTCCTGTCCTTGCGGGAATAAACGCCGCAGAGGCGTGACTTGTTCACGCCAACCAACGCCTGTCGCGTGGTACCCTGCCGCGGCGAATTTCCTCCAGGTGTAACCTGGCGCTTAGTGGTGGAACAGGCGGATGCCGGTGAAGGCCATGGCGATGTTGTACTTATCGCAAGTTTCAATAACGTTGTCGTCCCGGATGGACCCGCCGGGCTGGGCAATGTACTCTACGCCGCTTTTGTGGGCGCGCTCAATGTTGTCGCCAAAGGGGAAGAAGGCGTCGGAACCAAGGGACACGCCGGTGAGGGTGTCCAGCCAGGCGCGTTTTTCCTCACGGGAGAGAGGTTCCGGGCATTCGGTGAAGAACTGCTGCCACATGCCGTCGGCCAGCACGTCCATGTAATCGTCGGAAATGTACACGTCAATGGTGTTGTCCCGGTCAGGGCGGCGGATGTCCTTTTTAAAGGGCAGGCTTAAGACCTTGGGATGCTGGCGCAGGTACCAGATGTCCGCCTTGTTGCCCGCCAAACGGGTGCAGTGGATACGGGACTGCTGTCCGGCGCCGATGCCGATGGCCTGGCCGTCTTTGGCGTAGCACACGGAGTTGGACTGGGTGTACTTTAAGGCGATCAGGGCGATAACCAGGTCGCGCTTGGCCTCCTCAGGGAGGTTTTTGTTCTGGGTAGGCATTTCTTTGAGCATCTCTGCGTCGATTTTCAGCTCGTTGCGGCCCTGTTCAAAGGTGATGCCGAAGACGTCCTTGTGCTCCACAGGGGCAGGCATGTAATCGGGGTCGATCTTCACCACATTGTAGCCGCCTTTGCGTTTGCCTTTCAGGATTTCCAGGGCTTTTTCGGTGTAATCCGGGGCGATGATGCCATCGGAAACTTCTCTGGCCAGCAGGGTGGCGGTGGCTTCGTCGCAGGTATCGGAGAGGGCCACCCAGTCGCCGTAGGAGCTCATGCGGTCGGCGCCGCGGGCGCGGGCGTAAGCGGTTGCCATAGGGGAAAGCTCCAAATCATCCACAAAGTAGATTTTTTTCAAAGTATCGCTCATGGGAACGGCCACAGCCGCGCCGGCGGGAGAAACGTGCTTAAAGGAAGCGGCGGCAGGCAGGCCGGTGGCAGCCTTCAGCTCTTTTACCAGCTGCCAGCTGTTGAAGGCGTCCAGGAAGTTGATATAGCCGGGCTTGCCGTTCAAGACCTCGATGGGCAGGTCCTTGCCGTCCTGCATGAAAATGCGGGAGGGCTTCTGGTTGGGGTTGCAGCCGTATTTCAGTTCCAGTTCGTTCATGACAGTCATCCTTTCCCAAAATCACTGGTTTTTGTTGACGATTTTTTCGGTGCGCTCGCCGGTTTCCAAATCGATGAAGCAGGTGTACAGGGAAACCTTGTTGTCGGCGTTCAAATTGTCCCACAGGGCGTTGGTGAAGCAGTTGATGCAGGCGTAATTTTCCAGAGAAACGGCGGTGGGCTCTCCTTTGAAGGAGGGGATGGGGCTGCCGTCGTGCTCATAGGTATGGATAAAGTGGGCTTCGCCGGCCCGGGGGGCGGTGTACTCGAAGAAGTAGCGGCGGGTGGAATGTTCATCGCCGTCGGCGCTTTTCAGAATGGACAGGCGGTAGTCGCCGTTTTTCTCCACCATGCCGGAGATGCGGGGGGTCCAGTTGGGGCCGTCCGGCTCAAAGGTGCGGGTGCGGAGGGCTTCCTCAAAGGTTTTGCCCTCTTTCAGGAAATCGGCCACGGTGTCGGTCTGGTCGCCGTTGGTGACCACGGTGGTATCCCCCACCACCCGGACGGGATGATAGATAATGAGGCTGGGGTCGGTGAGCTTGGCCGGGTCAAAAGCCTCGGTGCGGATGCCGTCCGGCTCCTTGACAAAAACACGGTTGCGGGAATTTTCGCTGCGGCCCATGATGAAATAGCCGATGACGGCGTGCTTGCCGTCCCTGCTGCGGCCGATGACGATGCCCCGGCCGGGGTATGTATTGCCTTGCAGTTCTTTTTCCAGAGATACCATAAAAATCCTCCTTTATCATCAAAAAAGGGCAACCTTAAGAAAGGCTGCCCAGACGGTCGGCGTTTGATTTCCGCGCTCCAATGTGGTACTCCACAAACCCGTCAGTCACGCAGAAATTTCCACTATTAGTATAGCAAATTGGCGGGAAACTGTCAAGCCCCGGGCCCGGCGTTTTACGCTGTGTTTTACCAAATCCGCGGGACGGGAAACCCGTCCCCTACAGCACGGACGCTGCGTTCCAGACTGTAGGGGCGGGGTCTCCCCGCCCGCTGTTTTACGCCGCATTTTGCCAAATTCACGGGACGATGTGGGCCTCGTCCCCTACACAACGGACGTCACGTTCCGGATTGTTCGTCTTTCGGCGTATCCCGCAGGCCGAGAAGATAGTCGGCGGATGTGTCCAATATTTGGCATATCAACACAAGCCGGTCTAACGACGTTGTAGTTTTCCCCTTTTCCATATCGCTGATTTGAGTTGGGGTTATTCCCAGGTCTTTTGCCAAAGCAGTTTGCGATATGCCCTTCTGCAAACGAAGCCCCTTTAACCTTTGCCCAAATAATTCACGATTTAACATGATTTCATCCTTTTTTGCTTGACATTTCAGATTTAATCTGATAAAATTAGATTAAATCTGAAAAAAGAGGTGATTATTTATGCGAACCGCTTTGGAAACCTTATTCCTCAGCATCCCTCACGACCGCCGGATTTTTCCCGATGACGACCCACAGGCCTGCGCCTTAATCGAAGAACTGCGCCGGAACATGACCGAGGAACAGCGGGGGCTGCTTCTGGATTTTCTCAACCGGAGCAACTACCTGACGGACGAGCAGGCCTTCCAATGCTTTGCCGAAGGGGTGCGGTGCGGCCTGTCCATTGGAATTTCCTGGTGGGACCCGGGGGATTATCCCGTCAAAACCGAGATTTCCCCCCGGTAAATTCCGCCGTTATTCCTCCACCTTGGCAATGCCGTTTTTCACGGTGATTTTCCCCTGGCAGAACAGGGCCGCCGCTTTGGGAAGGAGCTTCCACTCCACTTCCTCCATGACCCGTTTCTGCAAGGTTTCCGGGGTGTCGCCGTTTTTCACCGGCACAGCCCCCTGCAAAATAATGGGGCCTCCGTCGCAGACCTCGCTGACGAAATGCACCGTAGCGCCGGTGAGCTTGACCCCCGCCGCCAGGGCCGCCTCGTGGACCTTCAGGCCGTAAAAGCCGGGGCCGCAGAAGGACGGGATCAGGGCCGGATGGACGTTGAGGATCTGATTGGGGTAGGCTTTGGGGACCCGTTCGTCCAAAATCACCATAAAGCCCGCCAGGATGACCAGGTCGGCCTTTTCCTCGTTCAGCGCGTCCAGGATGGCCTGGGAGTAGCTTTCCCGGTCGGGATAGGCCTTACGCTCCACCACCCGGTGGGGAATCCCGGCCTTTTGGGCCCGTTCCAGGGCAAAAACGCCGGGCTTGGAGGAGATGACGCAGGAGATTTTCCCGCCGGGGATCTCCCCCCGCTGTTCCGCGTCGATGAGGGCCTGCAAGTTGGTGCCGCCGCCGGACACCAGGACCACGATATTTTTCATGGCAATCCCCCGCTTATTCCAAAATGACGCCTTCGTCGCCTTCCACCAGTTCGCCCAGGATGTAAGCGTCCGGCTCGCCGTTGGCCTTCAGCACATCCAGGGCCTTGTCGGCGTCTTCTTTGGCCACGCAGACCATCATGCCAACGCCCATGTTGAAGGTGTTGTACATATCCCGTTCCGGGATCTTGCCCATCTGCTGGATCAGCTCGAAAATAGGCAGAACGCGGACGTCGGATTTTTTGATCTTGGCGGAAAGGCCGTCTTTGATGGCCCGGGGCATGTTCTCGTAGAAGCCGCCGCCGGTGATGTGGGCCACGGATTTGACAGTCAAAGCGTCAAAGAGGGCGCACAGGGGTTTCACATAGATCTTGGTGGGAGTCAGGAGGGTTTCGCCCAGAGGCGCGCCCAGCTTCTCCACATAGGTGGTCAGGTCGGCTTTTTCCACGTTGAACACCTTCCGTACCAGGGAGAAGCCGTTGGAATGGACGCCGGAGGAAGGCAGGGCGATCAGCACGTCGCCGGGGACCTGGGTTTCCTTGTCCAGGATCTTGTCCTTGTCCACGATCCCCACGGAAAAGCCCGCCAGGTCGTATTCCTCCGCAGGCATCATGCCGGGGTGCTCGGCGGTTTCGCCGCCAACCAGGGCGCAGCCGGCCTGGACGCAGCCTTCCGCCACGCCGGCCACGATCTGCGCCACCTTTTCAGGATAGTTTTTGCCAATGGCAATATAGTCCAAAAAGAACTGGGGCTTTGCGCCGCAGCAGATGATGTCGTTGACGCACATGGCCACGCAGTCAATGCCTACAGTGTCGTGCTTGTCCATGAGGAAGGCGATTTTCAGCTTGGTGCCCACGCCATCGGTGCCGGAAACCAGCACCGGATGGGTCATGCCGGTCATATCCAGCTCATAAAGGCCGCCGAAGCCGCCGAGGCCCGTCAGAACGGAGGAGGTCATGGTCCGGGCAACGTGCTCCTTCATCAGTTCCACCGCTTTGTAGCCGGCGGTAACGTCTACCCCCGCCTGTTTGTAGGTATCGCTGTAGCTTTTCATAATGATTCTCCTTTTTCCTGTCTTTATTCTTTTCCGGTCCAGCAGTAGGTGCAAACCTGGTCTTTGGGCAGGCCGATGGCTTCCAGCATCCCGTCTAAGGTCTGGTAGCCCAGGGTGGTGAAGTCCAGCTTCTTGCCGATGGCTTCCACCATCTTCTTGTACCGTTCCGTCTTGCTGTCGGCGTATTCGTCCAGATGGTCAAAGCCGCCCTCGCCTTCCAGTTCCATAATGGTGCGGCGGGTGATCAGCTCCATTTCCGAGCTGGAACGGGAGAAGTTCAGATATTTGCATCCAAAGAGGATGGGCGGGCAGGCGGAACGGATGTGGACCTCCTTGGCGCCGCTGTCGTAAAGGAACTTGGCGGTGCCGCCCATCTGGGTCCCCCGGACGATGGAGTCGTCGATAAACAGCAGGCGTTTGCCGTGAATCAGCTCCTCAACGGGGATCAGCTTCATATGGGCCACCAGGTTCCGCATGGCCTGGTTGGTGGGCATAAAGCTGCGGGGCCAGGTGGGGGTGTATTTGATGAAGGGCCGGGCAAAGGGATAGCCGGAAGCGTTGGCGTAGCCAACGGCGTGGGGGGTGCCGGAGTCCGGGATGCCCGCCACATAGTCCACTTCCACATGGTCGTTTTTGGCCATGATCTCGCCGCAGCGGTTGCGCATGGCTTCCACGTTGACCCCCTCGTAGCAGGAGGTGGGGTAGCCGTAGTAGATCCACAGGAAGGCGCAGATTTTCATTTTGTCCCGGGGGGCCGCTTTGACTTGTACGTTCAAATCCTTGTCAATGAGGACGATTTCCCCGGGGCCAAGCTCCCGCAGGGGGGTGTAGCCCAAATTCAGATAAGAGAAGGACTCAAAGGAGGCGCAGACAGCGTCCTCCTTGCTGCCCAAAATGATTGGGGTGCGGCCGGCTTTGTCCCGGGCGGCGTAAATCCCGTCCTTGGTCAGGAGCAGGATGCTCATGGAGCCGTCGATGACCTCCTGGGCGTACTGCAGGCCGGAAACCAAATCTTCTTTCTCGTTGATGATGGAGGCCACCAGTTCCGTGGCGTTGACCTTGCCGCCACTCATTTCCAGGAAATGGCGTCCGCTGTGGTCCAGGGCCTTTTCCACCAGTTCCTTCTCATTGTTGATGCGCCCCACTGTCGTGATGGCGTAATTGCCCAGATGGGAACGGACGATCAAAGGCTGGGGCTCATAGTCGCTGATGCAGCCGATGCCCATGTTCCCGTGCATCTCCCCTGCGTCCTTTTCAAATTTTGTCCGGAAAGGGGAATTTTCAATATTGTGGATGGCCCGTTCAAACCCTTCCTCGGAATAAACGGCCATACCGCCCCGGCGGGTCCCCAGATGGGAGTGATAGTCCACGCCGAAAAACAGATCCATTACACAGTCGTTCTTGGAAACGACGCCAAAAAAACCGCCCAAAGTATGGTCCTCCTTACATTAACCGTTGACTTCTGCCTGGAGCTTCGCGTCCTTGGCCAGCACTTCCTCCGCCATCTGCTTTTTCGCAGCTTCCAGTTTGCCGCTTAATTCCTCGTCGGAAAGGGCCAGCATCTGGATGGCCAGATAAGCGGCGTTTGCCGCGCCGTCGATGGCAACGGTGGCCACGGGGATCCCTTTCGGCATCATGACGGTGGCAAGCAGCGCGTCCATGCCGTCCAGCGCCGCCGATTTAATGGGGATGCCGATCACCGGCAGAGTGGTATGGGCGGCCAGGACACCCGCCAGGTGGGCAGCCATGCCCGCCGCGGCAATGATGACGCCAAAGCCGTTCTCCTTGGCCTTGGAAGCGAACTCCGCCGCCTGGGCCGGCGTTCTGTGGGCGCTCATCACATGGACCTCGGTTTCCACGCCGTATTCCTTCAAGACGGCAACGCCCTTCTTGACAGTACCCCAGTCGCTGTCGCTGCCCATAATCACTGCAACTTTTTTGGACATCTTCCATTCCTCCGTTTTTGTTTTCCTGTTTAAAAATCCGATGCCGCTGAAAAAATGAAAAAGCCGCGACCCTTCAAAAATCGCAGCAAAATCCCTTCAGCGGACATCCCTTACAATGTGCAGAAATCCCCCGGAAAGCTCCAAGCGCCGTTCTGCCCCGAATGTTTTCAATGCAGACGTCCTCCTTCCGGCCTTCAGGCTCTTTCTGTAATCTCTCCTGCAAAACAGGCTACTTTTATTTTAAAGCATCTTTGGCTTTTTGGCAAGGCATAATACTCCACAAATCGCCCATTTCCCCCGTACGCCTTTTGTGCAGAAAAGCCGAAATCTCCCGGTTTCTCCCAAAATCCCCCCCAAAAACAGTTCCGCCATCGTGAAAATGCTCAATTTTTCCCGCTTTTTCCTAAAAATTTATCCCAGGTATTTACAAGGACCTCTTTTTCCGAGTATAATAAAAACGAAACGGGCCGCAGTTCCCGTATAACCTACAAAGGAGCGCTGATTATGCAGGATATTTGCGAAATCAAAGAACAGATCTGTGATGTCTGCCATAAAATGTGGCAGTTAGGCTGGGTTGCCGCCAACGACGGCAACGTTTCCGTCCGTCTGGAGGACGGCACCTTCTTAGCCACCCCCACCGGCATCAGCAAGAGCTTCATCACCCCGGAAAAGCTGGTCTTGATCAACGACAAGGGGGAGGTTTTGGACAGCCAGCCCGGCTACAAGCCTTCTTCCGAAATCAAGATGCACCTGCGCTGCTACCGGGAGCGCCCCGACGTGGGCGGCGTTGTCCACGCCCATCCCCCCACTGCCACCGGCTACGCGGTTGCGGGAAAAAGCCTGGACGAATATTCCATGATCGAAACGGTCATCGCCATCGGCTCCATCCCCCTGACCCCTTACGGCACCCCTTCCACCGACGAGGTGCCCGAGGCCATTACCCCTTACCTTCAGGACCACGACGTGCTGCTTTTGCAGAACCACGGCGCTCTGACCGTAGGCGCGGACCTGCTTACCGCCTATTACCGCATGGAAACCTTAGAGCTGTACGCCAAAATCAGCTTGAACGCTCATCTGCTGGGCGGGGCCAAAGAGATCCCCATGGAGCAGATTGACAAGCTCATGTACCTGCGGAAGCATTACTATAAGGTTACCGGCCGCCATCCCGGCTACAAAAAATACCCCTCCAAATAAACCCTCCGGCACCCTCCCCGCCTGCCGTCTAACGGCAGGCCTTTGTTTTGGGGAACAGGGCGTTTTTCCGGGAAAAAACCGGCGCTTTTTGGGGGCAGCACCGGACAGCCTCCTTTGGAATAAGTTGCACTATCCCAAACAGAAAGGAGGTTTTCCCAATGGAAACCAATGAGATCCTGACAGACGATCAGACCTGTCCCGCGGTGGGATACCAGTCCGCTTCCATCTGCGTCCCGGTAACCGTTACCCCCTTTGCCAAGGCAGGCCACACCTACACCAAGTGCTGCGGGGAGCCCGTTGTGATCCCCGGCAAAATCAGCTGCGACGGGGAGAAAAACGGCGCCTGCGTCTTTACCCTGGCCCAGGATATCTGCGTAGCGGTGCCGGTGGAATTCGGCGCGGCAGCCGAGGTTGGCGACACCTTTGTGCGCTGCAACGACGCCTCCGCAGAGGATATCTGCACCGGGTGCAGCAAACCCGCCGAACCCGCGGAATAACCCTCCCTCCTAACAGAAAGCCAGCGTCCTCCCGGCGCTGGCTTTTGCTATATGGAAATCAAATGTGATTTCCGCCGTTATTAAGAACCTACACCGCAAAAAGCGGCCAAAACCACAAAACACCGTGGTTTCAGCCGCTGATGGGTCAGAGATCGGGATTATTTATCCAAAGATTTCATGGTCGGGAACAGCAGGACATCGCGGATGGCCGGGCTGTTGGTCAGCAGCTGGATCATCCGGTCGATGCCGATGCCGATGCCGCCTGTGGGAGGCATACCGATCATCAGGGCGTTCAGGAAGTCCTCGTCGATGGAGTTGGCTTCCTCGTCCCCCTGGGCCTTCAGGGCCTCCTGAGCCTCGAAACGCTTCCGCTGGTCAATGGGGTCGTTCAGCTCGGAATAGGCGTTTGCCATTTCCCGCTGGGTGATGAACAGCTCGAAACGCTCGGTGTATTCCGGGTCTTCCGGTTTCTTCTTGGTCAGGGGAGAGATCTCCACCGGGTGGTCGATGACGAAGGTGGGCTGAATCAAATGCTCTTCCACAAACTCCTCAAAGAACAGGCTGAGGATGTCGCCCTTTTTGTGGCGGTCCTCAAATTCCACATGGTGCTCCTTGGCAACAGCCTTGGCTTCCTCGTCGGTCTTGATCTCACGGAAATCCACGCCGGTGTACTGCTTGACAGCGTCCAGCATGGACAGCCGGGCAAAGGGCTTGGACAGGTCCACTTCGTACTCGCCGAAGGGGATCACCAAGCTGCCGCAGACCTTCTCAGCCACCGTCCGGTACATGCCTTCCACCAAGTCCATCATGCCGTGATAGTCGGTATACGCCTGATACAGTTCCAGCAAAGTAAACTCCGGGTTGTGGCGGGTATCCACACCCTCGTTGCGGAACACCCGGCCGATTTCATACACCCGTTCCAGACCGCCCACAATCAGGCGTTTCAGGTAAAGCTCCAGGGAAATCCGCAGCTTCACATCCTCGTCCAGGGCGTTGTAATGGGTTTCAAAGGGACGGGCCGCCGCGCCGCCGGCGTTAGCCACCAGCATAGGGGTTTCCACTTCCATAAAGCCCTTGGCGTCCAGGTAATTGCGGACTTCCCGGATGATCTTGGAACGCTTCACAAAAGTGTCCCGGACTTCGGGGTTCATGATCAGATCCACATACCGCTGGCGGTAGCGCATATCGGTGTTGGTCAGGCCGTGGTATTTTTCCGGCAGAACCTGGAGGCTCTTGGACAGCAGCACCACTTCCTCCGCGTGAATGGAAATCTCGCCGGTTTTGGTGCGGAAAGCCAGGCCTTTAATGCCGATGATATCGCCGATGTCCAGCTTTTTGAAATCCTGGTAGGAATCCACACCCAGGCTGTCCCGGGCCACATAGGACTGGATGGTCCCCTGCAGATCCTGGACATGGCAGAAAGAGGCCTTGCCCATGACCCGTTTGGACATCATCCGCCCGGCCACGCAGACGGTTTTCCCTTCCAGCTCCTCAAAGCGGTCCTTGATTTCCTGGCTGTGGTGGGTCACATCGTATTTGACAATGGTAAAGGGGTCTTTCCCCGCTTCCTGCAAAGCGGCCAGCTTTTCCTTCCGGATGCGGACCTGCTCGTTCTCATCCTGGGCTGCTTCCTGCCGGGGCAGGTTCATTTCTTCGCTCATCTATGCTCCTCTTTCCCTTTTTTACATCATAATTTCCAGAATCTTATAAGTGACGGTGCCGTTGGGGACGGGGATGGCAACAATGTCGTCCACCCGGTGGCCCAAAAGGTTTTTGCCGATGGGGCTTTCATCGGAGATCCGGCCTTGATCGGGGTTCGCCTCGGTGGAACCAACGATTTGGAAGGTTTCCTCCTCGTCAAACTCGGTGTCCAGCACCCGGACCCTGCTGCCCAGGCTGACTGTTTCGGTGTCCAAGGAATCGGAATCCAGGATCTTCACGTTTTTGAGCATTGCTTCAATCTGAAGGATCCGGGCCTCGATCATGGCCTGCTCGTTTTTGGCCTCGTCGTACTCGCTGTTTTCCGAAAGGTCGCCGAAGGAAATGGCGACTTTGATTTTATCGGCAACCTCTTTCCGCCGGATTGTTTTCAAATCCTCCAGTTCGTTCTCCAGCTTGGCAAGCCCCTCGCTGGTGAGTAAGGTTTCTTTTGCCATGAGTCATTCCTCCCGAAATTTGATCTGCCCCAGGGGCAGCCTTTGTTTTTGAATATCAGAACAGTGACCACCGGGGCACAAACCTCCGATGGTCATTGGCTATAATATTTTGATTATACGAGTTTCCAGCCGGTTTGTCAAGGATTATTTTGTAAAACCTGCAAATTACCGGCGGGCCAGGGTTCTGGCGGCTTCGATAATGTGCTCGGCGGTGAGGCCGTACCGGCGCAGCAGTTCCGCGGCGGGGCCGGAGCACCCGAAGGTATCTTCCACGCCGATTTTCTTGACAACGCAGGGGACCTTGGCGCAGACGGCGTCGCAGACAGCGCTGCCCAGGCCGCCGATGACGCTGTGCTCCTCAACGGTCAGGATTTTGCCGGTTTCGGCCGCGGCCTTGCAGATGAGTTCCTCGTCCAGGGGCTTGATGGTGTGGATATTGATGACCCGGGCGCTGATGCCTTCCCGGGCCAGGACCACGGCGGCCTGAACCGCTTCCCAAACCATCAGGCCGGTGGCCACAATGGTCAGGTCCTTGCCTTCCCGCAGGGTGACGCCCTTGCCCATCTCGAACTTATAGGTGGCCGGGTCGTTGTAGACCGGCACCGCCAGGCGTCCAAATCGCAGGTAAACAGGCCCTTTGTATTCGATGGCGGCCTTGACGGCGGCTTTGGCTTCTACGTCGTCGCTGGGGTTTAGGACAACCATGCCGGGGATGGCGCGCATCAGGGCGATGTCCTCGCAGCACTGATGGGTGGCGCCGTCCTCGCCTACGGAGATACCGGCGTGGGTAGCGCCGATTTTCACGTTCAGGTGGGGGTAGCCGATGGAGTTGCGGACGATTTCAAAGGCGCGCCCGGCGGCGAACATGGCGAAGGAGCTGGCAAAAACGGTCTTGCCCGCGGCGGCCAGACCGGCGGCTACGCCCATCATGTTGGCTTCGGCGATGCCGCAGTCAAAGAACCGTTCCGGACAGGCTTTTTTGAAGATGCCGGTTTTGGTGGCGGCGGCCAGGTCGGCGTCCAGGACGATCAGGTCCGGGTACTGGGCGGAAAATTCGGCAAGGGCGTTGCCGTAGCTTTCGCGGGTTGCGATTTTTTTCATTTCAGACATTGAAGATCCATCCTTTCTCCCCTTACTGGGCGTCCAGAGCGTCCAGCTGCGCTTTCAGCTCGGCCATAGCGGTTTCATACTGCTCGGCATTGGGGGCGGTGCCGTGCCAGCCCACCTGATTTTCCATAAAGGACACGCCTTTGCCCTTGACGCTCTTCTGAATGATGGCGGTGGGCTTGCCTTTCACGGTCCGGGCTTCGGCGAAGGCGGCTTCCAGCTGGTCGAAGTCGTGGGCGTCCACGGTGATGACGTGCCAGCCGAAGGCGGCGAATTTTTCGGGGATGGGGTAGGGGGACATGACTTCCGCCACAGGGCCGTCGATCTGAAGGCCGTTGTTGTCCACAATGGCGCAGAGGTTGTCCAGCTTGTAGTGGGCGGCAAACATGGCGGCCTCCCAAACCTGGCCCTCCTCGATCTCACCGTCGCCCAAAATGGTGTAGGTGCGGTAATCCTTGCCGGAGATCTGGGCGGCCAGGGCCATGCCGCAGGCGGCGGAAATGCCCTGCCCCAGGCTGCCGGTAGTCATGTCCACGCCGGGGATGTGCTTCATGTCGGGATGTCCCTGGAGCAATGCGCCGGTGTGGCGGAGCTTTTTGATTTCACTGGCCGGGAAATAGCCTTTTTCCGCCAGGGCCGCGTAAAGGGCAGGGGCGCAGTGGCCCTTGGACAGGACCAGCCGGTCCCGGTCCTCCCACTGGGGATTCTCCGGATCGACCCTCATTTCCTTCCAGTAAAGGTACGCCAGGTCCTCCGCAATGGAGAGGGAGCCGCCGGGATGGCCGGATTTGGCGTTGAAGGTGCCTTCGATGACACCCATGCGGATGCGGCAGGCAGTCTTTTGCAGGTCTTTTTTCAGATTTGCGTCCATAAACTTTCATTCCTTTCGTTAAATTGGCAAAAGGTTATTACAGCTAGGGTTTCTCAAGGAAAAGGGCCTCCCCTTTTTCCAGAATCTCCCCAATCACAGCGGAAACCGCGCCTTCTTCATTGGAAGCTGTCACCCGCCCCACCTTTTCTTTGACAGACGGGTAGGCGTTGGCGGTGACAAATCCCACAGCGGCTTCGTAAAGCATTTCCAGGTCGTTGTCGCAGTCGCCGATGGCCGCGGTATATTGTAAGGAGAGCCCCGTTTTTCCGCAGAGCATTTTCAGCGCCGCGCCTTTGGAGGCGTGGGCCGGGAGTATCTCAAAATAGAGCTTTTCGGAACGGACGTACCGGGCCCCCAATTCCCCGAAGCTGTCCAAAAACGCCTTCAGGTCCTCCATTTCTTCCGCGGGCAGGGCGAACATCACCTTGAGCCATTGGAGAGGCGCGACCTCCGCAAGGCTGGACAGCCGGTATTCGGCTTTGAGGGGGCCGTTCAAATGCTCGTCAATCACCGGGGTAAACTGGATGACGTGGAGCCCTTCCGGGGTCAGCACCTCCACCCCCAGCTCCGACCCGTAGCGTTCCATGGATTTTTCCACCAAAAAACGTGCGGATCGTGGAATTTCCGCTGTCCAAACCGGCGTTTTCTCCACCGGGTCGTACAGCATGGAACCGTTATAGAGGATCACCGGCAGGTCGGGCTTCAAAAGCTCCAAAATGGAGGACACGGTGGGCAGGGAACGGCCGGTGGCGATAGTGAAATTCCCGCCCAATTCCCGGAACCGGGCAATGGCCTCCAAATCCTTTTGGGAAATGGTTTTATCGTCCCGCAGCAGGGTGCCGTCGCAGTCGGTGACTAAGAGGATCTGAGAGAGGTTCATTCCAAAGCCCCTCCCTTCCGCCGGAGTTTTTCGAGAAAGTCCGTAAAATAAGGGGGCAGGCCGCTGTCAAACTCCATGTATTCCCCGGTGGCCGGGTGGACAAAGCCCAGAAGCCGGGCGTGAAGGCATTGGCCATTTAGGCTTGTGATACATTTTTTCGGTCCGTAAACCGGGTCCCCGGCCACAGGATGACCGATGTGGGCCATATGCACCCGGATCTGGTGGGTGCGGCCGGTTTCCAGCCTGCATTCCACTAATGTAAAGCCGGGCAGCCGTTCCAGCACCCGGTAATGGGTGACGGCCTCCCGTCCGCCGGGGACCACCGCCATTTTCTTCCGGTCGGTGGGGTGCCGGGCAATGGGGGCGGAAATGGTCCCTTCGTCGGTTTTCAGATTGCCGTATACCACCGTATTGTACATCCGGGTGAAGGTGTGGGCGGCGATCTGGGCGGCCAGGGACTGGTGGGCCAGGTCGTTTTTGGCCACCATCAAAAGGCCGGAAGTGTCCTTGTCGATGCGGTGGACAATGCCGGGGCGGATGACCCCGTTGATGCCGGAAAGGCTCTCGCCGCAGTGGTACAGCAGGGCGTTGACCAAAGTGCCGTCCGGGTTCCCCGGGGCCGGGTGGACCACCATGCCTTTGGGCTTGTTGACCACCAGCAGGTGCTCATCCTCGTAGACAATGTCCAAAGGGATGTCCTGGGGCAGCAGCTCCAGGGGTTCCGGCTCCGGGATTTCCACCTGGATAGAATCCCCGGGCTTTACCTTGTCGTTTTTCCGGCCGGTCTTGCCGTTGACCAGCACCTTCCCCTGATCCATGAGCTTTTGGACAGCGGAACGGGTCTTCCCCTCCAGATTGAGGGCCAGAAAGGCGTCCAGGCGGCTCCCGGCGTCCTCCGGTTCCGGGCAGAACAGCAGGGTTTCCCCCATGACGTCAGCCAACCTTCTGCTCCTTCCCCTCTTTTTTCCTGGCGGCAAATTCGTGGCAGAAGATGTAAAGGACCAGGGCCGCCACGCCTACCACCACGCAGATATCGGCGAAGTTAAAGATGGCGAAGTCCACGAACCGCACCTGGATATAGTCGATGACATACCCCCGGTACACCCGGTCGATGAGGTTCCCCACACCGCCTCCGATAATGACGCAGACGATCACATTGGGCAGGGTCCCCGGGATCTTCCCGATCATCACCGCAAGGATCATAACGAGGAGGATCAGGCCGGTGCCCCAGATGAGGAGCCAGGTCTGCCCTTCCATCATGCCGAAAGCAGCGCCCCGGTTTTCCAGGTAGGTCAGGTGGAGGACGTCTTCAATAATGGGGTAGGTGTCGATAGGTTTTAAATGGGCGTGGGCCAGCAGCTTGAACACCTGGTCCAGCACCACCAGCACAACGGACAGTAAAAGGGCAAGATAACGTTTCATAAGCGGATGTTCCTTTCGTTTTGGTTGGAAAGGTTTTCAAGACAGGGGAAATTGCCGCTGGAAAAAACTCTCCGGCGGCAATATTCATTTTTATTCCACAACAGAGGCGCAGCGGGCGCACAGGGTGGGATGCTCGGGGTTCTGGCCGACAGTGTGGTCATGCAGCCAGCAGCGTTCGCATTTTTCCCCCTGGGACAAAACCGCCGTGACGAAAAGACCCTCGGTTTCCCCGGCAAACTCGCCGGAATCCCCTTTCATCACTTCCGCCTCGGAAACGATAAAGACAGGAGCCAGCTCGCTTTCAACGGCTTTCAGCCGGTCGTAAAGCTCGCCGTCGCAGGTCAGGGTGATCTTGGCGTCGGTGGATTTGCCGATTTCCTTGGAAGCTCGTTTGGGCTCCAGGGCCTTGAGCACATCGGCCCGCACCTGGTAAATCATATCCCATTTCTCGTTGAAGGCGTCGGAAACAGGAATATTGGCTTTTTCGGGCATATCGTTAAAGAAGACGCTTTCCATGTCCAGTTCTTTGGACGCGGGCAGGTGCTGCCAGATCTCCTCGCAGGTGAACACCAAAATAGGCGCGGCCAGCCGGGTCAAAGCGGACAGGATGTCGTACATGGCGGTCTGGGCGGCCCGGCGGAGGACGCCGTCCCGTTTCTCGCAGTACAGCCGGTCTTTGATGATATCCAGGTAGAAGCTGGACATTTCCACCACGCAGAAATTGTGGATGGCGTGGAAGGCCACATGGTAATCCAGGGCGTCATAGCCGGCCCGGACCTTGTCGATCAAAGTGTCCAGCTGCTCATAGGCCCATTTGTCCAGCTCGGTCAGCTCCTCGGGGGAAACCCGGTCAGTGTCGGGATCGAAGCCGTCCAGGTTGCCAAGGATGTACCGGGCGGTGTTGCGGATTTTGCGGTAGGCCTCGGAAAGCTGTTTTAAGATGTCGTTGGACAGGCGGATGTCGGCGTGGTAGTCGGAGGAAGCCACCCACAGGCGGAGGATATCCGCGCCGTACTGGCTGATGATCTCATCGGGAGAAATGGAGTTCCCCGCGGATTTGTGCATGGCCTTGCCTTCGCCATCCACTACCCAGCCGTGGGTGCAGACAGCCTTGTAAGGAGCCTGACCGGTGGTGGCCACAGCGGTCAGAAGACTCGACTGGAACCATCCCCGGTACTGGTCGGCGCCCTCCAGGTAAAGGTCGGCGGGCCATTTTAAGTCGGGGCGCTGTTTCAAAACGGCGGCGTGGGTTGTGCCGGAATCGAACCAAACGTCCAGGATGTCCTGCTCCTTCTCAAATTCCTTGCAGCCGCACTCGCAGGCGAAATCCGCAGGCAGGAACTCAGAAGGCTCTTTCAAGTACCAGGAATCGGAGCCTTCCTTCCGGAACATTTCGGAAATGGCCTCGATAGTCGTATCGTTGACAATGGGCTTGCCGCAGTCTTTGCAGTAGAGGATGGGAATGGGCACGCCCCATTTGCGCTGGCGGGAAATGCACCAGTCCCGGCGGTCCCGAACCATGCCTTTGATGCGCTCCTCGCCCCATTCGGGGATCCACTCAACGCTTTCGATGGCTTTGATGGCGTCGTCCTTGATGGCGTCCACAGAGCAGAACCACTGGTCAGTGGCCCGGAACATGACCGGCTCCTTGCAGCGCCAGCAATGGGGATAGGAGTGGGTGATTTTCTGGGAAGCGAAGAGGGAGCCGTCCTTTTCCATCCGGGCGTAAATGGTCTTGTTGGATTCCTCCAGGGTCTGCCCGGCGATGAAATCGCCCGCCTCAGCGGTCTGACGGCCGGAAGCGTCCACGGGGACAACCAGCTCGATTTCCGGATAATTCTTGCAGACATCAAAGTCCTCCACACCGAAAGCCGGGGCGGTGTGGACGCAGCCGGTGCCGCTTTCCAGGGTGACGTGGTCGCCCACGATGACCAGGGAGGTGCGGTCTAAGAAAGGATGGGCGGTTTTCATGTATTCCAGCTCTTTGCCGGTGAAGGAGCCAACAAACTCGTAGTCCTCGATGCCGGCAGCCTTCATGGCGTTGGGGGCCAGTTCTTTGGCCATGATGTAATACTCGCTGTTTGCTTTCACAGCGGTGTATTCGATGTCGGGCCCCAGGCAGACGGCCAGGTTGCCGGGCAGGGTCCAGGTGGTGGTGGTCCAGATGACGAAGTAGGTTTTGTCCACGTCGATCCCGGCGGCGGAGAAAACGCCCTTGTCGTCAGTGACCTTGAATTTCACATAAACGGTGACGCAGGGGTCGTCGGCGTACTCGATTTCCGCTTCAGCCAAAGCGGTGCCGCACTCAGCGCACCAGTAAACCGGCTTCATGCCCCGGTAAATGAGGCCCTTTTTGGCCATTTCACCGAACACCTTCACCTGTTCCGCCTCAAATTCGGGTTTCAGGGTGATGTAGGGGTCCTTGAAGTCGCCGGTGACGCCCAGGCGCATGAACTGCTTTTTCTGGATGTCCACATAGCTCATGGCAAATTCCCGGCACTGGCGGCGGATCTCGGCGGGGGTAGCTTTGTCCTTGTCCATGCCGATGGCCTTTAAGGCCTTCAGCTCGGTGGGAAGGCCGTGGGTATCCCAGCCGGGGACATAGGGGGAGTTGAAGCCGGTCATGTTTTTATATTTGACAATGATGTCTTTGAGCACCTTGTTCAGAGAAGTGCCCAGATGGATGTCGCCGTTGGCGTAGGGGGGGCCGTCGTGGAGGACGTAAAGGGGTTTGTCCTTGTTGCGGTCCAGCAGTCTCTGGTACAGGTCCATCTCGTCCCAGTGCTCCACAAATTTGGGCTCTTTTTTAGGAAGGCCGGCCCGCATGTCGAAGCTGGTCTTGGGGAGATTCAATGTCTGGTTGTAATCTCGTTTTTCCTGTGGCATGGATTTGGTTCTCTCCTTTTATTTGTAAACTCAAGTTATCTGGCGGGGTTATTTTTGCCGAACTTCAGGTCGCCGAATTTTTCCTCAAAGCTCAGCTTGTGGGCCGGCCGGTTCACGGTCGTGACAGGCGGCTCCTCCTCTTTGGGGGCCGGGGCGGCCTTACCTGCCTTATCGAACCGGACAGTGGTGGATTCCTCCGGGGAAAGGCCGTGGGCAGGCCCCTTCTCCGTTTGGGCAGCCGCGGGTTCCGGCTGCTTGATGGCTGCGGCCGCCGGCTCCATAGGCTGGGGGGCGGTCACCTGGGGCTGTTCTGTCTGGACAGGCTCCGCCACCTGGGGGCTTTCCTGGAGGGGCTGTTCCGGAGCCGGAGGCTCCGGCTGGGCGTAGGAGGGGCGGACCCGGGTGTTATAAATGGCCTCGTATTCCTCCTCCATGTCCGGAAGGCTGTTCAAAGCGTTTAAATGCACCTTGTAAAGGGAAAGGAGCTTGGCTTTAAAATCAGAAACCTCCTTCTGCATTTTGGCCATGGTCAGCTTTTCGTGCTCCACCTGGGCCCGGATGCCGCCCACCGCTTCGTCGGCGGCGCGCTGGGCCTCGGAAAGCATCCGTTCGGAACGGTTCTTGGCGTCGGAAACCATCCGGTCCGCCTTGGCCTTGGCCTCGCTCACAATGGCGTTCCCCATTTTCTGCGCCCCCAGGAGGGCGTCTTTCAGATTTGCCTCATCCTGGCGGTACTCGTTGATTTTTTCCGCAAGGATCTTCATTTTCCCGATCATATCGGCCTTTTCCGCTTCCAAAGAACGAATCTGTGCGTTCATCTGCTCAATATACCGGTCCACTTCCTCGGTCCGGTAGCCGAAAGCGGCCTTTTCAAAGAGCTTCTCCGAAGATTTGCTGGACATCCTTTTCACCTTTCCTTTTCTGGCGCAAAGCCGCCGGAAAAGCCGAAAGGCCCGGCTTTTCCGAGGGCTTTGCGGATTTTCTGTTTAAAGATACTGCAAAATGCGCACGGCGATCCTCCCCTTCCGGGTCAGGACGCCGTCTGTTTCCAGGCGGAACTTCCCTTTTCCCCGGACCGTGAGGACATCGCCGTCCGCCAGCTGGATACTGCCGTTTTCCGCAGGGCAGTGGTTTTTCTGCACCATCCCCGCACTGATCAGGGCCGACGCCTTTTCCCGGCTGACACCGCAGCACAAGGCCACCGCAGCGTCCAGCCGCAGGGAAGCAAGGGTTCCCTTTATTTCCCGGAAATCCTGGATCACCTGGAAATCGGCCGGCGTCCCTTTTTCTATCTGAACGCCAACCCTTCCGATCCGGTCGATCTGCGTCAGCAGGACCTTTTCCACCCGTTTGTCGGCAAAGACGTAGGTTTCCCCGGCCTGCACCACAATATCCCCCACCATTTCCCGCCGGATCTGCTGGGCCATCAAAGAGCCTAAGAAGTCCCGGTGGGTCAAAGCGTATGCCGCCGGATACCGGAAGGTGCACCCCACAATGGGGAATTCCTCCGGGTCCGGGTCCATCCAGTCCGGGAATACCCCCAGCATCACCCGCGAAGCCCCCTGAAAGCCGCCCCAGAAAAGGGTGCCCAGCCCGGAGCGTTCCGCCAAAGGGCGGATCTGGGCCGCCTGCTCCTCGGTGAGGAAGTCCGAAAATTTCGGGCATCCCTGCCGTTGGCACAGGTCAAAAAGGCTGCGGATGCGGGCCAGGAAATATTCCTGTTCCTTTTGCTGCTTATCCATTAAAAATAAACGCCGCTGTCTTCCAGTTCATCCAGAAGGTTGCCCATGAGGTTTACGTTGGAGGGCAGGATAATGAAGGTTGCCGCGGCCACCCGCTGCACCTCGCCGTGGTTTGCGAAAGCAACGCCGCTTAAAAAGTCCAGAAGCCTTCTGGACAGCTCCGGCGACGCAGACTCTAAGTTTAAAACCACCGTGCGTTTGGCGTTTAAATGCTCCGCGATGCTCCGGGCGTCCTCAAAACGCTCGGGCTTTACCAGCACCACCTGAAGCTGGGTGGTGGCGTGGATATTCACCACCTTGCTGCGGTTGGCCGCAGCGGAAGGAGGGATGTCGTAGCTGGTCTGGGCGCTTTCCCGTTTGATCTGGTCGAAATCGTCGATCTCAGGCGCGTCTTCCATCTGCTCATCGTACTCGTCGTCGTATTCGGTAAACATATCTCTCAGTTTTCCAACAAAACCCATTGCTCTCCGCCTTTCTTTTATTTGCGTTCCCCGAAGATCCCCCGTCCGATGCGGACCTGGGTGGAGCCGCAGCCAATGGCCGCCTCAAAATCCTCCGACATTCCCATGGACAGCACCGCCGGTTCATGGCCTTCCGGGGAAGAATCTTTCATTTTTTCAAAAAGTTCCCTGGTTTTTTGCAGCCAGTAATCCCCCTCCGCCCTGGGCGGGACGGTCATCAGGCCGCGGATTTTCAGGGAGGGGAACCGTTCCCGGATCTCCTTTGCCGCCGGGAGCAGCGCTTCCGGCAGGAACCCGGATTTGGTTTCCTCCGCCCCGATATTGACTTGAAGCAGGATATCGAGGGATTTTTCCAGCTTTTCGCATTCCGCCTGAAGGGCGGCGGAAAGCCGGATGGAATCCACCGACTCGATCATTCCCACTTTGTCTATTATATCGCGAATTTTATTGGTCTGCAAGTGTCCGATAAAGTGAATTGCGTTGGCGCCGCAGGCATAATTTTGGTATTTTTCACAGCACTCCTGCACCCGGTTCTCTCCCAGCAGCCGGACGCCCTCCTGCAAAGCCAGGTTGACGCGGGAGGCCGGGACGGTTTTGGTCACCGCCATCAGCTGGATCTCCCCGGGGTCCCGCCCCGCCTTAACGGCGGCCTCCGCCATCCTTTCCCGGATCCCCCGGATATTCTCCCGGATGGTCCGGGCGTCCGGAGCGCGGTCATTCAATAAGCTTTCCATCATACAGATCCTTGCCCTTCACCACAATGGTGTCATACATTTTGACATATTCTTTCCCATCGGCGCCGCCCTGGTAATACGGGTAGCTCAAGATATAGTCGGTGGTTTCGTAAATCTGGTCGATGTACCGGAAATACAGCTTGTTCCCGGCTTGGATGTACACCCCCATCTGGTCGTCCACAAAACGGATGGCCTCCTTGGGGATCTTGATGCCCCGATACTCGTCGATGACGATTTCCGCCGTCTGCACCCGGGAACCCAGCAGGTATTCGTTGACGGAATCCCCTTCCAGATAGAGCTTATAAAGCCCAGTTTCCTCCTGGCGCACCGAATCGGCAATGGAGCAGGTGACGTCCCCGGCGCCGGGGAACCGCAGGGTCACCCGGGACTGGTTGGACAGGGCCTGCATCTGCTCCTCCGTCACCACGGTGGCGAAGGTCCACCGGTGGGTGCCGACGATTTTGACAGCGCTCTGGTCCGCCTGGTAGCCGGTATAGCCCGCCAGCCAGTTCTGCAGGTCGGAGGCCGACATGGAATCCAGGTATTCCTTTGTCATGGTCCCTTCCAGCCCGTCCACATGGTCCACGAAATAACCGGAGGCTGTGGAGGTAAAGGAATGGATCTGGGTAGAAACCAGTCCCTGGACATTCTGAAGGTCGCTTTGCAGCTGGGCAATGCGGCCGTCGTAGTTTTCCACCCCGTCCACCACAATGGCCCGCTTGGCCAAGGTTTCCATGAGGCCGCTTTTGATGGAGGCAAGCCCGGACAGATCCTGCTTGTCCCGGGCGGCCAGCAGCTGGGACACATAGTCCGCGGCCTGGCCGTTTAAGGTGTCGGGCTTCACCACATCGGTGCTGGAAGTGGTGGACTGGGCCTTTTGCAGGGCGCTGATGGACGCCTCCAGGTTCTGGGCCTGGTACTGGGCCCGGACGGCGGACTGGTCGCTGTACACATCCCCCAGGTGGGTATTGATGGCCACCTTGGTCCCCACGCTGTAAAGGGGCGTCACAACGCCGCCGGCTTCAATGGGGATTACGGTTTCATCCCGGACGAACACCCCTTCCACCGAGATGCTCTGGGTCACAGTCTGGTCGTAGACCGTCTGGACAGTGTACTGCTGTTCCCTGCGCCCCGCGATCTGGACGCCCACATAAATAATGAGGAAGGCAGACAGGAGCAGCGCGGAGATCCGGATGACACGGTCGTTCAATTTTCCGTTCCCTCTTCAGCTTCCTGGGTGTTCAGGAGGGAAACCGGCCGGGCCGGAATAATGGTGGACACGGCGTGCTTGTAGACGATATTCTGCTTGCCGTCGCAGTCCAGCACAATGATGTAATTGTCGAAGCCCTTGACCACGCCCCGGAACTGGAAGCCGTTGGTGAGGTAGATGGTGACGGTAGTCCGTTCCTTGCGGACCTGGTTCAGGAAAACATCCTGCAGATTCAAATTTTTCATCAGTTTTCCCCCTTGTGGAAATATTACAAAACAGTATGTTCTTATTGTAGCATATCCCCCGCCATTTTGCCAGTGGAAAATCAGAATTTTCCTGAATATTTTTCGCAGAAATCAACAGTTTTCTATTAATTTTCCGGGATTTTCCAAATTCCCCCCCGCTAAAAACCGGCGGGCCAGGCTGAAAGCGCGGCTTTTTGCGTCCTCCGCGTCCGGATAGACCCAGTAAATGCGGCCGTCCCTCCGGAACCAGGTCAGCTGCCGCTTGGCGTAGCGCCGGGTGGCCTGCTTTAGGGAGTCCAAACATTCCAAAAGGCTCTTTTCCCCGTCTAAATAAGGGAAAAGCTCCTTATAGCCGATGGCCTGGGCGGAGGTGCCAAGGTTTTCCGCCCGGAAGGCTTTGGCCTCCTCCAAAAGCCCCTGCTCCATCATCAGATCAACCCGGCGGTTGATGCGGCCGTAAAGGACGGCCCGGTCCTGATAGGCGATGCCGATGCGCAGGGTGTGGTACCGTTCCGGGGTTTCCCGGCTTTTCCTTTGCAGTTCGGACATGGTGACGCCGGAAAGGCGGTACACCTCAATGGCCCGGATGATCCGGGGGAGATTGTTGGCATGGAGGGCAGCGGCGGTTTCCGGGTCAAATTCCCGGAGGACGGAAAGCAGGTATTCCCCTCCCCGTTCTTTGGCCAGGCCGGAAAGCTCCGCCCGGATGGCCGGGTCGCTGCCGGTTTCGCCGATGTCCCGGTTGTCCAGCACCGTATCCATATAAAGCCCGGTGCCGCCGCAGAGGATGGGCAGCCTGCCCCGGCTATGCACATCCGCAATGGCGGCGTGGGCGTCGGCGGCGTACCGGCCCAGGCTGTAGGGCTCCTCCGGCCCCACATAGCCGATCAAATGATGAGGCACCTCGTCCATTTCTTCTTCCGTCGGCTTTGCGGTGGCAATATCCATGCCCCGGTAGATCTGCATGGAATCGGCGGAAACCACCTCCCCGCCCAGTTCCTTGGCCAGGGCGATGGAAAGGGCGGTTTTGCCGGAGGCTGTGGGGCCCAAAACGGCGATGACCGGGATCTTTGACTGTTCCATTCCTTCCCTCCTACTGAATCCGGCCAAAGAGCTTTTCCAAATCGGACCGGGAATACTGGATGATGACCGGACGGCCATGGGGGCAGAACCGGACGTTTTCATCCTGGCAGACGGTTTCCACTAAGCGTTTCAGCTCCTCGGGGCTGTTCTGGTCGCCGCCTTTGACGGCGCTGCGGCAGGCGATGCGGTGGAGGATGTCCTCCACCACCTCCGGCAGCTCCTTTTTCCGCATCTGGGACAAGGAGGAAACCACCTCTAAAAACATCTCTTTGGGCCCGGAGGACGCCGCCACCGCCGGGACGGCCCGGAGCACCATGGCGTTTCCGCCGAAGTCCTCCGCCAAAAATCCCAGCCTGGAAAGGGTATCCAATCTTTCCAAAGCCGCCTCATGCTCCGCCCGGGAAAGGGTGACGGTCAGCGCCGTAAGAAGGTACTGCTTTTCCAAGCCGTCCTGCCTTTCCTTCAGCTGGTTATAAAGTATCCTCTCGTGGGCGGCGTGCTTGTCAATGAGGGCGAAGGTGTCGTCAATCTGGGCCGCGATATAGGTGGAGAAGAGTTCCCCCAGCACCCGGATGCGGTACTGGCGTTTGGGCTGCGGAACGGCTTGCTCCGGAGCCGGTTCCGGGGCGGGCTCCTCCTCCGGTTCCACATCCCACCGGCTGTCTGCGGGGGCGCTGGGCTCAGCGGATCGTGTCCCCGCATGGTAAACCGGTTCGTCGGCCACCATGGGTTTTTGGTAGATTTCCCGCTGTTTTTCCGGCGGTATGGCGGGTGGTTCCTCCAAAGCCGGCTCCGGCGGCTTCTCCGTAGGGGCATCCGGCGCTTTTTCCTCCAAAATGGGGGCGGAAAAGAGCTGCTGTTCCCCTTCCTGCACCGAAAATTGGGCCAAGGGATTCACGGAAGCCTTTTTTTGAACCGGTTCCGGCGGTTTTTCCTGGGGGGCAATCTGGTTGCCCAGGGCGATGGCCCCTTTGACGGCAAAGTAAACGGCGTCGAAAACCGCCTTCTCGCTGACAAACCGCACCTCGATTTTGGCCGGGTGGACGTTCACGTCCACCATATTGCAGGGCAGGCGGATGTCCAAAACGCAGGCGGGGAATTTCCCGGTCATCATGGAGGAACGGTAGGCCTCCTCCAAAGCCACGCCGCCGGTCCGGGTCTTGGTGTAGCGGCCGTTGACGAAAAAGTGCTGCATGGTGCGGTTGGGACGGCTGTACATGGGCTTCCCGGTGTAACCGGTGACATGCACGCCCCCCAACTCGTAATCCACCGGCAGGAGGTTTTGGGAAAATTCCCGGCCGAAAATGGTGTAGACAACGCTTAAGAGCTGGCCGTCCCCGGGAGTGTGGAAGGCCTGGCGGCCGTCCCGGACAAACTTAAAGGAGATTTCCGGGTGGGAAAGGGCGATTTTTTCCAGGATGTTCTCCACGGCGTTGGCTTCGGACACATCCTTTTTGAGGAATTTGAGCCTGGCCGGGACATTGTAAAAGACGTCCCGCACCACAATGGTGGTCCCTACAGGGCATCCGGCCTCGGTGACGCTTTCCACCTCCGAAGCGGAGATCTCCACCCGCACGCCGGTTTCCGATTCCGCCGTCCGGGTCAGCATTTCCACATGGGAAACAGCGGCGATGGAGGCCAATGCCTCCCCTCGGAAGCCCAAGGTCCCGATGGAATCCAGGTCCTCCGCCGTCCGCACCTTGCTGGTGGCGTGGCGCAGGAAGGCCACGGGCGCGTCCTCCGCCGAGATGCCGCAGCCGTTGTCGGTGATCCGCAGGTACCGGACGCCGCCGTTCTGCAGCTCCACCGTAATGGTGGAGGCCCCGGCGTCGATGGAGTTTTCCACCAGTTCCTTCACAATGGAAGCCGGGCGCTCAATGACCTCGCCTGCGGCGATGAGCTCCGAAACCGCCCCCGGCAGCACGTTGATTTTCGGCATAAAATCCCTCCTTTCCAGAATTACTCTTCGTCGTCCTCATCCTCATCCAGCAACGACGGTACCCGCGGCATCCGCACCGGCACGCCGCAGCCCCGCTTTTCCCGGAGGACCATGCCGCCCCAAAAGCCGAAAATTCCCAAAAGCAGAAGGCCCCCGCCGAAAATCCGCAGCATCCCTTCCCCGCCGGAAAATTGCAGGATAATGCCGTAAAAGGGCGCGCCCCAAAAGCCCGGGAATGCCAGCAAAAGCCCGGTTACAACAGCCAAGGCCGCAGGAAAGGCCGGCTGGCGCTTCATCCCGCCGATGAGACAGAGGCAAAAGCAGTCCAGAATATAAAGGATGGTTAGGAAAAAGGCGTACGCGGTGGTTTCCCCGGTCCCGCCCATGGAAACCGGCCTCACACCTTTGACGGCAAACAAGGCGGCGACGCCCATCAGCAAAACAAGGGACAGAACGCCCCAGACGGAAAACCGCTTCCAGTTCATTGCCATAAAATCCTATCTCCTTTTACTACGTGAAAATATTTTTGATTGAGAAACCACCCGGGGCGACGCGGGCATCGTCCTCTACATTCGTATTTTCCATAAACCCGGGCGCGCAATGCGCGCCCCTACAATATGCCTGGACGCCCTTCCGGGGAATTTGTGCTGTAAACGGCAGTTCATCCCGCCGTTTTCAAATCCAGCGCGCGGCAGGACGCGCGTCACATGAGCATGGATTTCAGCTCGTAAAGGGCTTCCAGGGCTTCCCTGGGGGTCATGCTGTCCACGTCCATTTTCCGCAGGGCGTCGGCGGCCCGGACGTCCGACTGGTCGGAAAAGGAGATCTGTTCCGTTTCCGGCTCCTCGTGGTAGGTGAGGCTGGGTTTCTGGACGCTTTTTTCCAGCTCCGTAAAGTATGATTTTACTTTCCGGTAAGCTCATCTAAATAATCATCAAATTGGTCAGCTAAATCATCTAAATCAACTTCGCTTTCATCTTGTTCAAAAAAGTTTCATTAACCTTGATACTAATTTTCAAATTATTTTTCCATGAGTAAGTACATAAACATCCAATTATCGTTAAGCACGTAATAATAAAGAAAATTCTTCCAATTTTTTTGCCTTATTAAGCATAAAAACAAATCCTAGTATTGCGCTAATTACCAACGTTATTAACAATATACACATAATTGTATTGGCAAAATCTAAATTATGGTATAAATCCTCCATAATATATTTCCTCTTTAATCTTCACTCTTTTAATATCACTAAAATAAATTTTTACATCAGCATGGATTTCAGCTCGTAAAGGGCTTCCAGGGCTTCCCTGGGGGTCATGCTGTCCACGTCCATTTTCCGCAGGGCGTCAGCAGCCCGGACGTCCGACTGGTCGGAAAAGGAGATCTGCTCCGTTTCCGGCTCCTCGTGGTAGGTAAGGCTGGGCTTCTGGACGCTTTTTTCCAGCTCTGTCAGGATCACTTTTGCCCGCTTGATGACCTTGTCCGGCACCCCGGCCAGCTTGGCCACCTCGATGCCGTAGCTGTCGTCTGCGCCGCCCCGGAGGATCTTCCGCAGGAAGATAATGTCGTCCCCCCGCTTTTTCACAGCAATATTGTAGTTCACCACCCCGTCATACTGGTTTTCCAGCTCGGTCAGCTCGTGATAATGGGTGGCAAAAAGGGTTTTGGCGTGGATCTTCTTCTCCTTCAGGATGTATTCCACCACCGCTTTGGCGATGCTCATGCCGTCAAAGGTGGAGGTCCCCCGGCCGATTTCGTCCAGCAGGATGAGGCTGTTGGGGGTGGCGTTTTGGAGGATGTAGGCCACTTCGCTCATTTCCACCATAAAAGTGGATTGACCGGCGGTCAGGTCGTCGGAAGCCCCCACCCGGGTGAACACCTTGTCCAGGATAGGGACCGTGGCCGCCTTGGCCGGGACAAAGGAACCCATCTGGGCCATAATGCAGATTAAGGCCACCTGGCGCATATAGGTGGATTTTCCCGCCATATTGGGGCCGGTGATGACGGCAATCAGGTTGTCGCCGTTGTCCAGCATGGTGTCGTTGGGGACAAAGGGGGTCTGGGGGAACATGGTTTCCACCACCGGGTGCCGTCCCTCCAAAATGCGGATTTCCCCGTTAACGGAAAGCTCCGGCTGGACATAGTGGTTGTCCACCGCCACCTGGGCCAAGGACGCCAGCACGTCCAGCTGGGCCACGGCGGAGGCGGTGCGTTCGATGACCGGCAGGCAGGCGGCAACCTGCTTGCAGATTTCCTCGTAAAGCTCCGATTCCATGGCGATCATCCGGTCGTTGGCGTAGAGCACCTTGCTTTCCAGCTCTTTTAATTCCTCGGTGATGTACCGTTCCGAGCCGACTAAGGTCTGCTTGCGGATGTAATGCTCCGGCACCTGGCTCAAAAAGGATTTGGTGACCTCGATAAAATATCCGAAGACTCGGTTATAGCTGACTTTCAAGTTTTTGATGCCGGTGGCTTCCCGTTCCCGTTCCTCGATCCGGGCCAGGTAGTCCTTGGCGTTTTTCTGGATGTCCTTCAGCTCGTCCAAATCCGGCCGGTACCCCTTGCGGATGTAGCCGCCGTCCTTGCGGTTGGCCGGGGCCTCCGGGTCGATGGCGGCGTCGATCAGGTTTTTCATGCTTTCCAGGGGGTCCACCTGTTTGTGCAGCTCGGACAGGAGGGTGGAAGTGAATTTGGCGGAAGCCGCCTTCACCCGGGGCAGGTTGGAAGCCGTATAGGACAGGGACAAAAGCTCCCGGGGATTGACAGTGCCGTAAACCACCTTTGTCATCAGCCGTTCCAGGTCGTACACGTCGCTTAGGGCCTCAATGAGTTCAGCCCGTTCCATGGTATTCTGGGTCAGCTCCGCCACCGCCGCCTGCCGCCTGGTGATTTGGGCCACGGAAGCCAGGGGCTGCTCCAGGTATTTGCGCATGAGCCGCTTGCCCATGGCGGTGCGGGTTTTGTCCAAGACCCAGAGGAGGGAGCCGCGTTTTTCCCGGGTGCGGAGGGTTTCCGTCAGCTCCAGGTTTTTCCGGGCGGTAAAGTCGATGGATAAAAACTGCTCGGAGCTGTAACGGGTCAGGGTGGTCAGGCGTTTGGCGCCGGATTTCTGGGTTTCCTGCAAATAGGACACCAGGGCCGAAACGGCGTACAGGGCAAAGAGGGATTTTTGCAGTTCCAATCCTTCCAGCTGGTCCTTGCCGAACTGCTCCAACAGCACCCGGGCGCATTTTTTCTGCTGGTATTCTTCCTCGTTTACCGGGTCTACCACGCACTGGAGCCGGTTCTGGACAAACTCCCGGGCCTGCTTGCAGTCCGAAAAGGCTGGATTGATAAGCAGCTCCTTGGGGGCGAACTGGGACAGCTCGTTAATGAGTCCCCGTTCCGGTTCCGAACCGGTATACTGGGTGAACCGGGCCTCGCCGGTGGAGACGTCGGCAAAACAGACTCCGTAGCCGGAGGGGTCGTAGTACACGCTGGCGATGTAGTTGTTCTCCCCTTCAGGCAGCATACTCCCCTCCACAATAGTGCCGGGGGTGGTGATGCGGATAACCTCCCGCTTGACCACGCCCTTGGCCTCATAGGGGGATTCCATCTGCTCGCAGATGGCTACCTTGTACCCTTTTTCCACCAGCTTTTTCAGGTAAACGTCGCAGGCGTGGTAGGGCACGCCGCACATGGGCGCCCGTTCCTCCAGCCCGCAGTCCCGTCCGGTGAGGGTCAGCTCCAGTTCCCGGGAGGCGGTGAGGGCGTCGTCAAAAAACATTTCATAAAAGTCGCCCAGGCGGTAAAACAGAATGTAATCCGGATACTGCGACTTGATTTCCTGATATTGCTGCATCATGGGAGAGAGCTTTCCCAACGTGATTTCCTCCTTGGCCGTAATTTTGAAAACGGACTGCCCGGAAGCGGCGGGACGGAAATTCCGCCCCAACCGCGTCCGCAGCAGCCCGCCGTTTCCGCATATTAGTGGCAGCCCCCGCAGGTGGCGCAGGAACCGGTGCAGTTATGGTCCGGGATCTCGCAGGTGTCGGGATCCTCGCCGTTGACGCACATCATCAGGATGGCGTTGACCTTCTGCATCATCTCGTCCATTTCCTGTTTGGCGATATTGTATTCCATCATGTTGGGGTTGCCCATAACGTCGGTGTAGATCTTCTGGAGTTCTTCGTTGAGGGCCTGGAGTTTTTTCTCGTCCTTTTCCTCTTTCTGCATTTCCTGGTTCATTTCCATGCGCTTGAGGTTGAACTCGCCGATGCCGTCCTGGAGGGATTTGTCCTCGTCGTTGGCCTTAACGGCGGCCTGAAGGCGTTTGTATTCGGCAGTCGCCTGAATTTCCTTGCCCATATTTCTTGCCATTTGAATCAGATCCATTGGTTTGTACCAGCCTTTCTTTTTTGAAAAATATATGGCAGCGGGAGCGTCCAATTCTCCCGGTTGCGTCTCACTCCACAGCCCGGATCTCGCCGGTCAGGTTATGCTTGTCCGCACTGGTGACTTCCACCTGCAAAAACCGCCCGATAAGGGGTTCCTCTCCGGGGAAGTCGATGACGGCGTTAAATTCCGTGCGGCCCGCCAGTCCCAGAGGGCTTTTGCCGTCGCAGAGAACCCGGAAGGTTTGGCCCACATACCCCTTATAATAGTCTGCCCCGATTTTCCGCTGGGCGTCAAGGAGCATGGAAAACCACCGGGATTTTTCCTCTTTGGGGACAGGGTCCTCCATTTGGGCGGCCCGGGTCCCTTCCCGTTTGGAGTAAATAAAGGTAAAGAGGGAGGCGAATTTCACCTCGTTGACCAGTGCCAGGGTCTGCATGAAGTCCTCCTCGGTTTCGCCGGGGAACCCCACAATCAGGTCGGTGGTAAACATCACCCCGGGAATCCGTTCCCTGGCGTAGGCGATGAGCTCCTTATACCATTCCACCGTGTAGTTCCGGTTCATGAGCTTTAAGACCCGGTTGCTGCCGCTTTGCACCGGCAGATAGATGTGGTTGCAGACCTTTTCACAGTCCGCGATGGTGTCGATGAGCTCCTTGGTGCAGTCCTTGGGATGGGAGCTTAAAAAGCGGATCCAGAAATCCCCGGGGACGTCGTTTACCTTCCGCAGAAGCTCCGGGAAGCGCAGTCCCCCATTCAGGTCATTGCCGTAGGAGTTGACGTTCTGGCCCAACAGGGTGATCTCCTTAAACCCGGCGTCCGCAATTTCCCGGGCTTCCTTCAGCACATCCTCCGGCTGCCGGCTGCGTTCCCGGCCTCTGACCAGGGGCACCACGCAGTAGGTGCAGAAATTATTGCAGCCGTACATAATGGGCAGGCTTGCCTTGACCCCCGGGGTCCGGTGGACAGGGATCCCCTCGGCCAGCACCCCGTCGGATTCCTCCACCTGAAAGACCCGCTTCTGGTTTTGCAGGGTGTCCTTCAGGATTTCCGGGAATTTGGGCAGGCTGTGGGTGCCAAAAACGAAATCCACCTGGGGATAGCTTTTTTTGATTTTTTCCGCAATATGCTTTTGCTGCATCATGCAGCCGCACAGGCCGATGAGTATTTCCGGCCGGGCTCTTTTTAAATGGGACAGCTCCCCCACATTGCCGAACACCTTCACCTCGGCGTTTTCCCGGACGGCGCAGGTATTATAAAGGATCAGATCAGCGTCCGCCGGGGTTTCGGTAAAGCCAAAGCCCATTTCCGCCAGCATCCCCATGAGCTTTTCCCCATCGGAAGTGTTCTGCTGGCAGCCATAGCTGTGGACCAGGGCCAGCAGGGTATGGCCATCCCCGAAACGGGACTTCAAAAGCTCCGCGCATTCCAAGAGGAACCCCTTCTGCCGGGCGATTTCTTCCGGCGGCATCACAACGGTTTTTTCGGACAAATCGGCACCTCCGCCTAACACGAAATTTTCAGATACATGTTTTATTTTACCATGCTTCGGCAGGAAAGGCAAGAGTTCCCGTTAGATTTTTTAGAATTCCCAAGTTTCTTCGATCAAATGTACAAAATCAGTCTTTGCTGTATGGAATAAAAAAAGCGGATATTTATCATATCCGCTTTTTTGGTGGAGCTCTGCGCTATTCTGTTTTTTGAGGCATCACAGCTTTGGCCGCCTTTGTTGTTATTTCCGATAAATACGGAAGGTCCTTACTTCATTCTTTTTCATCGAAAAATGGAAGCTGTTGTTCTCCACCGGGATCTGCCCCGCGGGAATGGCCTGTTCCACCAAATTCACTTCCTCAGCTTTCAGAACGTCCAACCCCAATTGGACCGTTACATCCTCGTGATCCTGCCCGCCGCCTTCATACAGCCGCAGGATCCAGCCTTCCGAATCTGGTTTAAAGCAGCTGACCAGGACATCCGGGCAGCGGACCCGGAGGAAAGAGCAGCGCTGTGGGAGTGTTCCTTTGTGATGGTCACATTTATAGACCATGGGTTTGACATTCAATTCCCTTCCCTGCCGCAGTGCTTTGCTGGTATCGCACGCTCCGTCATGCGGATAAAAGGCATACTGGAACTTCATGGTCCTGCCTTTTTCAAATCCTCCGGAAGCGTCGGTATCCTCGCTGAACCCGCCTCCGCTGTAGTGTTTATAAGAAACGGCCCGAAGCAATGACAGGCTCATCACGCCGTCCAGCATACAATTCCCCGCATGGCCGGTGTTATAGATCGTCAATCCTTTAGCGCCGTCGCTTGCGTCAAAGAAATCAACAGCGGGATATTCGCCCTGAGGCGTTTCCGTATAGCCGAACGGGATACCTCTGACGCAGTGGACCTGTTCCGACATGGAGGTCGGGTATACCGCGCAGTAGCGGACATCCTCTTCCTGGTTGATGATTTCGCCGTCTACATCGATCCGTTCCATATCACGGTACATGGTGATCGTAGAACGGTACGCGTTTTTCCCAAATTTCCGCTGTACTGTGAACACCCATCGCACATCATCCTGATGTACCCCGCAGATCCCGCCGGCGTCTTTGGAATATTCCGCCCCCGGCACCTGCAAAATCGGCCGGCTCCGTTCATTGGGAGTGGAGATCCCGCCTTTCAACGGCGCGTTCAATTCCCAAAAATCGCCTGCGTCCGGCTCTTTTACGATCATGGAGCCCCACGGATGTTCGGGATCGATCAGTTCTTTACCGGACGCCAGTTTCATGCTCCGGATTACGCCGGTAAAATAGTCGATGTCCAGCCGCACGCGCCCATTGTCCAAAACAGCCGTGTTCAACTCCACGAAATCCATCGCTTCGTTGTCCTGTTCCACAGCCGGACGGCGGTGTTGGAGCGTTCGGACATAATATACTTCATATCCCATGGAAGGAAGATCGGCCACAAAATGGACTTCCGCTTCCCGCAGTCCCCCAATTGCGTACCTCTTTGGATCAGATAAATAACAGGGAACTTCATGCCCCTGGCTGTCCACAACCATGAGGTCCTCCGCGCCCTTTTCCATGACCCCTACTTGTACGGAAACGACCTCTTTCCTCTCCCATCCAAGAGGATTGAATACCAGTACCGGTATCCCGTCCCCGGAGGTATCAGCGGATGCGGCCAAGCGTTCGCCGGCCAGCTGGCTCAGGTTTTCTGCAATTTCCTCGCTCTGGGTGTAACGCCGCATGATCAGCTGGAACACTTTATCAACATGGCAGCCGCAGATGTCGTCATGGAACTGGTTGAACAATACGTTGTCCCACGCGGTTTTCATATCTGGAGAAAGCGGATAGCCGGAGGAAGCCGCCAGCGCCTCCGCAGAAGTCAGCTTGCCTTCCAGACGGCGGTTCCCCTTCTTTACCTCGATCCTGGAAGTGTAGCATCCCTGGAATATTGGGTTCAAATCCTCATGGATACGCTCCAGTTTTGGACGGGCCTTTTCCAGCTCCTCAAAATATTCAATGGCCGTGGCAATACGGATCTGTACGTCCGTATGGGTACTGTTGAATCCTTTCACCCGGGAAATGATAATGGGATCCGGCGCGGACAGATCGCCGCCTTCCGTCATCATCAACGCATCTGTCGCCGAATATTTGGATAGTATCTTTGCATGGCGCAGGACCCTCTGGTCAAATTCTTCTTGGGTCTCGCCCATCCCAATCCCGCCATACCCCAATTTCATATGATGGCACAGCGTTTCGCTGCCGTCCGGGGCCACCCAGATAAAATCCGCAGTATGGGGCCCGGCGCCACGGGCAAAGGCATGATACCGGAAACCGCAGCGGCTCATGATCTGGGGCGTTTGAGGGGAATAACCAAAGCTGTCCAGCGTCCAGCCTAAGCTGATATCCACGCCCAATGTATCCCGGCAGTACGCAACGCTCCTCAGGTACTGTCTGGCCAGGGATTCGCCGGAAGGCATATTCATATCCGCCATTGCATACATACCGCCTGCAATATAAAGCCTTTTTTCCCGGATAAACCGCAAAACGCTTTCCCTGCATTCCGGATACCTCTCCATAAACGGTTCGATGTAGCACACCTGATCCAGCGTAAATCGGAAATCAGGCTCCGTTTCCAGAAGTTTCAACGCCTCTAAAAGATTTGAGAAGCCCCATTGAAGATATTCTTCCCGGGTCAAAAAAACTTCTGCGTCATAATGACTGTGCGGCACCAAATAGATCGTTTTCATGACAATACCCCCTCAAACTCCATTTTTTCTGAAAGGACCAAGACATCGCAGTCCCGGTCCACTGGAACGGCTGGAGCGCCGTTCTCAACAATGCCGTCAATGTTATAGTATCATCGCTTCACATCAAACGCTGTGCACAAATCCTTGTTTTTCCATGACATAATTTTTCAGCAATTGAACAAGAAGCAAAATGAACACCCTTATATTATACCAAAAAACATAAAAAATCAAGTATTTTAAGTGCTTATCACACAAAAATAATATGATAATTATTGTGGGATGAAATCAAAGCACAGTTTTGGAAATTGATACTCAAAAACCAAGGATCTATTCCTATGTTTTTGTAACAACATCTATATCAGAATCAAAATCAGAATCAAAAACTAGATAAGATTTTATGTTTTTGGTTCCAGAAAAATATTTTTTATCCGATTTTCATGTTTTACAGTTAATTTATTTTGACTTTGTATATACTTGGGGCTTATTGCATGGCCAAAGAACAGCAATAAAATAAAAGGCAGACAGTAAGTCCTGTTGGATCTACTGTCTGCTTTTCGCATAACGAATGAACTTTTTATTCTGGCGGCGGATGACTACCAGCCGTGTTTATCTGGAATAAACCGAGTCGATCCCAAGGTATTCTTCCAGGCAGAGGCCGCTGTCCTGCACCGCCTTTGCCGTTTCCTTCCCCAGGTAACGCAGGTGCCAGGGCTCGTACTGATAGCCTGTGACACCTTCTTTCCCCTTGGGGTATCGGATAATAAACCCGTATTCCCAGGCGTGCTCCGCCAGCCATTTGGCCTGGGGCGTATTCGCGAAGGAATCATCCACCTGGTTTACGTCAAAAGCCAGGCCCGTCTGGTGCTCGGAATACCCGGCCCGGGCGGAATACCGGTCTGCGGCGGCTTTGCCGTCCCGGTTCACATACTTCCGGTAAAGCCCCGCCTGATAATCATAGGACCGGTACCCGGAGGCGACCCATAAAGACAGCCCTTCTGCGGCCATGGCGTTATGCAGTTCCGAAAAGGCCTGCTGGGTTTCGCTGGTCAGTCCCCCCGGGGCATATCCCGCCGGTAAGGGGTAGGATTTATTGGCAATCAGGATGCCGTCCACATAAAACATCCCGTTTTTTAAGGAGGCGGTTTTTCCGGTTTTGGTCACAGCCGTGTGGCTCTCCGGGTCATCTTCCGTCCAAGCCCCGTTTCCATCCAGGTAATACCAGCAGTTCCCGTCGTGGACGAAACCAGTGCGCATTTTCCCGTCGGCGTCAAAAAAGTACCATTTCCCGCCGGTCTGCACCCAACCGGTGGCCATGGCACCGGAGGGATGGAAGTAATACCAATTCTGCCCCAGGTACTGCCAGCCGGTGCGCATTTCCCCCTGAGAACTGAAAAAGTACCAGCAATCCCCGATTTTCTGCCAGCCGGTGGAAAGGGAGCCGTCCGACTGTTCATAGCGCCACACCCCGGAAGCGTCCTGCTCCCAGGCGGCGCTCACCGGAATCGCCATGGTCCCGGCAGCGATCGCCGCCGCCAAAACTGCACAAAGAAACTTTTTCATGGCAGCCCCCTATCGGATCCCTTTGGAAGTCATCTGAGGCAGGATGCTGTCAATCATTTCCCTGGTCACAATGCCGGTGCCGTCCAGCATCACCGAGGCGGTCCCGGCCGCCGCGCCGTAAACGGCGGCGTCGCAGGGGGCCATCCCCCGCTGGAGGGCGCAGAGGAAAGCGGCAAGGCTGGTATCCCCCGCCCCCACAGTGGAGCGCACCGGCACCTGGGGCGAATAGATCCGGCATCCGCTGTCCTGGCCGGTGTAGATCATCCCTTTCGCCCCCAAACTCACCAGCACATGGTCCACATGAGGGGTCAGGGAACGGGCCAGCTTGATGATGGACTGCTCTGTCCGCAGGTCGGAACCACTCATCTGCCGGAATTCCAAAAGATTGGGCTTGATCAGGAAGGGGCGGATCTCCGCCATATCGCTTAAATGGAAAAAGGAATTGTCCAAGGCGAAATAGACCCCTTCCCGCCGGAAGGACAGCAAAAATGCCTTATAGGATTCCGGCGTCAGGTTGGCCGGAAGGCTTCCGGCGAAGATCAGCAGGACTTTGCCGTCCTCCCGGATCTCGTCCTCAACCCTGGTCCGGAGCTGCTTCATGCCCTCGATGGATACCGGGAATCCGGCGCGGTTGATCTTCAGAACCCGCTTGTCGGGGATGACAATGGTCAGGTTTTCCCGGGTGGCCCCTTCCAGCCTGACAAAGTCGCTTGAGACCCCATCCTGTTCCAGCAGCTTCAAAAAACGCCCGGCGTTTTCCTTGCCGCACAGGCCCAGGGCCTTGGCCGGCATCCCCAGGGAGGTCATCACCCGGGAGATATTCACCGATTTTCCCCCGGCGTATACCTCCTCCCGAGCCGCTTTGTTGGGCTCGGCAAAATCCATGGTCGTCAGCCAGATGGTTACGTCTAAAGCAGGGTTCAGGGAAATGGTCACGATCTTGTCAAACATTGGTTCCAGCCCCTTTTCTCATTGAATTTTGGTCACTTTTGTGCCCTGGCGGGTTTCTTCCACCGCATACCCCAATGCGGCGATCTGGTCCCGCAGAGCGTCCGCCTTGGCGAAGTCCTTGGCCTTCCGGGCGGCTTTGCGCTCCTCCACCAAAGCCTGTACTTCCTCGGGAAGCTCCTCGTTTTCCGATGCCGCCGCGGCCTTGCGCGCTTTTTCCGCCTCGGCAAGCAGGTTCAAGGACAGCACCCGGTCAAATTCGCCCAGCAAAGCGATCTTTGTTTTGTCGGAGGTATCGGCCTTCAGCACATCGTACAGGCAGGTGACGGCCTGGGCGGTGTTCAGGTCGTTGTCCATGGCGTCCCGGAAGGACTGGCGGAGACATCCCGCTGCCTGTTCGTCCATTTGGCCGCCGTCGGGATCCAAGGCCGCGATTCGGGCCACCAGCTTCTGGTAAGCCGCCATAGCCCCGTCCATGCCTTCCCAGGAGAACACCAGGGACCGGCGGTAATGGGACTGGAGGCAGAACAGCCGGTACGCTAAGGGCAGATAGCCCTTTTCCTCCAGCAGGGAAACAGTCAGAAATTCCCCGGAGGATTTGCTCATTTTGCCGGAATTGGTGTTCAAATGGTGGACATGGAACCAGTAATTGCACCATTTGTGGCCAATGGCCGACTCGCTTTGGGCGATCTCATTGGTGTGGTGGGGGAAAGCGTTGTCGATGCCGCCGCAGTGCAGGTCCAGGTATTCCCCAAGATATTTCATGCTGATAGCGGAGCACTCGATGTGCCAGCCGGGGTAGCCAACGCCCCAGGGCGAATCCCATTTCAGCTCCTGGTCGTCGAATTTGGATTTGGTGAACCACAACACAAAGTCCGCCTTATTGCGCTTGTTCTGGTCCTTTTCCACGCTCTCCCGGACGCCTTCCTCCAGGTCCTCCACGTCGTGGTCATGGAACACATAATATTTTTCCAGCTTAGATGTGTCGAAATACACGTTGCCGCCGGCTTCATAGGCGTAGCCCTTGTCCAGCAGGGTCTGCACCAGGGCGATAAACTCCGGGATGCAGCCGGTGGCGGGCTGGACGATTTCCGGCTTTTTGATGTTCAGCTTTTCGCAGTCGGCGAAAAAGGCGTCGGTGTAATACTGGGCGATTTCCATGACGGTTTTATGCTCCCGCTTGGCGCCCTTCAACATTTTGTCCTCGCCGGTGTCGGCGTCGCTGGACAGATGGCCCACGTCGGTGATGTTCATGACCCGGGTGACTTTTAATCCCGTATAATCCAGGTATTTTTCCAGCACGTCCTCCATGATATAGCTGCGCAGGTTGCCGATGTGGGCAAAGTGGTAAACGGTGGGGCCGCAGGTGTACATGCTGACCTTCCCGGGTTCATGGGGAATAAACTCCTCCCGTTCGTGGGTAAGGGTATTATACAGTTTCATTCTGGTCGTTTCCTCCTAACTGACCGCGCAGCAGCTCCAGTTCCTTCTGCTGCTCCGCAATCATTTTTTCCGCCCGTTCCAGCCGCACTAAAATCTTGCAGAACTCCTGGGAAACCGGGTCGGGGATGTGGACCTGGTCCATGGGCTTGCAGGTCCGCTGGCCATTGCGGCGCACCACATGGGCGGGCACGCCCACAGCCGTGGAATCCGGCGGGATAGGCTCCAACACAACGGCCCCGGCGGCGATTTTCGCGTTGTCCCCTACGGTAAAGGGGCCTAAAATTTTCGCGCCGCTGCCCACTAAGACATTTTGGCCCAAAGTGGGATGCCGCTTACCGTGGTCCTTGCCGGTTCCCCCCAAGGTTACCCCCTGGTAAAGGGTGCAGCCGTCCCCCACCTCGGCGGTTTCGCCGATGACGATGCCGCTGCCGTGGTCCAAAAACACCCCGGTCCCGATTTTGGCCCCGGGATGGATTTCAATGCCGGTCAAAAACCGGGCGGTCTGGGAGATCAGCCGGGCCAGGAAATAAAGCCTGTGCCGGTATAAAAAATAGGCCGGGCGGTGGAGCATGACGGCGTGAAGACCGGAGTATAAAAGCAAAATTTCCGCGGAATTCCGCGCCGCCGGGTCCCGTTCCTTGACGGCCCGGATGTCCGCCCGCAGTCTGTTGAGCATATAGTCACCTAATTTCCGAAAATTATTTGCTGGCCGTAAACTGGGCCCGGTTGACCCACAGGTATTCCGCGCCGGAAACCACTGTAATGGCGGCGGAGACCCATACCAGGATGTTGCTGATGAGCCCCACCGGGAAGGACGCGCCCAAAGCGCCGAAATCCATTAAAGCAAGCAGGAGCAGCACCGCCACAATGGACACCATGGTGACGGCGGTTTTCAGTTTCCCCAGCTTCCCGGCAGCGATGACCGTGCCGTTTCCGGCGGCCACCATCCGCAGGGAGGAAACCAAAAATTCCCGGGCCATCATAATGACCACCGCGACCGAAGAAGCGCAGCCCAGTTCGATAAAGGCGATGAGGGCCGAAAAGGTCAGCACCTTATCCGCCACCGGGTCCAAAAACTTCCCGAAATCCGTCACCAAATTCCGGCTCCGGGCGATATGGCCGTCCATGGCGTCGGTGATAGACGCCGCCGCGAAGACCAGAAGGGCCCACAAACCGTGGAAAGGGATGCTTTCCACCAGCAGGAACAGCAGGAAAAAGGGGACCAAGATCATCCGGAGCACTGTCAGTTTATTCGGCGTGTTCATCGATTACTACCCCCATCAGGTCCAGATCCATGGTGTCCTCGATCTTCACCCGGACAAACTGGCCCACTGCCAGCTTGTTTTCCGAGGTAAAGAACACCTTCCCGTCAATATCCGGGGCGTCGGCCTCGCTGCGGCCGAAGAAACACTCGCCCCAGCGGTCGTAGCCCTCCACCACGCAGAGGAACTCTTTGCCGATCATTCCCTCGTTCTTCTCCGCCATGATGTTCATCTGTTCTTCCGTGACGATCCGGGCCCGCTCGGCCTTGGTTCCCTCGTCGATCTGGTTTTCCATTTCCCCGGCGGGAGTCCCCTCCTCCTGGGAATAGGCAAAGCAACCCAGCCGGTCGAACCGAACGGACTTGACAAATTCACAAAGCTCCGCGAACTGTTCCTCGGTTTCCCCGGGGAACCCGGCGATTAAGGTGGTGCGCAGGGTGACCCCCGGGATTTTTTCCCGGATATGGGCGATCAGCGTTTCCAGCTGCTCCCGGTTCCCGGGGCGGCGCATGGCCCGCAAGACGTCCTGATTGCAGTGCTGGATGGGCAGGTCCAGGTATTTGGCGATTTTCGGTTCCTTGGCCATAACGTCCAGCAGTTCCTCGGTGATTTTCTCCGGGTAGGCGTAAAGGAGGCGGATCCAGCGGAACCCATCAATTTTCGCCAATTCCTGGAGTAATTCGGCGATTTTATACTCGCCGTAAAGGTCTTTGCCGTATTTGGTGGGATCCTGGGCCACCACAACCAGCTCTTTCACGCCCTTTTCCGCCAGGCCTTTCGCTTCTTCCAGCAGGCCCTCCATGGGGCGGCTGCGGAACGGTCCCCGGATATTGGGGATTGCGCAGTAAGAACAGCGGTTGTCGCAGCCCTCGGCGATTTTCAGGTAAGCATAGAAAGGCAGGGTGGACAGGATGCGGCCGCCTTCCAGGGGCAGGTCGCATTTTTCCCCGTAACGGCAGCAGATCCGGTCCTCGAAAACTTCCCTTACAATGGAAACGATGTCCTTGTTGGAGCCGATCCCCACCACGGCGTCCACTTCCGGCATTTCCTCCCGGATCTCATCCCGGTAACGTTCCGCCAAACAGCCGGTGAGGATGATCTTTTTGATCCGCCCCTCTTTTTTCAGGGCGATATACTCCATAGTTTCCTCGATGGCCTCCTGCTTGGCGCTTTCGATAAAGCCGCAGGTATTGATAATGACCGCGTCCGCCAAGGCCGGGTCCTGGGACAGCTCAAAACCCGCGTCCCGCAGGGTGTATAACATCATTTCAGCGTCCACCTGGTTTTTGGGGCACCCCAGGGACACCATTCCAATTTTTGTCGGCATGCTCGTTCCTCTCTTATTCCTCGTTTTGCTCGTCCAGCTCCTCCAGGACTGTATCCACAGCCCCGCAGGCGTCGTAATAGCCGTGGCCCAGCCGCATCAAAGCGGCGATGACCTTTTCTCGGCCTTTTTCGTCAGTTTCCAGTTTCCGGGCATATTTCCGGCGGCACAGCTCCACAAGCTGGTCCTCCTCCGGTTCCACCTCGTCCACCGCCTCTGCGGCCAGACCGGCGTCAATTCCCCGTTTCCGCAGTTCTAAAACCGCCCGATGGGGGCCCTGCTTTTTTTGCAGGATATAATGCCGGGCCAGCTTCCGGGCGTATTCCTCGTCGTTGATAAGGCCCAGCTCTTCCAGCCGTTCCACCACCCTCCGGGCGGTTTCCGGGCTGACGTTCTGGGAGAGCTTCCGTTCGATTTCCCAGCTGCCGTAGTCCTTCCGGTCCAGCAGGTAAAGTGCCCGTTCCCTGGCCCGGCGGTATTCGGCGGCGGAAAGGGCTTGTTCCAGGGTCTCTTCCCCAACGGCAGCGCCCTGCTTCAAGTGGAACTGGACGATGATTTCCGCATCCAGGATGTTCCAGTATTCGCCGTCCACTTCCACCTTCCAGCGGCTGCCCTGCATTTTTTCCAGTTTGGTGATGATCATTCTTCAAAATCATCCAGGTCGGCTTCCACATCCAGGTCGATGTCCGTCAGGTCATCGGCGGAGGAAGGGGCCTCCGGATCCTCGGCGCCCTCATAGTCGGAAACAGGCGCGTGTTCCGGCGGGGTGATGACTTCATCCCCCAGCTTGATGGTGGTGCCTTTCCGCAGTTCCAGGGTGCTCTGCTTGGCGCCTTTGGCCGGGGCCATGACGAAGTTGTCGATGTTGTCCCGGATGATCTTCTCGATTTCCGCGCTGACTTCCGGATGTTCCTTTAAGAATGCCCGGGCCTTTTCCTTGCCCTGGCCGATGCGCTCGCCTTTGTAGCTGTACCAGGAGCCGGATTTTTCAATGAGCCCCAGCACGGAGCCGATGTCGATGATCTCGCCCTCATAAGAGGTGCCTTCGCCGTACATCAGGTCGAAGGTACATTCCTTAAAGGGCGGGGCCACCTTGTTTTTCACCACCTTGCACTTGGTGACGTTGCCGATGAACTCGCTGCCGTCCTTGATGGACTCGCCCTTGCGGACGTCGATGCGGACGGTGGCGAAATATTTCAGGGCCCGGCCGCCGGTGGTGGTTTCCGGGTTGCCGAAGGTGACGCCGATCTTTTCCCGGATCTGGTTGATGAAGATGGCCACGCAGTTGCTGCGGCCGATGATGGCGGTAAGTTTCCGCATGGCCTGGCTCATGAGCCGGGCCAGCTGGCCCACATGGGCGTCCCCCATTTCCCCTTCGATTTCCGATTTGGTGACCATGGCGGCAACGGAGTCGAATACCACGATGTCCAAAGCGCCGGAGCGCACCAGTGCTTCGGCGATCTCCAAGGCCTGCTCGCCGGTGTCCGGCTGGGAAACCAAGAGGCTGTCAATATCAACGCCCAGAGCCTTGGCGTAGCCCGGGTCCAGGGCGTGCTCTACGTCGATAAAAGCGGCCTCGCCACCCATTTTCTGGGCCTGGGCCACCATTTGCAGGGCCACGGTGGTTTTACCGGAGGATTCCGGCCCGTAGATTTCCACGATACGTCCTTTGGGCACGCCGCCAACCCCCAGGGCCAGGTCCAGCCCCAGAGAGCCAGTGGGGATCACGTCCACATCCAGGTGGCGGTTTTCCCCCAGCTTCATGATGGAGCCTGCGCCGAAGGTCTTTTCGATATGCTCAATGGCGCTTTGCAGCGCCTTCTTTTTTTCTTCCGGGGTATCCAGCTGCTTCACTGGAGAAACTACTTTCGCTTTGGCCATAGATTGTCTACCTCCGTTTATTGATTTCCCGCGTCAGTCCGGGAAAGTTTGTTCTCTGCCGTAACTACTCTTATTATACCATGAAGGTCCTTGGTTTGGCAAACAGAATCAAGTCTATTTTGTAAAAAGATTTCGCAAACGGCATTTTCCTGTCCCATTCCGATTTCATAAGCCATCATGCCGCCGGGTTTCAGGAAGCTCCGGTACCGGCCGGTCAGCTGCCGGTAAAAGGAAAGACCGTCCTCGCCGCCGTCCAGGGCCATGGCCGGCTCCTTTCGGACTTCCGGCTGCAAATCGGCCATTTCCTCCGCCGTGAGATAAGGCGGATTTGAAATGATCAAGTCAAATTCTACGGGAAGTATTGGGATCTCCATTAAGGCGTCCGCCAGAACTCCATGGACGCGCCCACCGTATTTCTCATTGTTCCGGCAGAAAAAAGCCCAGGCTTCCGGAGATTTTTCCACGGCCCAAACCTCCGCGTCCGGACGCTCCGCCCCAATGGTAACGGCAATACAGCCGGTGCCGGTGCAAAGATCCAGTACCCGGGGATTGGGTTTCCCTTTTAAAAATTCCAGGGCCTTTTCCACCAGGGGTTCCGTGTCCGCCCGAGGGATCAAGACGCCGGGGCCAACGGAAAAGGTCCGGCCGTAGAAATCCCACTCGCCTAAGAGGTACTGTAACGGCTCCCCAGAAGCCCGGCGGCGGGCCAGTTCCTGTAGCCTGTCAAGCTGCTCACTTTCCACCTCCGTTTCCCGGCCCAGGAGGATATCCTGCCGGGAAACGCCGAAAACCGCCTGCAAAAGCTCCTTTGCCTCAAAGGCCGCGTCCTCGGTTTGCGGGAAAATTGTATTTTTTACGCCGGAATATACGTCCCGTAAAGAGATTCTCACCAGCGGTCCTCCCCCTCGTTTTCGGGAATTACCGCTTCCATGGAAGCGATGGCCGCCTCGATCATGCTGTCGTCCGGCTCCCGGGTGGTCAGGTGCTGGATTTTTAAGCCCGGGAAGGAAATGATCCGGGTAAACAGGTTGTCGTACCGGCCTGCCAGCTTGATGAGCTCGTAAGCAATGCCCACAACTATAGGCAGCAGGCAGAGTTTCAGCAGGGTCCGGACCAAAGCGTTGCTCCATGTGACCACGGAAAAGATGAGGATGCCCAAAATCAGGGCGATGACGATAAAGCTGGTGCCACAGCGGGGGTGGAACCGGGGGTATTTGCGGATGTTTTCCGGGGTCAGCTCCTCGCCGGCCTCGTAGCAGGCAATGGTCTTGTGTTCCGCGCCGTGGTACTGGTACAGGCGGCGCATATCCGGCATAAGGCCGATGAGCCCCATATACAGCAGGAACACCCCGATTTTAATCAGCCCTTCGATGAGGGACATGCTCCAGTGGGGCAGGACTCCTTCCCCCAGTCCCACCAGCCAGGCGGGCAGGTACATGAAAAGCAGCACCGCCAGCAGGACGCCCAAAACGGACGCGATGACCATAGCGCCCTTCATCAGCTTGTCCCCCAGCTTTTCCTCCAGCCACTTTTCCAATTTGGAAGGTTCTTCCTCCTCCATCCCCTCTGTGGAGATTTCGGCGGATTTCATCAGGCACCGGTAGCCTACGACCAGGGAAGTGACCATGTTCACAACGCCCCGGACAATGGGAAGTTTGTTCCAGATGCGGGCGGGCTTGTTGTCCCAGATATCCGTTTGCAGCTCCCCGCCCGGCTTTCGGACAGACATGGCCGTTTTGCGGGGGCCGCGCATCATGACCCCCTCGATCAGGGCCTGGCCGCCGATGGACGTTTTAAAGTTTTTGCTCATTCTCGACTTTCCTTTCCAAAATTGCGGGCTGTTCGGGGGCGTCCTCCGGGCCGCTGACCGGGAGCCGGATCAGCACGGTGGTGCCCACCCCCAGGGTGCTTTCGATGTCGATGCTGCCCTTGTGCATCTGGATGATCTCGTCGGCCACCGCCAGCCCGATGCCGGAACCCCGGCGGGTGTGGTTGGCCTTATAGAATTTTGTCTTGATTTTCGGCAGGTCTTCCGGGGCGATGCCGCAGCCCGCGTCCGCCACGCTGATAAAGATGTCCCCGTCCCGGGCAAAGGCTTCGATCCGCACGGTGCCGCCGGGGTCGGAGTATTTGACGGCGTTGTCGATGACGTTGATGAACACCTGCCGCAGCCGGTTCTTGTCCCCGTAAATAATGGGGAGCATATCCGGCTCGCTGTACAAGATCTGGATGCCTTCCCGTTTGGCCTTTTCGGTGTACATGAGCACTGCTTCCCCCAGTTCCGCCAGCAAATCCAGCTTTTGGAACACCAGGCTGAACCGGCCGTTCTGGATGCGGGAAAAGTCCAGAAGCTCCTCCACCATGCCGGAGAGCCGCTCGGTTTCCGCCGAGATGACCCGCATCCCCTTTTTTAAAGTTGCGGCGTCGTAGTTATCGGTATCCAGCAGGGTTTCGGCCCATCCTCGGATGGCCGTCAAGGGGGTGCGCAGCTCGTGGGACACGGAGGAAATAAACTCGTTTTTCATCTTCTCCGTGTTTTCCAGCTCGTCGGCCATAAAGTTGATGGTGGTGCAGAGAGCGCCGATTTCGTCGTCCGAGGGGCTGCTGATGCGGCTCTTGAAGTCGCCGGAAGCGATCTGCCGGGCGGCGATGCCGATCTCCCGGACAGGCTTTACGATGCTTTTGAGGAAGAAAAGCCCCGACACCAGCACAAGTCCCAGCACCGCCAGGGCCACGGCGCTGATCATCAGCACCAGGTTCCGGATGGCCTGGTCCACCTTTTCCATGGACACCACAAAGCGCATGGCGGAAAACTCCGAATTTACCGGCGTCACCATCCGGGTGACGGCCATGACTTTGTCGCCGCTGCCGTCCAGCTCCCCTACATAGTAGCCTTCCCCCCTGGGGGAATTGATGGCCATAGTATAGTCGGGAAGGTTGCGGCTGCTGTAGGAAAAGCCGCTGGAGGTCAGGACCACGTTGCCGTTCAAGTCGATGGCCATGAGCTCGATCATATTTTTATCAGGGAAGGACTCCACATAGCTGCGGATTTCCGTGTAGAAATTGGACGTGACGGTATTCTCCGAATAGCGGATCATCATGCCGTCCACAGTGCTGGCTTGGTTGTTCAGGACTTCCTTCACCGCCGAATAGTAGTAATTGTGGATGCTGACGCCGCTGACGGCCACCACCGCAGCTAAAATCACGAAAATCACGCCGAAGCTGTTTAAAAACCACCGCTGGGTAATGCTTTTCAGCGCCATCTGCCCGGCTCCCCTCCTTTTCTCTCAGCCGTCAAACGGGTTCCCCCATTTGTAGCCGTACCCCCACACCGTTTGGATATAGACGGGCATGGAAGGCTCATCCTCCACCTTGATCCGCAGGCGTCGGATATTCACGTCCACGATTTTTACGTCGCTGTAGTAGTTTTCCCCCCAGATTTCGCTTAAAATCTTGTTCCGGTCCAAAGCGGAGCCTTTGTTTTTCAAAAGCAGCTCCACAATCTGGTACTCTACCTGGGTCAGGTCGATAGGCTTGCCGTTTTTGGTCAAGGTCCGGCTTTTGATGTTCAGCACAAAGGGGCCGCTGCGGATCTCCGCGCTTTCCTTGGGCTTGCCGGCTACCATGCTGACCCGGCGGTAGACGGCGTCCACCCGGGCCACCACCTCCGAGGGGCTGAAGGGCTTGGTCACATAATCGTCGGCCCCCATCATGAGCCCCCCAACCCGGTCGATTTCCTGGCTCCGGGCGGTGAGGAAAATAATGCCCAAGGTTTCTGAACGCTCCCGCAGCTTTTTGCACAGGGTAAAGCCGTCCATCCCTGGCATGGTCACATCCAAAAGGGCCACGTCAAAGTCCCCGTTCTGTTCATCATAGACCCGCAGGGCTTCCTCCCCGCAATTGACGTCCACCACGCTGTAACCGGAACGCTGTAGGTTAATCACCACAAATTCCCGGATGGTGTCTTCATCTTCACACACTAAAATACGTTTCATGCAGCCGTTTTCCTTTCTCAATAATACCGGGAAAAATTCCTCTTGACTTCCTCCATGCTCATCCGCAGGGCCGTGTTGGCTCCGGCGGGGATTTTGGCCAGATAGAAAATCTGTCCGCCGCCGGAGCTGCTGATGACCTCGTAATCCTCGTAAACGCCGGATTCCCATTCGCTGCGCTTGACCATGCGGATGTACAAAAGCTCGCTTTTGACCGGGTTGTCCCCGGCCTGATATTCATAAAACAGCATTTCGTTGCTCTGGGCGGATTTGCGGACGCTCACCTTCCCCTCCCATCTCTCCGGGAAGTCCAAAAGGTACCCCTGGGAGGCGTTGACATAGGAGGATTTGACCTTCTCAAACTGGCCGTCTAAGAAATTATACCAGGTGGTCAGGTAAAAGGCGCCGGCCTGTTCCGCTGAATAACCCGGCATGGGGGTCAGGCCCGGCACTTCGATGATCAGGTCGTTATTTAAGTCGGCGCATTCCGCCCCCAGGGGGCGGTCCACCGGGTAGGACTGGACATTGTGGGAATCGTAGGTCAGGTTTGCCAAATGCCCCTGGCCGTGATTTTCCGTGTAGCCCAAAATCTCGGTGGTCATGGCGGCGCTGCCCCGGTACCCGTCCAGATACACCGCCTGCTGGCCGTTTTTCAGGTAGCCGCTGCGGATGCTGGAATAGCGGGTGATGGTGGGGTCGGTGACGGCCCGGCCCTTTTCCGCGAAGCCCCCGTCCTCGTAGGCCAGGAGTTTGGCAAAGGGGGCGGCCTCCTCGGTCCCTCCCCGAACCAAAACGATGTCGTCCTGGTCGTCGCTGTCCATATCGCAGATGAGCTTCGCCTGGTAATCCTCAGAATAGACCTCGTCCATGATGTCCCCGTTGAACTGGTACACCTTTAAAAGGCTGGTGTTTTCACTGGCGTAGGTGAGTCCCACCGCCAGCAAAAAGACGCCGCCTTCCCTCATGACCGCCACGTCCTCCACCTGGGTCCCTTCCAGGGAGATGTCGTGGACGGCGCGCCACTGGTCCTCCTGCTTATCCAAAACCGCCATGTGGATGGAGGTGGTCACATTGGCGGTGGTGGACTGATAGAAAGCCACCGCTTCATTTGTGGCCTCCTCATCCAAATTCATCAGCAAAAACGCCGACCGGTTTTCCCCACGCTGGGGGTAAAGGAGCTTGATGCTGCTGCCGGTTTCCCTTACCAGGGCGGCATAGACCTCATTTTGTTCCTCATTGAGCAAGGGCGCGGCCAAAAGGCTCTCCACCCCCGTCTGCGGGAACGCGCAGCCGGAAAGGAGCAGCATGGCGGCCGCCGCCGCGCTGAACCACTGAATTTTCACAAGCAGTCCTTTCTGCCGGGTTAGCGGCGGCTGTCCAATGGCAGGTACTCCTGTTTGTGGACAACCGATTTATACGCCGGCCGCATGATCCGGGAGCAGGTGGTATATTCCTCGATCCGATGGGCGCACCAGCCACTCATCCGGGCCACGGCGAAGAGGGGGGTGTAAAGCTCCATGGGGATGCCCAGCATCCGGTAAACGAAGCCGGAATACAGGTCCACATTGGCGCAGATGGATTTTTTGTCCCCTTTCCGCTTGGCGATTTCGTCCGGGGCCAGGCGCTCGATGGACTTCAACAGCTCGAATTCCTCGGTCATGCCCTTTTCGCTGGCCAGCTTTTCGGCGCTGTCCCGGAGGATCTGGGCACGGGGGTCGGAAACGGTGTAGACCGCGTGGCCCATGCCGTAGATCAAACCGGTGCCGTCGCCCTTTTCCCGATCCAGGATCTGGCCCAAGAACCGGGAAACCTCCTCGTTGTCCTTCCAGTTGGAAACCCCCTGCTTGATGGTTTCAAACATCCGCACCACATTGATGTTGGCGCCGCCGTGGCGGAAGCCCTTCAAAGCGCCGATGGCTGCGGAATAGGAGGAATAGGCATCGGTGCCGGAGGAGGTCATAGCCCGGCAGACGAAGGTGGAATTGTTGCCGCCGCCGTGCTCCGCATGGAGGATGAGGCAGGTGTCCAGCAGCAGGGCCTCCTCCTCTGTGTACTCCCGGTTGATCCGCAGGGTGGAAAGGATGCTCTGGGCCAGGCTTTCCTCCGGACGCACCGGGTGGAAATAGGTGGATTTATTGTCATAATGGCCGATTTTCGCCTGGTAGGCGTTAACCATAATGGTGGGCATCCGGGCAATGATGTAAATAGCCTTCCGAAGCTCCCCTTCCAGGGAGGATTCCTCGGCAAACTCGTCATAGGAGTACAAAGCCAGCACGCTGCGGGCCAGCTTGTTCATAATGTCCTTGGAGGGGGCCTTTAAGATCATGTCCTGGACGAAATCCTGGGGCAGGGACCGGGCCTGGGCCAAAACCATGCGGAAAAATTCCAGCTGCTGGGCTGTGGGCAGGGTGCCGAACAAAAGCAGGTAAGACACTTCCTCATAGCCGTACCGGTGCTCCTTGATGCAGCCGTCGATCAGGTCCCGGACGTTGTAGCCCCGGTAGGTCAGCTCGCCTTCCACCGGCTGTTTTTCGCCCTCGTTCATAATATAGCCGTGGACGTTGCAGATCTGGGTCAGGCCGGCCATGACGCCGGTGCCATCGCTGTTGCGGAGGCCGCGTTTTACGTTGTAGCGTTCATTCAGCGCTGGATCGATGTAGTTATGTTTTTTAAATTCCGCGCATAATGTACTGATAGTTTCCTTTTTGACAAATCCTCTCGGCATCGGTAATCCCACCCCATTCATGTATTGGCCCAAGCGCCTGTCCGGGGCGTCCGCCCCTACGACCGGCCTTTTGGCAGAATCCTATAGATAAAATTATTGTATAACAGGACAGAAGTAAAGTCAAGGCTAAATATGCCGGAGCTTCCGATTTCTGTGCAGAACAAGGAGGAAAATCAAATGAAAAACCGAAGCGTTGTCCGCTGTCTTGCCTTTTTATGCGCCATGGCCATCCTTCCAGCCGTGCCCCTGGCCACCGCTGTCCGGCAGCCCTCCTCTCTGCCGCCCCTGACGGCCCGGACAGAGCTCCTTCGGTTTTCGGAGGACGCTTCCGGACAAACCGCCGGGATCCTCTCAAGGGAAAAAACGGACAACCAAGGAAAAGAAACGGAAACGTCCTCTGCCCCAGCTTCTCCTGTTTCTTCCCAGCCGGAAGCGGAAGCATCCCAGCCCCTGCCGGAAAGCGGCGCCGCCCTGTCCCTGCCGGGAACGTACCGGGTGTTGAACGCGGATTCCGGCCAGGTCATGGAGCTTTCGCCTTTTGACTACATCTGCGGCGTCACGGCCGCGGAGATCCCCATGACCTTCGCCCCGGAAGCCGTGAAGGCCCAGGCTGTGGCCGCCCACAGCTACGCCCTGCGGCAGATGGGCTTACAGCTGAAAAACCCGGACCCGGACTTGCAGGGGGCCTTCCTGTCCACCGACCCGGCCCATTTCCAGGCGTACCTTTCCAAGGAGGAACGGCAGGGATTGTGGGGGGATTCCTTTGAGGAGAACGAGGCCCTGCTGGAATCGGCGGTAAACGAGGTTTTGAACTGCGTCCTGGTTTACCAGGGGGAACCGGCCGCCGCGGCCTTCCACTCCATTTCCTCCGGCAAGACCGAATCGGCCAAGGACGTCTGGGGGCGGGAGGTCCCCTACCTTGTGACGGCGGACAGCCCTGAAGACGCGGAAAACCCCGCCGGCAACGGGGAATCCTCCCTGACGGTCCAGGAAGCCGCCGCCATTTTGAGCGCCCACCTGGAGACCCTCTCCCTGCCGGAGGACCCGGCCCAGTGGATCCAAATCACAGAGCGCACCGAGGCCGGCATGGTCACTTCCGCAAAAATTGGGGAAAACACCGTTTCCGGCGAGGACATCCGCAGCTGGTTCGGCCTTTCTTCCGCCAATTTCACCGTGGAATGCAGCGGGGAAGCCCTGACCTTCCGCACCAAGGGGAAGGGCCACGGCGTGGGCATGAGCCAGTACGGGGCCGACGCCATGGCCAAGGAGGGCCATACCTGGCAGGAGATTTTGGCCCGGTATTATCCGGGCACGGAAATCGCCCGGGTGGGATAAGGCATATCTGGGGAAACCGCCGCATAGGGTAATGTCGGGAAGGAAATGCCGGACGCGGCGCTTTTTCCGCCAGATCAGGGAAGGGAAGGTCACTTATATGTTTATTCGATCCATACGTCTGAAAAACCTTATACTGGTGGCCGGGGCCGCGCTTCTGGGGCTCGCCCTGGGCATCGGCGTGCTGTTTTTGGGGGCTAAGGCCGCCCAGTCCGGAGGGGAGCCCTCCCCTCCGGAATCCGCCCTCCCGCCGGAAAGCCAAGGCTCCCAGCAGACCATGGGGACGGACGTTCCGGAAGACGGGGAAAAGGTGGTATACCTCACCTTTGACGACGGCCCCTCTGTTGTAACAGGGGAAATCCTGGATGTATTAAAGGAAAAAGGCGTCCCTGCCACCTTTTTTGTCATCGGAGCCACCACGGAACGGGGGAAAGTGCTGTACCAGCGGATCTTAGACGAGGGCCACGCTTTGGGGATCCACTCCTATTCCCATCGGTACCAGGAAATCTACGAAAGCGCGGACGCCTATCTTGCGGATTTCGACCGCCTGGCCAACCACCTGGAAAGCATCGTGGGGGTAAAGCCCAATATTTTCCGTTTCCCCGGCGGCAGCAAAAATAAATTCGCAGCGCCCGAGGTTCTGGAGGAGATCAAAAAAGAGATGGAAAAGCGGGGCTGCGTCTGGTTCGACTGGAACGCCCTGGCCAAAGACGACAAATCCAAGGCAACGCCCGCCCAGGAGATGTTCGACAATGTGGTGAGTTCCGCCGGGGACCAGGAAAAAATCCTCATCCTGCTCCACGACGACGCCCTCCGGACCACCGCTGCAGAATGCGTTTCCATGCTCATTGACCATTACCAGGGTCTGGGCTACCGGTTTGAGGCCCTGACGGCGGAAACTAACCCCATCCATTTGAAGTAATCTCCGTTATTTGGTTGACAAAACGGGCGAAAAAAGGTATTATAGTGCTGTATAGCTTTCGGGAAGGGTTCCCGGAACGCCGTGCGGCACTTATTTTTATATGCCGCGCAAATCCACCTTTGTGAAAGAAATAGGAGGTTTTTTAACTTGGACGACGGACGATCATGGTGTATCATTCTTTCTGTGCTTTTCCTGGCCCTCAGCTTTTTCGGCTCCCTGGCTGCAACAGCCATTCCGGAAGCCAGCGACACAAAGCTGCGGGAACGGGAAGAAAACGGGGATCAAAAGGCGGCGCGGCTTTCCCACTGCCGGGACATCCCCCGTATTGCCGGAAAAACCGGCACTGCGGCTTATGTTTCCGCAGCAGGCAGCATCCTCTTTGGCATGACAGCCGCATTCCCCCCCTTGTACCGGCTTTTCTCTGCCCTTCTGGGCCAGGGACACGGCACGCTGGCTACGGTAATCGCCCTGGTTTTGGACGCCTGGGTCATGACTATCCTGGTGCTGGGCATCGGGCTGCTGTTTCCCCGGGCTATGGGGGAGCATTTCGCCGACAAGGCAGCGTATTCCGCCGCCGGGGCGGTGCCGGTCTATTTGGGGATTTTATCCCCTGTAACGGCCCCTGCCGCCGGGATTGCCAAAGTTTTATCCCGGCTTTTCGGCGCGGAGCCTAAAAACAGCCCGGAAGCCGTAACGGAAGAGGAAATCCGGATGCTGGTGGACACCGGCAGCGAAATGGGCTTTATTGAGGAAAGCCAGAAAGAGATGATTAACAACATTTTCGAGTTTGACGATACGACGGTGGGCGACGTCATGACCCATCGGACGGAAGTGGCCGCAGTGGAAAAGGACGCCAAAATCCAGGACGTCATCGACCTGGCCATCAGCGAAGGGTTTTCCCGGCTGCCGGTTTACGAAGGGGACCTGGACAACATTTTAGGGTTTATCCATGTGAAGGACCTTTTGTGCCTGGTGGGCCACCCTTCCGAAAGCGTGAGCCTTCTGGACTTTATCCGGCCTGTGATCTATGTACCGGAACACGTCAAATGCCGCAGCGTATTTGCGGAATTTAAAAAGAACCAGTCGGCCATGGCCGTGGTGGTGGACGAGTACGGCGGCACCGAAGGCATCCTCACCATGGAGGATCTCCTGGAATCCATCGTCGGGGATATTGAGGACGAGTACGACGAGGAAGAAAAGGACATCCAGCAGCTGGACGCCGACACTTACCTTGTGGAAGGCACCACGGAGCTGGACGACCTGGGGGAAGCCCTGGACGTCACCTTTGAGGAGGACGAGGCCTACGACACCCTGGGCGGTTTCCTGACCCACATGCTGGGGCGGATCCCAGCAGAAGGGGAAAATCCGTCTGTGGAATACGAGGGATACCGTTTCACCGTCACCCAGGTGGAGGACCGCCGGGTGGCCAAAGTCAAGGTGTTCCGCCTGCCGGAGCCGGTTCTCGACGAGGAGGAAAAGTCCTCCAAAAAGGAAAAATCCTCCAAACATAACAAAACGGAAGAAGCAGAATAAAGAAAACGCCCCCGGACCAGTTGGCCCGGGGGTGTTCGTCTGTTGAAAACGGTTCTGTTGTTTAGAAAATTCAAAATCAAAAGCTTTACTCAATTTTTCTCGAAAAATTGCGGGATTGGAAAGGGCAGAGCCCTTCCTCGCGCTCCGCAGAGCGCGAAATCCTGTCCTTTCGCGCCCCGGGCGCGAACATAAAGAAAAAGAGGCGCTCCGCAGAGCGCCCGGCGATGTTCCGCCGCCCGGATTTTGCTTGCAAAATCCGGGTTTTGAATCTCCTAATATTTCTCTGCGGTTTATTTGCGTCAGCAAATTATAACCATTTTGTCCTCTTACTACGGCCTACTTACAAATTTCCTCGGTCCCCGTCTGCTGCAAAAAGAACTTCAGCCCGGTGTAGCGCAGGGTGCGGAGGTTATTTTCCACCATATAGGCGATGCGCTTCTGGGAACCCACCAAAATCAGGAGCTTCCTGGCCCGGGTGACGGCGGTGTACAAAAGGTTCCGGAAATAGAGCTTGTCGTATCCGCCCAAAATGGGCAGGATCACCGCGTCATACTCGCTGCCCTGGCTTTTGTGGACAGTGACGGCGTAGGCCAGCTCCAATTCCGCCGCCATATCGAAGGTATAGGTGCAGATTCGGTCGTCAAAGTCAATGTCGATGGTTCCGGCGGGATGGTCGATCTCCTTGATCATGCCGATGTCCCCGTTGAAGACACCCATGCCCTTTTCGCCGTTCTTGTCCCACTCAATGTCGTAGTTGTTCCGGGTTTGCAGCACCTTGTCCCCTTCCCGGAAGGTGTAAAACATCCCCTTCCACTCCTTTTTCCCGGGAGCCGGGGGATTTAACGCCGCCTGGAGCCGGGTGTTCAGAGTGTTGACCCCCAAATCCCCTTTCCGCTGGGGGGCCAGCACCTGGATGTCCGCCACCGGGGAAAAGCCGTAGCTTTTGGGCAGGCGCTCCGCCGCCAGCTCCACCACGGTTTTGGCGGCGTTTTCCGCGTTTAAACGGCTGAGGAAAAAGAAGTCCCGGTCCTTGACCGTCAGGTCCGGCATCTCTCCTTCCACGATTTTGTGGGCGTTGGTGACGATGAGGCTTTCCGCCGCCTGGCGGAACACCTGCTTGAGTTCCACTGTGGGGATTTTCCCGCTGTCAATCAGATCCCGGAGGACGTTTCCCGGCCCCACCGAGGGCAGCTGGTCCGAGTCCCCCACCAAAATCAGGCGGCAGCCCATTTTGATGCCCCGCAGAAGGGACTCAAAGAGGAAGATATCCACCATGGACATTTCGTCGATGACCACCGCGTCGGCGTCCAAGGGGTGCTGCTCGTTGTGGAGGAACTTGCTGCGGCTTTCGTCGCTGAAATCCACCTCCAAAAGCCGGTGGACGGTTTTGGCCTCCCGGCCGGTGACTTCGGAGATCCGCTTGGCGGCCCGTCCCGTTGGGGCGGCGATGGCAAGTTTTAAGCCCTCCCCTTCCAGCAGCTCGATAATGGCGTTCAAGGTGGTGGTTTTGCCGGTGCCGGGGCCGCCGGTGAGGATCAGGACGCTGCGGGAAAGGGCCTGGCGGATGGCTTCCCGCTGAAGGCCCTCATATCTCATCCCTTTTTCCTGCTCCACTTTGTCGATCATCTTGTCCACATTCCGGGTTTCAAAATACCGGTTCTGGAGCATGAGCCCGATCCGCAGGGCCACATACCGTTCCGCCCCGTATAGATCCGGCAGGAACAGGTACTCCCGATTCCGCTGGATGGAAAACAGCTCCTCCTCGCCGATACGGGTGTCGATCTCCGCCTCCACCCGGTCCCTAGAAAGCTGCAAAAGCTGAGCGCACTTGGCGGCCACAACCTCCCGCGCAAGGCAGGTGTGGCCGTTGTGAAGGTTGTGGCGGAGCATATAGATGATGCCGCCGAAGACCCGTTCCGGGCTGTCCGGGGAAAGGTTCAAGGAAAGGGCCATACGGTCGGCCTTCTCGAATTCCACCCCGAATTCCCCGCTGCAGAGGAGGTAGGGGTTGGCTTTCAGAAGGTCCATGGCCATGGGGCCCCATTTTTTATAGACCCTGACGCTCTGGGAAGAGCTGAGCCCATGGGAGGACAGGAAAATCATCACCATCCGCATGCCGAACATCTGGTTGAACTCCTGCACCAGCTCCTGGGCCTTGCGCTGGGAGATACCCTTGACCTCGGACAGGCGGTCCGGGGATTTTTCCAGCACCTCCAAAGTTTTGCTGCCGAAGGTGTCCACAATCCGGCCGGCCAGGGCCGGGCCGATGCCTTTCACCGCCCCGGAGGCCAGGTATTTGCGGATGGCTGTGAGGTTGGTGGGAAGGCTCCGTTCAAAGAGCGCGGCCTTGAATTGGTAGCCGAATTTGGGGTGGTTTCCATAGCTGCCGGTGATGGTCAGCTCTTCCCCGGGCTCCACGCCGCAAAGCTCCCCCACCACCGGCAGAAGTTCCTCCCCGGTGTCCAGTTCAATGACCGCGAACCCATTTTCCGGGTTGGCAAAGAGGACGTCTTCCACCGTTCCCCGGATCTGCACCATTTCCTGTTCTCTCATGTTTCCCGCCTTCCCAAACTCAAATTGCTATTCCGTCCGCCAGGGCAGTATTTCCAAAACCCGGGACGGCACCAAGTAGACCCCTTCCGTCCTGGCCGCCACCTGGCGGTCGTTTTCCGAAAGCTCCCGGTCCGCCAACAGGATCCGGCATCCGGTAAACCCGCAGCCGGAAAAATCCGCTTTCATCCGCCGCAGGACGTACTCCAGATCCTCCGCAGGCTTTGTGAGCTCCAGCACCGCGAAGACTTCCTCCCGCATCCCTTTGGAAACCGGTTTCCGCAGCCGCAGGGCCGCCTCGGCCACTGCCCAGATGATCAACCCGGCCAAAAGGCCGGCCCAAAAATATGTCCACATCAAAATCCCGCCCTTTCTTCCATAAGATACCCCATATTATGAAAGAAAGGGCAAAAAGGTGCCTCAAAGGAGCCGCCGGAAGGCTTCTCTGCGTTTCTGCCGGTCCATTTCCCCAAAGCCCGCTATGGCAATGCCCGGGACGTAACAAGCGGAGAAAATGGCGGAAGCCATCAAACTGTTCATGTCAAAATAAAGCCCGCCGATCCGGATCACGCCAATAGAGTAATACGCCGGTTCCGCAAAAGACAGCCCGCCCAACAGCCAAAAATAGAAAGCAAATAGGAAAGCTCCGACACAGAGTACGCTGACGGCGATTCCCCGGACATCGTATTTCCCGCCCAAAAGGGCGTACCCCTTGGAAGCGGGCAGCATCATAAGAAAGCCGCAGACAAAGGCCAGCATCAACAGCCCCGATAATGCGGGAATCAGCCAAATCAACGCAGTCAGACCTATTATGGTAACGGCGTCCTGAGTATTCCCAAACATGCTGTAGAAACCTGCTTCCAGAACATAGAACGCCAGGCTGCAAGCCATCCAAAAAAGGAAGGAAAGCAGCAGGGACACCGCAGTCCCAAGGGCCGTTCCGCCCAAAGCCCCTAAAATTCCTTTGCCTAGCTTGCTGGGACGCTTCCGGTCTTTTTTCGCCAGGAACGCCGTTTCCCCGGCGCAATCGTCGCATAAAGCCCGCATGATCTGCCCGCACTGGTAAATGGGCATGACCCCTTCCGCGCCGCATTTGGCGCAGCAGGGGCGGTAGCCATTTTGAGAAAAATACTGTTCCAGGGTATCAAAAACCTGTTTTACAAGCAGGGTGGTTTCCGGGGTTTTGCCCCGCTTCACCACAACCTGCCACCGGAAAGGGGTGATTTTTATGGAAAGGACCGCCCCTTGGGGCAGCATCCGGCGGATGTCCTCCGCAGCCGGCAGGACGCCGTTTGCCCCGGGTTTCGCCGCCGCCGACAGCAGGAGCTGACTCCCCGGGATCTCCCGGACCCAAGCCGGGTAAGGCCCGATCCTCCCGTACAGGAACCTGCAGTTTGTATCCGAAAGGAAATGAAGGCCCTGGGCCATGGCCCGCAGATCGCTTCCCAGCATCCCAATCCCTCCCTTTTAAGCCTTTAAACCAGTTTGCGGAAAACCGTGCTGGGGTTTGCCTGCTGGTAGAGCCGTTTCACCGAAGCGAAGCTGCCCACGCCGGTCAGCAGGAGGCCGATGATAAATTCCCCCACAAAGGTGGTGAGGATCTCCGGATACACCGCCAGGGTCGTGGGGACAGCCAGGATGCAGTCCAAAAAGGTGAAGCCCTCCGGCCCGAACACATCGTAGAGTGCCCAGCCGTAACAGAGCATCAGGGCCACCACCAGCATGACCACCGACACGATGACGCTGATGACCGTCCCCTTGACATCCAGCCGCTTGCCCAGCATGGAGTACCCCTTGACTGCCCCGAAGGCCAGCAGCAGGCCACACACCGCCGCGATGTATCCCAGCCGGTAAATGAGGAGCCACAAAATGACCCCCGGAACCGCGCCGATCACCGCGCCAACAAGCCCCAGCAGCACATTGCCCGGCTGGCTTTTCCGTCCCGCGGCGGCCGCCTGCAAAGCCTGGCTGCACTCCGCGGCGCAGTTTTCGCAGAAGCTGGCGGCCCCTTCGCCGCACTGATAAAGCCCCGTCGGTCCTGTGCTCCCGCAGTGGGCGCAGCAGGGGACCATAGCGTTTTCACTGAAATATCGGGACAACGCCCCGAACAGGGAACGGATGGTTTCCAGCTTTTTGGGGTACTGCATGGGCGGGATCAAAAATGCCCAGCCGTATTCTTCTTTCTTGGAACCGAAGCCCTTGGGCAGGTCCGGCAGCTCCATCCGCAGAAATTCTTCCAGTTCCCTGGCAGGGACAGTGTCGCCGGGTTTGGCCCACAGGCGCACAACCAGCCGCCGGTCTTGTAACTCTCCAATGACCACCGGGAACTCTCCGATCCTCCCGCAAAGGAAGCCTTCTTTGGGGTAGGGCAGCAAGTTCATGTCCTGCGCCAGTTTTTGTCCGTGTTTGCTGAGCATTTCCATCCACTCCTTTTTTCTGGGTTCAAATGAAGGAGAGGCCCGTGTAGAGCTTTGGGCTTCTCCTTCGTTTTCTGTATCAGGCGGTTATTTTACCGCTTCTTTCAGGGCATCCACCCGGTCGGTCTTTTCCCAGGCGACGTCCAGGTCCTCCCGGCCCATGTGGCCGTAGGAGGCCAGCTTGCGGTAAATGGGACGGCGCAGGTCCAGTGCCTTGATGATGGCGGTGGGGCGCAGGTCGAAGACCTTTTCTACGGCTTCCGCGATCTTCTCGTCGGAAACAACGCCGGTGCCGAAGGTGTCTACCATAATGGAAACGGGATGGGCCACGCCGATGGCGTAAGCCAGCTCGATCTCACATTTCTTGGCCAGACCGGCGGCAACCACGTTTTTGGCCACCCAGCGGGCGGCGTAAGCGGCGGAACGGTCCACCTTTGTGGGGTCCTTGCCGGAGAAAGCGCCGCCGCCGTGGCGGGCGTAGCCGCCGTAGGTGTCCACGATGATCTTCCGTCCGGTGAGGCCGCTGTCCCCGGCGGGGCCGCCGATGACGAACCGGCCGGTGGGGTTCACATAATACTTGGTGTTTTCATCCAGAAGGTTTGCCGGGATGATGGGCTTCACCACGTTTTCAATGATGTCCTTGCGGATCTGCTCCAGGGGCACGTCCTCGGCGTGCTGGGAGGAAACCACGATGGTGTCCACCCGAACCGGGACGCCGTCCTCGTATTCCACCGTCACCTGAGTCTTGCCGTCGGGGCGCAGGTACGGGAGGGTGCCGTCTTTCCGGACATCGGTCAGGCGTTTGGCCAGCTTGTGGGCCAGGGAAATGGGCATGGGCATCAGTTCCGGGGTCTCATCGCAGGCGTAGCCGAACATCATGCCCTGGTCGCCGGCGCCGTTTTCGTTCTCGTCCGCGTCCTGGCCGTTTTTGGCTTCCAGGGCCTTGTCCACGCCCATGGCGATGTCGCCGGACTGCTCATCGATGGAGGTAATGACGGCGCAGGTCTGGCCGTCAAAGCCGTATTTGGCCCGGTCGTAGCCGATGCCCACAACGACTTCCCGGACGAGCTTCGGGATATCCACATAGCAGGAGGTGGAGATTTCGCCCATGACCATGACCATGCCGGTGGTGCAGCAGGTTTCGCAGGCTACCCGGCCCATGGGGTCTTTTTCCAAAATCGCGTCCAGAACCGCGTCGGAAATCTGGTCGCAGATCTTGTCGGGATGCCCTTCGGTTACAGATTCAGAGGAAAACAAAGTGCGTGCCATAAATTTTTTCTCCTTTCTCTCCCTTTTTCGGGAGAACACAAAATAAAACGCATACGCCGGCCCAAATTTCCCAAAATTTCAGGGAAGGCCGCTTGCAGGAAAGATTCCAGTGCAAACAAAAAAGCGCCCGGCATCGAGCGCTTCCAGTTTTTAAAGCAAACCTCATCTCTCGACTGCGTCGCAGGAAATGGCACCTTTCCGGTTTCCCGGGAGGTTGTCGTGGCTTCACAGGTCCTGTTCCTCCGCCACTCTTGATAAGGTAATTATCGATATTATATTACCAAATCCATCTGGGTTTGTCAAGGGGGACTTTGCGGTTTCCGAGGGATTTTTGGCGGAATAGCCCTCCCTTTTGCCGGAAAAAGGCTAAAACTGCCGGTATTTACAAATTACAAACATTTTTTCTCTTGACAACAGAAAGGAATGCTTTTACAATGAAAGTACACAATCCAAACAGAAAGGGCTTGCCTATGGAAGAAAAAAACAAACTCGCTGTCCGCCGGGCCATTACAGTCTGCGCCTGGTCCGCCGCGGCGCTGATGGCGCTTTTTCTGTGCGGGTTTATCTGGTATCACTGGGACGCCCTTTGGGGCATCCTCCGCAGTGAAAACGCGGCGGAAGAATTGCAGAGCTTTATTGCCGGCTTCGGCATATGGGGCGCTGCCATCCTGATTTTGTTCCAGGCCTGCCAGATTGCTGTGGCCTTCCTGCCGGGGGAACCCATTGAACTGGCTTCCGGCATGATGTACGGGGGCATCGGCGGCGCTTTGCTGTGCCTTGCCGGGGTGCTTTTGGGGACTTACCTTGTTTTCTTCGCCGTCCAAAAGCTGGGCAGCGGCGTCATCGCGGCTTTCCACGATGAAAAAAAGGTGAAAAATCTGAACCGCCTGGAGGTGTTCCGCAACGCCAAAAACGCCGAACTGCTCACCTTTGTCCTGTTTCTGATCCCGGGTCTGCCCAAGGACTTTTTCACCTTTATCGCCCCCCTGACCCCCATCAGCATCCACCGCTTTGTGCTGATTTCCACGTTGGGACGGGCGCCGGGGATGCTCATCACCACCTATGCCGGCGTCAGCATCCTGGAAGGGAATTTCATGCTGGCAGCGGTCCTTTACGGGATCTTGGGGCTTTGCGCCCTGGTTGGGCTGCTCGTTTACCGGCGGATGACCCGCCAAGAAAAAGCTGCGGAAGGAAAAAATTGACCGCAAGAAAGGATTCTGCTATGAATATACTGATCGTTGGCTGCGGGAAGGTCGGCTCCGAGCTGGCCGCCACCTTGAGCCGGGAGGGCCACAGCGTCACCATTGTGGACGCCAATGAAGCCGCGTTTGAGAAGCTGCCGCCGGATTACAGCGGCTACTGCACCGTGGGGATTCCCATTGACCGGGACGTGCTGCGGGAAGCGGGCATCGAAAACTGCGACGCCCTGGCCGCAGTCAGCCCGGACGACAACACCAATATCATGGTCTGCCAGGTGGCCAAGGAATACTTCGACGTGGAAAACATCGTGGCCCGGATTTATGATCCCCGGCGGGAAAATGTCTTTGCCCACTTTGGCCTGCGGACCATCTGCCCCACCAATCTGACGGTGGAAACCGTCAAAAACCTCTTGATCGAGGAACCGAACCGCCAGGTGGTCATCGGCCAGTCCACCGTCAGCTTCCACACCGTCCCGGTGAGCCGGAAGATGATTGGGATGCTGGTATCCGAACTGAACCTGGGGGAAGGGAAATCTCCCTTTGCCGTCTGCCATGAGGACGGCACCATGACAATGGCAGCCTATCAGCCCATTACCATCCGCGCCGGCGACTCCCTGGTAGTCGCCGCCGTTGTGGACTGAGCCGCCGGAAAGGAACTGCTATGAAAATTGTGATTGTAGGCGGCGGGACCGTCGGTTATTACCTGGCAAAAGCCCTTTTGGAGCATAATCATGAGCCAACCGTGGTGGAATCCAAAAAAGACGTCTGTTCCCGTTTGGCCAATAATTTGGACATCCCCGTCATTTTAGGGGACGGCACCACCATCGAAGCGCTTCAGGAGGCCGGGGCGGCCAAAGCGGATGTGCTCATTGCCGTTTCCGGCCGGGATGAGATCAACCTCATCGCCTGCCAGCTGGGGCGGCTGGAATTCCACGTCCGCCGGACCATCGCCAAGGCCAACAACCCCAAAAACGCCGATGTGATGCGGGAATTGGGGGTGGACATCGCCGTTTCCAGCATCGACGCCATTACCCGGCTCATGGAACGGGAAGTGGATATGTCCAGCATCAAGCACCTGATCTCCTTGAACCAGGGGGAAGCCTCTATCGTGGAGATCGTACTGCCCAACGACTTTCGGTATTCCGGCAAAAAGCTCTCGGACATCCGGCTGCCGGAGCAGATGGTCGTAGTATCGGTGGAACGCAGCGGCGAAATGCTGATCCCCCGAGGCAACACCCTGATCTTCTCCGGGGACAAGCTGCTGATTCTGACAAAAGACGACGCCATGCACGAGCTGAAGGAACGGTTCAGGCTGACAGACGAAGGAGGCGGCAGGGGACATGTTAAGTGAAAAAGGGAAAAAGATCTATGATTATATCCGGGACTGCATCTTAAACCGGGGCTTCTCCCCTACTGTCCGGGAAATCGGGGAGGAGCTGGGCATCAAGTCCACCTCCACCGTCCATTACTATCTGAAAGAGCTGGCGGAGGAAGGGTATATCATCAAGGACAGCATGAAAAAACGCACCATCAAGCTGCCTTCCAGCGACGCCTGCGCCGTGCCCCTGCTGGGGACGGTGACGGCAGGGCTCCCCATTACCGCCATTGAGGAGGTGGAGGAATACATTTCCATCCCCAACCTGACCGGGGATTCCGACGATTACTTCGCCCTCCATGTCCGGGGGGACAGCATGATCGGCACCGGGATTCTGGACGGGGACATTATTGTAGTCAAAAAGACCCCTGTCTGCCACAACGGGGACATTGTAGTGGCCTTGATCGACGACGAAGCTACAGTCAAGCGGCTTTATAAGGAAAAAGGCTACTTCCGCCTGATGCCGGAGAACCCGGCCTACGAGCCCATTATCGTGGAGGAAGTCACCATTTTAGGCAAAATTGCCGCTTTGGTGCGGAATTATTAAGCTTCAGCTGATCTTGGGACGCCCGGAGGGCGTCCCCTTTTGTGTTCACCGGAAAAAATTGGGGAAAGGAGGCGGGAAAATGCGGCTTTTGTCCCTGTGGGAGGTACTGTTCCCCAAGCAGTGCCCCTTCTGCGGGAAGGTAATCCCGGGGAAGGCCCGGTGCTGCGAAGGATGCGAACCTGCCCTCCCCTGGCTGAAAACGCCCTGGGACCTGCCGGGGCTGGACGGCCTTTTCGCACCCTTTTCCTATGAGGGGGCCGCTGAAAACGCGGTCCGCCAGCTGAAATTCCAGGGGAAAACCGGACGGGCCCGGAGCCTGGCCCCTTATCTGACCGACTCCCTGAAAGGGGCGCGGTTCGACTGCATCGTCCCCGTCCCCATGTACCGGAAAGGGCTTCGCAAACGGGGATACAATCAGGCGGCGCTGCTGGCCCGATTTTTAGGGGAGGAAACCGGCATGCCGGTCTGCCCGGCCCTCCGAAAACACCGGGACACTGCCCAGCAGCATGACCTTCGGGCGCGGGAACGGCGCATCAACCTGAAAGACGCTTACCGGGTTCGGAAGGGCGTTTCCCTGGAGGGAAAATCCGTCCTCCTCTGCGACGACGTAGTCACCACCGGCTCCACCCTTTTGGAAGCGGCCCAGACCCTGCGGAAAGCCGGCGCGGCCCGGGTTTATGCCGTCACTGTCTGCAAAACCGTCCGCCGCGCGGATCTGCCGGGGGAGGTGGGCTGATGGCGTCCTCGGAAACCATTTACCGCGCTTTGCGCAAGGAGATCCTGAACCTGACCCTGGCTCCCGGCCAGAAGCTCCGGGAGGAGGAGCTGGCGGCCCGGTTTGAGGTATCCCGAACGCCGGTGCGGGCCGCCCTTTCCCGTCTTTCGGCGGAACGGCTCATCCGGGTGGAGCCCCGGAAGGGCACTTTTGTGTCGGAAATCGACTTGGATTACGTCCGGCAGCTGGTCTTTCTGCGCACCTCGGTGGAGCTGCGGCTGATGCCCATGCTGGCCCAGGCCCGGCCGCCGGAGCTTTGGGAGAAAATGGAGGAAAACCTTACCCGGCAGAGGCTGCTGCTTCTTGGAGAATTTGAACCGTCCCAGTTTTACCGGCTGGACAATAAGTTCCACGCCCTTTATTTTTCCGCTGCCGGCATGGAGGCGGTGTGGGTCCTGTTGCAGCAGTTCCACGTCCATTACACCCGGTTCCGGGTGCTGGATATGCGCCAAAGCGGGCTGTTTCCCCAGTTTTATGAGGAGCACCGCCGGATATTGGAGCTGATGAAGGCCGGGGACGCGGACGCCCTGTCCCAGCTCATCCGCCGCCACCTGGAAAGCCCCCTGGAGCGTTTTTCCAGTCACAACCGCTAAAACCCCGCCTGAGAGCTTTCCAGCTTTGTGAAATATTTTTCTTGTCAAACCGCAAAAAATTGGATATAATAATACCGAAATCAATCTTTCCGGTGCAAAATCCGCGAAAAGCAGCGGATTGGCATAAAATATTTGCGTTGTATCCTCAAAAAGGAGCAGCAGCAGGAGGAATTTTTATGAGCAGAAAAGCATCCGCAAAGACCCTGGGAATGGTACAGCTGGCGCTGTTGGGGGCATTGATTTTTATTCTGGCCTTCACTCCGTTTCTTGGCTATATCCCATTGGGCGTCACCCGGGCAACCATCATCCACGTTCCGGTCATCATCGGTTCCCTGCTTCTGGGACCGAAAAAAGGGGCGGTTCTGGGTTTTTTGTTCGGCGTGACCAGTTTTCTTCAAAACTCCTTTATCTCCCCCAACATCACCTCATTCACCTTCACTCCCCTGTATTCGGTGGGGGATTTCCACGGCAACGGCTGGAGCCTGGTGATCTGTTTTGTGCCGCGGATTCTGGTAGGGGTGGTCCCCTATTATGTCTATAAGCTTTTTATGAAATGGCTGGGAGGAAAAAAGGGAGGACAAAACGTTTCGCTGGCTGTGGCGGGCCTTGCAGGCTCCCTCACCAACACGCTGCTGGTCATGAACCTGATCTACCTCTGCTTCGGCCAGCAGTATGCCGCCGCAAAGGAGATCACCACCGGCCTTTATGGAGTGATCCTCAGCGTAATTTTCATAAACGGCGTGCCGGAAGCCATTGTTGCCGCCCTTCTCACGGCGGTCATCTGCAAGGCGCTGTTCCGTTTTACCAAGACCACCAGGACATAAGGAATCAAAGGAGCGTGTTTTCATGCTTTTAGCCTTGGACGTAGGCAATACCAACATCTGTATCGGCTGTATCAAAGGGGAAGAGATCCTCTTTACCGGCCGTTTATCCACCGACCACAGCAAAACGGCGGACGAATACGCCATCAGCTTCAACAGCATCATCCGCCTTTACGGCTATCAGGCCGGGGACATTGACGGCAGTATCATTTCTTCCGTTGTACCGCCTTTGAACCAGACCTTGAAAGACGCGGTCAACCGCCTGACCGGCACCACGCCCCTTTTGGTGGGGCCTGGGGTCAAAAGCGGGCTGAACATTTTGCTGGACAACCCGGCCCAGACCGGCAGCGACCTGGTGGTGGACGCGGTGGCGGCCATCGCCCAGTACCCGAAGCCCCTGATCATCATTGATATGGGCACTGCCACCACTGTTTCGGTGGTCAACGAGCAGGGCGGGTATATGGGGGGACTGATTCTGCCCGGCGTGCGGATCTCCCAGGACACCTTGACCGGCCGGACCTCCCAGCTTCCCAGGATTTCCCTGGAAGCGCCTCCCCATGTGATTGGCCGCAACACCATCGACTGCATGAAAAGCGGGGCGATTTACGGCCAGGCGGCCATGCTGGACGGTTTGGTGGAGCGCATCGAGGAGGAGCTGGGCCAGAAGACCACGGTGATTGCCACCGGCGGTCTGGCGGGGTGCATTGTTCCCTACTGCAAGCGGGAAATCATTTACGACAACAACCTGCTGTTAAAGGGCCTTCGCATCATTTACGAAAAAAATGCCCGGAAACCGGGCTGTTAAGACGACGCGGCCGCACAGCATCACACCAACTGCATAAGCCGCTGTGTGCCGTAAAATTTACGGCTGCGACAAGCGGCTCGATACAGTTATCCTCCATTGTTTTCTAATACCAAACAAAACCTCATTTGTAGGGGCCGGGTTTCCCGGCCCTTCATTTTTGTAATTCTACCGAATTCGCAGCCCCGCCACGCACCCTTTCCTATTTCTCGTACAACCAATACGCATCTGGTGGCATGCGGCCGCGGCGGGGGTCCAGGGGCTTGCCCCGGCGCGTTTTTCTCCCCATTCTTTTTTCGCGCGAAAAAAGAATGGGTGCTGCGTAAAACCTGGACCCGTTCCATCCCTCTGCCCCGCCGCATAGGCGAACAAGCCCCGCGTCTGGTTCGCTGAATGTAGGGGCGGCCAATGGCCGCCCCTACAATTTTGGGGAATATTTTTTGTAAAGAATGCTTCAGGCGGTCCTTTGGGGCCGCCTTGATTTATATATTTTTGATTTTCGATATTTTTACATAAATTATAGGAAGAAATTTTACAAATGCTCTTGCAGCTGCCTGATTCTCCGTTATAATGAAAATTGGGGAAAAATTTTCGTTACGACCCCGAAAAATATAAACGCGTTTCGTATTCTACTAATGAAATGCTGACCATAGGAGAAAGCGACATGAATTCAGAGCATGAAATCGTTGCCCAGGTTTACGCCGCTAAGACAGACAACCGGGCCGCGGATCAGTTTTTGCGGCAGTATCTTCCTTTTATCAAATCGGAAACCGCCAAATTCCTGCGCCGTTTCCCATCCGACTCCGATGATGAGCTGTCCATCGCCATGCTGGCATTCCACGAGTCGATTCTGGGATACCAGAAGCTGCGGGGCAGTTTTTTGAAGCTGGCCGCCGCCAGCATCCGCAGCAGGCTCATCGACTATTACCGGAAGGAAAAGCGCCATTCCGGCCAGATTTCCCTGGACGCCGCGGCGTGCGGGGAGGAAGACGACCGGACTTTGATGGACCAGCTGGATTCCGGCAGGGATGAGGCGGGGGAAGTTGACAGCCAGGTTTCGGCAAAAAAGGAATTGATGGAGTTCGCCGCCCAGCTGGAGAGCTTCGGCCTGAGCCTTGCGGACATTGCGGACAACTGCCCCAAGCAGGACCGCACCCTGGCCGCCTGCCACCAGGCCCTGCAATATGCCAAGGAGCACCCTTCCCTTTTGGAGGAAATGGTGCAGACCGGGCGGCTTCCCATAGGCCCCCTTTCCCAAGGCTCCGGCATTTCCCGCAAGACCCTGGAACGCCACAGGAAGTACATGGTTGCCATTCTGCTGGCCTACACCAACGGCTTTGAAATCATCCGGGGGCATTTGCGGCAAATCTCCCCCAGCAAAGGAGGTCACGCATGAAATATCTGGTAATGGAATGTCACCCCGGCTATGTTGTGGTGCTGGATGAAAAAGGCCGGTTTCAAAAAGCCGCCAACCTGGGATATGAGGTTGGCCAGTCCTTAGACAAAGTCGTGCTGATGCGGGAACCGAAGCCCGCTGTCCCCATAACGCGGATGGCGTCAGCCCTGGCGGCAGCGGCGGCCTGCTTTATCCTGATGTTCACCGTGCTGTTCCAGGGTCCCGCCTCCCCCTACGGCAGCGTTTATATGCAGATCAACCCGGAAATCCGCATGGACGTGGACCGGGAAAATCAGGTGCTCCTGGTGGAAGGCGTCAACGAGGACGGAAAAGAATTGGTGGCGGGATACACAGGATATGAAAATAAGCATCTGGAAACCGTGGCGGATGAGCTGGTGGACCTGGCCGAGGCCATGGGATACTTGTCTCCCGGCGGCACCGTCCACGTTTATTTGGATTCCTTAGACGGCGACTGGGCGACCCAGGTAGGGGACCAGCTGAACCGCCATCTCCACGAAACCTTTACGGACATTGTGGTGGAAGTAGACATCCACCCGCCGGCTTCCTCTGAACCGTCTTTCTCCAGCGCCCCCTCTGAAGCGCCGGCGGCAGAGCCCAGCGCGGTGGAGATCCTGATTCCCACAGCCCCTGTCTCCAAGCCGGAAAGCTCCTCAGCGCCAGTTTCTTCCGCGCCGCCTGCTGTTTCCTCCGCCCCGCCGCCCGTTTCTTCTTCCCCAGCGCCTTCTTATTCGGAAACGGATTACGGCATGGACGACTGGGATCAGGACGACGATGGGGACGACTGGGACGATACCCGGGAGGAGCCGGATGATGACGCTGGTGACGCTGACGATCCCGATGACGGCGACTGGGACGGCCCCGAGGATCCCCAGGACGGCGTCACCGATTACGGCGTCACTTCCTATAGCGAGCCAGCTTCCCAGCCCGGTTCCAGCCCCTATGAGCCGGACGATGACAGGCCGGACAATGAGGATGACGCGGACGGCAGCGATGACGATGATGATTATGATGATAATGACGACTACGGGGACGATGACAGCGATGACGACGATGAATAAGCTGCTCAAAAAATTTTTTTAAAAAAATGGAAATCTACCCCGGTTTTCAAAACCACCCTTCGTATTCTTTTTCCATAACCAAAAGAAACCCCAAAAAAACAAATAAAAAAGGAGTATTGATTATGAAAAAGAGAAACCTGTTTGCAGCATTTGCCCTGACTCTGACCTTCGCCCTGACCGCTTTTACCGGATGCGCCCAGGAAGCCGCCGGTCCCGACCCTTCCGCCCCGGAATCCTCTGTAACCAGCGCGGCGGCCCTTGCCGACACCGGGACCATTGTCCTCCGGGTCAACCCGGAAGTGGCCGTCCACTATGACGAAAAAGGCATCGTCACCGGCGTGGAAGGCTTGAACGATGACGGAAAGTCCCTGGTCACAGACGACAGCGCCTATATCGGCAAAGAGTGCCAGGAAGTGGTCCGGACCCTGGTGGATGAAATGAACAGCGCCGGATATTTCGTGGAAGAAGTGGAAGGCCAGAACAAGCAGATCACCATTGAGATCGAAAAAGGCTCCGTGATGCCGGACGATAAATTCTTGGACGAGATCGTAACGGAAGTCCGCAGCTATGTTGGGGAGATGCACCTGGCCAGCCCCGTGGACCTGGAAGGGGAAACGGACTACGGCATGACCAACTACCAGGACACCGACTACGGTGTGGGCAATGACGGCGTGACGGATTACGGCGCGACAGACTACGGCGCTTCCTCCGCCCCGTCCAGCACACCGGCAGCCGCATCCTCCAGCAACGCGCCGGCGGCCAATTATGACGACACGGATTACGGCCCCAACAACGACGGCGTCACCGATTACAATGACACGGACTACGGCCCCAACAACGACGGCGTTACCGATTACAACGACACCGACTACGGCCCCAACAACGACGGCGTCACCGACTACAATGATACTGATTACGGCCCCAATAACGACGGCGTCACCGATTACAATGACACCGACTACGGTCCCAACAACGACGGCGTCACCGACTACAACGACACCGACTACAACGACACCGACTACGGCCCCAACAACGACGGCGTCACCGATTACAATGACACCGACTACGGCCCCAACAACGACGGCGTCACCGATTACAATGACACCGACTACGGCCCCAACAACGACGGCGTCACCGACTACAACGACACCGACTACGGCCCCAACAACGACGGCGTCACCGACTACAACGATGGTTCCACCAACTATGATGACAACGGCACCACCAATTACGACGACAATGGTTCCACTAACTATGACGATAACGGCACTACCAATTATGACGACGATGATGACGACTATGACGATTAAGGAAAAAAGGCCCATTTCCTTCCGTCACGAGGAAAAGCACCTGATCGGCCGGCAGGAGGACTTCCTGCTGGCCGGAAGGCTCAGAAAGCTGTTCCCTCGCGACCCCCACGCCGGCCCCCAGGGTGTTTACCGGGTGGCCAGCCTATATTTTGACACGCCCTATGACGATGCCCTGCGGCAGAAAATCAACGGGGTGAACCGGCGGGAAAAATTCCGCCTGCGGTATTACGGGGAGGACACCGGCTTCCTCCGGCTGGAAAAGAAAATTAAGGTAAACGGCCTTTGCGGCAAGCAGAGCGCCCGCCTTACCCGGGAAGAAGGGGAGCTCCTGCTGAAGGGGGATTTCCAGTTCCTCCTCCAAAAGGATTCTCCCCTGCTTTTGGAACTGTACAGCAAAATGCAGGGCCGGCTGCTCCGGCCCAAAACCATCGTCTGCTACGACCGGGAAGCCTTCCTCTATGAACCGGGCAATGTGCGGGTGACTATCGACCGGAACCTGCGCAGCGGCCTTTCCAGCACGGATTTCTTTGACCTTACTAAAATACCGGTTCCGGTATCTGATGGGACAGCGGTGCTGGAGGTCAAATATGATGAATTCCTTCCGGAGATCGTCCGCCTGGCTGTCCAGACGCCGGACCGCCGTTCCTCCGCTTATTCCAAATACGCCGTCTGCCGGCGGTATGATTAAATCCATCAAAGGAGCTTTGCCATGACCTTTCAGGATATTTTCAAATCCAGCTTTTTGGAGCATCTGTCCAGCATCTCCCTTTTGGATATGGCCATCGCCATGGCGCTGGCCTTCGCTCTGGGACTTCTCATTTTCTTTGTGTACAAAAAAAGCTATACCGGGATCATGTACTCGGCCAGCTTCGGCATTACCCTTATTGCTTTAACGATGATTACCACTTTGATTATCATGGCGGTGGTCAGCAACGTGGTGCTGTCCCTGGGTATGGTGGGCGCCCTGTCCATCGTCCGGTTCCGGACAGCCATCAAGGAGCCCATGGACATCGCCTTCCTCTTTTGGAGCATTGCCGCGGGCATTGTTCTGGCTGCGGGCATGATCCCCCTGGCGGTTTTCGGCAGCATCCTCATCGGCCTTGTCCTGCTGGTATTCTCCCGGCAGAAAACCGTGGATTCCCCGTACATCTTGGTGGTCCACTGCGACAGCGTCCAAACGGAAGAAGCGGTGCGGGCTTTTGTGGCGGGAAATGTCCAGCGGCTTTCTTTAAAAAGCAAGAGCGTTTCCCCGGGGCAGATCGAGTTAAATTACGAGGTGCGGCTGAAAGACGCGGATTCCGCCTTTGTAAACCGGTTGGAGGAGATTCCCGGGGTCAGCCATACGGTGCTGGTCTCCTATAACGGCGATTATATGGGGTAAGGCGATATGCTCAAGCACAAATGGATCGACGGCATTTGCCTGCTGGCTGTGCTGGCCGCCGTCCTCCTGACAATTCTGCTGATGAACGGCGAAAAGCTGGGAATCCAGAAGGCCAGCGCCATGCCCGGGTATGTCCACCGGCTGTTTGACGGCAGCCGGGTCCACACCATTGACATCCAAATGGAGGACTGGGACGGGTTCCTGGAAACGGCCCTGGAAGAAGCCTACTCCCCCTGCACTGTGGTCATTGACGGGGAAGTCTTTGAACGGGTGGGCATCCGGGCCAAGGGCAATAATTCTTTGCGGCTGACCGAAAAATACGGCCTCAACCGGTACAGCCTGAAGCTGGAATTCGATCATTATACTGACGGAAACAGTTATTTCGGCCTGGACAAATTCTCCCTGGACGCTTCGTTTCAGGACAACAGCTATTTGAAAAGCTACCTGGCTTACGACATGATGCGGTTCATGGAGGTCCCCTCCCCTCTTTGCAGCTATGTGTGGGTGACGGTAAACGGGGAGGACTGGGGGCTTTTCCTGGCGGTGGAGGAACCGGAGGAGGCCTTCTGCCGCCGGAATTTCGGGACGGATTTCGGCCAGCTTTACAAGCCGGATTACCGTTCGCTCAATGCTGAAAACGCCGATGTGGCCTTAAAATATGTGGACGAAAATCCGGACAGCTACGACAATATTTTCCGGAAAGCAAAATTTAAGGCTTCCGACGAGGACAAACAGCGGGTCATTGACGCGCTGCGGGTCTTGTCCACCGGGGAGAACCTGGAAACCGCCATTGACGTGGACGAGGTGCTCCGGTACTTTACCGTGCAGGTGTTTGTGGTAAACATGGACAGCTATCTTGGAAGAACCGGCCACAATTATTTCCTTTATGAGGAGGACGGGTTCCTGCAAATCCTGCCCTGGGACTACAACCTGGCCTTCGGGACCTATTCCCTGGGGATGCCGGACCCTATCAACGACGCGGAGCTTTATGTAAATTATCCCATCAACACCCCGGCCTCCGGGGAGATTATGCTGAACCGCCCCCTTTACCACAACCTGATGAAGGTGGACGAGTATTTTGCGCAGTACCACGCCTATTTCCACCAGTTCATCCGGGGGTATTTTGAAAGCGGGCGTTTTGAGAAAACCGTTGCCGAAACCGCCGCCATGATCGCCCCCTATGTGGAAAAGGACCCCACTGCCTTCTGCTCTTACGAGGATTTCCAAAAGGGCGTGGAAACCATTTACGAGTTCTGCCGCCTGCGGGCAGAAAGCGTGCGGAAGCAGCTTTCCGGGGAGATCCCCGCCACCATCAAGGGGCAGCTGGAACACCCGGACAAAAAGGTGGACGCTTCCTCGGTCTGGCTGCCGGACATGGGAGAGATCGCGGATCTAAGAGATTGACGGGCCTGATCATATCAGGCCCTTTTCCTATTTTTACGCAAAATCCTCTTGCTTTTTTATGGGCTATGCGGTAAAATAAAGGAAATCCACACCCAAAGGAGGAATTTCCCTTGAACCATGTCCACCGCGAACCGGATTTTGAAAATATCCGCAAGGTTTTACGCTGTCAAAAGCCTGACCGCCCCACCCTGTTTGAGTTTTTCATGAATCCGGCGGTTTACGAGGAAGCCGCCGGCCCCATGCCCACAGACCCGGACCCGGTGGTACAGCTGGCTTACATGGTCAAAGCCTACGCCGCCTGCGGCTACGATTACGCCAACGCCTACGGGTGCGATCTGGGGTTCCCCACAGGGGAAACGACGCACAAGGACACCATTTCCCTGAACGCTCACTCCCTGATTCAAAGCTGGGAGGATTTTGAGGCGTATCCCTGGCCGGACGCGAAAAACGCCGATTACTCAAGGCTGGAAAAGATCAAGGCATATCTGCCGCCTAAAATGAAGCTCATGACCGCCGGACCCGGGGGGCTTTTGGAAAACGTCATCAGCATTGTGGGGTACGACACCCTCTGCCTCATGCTCTACGACGATCCGGAGCTGGTGAAAGCGATTTTTGACCGGGTGGGCGGGATTCTGCTGGACTACTACGAAAACTGCGCCCAGTACGACACAGTGGGTATTTTGATGATTAACGACGACTGGGGCTTCAACACCCAGACCATGCTGTCTGTGGCTGATATGCGGAAATATGTGTTCCCCTGGCACAAAAAGATGGTGGAAGCGGCCCACAACGCCGGGAAGCTGGCGGTGCTCCACTCCTGCGGGTATATGGTGGACATTATGGAGGACATCATCGAGGACATGAAATACGACGGCCGCCATTCTTACGAGGACAACATCATCCCCGTAGAGGAGGCTTACCGCCGGTGGGGCGGACGCATCGCCGTTTTAGGGGGGATGGATGTGGATTTCCTCATCCGTTCGGACGAAGAGGCCATCAAGGCCCGGGCCAGAAATATGCTGGCCCTGTCGGAGGAAAAGGGCGGTTACGCCCTGGGCTCCGGCAACAGCATCCCCTATTACATCCCCAATGAAAAATATTTCGCTATGACCTCGGTTGTGGCGGAGTAACAGAAAACCGCCTTCGTTCCAAACGGGGGCGGTTTCGTCTGTTATACCAGAGTGGCGGGCACAATAAAAATAATCAAAACTTTATGTCTATTAAGAATAGATCAAGATTCCTGCGGATTTCTTGACGCTATGTCCCTGGCGTGGTAGAATCGGGCTGTATCCGAAAAACAGTCCGGGAGGGATCGCCATGTCCAACGCGGCATATGAGAAAAAAGAAAACTGGTTGTTTTGGGGTGTTTTTGTTTTATATACAGGGATATTGACTTTTATATTGGTTACCAGAATGTTTGTCATATCTTTCTTGATACCGGAATTAAGTCCGGTCGATTTGCCCCGCCAATATAACTTGATTCCATTTCACACCCTTCAGGAAATAAAGGTTTTATCCAGTTATTTTTTGGGGAATCTCCTGATGATGGTTCCAATGGGCGTTTACTTTGGCCATTTTTTCCACGGGAAGCCATGGGCCGGTATTTTGGCGTGCATCCTGACACCAGCCGCAATCGAAGGGCTGCAATTCGCGCTGGCCACCGGCCGCGCGGATATTGACGATTATCTTCTAAACCTCTGCGGGGAACTGGTTGGAATTTTTCTGTACTGGATTTTGTTCCGTATCTTCCGGCGGGATACGGGAAAAGTGAAAACCTTTCTTACCACCACCGCGCTGATTTTCCCGCCCTTCCTATTGAATTACTTCCGTTATCTGTTCGTCAATTTGGACGAGCTGCATTTCGCTTGGATTGACGCGGCGATTTTACTTGTTTATTTCGGGGCATTGTTTTTGCTGATGAAAGGCGCGGCCCGCTGGCAGTATATTTACGTTATCTGTACGGCAACAGTATTCGGGATTTTTTTCTACACGGGTTTTATTGCTTATGTACACTAACTGGAAAAAATAAAAACCGAGCCGCCCTCGTTTGAAACGGGGGCGGCTTTTTACTGCCTGATTCAGTTTAGAATAAATCCTTCAGATGCTTAGGGTCATGCTTATTGACAGCGGCGGTGTTTTCCTCAATGGAAAGCTCCCCGGCCCATTCCTGCAATTTTTCTTCAAACTCATCGCTCTTCATGTCATAGAGGATGGTGTCCCGGTAATCCTCAAAGGAGGTGCCGGACATGACGTCCAGGGTCTGCACAATATAGGCGTTGTTGCCGTCCTCGATCACCTGGACTTCGCCAACATCTCCCTCGGCGATGGCTTTGTAAACCGCGGAGGTGGCGTTCTCCTTCTTGACAACGACAGAAGTGTCGCTGGGTTCCGTTTCCTCCTCGGTGGCTTCCGGGTCCGCCGTATAGTTGGCTTTTACCGTTTCAAAATCCTCCCCGGCAGTGATCCGGTCCGCCAGGGTCTGGGCTTCATCCTGTTTGGCTTCCAGCTCGTCGCCGGTGAGCTTGTTGCCCTCGTCGTCCGCTAAAGATACGGAGAAATACACGCCTTTTACATAGTCGTTCTGGAACACGGATTCCAGCTCCGCCTGGGAAACCTCTTCCTCTCCGCCTTCCCCGTAAACCGCCTGGAACAGCAGGTTCTTTTTATATTGGTTGGTGAGGATATTGGTGTAGGAGGTTTTGCCGCAGCCTTCCTCCTCGTACAGCGCGCCCATGCCCAGGCTTGTCCAGTAAAGCTCCACCTGAGAATCGATAGCCGCCTGGTCCTCCTCTGTTAAGGACATTTCCCGCTTGGCAAACTGGTCCTCCACGGCCAGGTATTCCTTGGCGTATTCATTGGCCTTGTTCTGGATCCAATCCTCGCCGTCCAGGCCTTCCAGGGTCTGGTCAAAGGGCGATTTGGAGGAATCGTAGCCTTCCACCGCGGAAGCGGCGTTTAACGCGTCAATAGACAGGCCCACATACATGCCGGAGGTAACGGTGGTCTCCCCATTCCGGTAGGTCCAGGAGGTGTCGCCGCCGCAGGAAGCAAGCCCGCAAACCAGGACCGCCGCCAGCAGGCCGGCGGCCGCTTTTTTTAATTTCATGGTGAATCTCATTCCTTTTCACAGTTTTCCGCACCCCAAAACGAGTACATACAAGTTATATTATATACAAAACGCCCCCGTTTGTCCAGTCCGTTTGCAAAAATTCACAGGTTTTTCCGTCTTTCCACACATTTTGAAGCTCCGGAACCCATGGAGGCCGCACGGCATATTCTATAAACAGCATCATAGTACAGAAAGGACCCAGGTTATGACAGTTACCATAGAGCCACTGAGCCGCATCCGGCCCGGACAGCGGGCCAGGGTGGTGCGGATGGAGGTGCGGGAGGAGCTGCGCCGGAGGCTGCGGGACATGGGGCTCATTGAAGGGACCCTGGTGGAGTGCCTGCACAAGGCGCCTTTGGGGGACCCGGCGGCCTACCAGATCCGGGGGGCGGTTATCGCCCTGCGGAAATCGGACAGCGCAGGCATCCTGACGATCCCCGCGGAAAATACAGAGAAAGGTCGGATACAGTGATGGCGGAATCTTTCTATCATCTGCCCGACGGCGGCCGGAAAACCCCGGCCGTCGCCCTGGCCGGGAACCCAAACGTTGGAAAAAGCACGGTTTTTAACGCCCTGACCGGGCTTCGGCAGCACACGGGCAACTGGGCGGGCAAAACGGTTGCAAACGCCAGCGGGCAGTGTACATACCAGGGAAAGGCCCTGACCCTGGTGGACATTCCCGGCGCTTATTCCCTGGACGCCCAGTCTGCGGACGAAAAGGCGGCCCGGGATTTTATCTGCTTTGGAAACCCGGACGCGGTGATCGTGGTCTGCGACGCCTCGGTTTTGGAACGGAACCTGGTGCTGGCCCTGCAAATCCTGGAAGTCACCGGCAGGGTCGTAGTCTGCGTCAACTTAATGGACGAGGCGGCTAAAAAAGGCATCCGCATCGACGCCAAAAAGCTTTCGGAGGAGCTGAGAGTCCCGGTTGTGGAAACCAGCGCCCGCAGCGGCAAGGGGCTTTCCCGGCTCATGGAAACGGTGGACGCCGTGCTGAAGGGGCCCTCCGCCCCCCACGCTGTCCGACAGCTTCCGGCTGTGGAGGAAGCCTTGTCCGGCCTTGTGCCGGTATTGGAAACGGTTTTAAAAGGCAGGCTGCCGGCCCGGTTCTTAGCTTTACGGATGCTGGCCGGGGAGGAGGAGGTCCTAAACCAGGCGGTGGAATACCTGGGGGACGGCTCCCTTTCCTGCCCCCAGGTGAAACGGGCCCTTTGGAAGGCCCTGCATTACTTGGAGGAACAGGGGCTTTTCGGCCAAAAGCTCCGGGACGCCATTTCCGCCTGTACCGTGCTGCGGGCGGAGGAAATCTGCTGCGAGGCGGTGCGGATGCCTCCGTCCTGCGGGAAACGGGACCGGAAGCTGGACCGCTTTTTTACTGGCAAATGGACGGCCCTGCCGGTGATGCTGCTCCTGATGGCCCTGGTTTTCTGGATCACCATGGCGGGGGCCAACATCCCTTCCCAGCTTTTGTCGGAATTGCTTTTGGGGCTGGAGCCTGCCATGAAGGCCGGGCTTGCGGCCCTGCACGCCCCGGCATGGCTCTCAGGGCTTTTGGTGGACGGGATGTACCATATTTTGGCCTGGGTGGTATCGGTGATGCTTCCCCCTATGGCCATCTTTTTCCCGCTTTTTACCCTGCTGGAGGATTTCGGCTACCTGCCCCGGGTGGCCTTTAACCTGGACCGGTGCTTTCAGAAGGCCAAAGCCTGCGGCCGCCAGTGTTTGACCATGCTCATGGGCTTCGGCTGCAACGCCGTTGGGGTTTCCGGGGCAAAAATCATCGACTCTCCCCGGGAACGGCTCATCGCCATCCTGACCAACGTCTTTGTCCCCTGCAACGGCCGGTTCCCCACCCTCTTAATGCTCATCAGCGTCTTTTTCGCCGGGAGCCAGGGCAGTTCTCTCCTGTCGGCCCTGATGCTGGCGGGGGTGGTGGGCTTGGGGATCCTCATGACCTTCCTCATATCCCGGCTCCTGTCGGCCACCATTCTAAAGGGCGTCCCCTCCTCCTTCACCCTGGAACTGCCGCCCTACCGCCGCCCCCAGGTGGGGAAGGTCATTGTCCGTTCCATTTTGGACCGGACCCTGTTTGTCCTGGGCCGGGCGGTGATGGTGGCGGCCCCGGCGGGGCTTGTCATCTGGCTCATGGCTAATGTTACCGTTGACGGCGAGACCCTTTTGGCCCTCTGCGCCGGTTTTTTGGACCCATTCGCCCGGTCCATCGGCCTGGACGGGGTGATCCTCATGGCCTTTATTTTGGGCTTCCCGGCCAACGAGATCGTCCTGCCCATTATCCTCATGGCCTACACCGCCTCCGGAACTCTGGCGGATGTAGGCAGCATGGCGGAACTGGGCGCGCAATTATCTGCCTGCGGCTGGACCTGGGTGACGGCTCTTTGCGTCATCCTTTTCTCCCTCTGCCACTGGCCCTGCTCCACCACCCTGCTGACCATTTATAAGGAAACCAAATCCGTCAAATGGACGGCGCTGGCCTTCTTCATCCCCACTGCAACGGGATTTATACTGTGTTTTCTGGCGGCGCGGATTGGCGGGATGTTCTTGTAAAATTCACGGAAACCCGCTGTACAGATCCAGCAAATAACAAAAGCTCCCGCCGGACCATACGCCCAGCGGGAGCTTCTTATTCGTATACAGCGCCGTCCCAGACGCCGTCTTCCCCGAAATGGTACCACTGGCCCCGCACCTGTATCCAGCCGGTGCACATAACGCCGTTTTGGGTAAAAAAGTACCACTTCCCGTCGATTTTGGCCCAGCAGGCGGTTACTAAGAACCCCTTTTCTGCAGGACCCGGTTCCACATACCACACCGGGGCTTCCGTATCCTCACCGGTGAACCGGGGAGCTTCCCCGTTATAAATTACCTCGTCGCCGTAATAATACGAGCCCCAGGAAGGGATGCTTTCCTCCTCCCGGCCGTTTAACGGCTCATACCGGACCAGGCCGCCGTTGGGCTCATATGCATAGGCAAGCTCCACATGCTCATCGTACAAATAGTACCGGTTCCCGTTCCAATCCAGCCACCCGGTCACCAGAGCGCCGTAAGGGAGGTCTTTTACCGTGCCGTCATTGGCAAACTGCCATTCCCCCGCGGCAAACCACCCGGTCATCATGACAGCCGGCGGCTTGTTTTCGTCCCCGCGGTTGTAGTGCATATGGTTAAAGAAGTAGGATTGCCCGTCTATTTCCAGCGGGGCCGCGTCGCGATACGCCTTTCCGTTCTGGTAATAGTACCAGTATCCATCGTAATTCCGCCAGCCGGTATAATCGCTGGTCAATTCCTGGAGCTGGGTGGGGCGGGCGTCGATAAAATAGTACCAATCCGGTGGAAGCTGCCGCCATCCCTGCCACAGGACCCCATCATCCTGATAAGCCTCCTGCGGGTCCGCCGGGCCCAGGGAAACAAACACCTCGTCGCCCCAGGACACCGCCTGCACGGGAGAGGCCAGCATACAGCCAGCGGCAAGTCCGGCCAGCAGGCTGGCTGTTATTTTCTTCATGGTCATCCCTCCTTTCTGAAAATTATATCATAGCTTTAAAAAATACGCAATCAATCTATAAAATATAGGACAGAGATACAGGAATGTAAATTTCACAAAAACGGATTATTTTTTGATTTTTAGAGATATTTTTTGAAATCCCAAAAAGGTCTTGCGAAAGCTCTTGGAATATCTTACACTAAAAATATTGAAAACCTGCAAAAATTCCAGCATCTTTGATAACAGGGAGGGGATTCTGTGTCTTATCAAAATGCCATGGACGCCATAAACCTGCAAATGCCTCGAAAGATCCCCCGGACGGAATACTCCGCCAGCTTCTACTGGAGCTTGATTCAGGCTGTCACCGGGATCCCGGTGGATTCCTCCAGCAACGACGTCCTGAAACGGAAGGCCACGGCGGCCTTTGAAAAAGCCTGGGATTTCGGGTTTACCTGGACCACCCTGACCGGCGGGCAGGTACTGGAAAAGTGCCACACCAGCATGGGCCACGCTGTTTACGCGGAGGGCGGGACGGACTATGACACCCGGATCTCCTGCCCCTTTACCGAAGCGGAACAGGTGCTGTCCTTCGACCCCTGGGCAGTTTACGGGGAGCAGGACAAGGGGGAGCTGACCCGGCAGTATAACGAGCACTACGACATCAACTGCGCCGAGCATCCGGACCAGGTGAACATGACCGGCATTTATGTCACCATGATTTCCGGCCTTTTGGAAATTTTCGGCTGGGAAATGCTTCTGGAAGGGTTGGGCGAAGATTCCGACCGATTTGGAGAAGCGGCCAACCGCTACGCCTCCTGGATCCAGCAGTATTTTGACGCTTTGGCGGAATGCAAGGCCCCGGTGGTCATGATCCACGACGATATTGTGTGGACTTCCGGCCCCTTTGTCAACCCCGCCTGGTACCGGAAATACATCTTCCCCAATTACGAAAAGCTCTTTGACCCGCTGCACAAAGCGGGAAAGAAGATCCTGTTCACTTCGGACGGCACATATGACGCCTTGGTGGACGATATTGCCGCCTGCGGCGTCAGCGGCTTTGTCATGGAGCCGACAACGGACATGGAGTATATCGCGAAAAAATACGGCCGCACCCACGCTTTTGTGGGCAACGCCGACTGCCGCATCCTGACCCTGGGGACCAAGGAGGACATCCGCAGAGAGGTGGAGCGCTGTATCCGCATCGGGAAAGACTGCCCCGGTTTTTTTATGGCGGTGGGCAATCATATCCCTTCCAATGTGCCGGTGGAAAACGCCCTTTACTACAACCAGTGCTACGAAGAACTGGCGTATCGGGACTAAAATATGATTGTGAGGGAACCATATGATTCATTTTACATCAGAAAACTGGGCCAGAACCCGGGAAACCTATGACGCCTGGTGGGAGGGCGCCTTGGACCGTCCCTTGATCAAAAGCGTTGTCCGCTGCTTCGACCCGGGAAGGCCCGCGCCCAAAGCCCCCTTCCTTTCCCAGGAAAACTGCCATGATTTTTCCTATTCCCCGGAAGAGATCGTAGACGCCATGGATTATGAGCTGAGCCAGCTGGCCTTTATGGGGGACGCTTTCCCCATCGTGAACTTCGACAGCTTCGGCCCCGGGGTCCTGGCGGCCTTCTGCGGCGCAAAGCTGGACAACCAAAGCGGCCGGGTCTGGTTCTTCCCGGCGAAAAAACTGCCCATTGACAAGATCCACATCCATTATGACCCGGAAAATCCCTGGGTCCAGCGGGTGAAGGCCATTTACAAAGCCGGGCTGGACCGCTGGGAAGGGAATGTCCTCATGGGGATGCCCGACTTAGGCGGGATCATGGACGTTGTCGCCACTTTCCGGGGCAGCGAGGAGCTCCTCATGGACCTGTACGACGCGCCGGAGGAGGTACACCGGCTGCGGCAGGAGGCCTATGCCGCCTGGATGGAAGCCTATGAGGATTTGTCCAAGGTACTGGCGGGGAATCCCGGTCATTCCGACTGGGACGGGCTTTACAGCTCGAAACCCTCTTATGTGCTCCAGTCGGATTTCTGCTACATGATCGGCACCCCCATGTTTGACGAATTTGTCCTGCCGGACATTGAAAACGCCTGCCGGGAACTGGGACGGGCCATTTACCACCTGGACGGCATCGGGGAGCTGAAGCATCTGGACCGCCTGCTGGCAATCCCGGAGCTGAACGCGGTGCAGTGGGTCTACGGCGACGGCCAGCCCAGCGCCCGGCACTGGATCCAGGTCTATCAAAAGATCGCGGCGGCAGGCAAGGGCATCCACATGGTCGGCGACCGGGAGGATTTTGAAGCAGTCAGCCAGGCGGTGCCAAACGGGCGGTTTTACGCAAACTTCGCGGAAAAAACCGTGGAGGAAACCAAGGCAATGCTGGAACATTTCGGCGTCCCGGCCAACAGCCCCCAATAAATCCCAAAAAGAAAAAGGCGGGAAATCCCGCCCTTTTTCGCATTCCGCCCTACGCCTGGTACCCCAGGCCGTTAATGACCGCTTTCAAATGCGCCTCGTCCAGCTTTTTGCCGGTGACGGCGACACTTTTGTTTTCCAAGGACACCACAGCGTCGGTCACGCCTTTTTCCTTTTTCAGCCCCTCGGACACCCGCTTGGCGCAGTGCTCGCACATCATCCCTTCCACATGGATGGTCAGGGTTTCTTCTTTTCCAAGTCCAAACATCCGCATCTTCCTTTCCGGTTCCTTTTTCCTTATTATATCCCGTTTTTGTGAATTTTTCAAGGTTATTTGTTTGTATAGAGTAATTTTTTGAACGGAGGTCAGCCATGCTGTATCACGCGTCCAAAATCCGGAGACTGAAAGAACTAGTCCCCAGCCCATCCACCCACGGCGTTCCGTATGTTTATGCGGTAAAAAGCCGGACTCCCCGAAACGTTTCCATAAAATTGTAGGGGCGGGGTTTCCCCGCCCGCGTATTGCACGAAATGTTCCCCTTCAGCGCGGATTTGATAACCAGTCCGTAATGTTTCCCCGCCCGCGTATTGCACGAAATGTTCCGGAAAAAATGGCAGGCCGGGTGACCCGGCCCCTACAAACGATAGAAGATGAAACCTGTGAAATCGGCGAATCAACCGCGGGGTTACCCCGCAGGGCCGGGAAACCCGGCTCTTACTGGCAATCGATCGCTTTACCGGTGGTGCAAAACCGACAGGGCGTTATGCATGGCCTGAGCCACCTGCGGGTCCTTTTCCTGCTCCAGATGGTAGCGCAGATGGGTGTCGGCCCGGTCGTCTCCAAGCTGGCCCATTGCTTCCGCGCAGGCCGCCCGGATTTTCGGTTCCGGGTCCGTCATCATGGCGATCAAAGCGTTGCAGGCAGTGTCCTTGCCCGACATTTTCCCCAATCCGGCAATGGCCGCCAGCCGCACCTCCAAGTCCTTATCCTGGGCCAGCTTGACCAGCTCCTCATCCTTCCCTTTTTGGACGCATTTTTCCACCTTGTTCAATTTACTCATGCAAATTCAGCCCCTTTCTTGAAATTTCATGGAAACCATGTTATACTAATTATGAGATAAGATTTACATTCATTTTTAGTTTACTGTTAATTTTAGTTGATAGTAAATCTTATGCTACTATTTTTCAGTATACATTGCCATGCTCGTTTTGTCAAGGGGTAATTTGGTAATTACGGAGGTTTTTCCAAATGGATACCAAAAGGGACATTCGTGAAATTGAGGACGCGCTGCTTGGCGTGCTGCCCTGGTGGAACTACCGGCTGGCCAAGCCCTTCAAAGAACTGCTGGACGAAGGGGTCAGCCTGGAAATGTATTACTGCATCCAGATCCTTCGCTGGATCGGCAAACCCATCACCATGTCGGAGCTGGCCCAGGCGGCCCGGATGCCCAAACAGCAGATGACCAAAATGGTCAACCGGCTGGTGGAGCCGGGCTTTGTGGAACGGGTCTACGATCCTGCGGACCGCCGGGTGATCCGGATTCAGCTGACGGAAAAAGCCATGCGCTACACCGAGGAGTTTCTGGACCAAAACGCTGGGAAATTCCGCCAGTTTTTGGAGCAGGTGGAGGAGGAAGACCGGGAGGACTTTATGAAAGCCATGGAGATCCTGCTGCGGATCCTTCCAAAACTTCCCTGCCCGGAGCTGGAATAAGCGGCCCATCCCCTGCCAAGCACGAAAAAAACCGCACGCCTTTTTAGGCGGGCGGTTTTTTCATATCGTGTCAATCAGCGTTCAGCTGGTCCGTAACAAAGAGCTTTTCCCCGTCGTAGTCCACAACCAGGGTAGAATTGGGCTTCACCTCGTCGGCGATGATCATCCGGCCGATCAAAGTTTCCACCTTCCGCTGGAGGAACCGCTTTAACGGCCGCGCGCCGTAAATGGGATCGTAGCCCTCGGTGATGATATAATCCTTGGCGGCGTCGGTGAGGGTCACATCCAGCTGTTTGTCCTCCAAACGTTCCCGCAGGTCGTTCATCAGCAGGTCCACAATGTGGAAGATGTTGTCCCGGGTCAGAGGCTTATAGAAGACGATCTCGTCCAGGCGGTTCAAAAATTCCGGCCGGAAGGAGCGTTTCAGCAATTCATCGACCTGGTTCCGGGCCGCCTCGGTGATCTCGCCTTTTTCGTCAATGCCGTCCAGCAGGAACTGGGAGCCCAGGTTGCTGGTGAGGATGATGATGGTGTTTTTAAAGTCCACCGTCCGGCCCTGGGAGTCGGTGATGCGGCCGTCGTCCAGCACCTGCAGCAGGATATTGAACACATCCGGGTGGGCCTTCTCCACCTCGTCAAAGAGGATGACGGAATAGGGTTTGCGGCGGACGGCCTCGGTCAGCTGGCCGCCTTCCTCATAACCCACATATCCGGGAGGCGCCCCGATTAAGCGGGACACGGAGAATTTCTCCATATACTCGCTCATGTCGATGCGGACCATGTTCTTCTCATCGTCAAACAGAGTTTCCGCTAAAGCCTTGGCCAGCTCGGTTTTGCCCACGCCGGTGGGGCCTAAGAACAGGAAGGAACCGATGGGCCGGTTGGGGTTTGCAATGCCGGCGCGGGAACGGATAATGGCCTCCGAAACCTTTTCCACGGCTTCGTCCTGGCCGATGACCCGTTTGTGGAGCACCTCGTCCAGATGCAGGAGCTTTTCCCGTTCGCCCTCCATGAGCCGGGCCACAGGGATCCCCGTCCAGCGCTCGATGATCCGGGCGATTTCCTCGTCGGTGACCTTGTCCCGCAGCAGGGAGGTGTGCTTCTTGCTTTCCTCCGCCAGGGCCTCCTCGTCCGCCAACTGTTTCTGCAGGGCGGGCAGCTTGCCGTATTTTAACTCGGCGGCCTTGTTTAAGTCATATTCCCGCTGTGCCTTTTCGATCTGGGCGCCCACCTGCTCGATTTCCTCCCGCAGCTTCTGGACCTTGCCGATGGCGTTTTTCTCGCTTTCCCATTTGGCCTTCATCTGCTTGAAGGTGTCCCGCTCGTCCGCCAGCTCTTTCTGGATCTCCGCCAGGTGCTCCTTGGAAAGCTGGTCGCTTTCCTTCTTCAAAGCGGCCTCCTCGATTTCCAGCTGGATGATCTTCCGGGAAATGTCGTCCAGCTCTGTGGGCATGGAGTCAATTTCCGTGCGGATCATGGCGCAGGCCTCATCCACCAGGTCGATGGCCTTGTCCGGCAGGAACCGGTCGGAAATATAGCGGTTTGACAAAGTCGCGGCGGCAATCAGGGCGTTGTCGGTGATCTTCACCCCGTGGAACACCTCGTACCGTTCTTTTAATCCGCGCAGAATGGTGATGGTGTCCTCCACCGTGGGTTCGGCGACCATGACCGGCTGGAACCGGCGCTCCAGGGCCGCGTCCTTTTCAATGTACTGCCGGTACTCGTTTAAGGTTGTCGCGCCGATGCAGTGGAGCTCGCCCCGGGCCAGCAGGGGCTTCAACAGGTTGCCGGCGTCCATGGAGCCTTCGGTTTTGCCTGCGCCCACAATGGTGTGCAGCTCGTCGATAAACAGGATGATCCGGCCTTCGCTCTTTTTCACCTCGGCCAGCACCGCTTTTAAGCGTTCCTCAAACTCGCCCCGGAACTTCGCTCCGGCGATCAAAGCGCCCATATCCAGGGAGAAAATAATGCGGTCCTTTAAGGAATCCGGCACATCCCCCCGGACAATCCGCTGGGCCAGCCCCTCGGCGATAGCGGTTTTGCCGACGCCGGGTTCGCCGATAAGGCAGGGGTTATTTTTGGTTTTCCGGGACAGGATCCGGATAACGTTCCGGATCTCGCTGTCGCGGCCGATGACCGGGTCCAGCTTGTTTTGGCGGGCCTCCTCCACCAGGTCGTGGCCGTACTTTTTCAGCACGTCATAGGTGGATTCCGGGGTATCGGAAGTGACCCGGGTGTTGCCCCTTACGCTTTGCAGGACCTGCAAAAAGGCGTTTTTGTTCAGATTAAAGGCTTTTAAAGCCCGGGCAGCTTCCCCGGAGGCGTGGTCCAGGATGGCCAGGAAAATATGCTCCACCGAAATATATTCATCCTGCATCTGCTCCGCCGTTTTCTCCGCGGCGTTTAGAATCTTGTCCGTTTCCTGGGAAACGTAGATTTTATCCGGTTCCCGGCCGGGACCGGTGACCTTGGGCAGTTTTTCGATGACCGACCGCATGGACTGGGCCACAGCCGCCGGGTCGACGTTCATTTTGGTAAGCAGCTGCGGGATCAGTCCGTCCGGCTGGTTCAGCAGGGCGTATGCCAGATGGGGCGTGTCGATCTGCATGTTCTGGTACTCAATGGCCAGACTCTGGGCCTCTTTGATAGCTTCCAGTGATTTTTGGGTGCATTTTTGCGCGTCCATATTTGATCCCTCCTACAGGTATTTGACGTTTTAGCACTCTCACTATCCGAGTGCTAACTATACTTTAACACAGCCAAAATCCCTTGTCAAGGGGTATTTATGAATTTTTTTTATATATTTCCCGCATATTTCGTAAACAAACATGGGCGGCAATGCTTCACCGGTTTGAATACCGTTTACTGAAACAGCCGGATGATTGTTTCCACATCCGCTGCGCCGTTGTCAGAATACACATAGCTGAAGGAAAAACCGTCCTGTTCCCAGATAGCGTAGGCCGTGCCATTATAGTCATAATATTGGACCTCTGCCCCATCGATATTCGCGGTTCCGGTCAGTGTACCGCCATAGATGCCGCTGATGTCCCCGCTGCCGTACTGGATACGAAATTGGGACCCGTCTGCGTAATCCACCTGCCCCATGGTGGGATAGCCGTCTGACACAAAAACAGAGTAGGACGCAACCTCTTTATCCAGAACAGGAACAGGAAAATCCAGATATTCCTCCATTTCCGCCGCGGAACCCACGGTGATAATGGGATTGGCAACCTGGACAAGGGAGGGGCTTGGAACGGCATCGCCACTCTTGGGGGTCAATATTACGCCGCCAGCAATTGCCGCACACAGGCAGGCCGCCGCAGCCCCCCACTTGATCCAGCCGGGCCTTTTGGCTTTCTTTTTGTAGCGGAGCGTTTCCTCAACATACTTGCTGTCAAGCTCGCTCATGGCGTCGGAAAATTTCTTCACCTTCATATCAGTACCCCTCTTTCCGTTAAATAGTCCCGCAATTTCCGGCGGATGCGGGTCAGCCGGACCGAAACGTTCTTTTCCGTCAGCCCCACAGCCCCGGCTATTTCCTTACAGCTGTCGGAGAACCAATAGCGCCGCATGAAAATCACCCGGTTTTCCTGGGTCAGCGTATCCAAAAAGTCCTCAATGATGCGGGCCAGCTCTTTGGCCTCAATCTCGCTTTCCACCGTGCCCGGCGCTGATACGCACCCTTCGATTTCTTCCATGGCAGCTGTGTAAGCGCTGTTCCGCTTATCCGCGTTTTTCCTGTAATAGGCGTTGAGGGAAATGTTCCGGACGATTTTCAGAACATAGGACAGCAGCGGGCTGGGCTTTGCCGGGGGAATGGCGTTCCACGCGCCGAAGTACGCGTCATTGACGCACTCTTCCGCTTCCTGCCGGTTGTTCACGATGCTGTATGAGAGCTTGCGGCATACTTTGCCGTATTTCAGATCAAGCTCCTGTATCCCTTGTTCTGAACGCCGGAAAAACATTTCCACGATCCTTTCATCATCCATTGTCCCATCTCTTCCTTTCCGGGTTCACCTATCTATTACGATTTCACCGGAAAATACTACAAAGGAACTCATAAATTTTCCCAAAAAAAAGAAGGCATACCCAAAGGGTACGCCTTCTTCTGTTCTGCTCATGCAGAGTACGCCCAAAAACAGGAATCCGCGCCGTTTTCCGGTCTTTTCGATTCCGTGTCGAAATTCAGAGGTTCCAGGACCTTTCTGTAAGAATAGTGCGGAAATCCGTGGGATTTGTTGCATCGTTTGAAATTTTTTTGAAAAACCTCTTGACAAACGGGCTGACTCTGG
>DVOW01000011.1 GCA_018713335.1 Candidatus Merdivicinus intestinigallinarum | reverse complement strand
TGCATTTCATCAAGCTGTCCCCTCGTAAAAGTGGCCTGTTTTTTGGTTAAGGAATAGGACAACCGAGGGGCCGAGGCTCAAAAAAGCCCGGAATATCAAGGAAAATCATCGCTCAGACGATTGAAATACGGCCTCAAAGCCGCACGTCGCGCACCTCAGTTCTCCAAGAGATAATTTCCCTTGTGGGATGCCAAAAACCCCCGAAACCATGCGGTTTTCGGGGGTTTTGCTATTGGAAGTGTTTGACGGATTTGACCGAATCTGAACAAAAGAAAACAAATTTAATACGAAGCGCTCAGTATCTTTACTGGGTGCTTTTTTCATTTCCGGGGACCTGCTCTTCTATTGGAATGAGATTGCTCACATAGGGCCGTTTGCCGGACAGCACCTCGTCGTAAAAATTCTGCTTCCAGTCGATATAGGCCACGCTGTCCTCCAGTTCCTGAATGGAACGGCGCAGGGCTTCCTGCTTTTTTGTCAACATCACCTTCCGCTGGGGGATGGTGTCCGGACCTTGCAGGCACAGATCCAGATATTCTCTCATTTCCTGGATACTCATGCCGCACTTTTTCAAGCAGATCAGATCTTTGATCCATTTCAGATCCCGTTCGTCAAAGATACGGCGGTTATTTTTGTCCCGTTTGACATTGGGGATCAATCCTTCATTGCAGTAAAACTTCAGGGTCTGATAGGTCAGGTCCGCTTCTTTGCATACCTGCATCATAGTATAGATCATGGCTTCCTCCAATACGTTTACATAAAATTCAAAACTTTTTTTGAAAAAGCTCTTGACCGATTGTTACAACCGGAATTTATAATCGATAGTATCAAGCGATTGTTTCTACTTGATTATAGCATAAGGTTTCAAAAATAGCAAGGAAAGGAATGGATGATGGATGAAAGTTCTGCTTGTCAACGGCAGTTCCCGTCAAAACGGCTGCACCAATGCCGCCCTGTGTGAGGTGGAACGGGCCTTACAGGAAGAAGGGATCGAAACGGAGGTGTTTTTATCGGCAATGAGGCGCTGCCGGACTGCATCGCCTGCCGCAAATGTAAGGAAACCGGGCGCTGCGTTTTCAACGACGCGGTAAACGACTTTGTGGAAAAGGCGAAATCGGCGGACGGATTTGTCTTCGGTTCCCCTGTTTATTTTGCCCATCCCAGCGGCAGGCTGCTGACCTTTATGGACCGGGCTTTCTATTCCGGCGGCAGCGCCTTTGCCTATAAGCCCGCCGCGGCAGTATTGAGCGCAAGACGGGCGGGGACCACCGCTTCCTTTGACGTCATCAACAAATACTTTACCATCTGTTCCATGCCGGTGGTGTCCTCCACCTATTGGAACCACGTCTACGGCGCGCAGCCGGAGGAGGTGCAGCAAGACAAGGAAGGGCTTATGACCATGTACAATATCGGAAAGAATATGGCCTGGCTTCTGAAGTGTATCGATCTTGGGAAAGAACACAGCCTGTCTCATCCGGAGAATCCAAAAGTCCTGACCAACTTTATCCGGTAAAACAACATTTATCATGAACAATGCGTAAGGAGGAAAACGCAATGGAAAAATTTACATTTGCTTATCCGACAAAGGTCTATTTTGGCGAGGGCGCTGCGGCAGAAGCCCTGAAACAGGAACTGCCCAAGGTCGGCAAAACTGTGATGCTGGCATACGGCGGCGGCTCGCTGAAAAAAAGCGGGGTCTATGACGAACTGAAAAAACTGCTGGCAGAGGCGGGCAAAGAAGTGGTGGATTTTTCCGGCATCATGCCCAATCCTACCTACGCCAAAGTGCAGGAAGGGGCCAAACTGGTCAAGGAACGCCATGTTGACTTTATCCTGGCCGCAGGCGGCGGCAGCGTTATCGACTGCTGCAAGGTGATCTCTGTTCAGGCCATGACGGAGGAGGATATTTGGGACATGGAGTACCGGTCCGGCAGCTTCCCTGCCGCCGGGGTCCCCATGGGCGCTGTGGTCACCGCTTCCGGAACCGGCGCGGAAATGAACGCGGGGGCCGTCATCACCTACGAGGAAAAGCTCTGGAAAGACCCGATTTTCGGGACTGCTGCTGCTTTCGCCATCCTCGACCCCGCTTATACCGCAACTGTCCCGCCGATGCAGGTGCTTTCCGGCGCTTTTGACACCCTGAGCCACGCCATGGAAACCTACCTTGGAAAATCGGACGCAGATAACGTTTCCGATGATGTGGCGCTAGCTATCATGCGCAACACCGTGGTCAATATGCGCAGACTCCTGAAAAATATCAACGATATGCAGGCCAGAGGCAATCTCATGTGGGATTCCGCCATGGCGGAAAACGGTATTCTGAAGGTGGGCCGCCTGACCGATTTCCAGGCCCATCAAATCGAGCACCAGCTTGGCGCTTATACCGACTGCAACCACGGCCAGGGACTGGCCGTCATCCATCCGGCCTATTACCGCCGCATCCTGAAAGACGCGGAAGAAAAATTCACCCGGTTTGCCAAAGAGGTTTTTGGCAAAGATACGGCGGAAGAAGGCCTGGAGGCCCTGACCGCCTTTATCGCGGAATGCGGCCTTCCCACAAAGCTTGGCCAGCTGAAATCCAAAGTGGAGATCACACCGGAGGTGCTGCGGAAGGTGGCGGACACCTGCAACATCATCAAATGCGGCCCTCGGGAACTGAGCCGGGACGAAATTTATGACATCCTGCTGGAATGCAGATAAGGGGGCCCCATGAAGCGCAGAAAAGGGCTGATTGCGGGGATCGCGGCGGCAAGGCGCCCCGGCAAAATCTCCAGCCTTGTGCTGATGTCCCCTGCGTTCTTAATCAGCGACGCCATCCATGAACAATTTGATTCTTTGGAGAAGGTACCAGACAGATTCCAATTTAACTGGATCACAGCGGGCCGCCCCTATGCAGAGGATATGTGGGATTATGATGTGTACGAAGAAATCGGCAAATTACACCGATACCGCCATCCTTCTGCATGGCAGCGCCTTTGATGAAGCGGTGAGATACATTTTTGATTACCGGCAGCACATTGAGATTATCTGAGAGAGGAGAAATTTTATGAACCGGCCATACACGATCTGCCATATTCTCAGCGCATTAGACGGTAAAATTACCGGAGAATTTATGGGGACTGAAAGCACTCGGTCCGTCAGTGAAGAATATGCCCGCATCCGTTCCGAGTATCATGCGGATGCCTGGCTTTATGGAACCGTAACGACGAAAGAATTTACAGGAGGCCGGAAGCCGGCGCTTAATTTGGAGGCAGAAGTTCCCGAGGGGGATTTTGTGGCGGAGAACCGCGCTGAGCTCTACTATGTTTCTGTGGATACCCAGGGAGAAATCGGCTGGGAATCCGGAACCTTCCGAAAAGCGGGAAGGCCGGATGCCCATGTGATCGAAGTTCTGACGGAGCAGACGCCGGCGGCTTACCGGGCATATCTCCGCAAACAAGGCGTATCTTACATTTTAGCGGGTTCCGACATGCTGGACAGCAAGCTCGCTGCGGAAAAGTTATACCGCTTATTCGGAATCGGTACGCTGCTGATCTGCGGCGGCGGTACGATAAACTGGACGTTCTTACAGCAAGGCGCGGTCGATGAACTGAGCCTGCTGCTTGCGCCCGCCGCGGACGGGGATCCCGAAACGGTTACGGTGTTTGAAAGATCCGCACTCCTCCCTCCGGCAAGTCCGGCGGAGTTTCGGCTGAAAAACATCGAACGGCTTCAAAACGATGGCGTACGTCTGATCTATGTGGTCAAAAAATAACAGGACCGCCGACATGAATAAACAAAGGGATGAAAATAAAATGAAACTGAAAAGAAATCTACTGCTTCTTGTTTTCATGCTGACCCTGGCGCTGGTACTGGCGGCCTGCTCCGCAGGCCGCCCCAATACAGCAGAAAACAGCGCCGCTTCTTCCTCCGCAGGAAATCCCAGTACAGCAGCTTCGGAAGCAGAGAACGGACCGGAAGGGTCTTCCGCGCCGGAGGAGCAGGCATCGGCAGACGGGGATGTTTTGGTGGCCTATTTTTCTCACACAGGGAATACGGAAGAAGTCGCCCAGCAGATCGCCGACCTTACCGGCGGGACCCTTGCGGAAATCCAGAGGGCTGAGGAATACGGGAACTTACAGGAAGAAGCTGAGGCTGAAATTTTAGACGGCGTCCATCCTGAAATCACGGTCAGCGCAGAGAATGTCCAGGACTATGACACAATTTTTGTAGGCTATCCGATCTGGCTTGCGTACCATAAATTGATACAATGCACCCAAATTGCGTGAATGGGTGCATTTCAAATTTACATATAAAGTTTTTGTTTTCGCTCCTGCGGTTAGCAGGGGCTTTTTTTAATGACAAAAGAAAAG